>JBEBGV010000207.1:0-1766 GCA_040081265.1 Vicinamibacterales bacterium
AGAGTCGTTGCGGCCTCCCGGATAGGCGCACGAAGCACCGCACACCAGGCACCTGACATCGCCTGCTGAAGGTCCGACTTTTTCACGGACCGCCGAACTTCGATCTCCGTCAACAGGCGGTCGAGATGATCGCGCTTATCCAGCAACGCAGCAACCCGGTCCTTGCGTTTCATTGCGTCTTCCAATGACGCCTTTTGGGACCGCATCGCCTCAAGGTCTGCTTCCAGACGCTGCAGGTCGTTCTGAAGTGTTTCGCGTTGAGCGTGAAGATCGGCGAGCTGATTGCCAAACTCGCGAGTCTTCTGGTCTCCTTGTGCGGCTCGAGCCTCTCGATACTCAGACTTATCCTTCAGGCCCAAGAGAGTGGCACGTGCGGAGGTCAGAACTGGCACACCAAGGATCCGCTCGATTGCCTCGCTGATGCGACGGCCCATGTCCGTCTCAGTGCTCAGCAAATCCTCGTATTCCTGAAGGAGCTCTCCATCAAACAGGAAGAATCGAGCAATCTGTTCAGGAAGGATCCGTTTCAGTTCTGCTTCTGCCTGGTGTGGACCAAGGACGGCCCCGTCACGTTCAAGGAAGTATTCGACGTTGTAGTCATCATCGCCGGTTGGTGTACCGACGCCTGCTCGCGGGCGGCACGACCGCGTGAGCTTGTAGGTATGTTCGTCGTCCGTAAACTCGAGAGCAATCTGGAATCCGAAGTGGCCCTCGGCGGCCCGCTCCCAGTTTCCTACCTTGTGCAGCGACATGGCCTTGGTGCCGCGACCGAGCACCTTGCCGAAAAACGCGAAGCGAATCGCGTTTAGCAGGGACGTCTTGCCACGCATGTTCTCGCCATAGATGACCGTGACGCCGTCGTTGGCAGAGAAAGCGAGCTTCTGGTGCCCCTTGAAGGGGCCGAAGTCGTCAAGATGAAGGGCTTGAATTTGAAGCATCGTTAGCTGCCCTTCGTGAGATGAGTCTCGACGGCCTGCTCTGCGCTCCGCGCGAGTTCCACCGGCGTAGCGGCAGCATCTGAGTGCAGACTCAAGACTTCACGGACCAACCCAGCGTCGAGATGCGGAAAGTGTTCTCTCCGTAGGCGTTCGATGGTGTCGAGTAGAGACTGGAACTGGCCGTCACTAGGCTGCCCGTGTTTAGTCATGATGTGTCCCCGATGATTCGTTCTCGTCGTCCTCTACACCGATTCCGCCGAAGCGCGACCAGTCGATGCCGTGTTCGATCGCGAGTCGCTGAAGATCGGTGATGGCTCCTGGGTTCAGTGCGTGGCCGCCAAACTCGATCGCTCGAGCGAGCTCGCCTTCAAGAATGGCCGTAGATGGTGGCGCGTCGGGATCGAACAAGGGAGTGACGAGAACGTCGTGTATGTGAGAGACGAACTTGCCGGGCGACTTGCGGAGCACACGGCCACGTCGCTGGATGTACTCGCGAGGATTCTTCGAAGATGCGAGGATCAGTGCATGGGAGACTGCCGGGATGTCCACGCCTTCGTCGAGACAGCGGATTGAGACAACGATCCCCCCGCGACGCTCGAAGAGGGCCAGGGTTTGGCGAGCATCACCGGCCATAGCTGTGTGGTACTCAAGCACATCACTACATCCAGCCGCGATGAGCGCGTCACGAACCTGTGTGAGTTGACTCTGGTCGTCGCAGTAAACGATCCAGTGCTGACCGGGCTGGTACGTGCTCGCAACAACATCGACCGCGGCCTGAACCTTCTGCCTAGCTCCCTTGACGATGCGCGCGCGTCGAATGAGCAGCTG
>JBEBGV010000131.1:0-6812 GCA_040081265.1 Vicinamibacterales bacterium
CTTGTCGTCGTAGGTGGCGTGTTCGGCGAAGTCCTGCGCGACCTGGAAGTCGGCGGTGCCGCCGAAGAGCAGGTTGCTCGTGCGTGCCAGACCCACGACGACCGTCGCCTGCGCTGGTGTCAGCTCGCCGTGTTCAACGAGCAGCCGCTCCATTGTCTGCGTTTCCGCGGCGCTGACGTCGCGGTCGGCGACGGCGACGCGTCCGAGCAGGTAGGCGAAGCGCGCAAGATGGCGCGCGCGGTCCGGTTCCATCGTCTCGGAGTGGGTGAGTGACTTCGGCGGCTTCTACGCCGCTGATCCGGCGACAGATCCAACCGGGCCTGCGACCGGACGCGTTCGCGTGGTGCTGGACCCACACTTCAGTTACAAAAGCCCTATAATCGCGCCGGCAGAGTGTGAGCCTCAGCGTCGGCACCCGTCTTGGCGTGTATGAAGTGACCGGTACGCTCGGCGTGGGCGGCATGGGCGAGGTGTACCGTGCGCACGACGGCAAGCTTGGTCGTGACGTGGCGCTGAAGGTCCTGCCGGACGCATTTTCGTCAGACCCCGACCGTCTCGCACGCTTCGAACGCGAGGCGCGAACGCTCGCCTCGCTCAACCATCCGCACATCGCGCAGATTTACGGCCTCGAAGACTCCGGGCGGACGCATGCGCTGATCATGGAACTGGTGGAGGGCGAAACCGTCGCCGACCGCATTGCGCGGGGCGCGGTTCCGTTGGACGAGGCGCTGCCGATCGCGCAGCAGATCGCCGATGCGCTCGAGGCCGCGCACGACCAGGGCATCGTCCACCGCGATCTCAAGCCCGCCAACATCAAGGTGCGTCCCGACGGCACGGTGAAGGTGCTCGATTTCGGGCTGGCGAAAGCGATGGACGCCGGGTCCGCATCTCCTCACGCTGGGCGAGACCCGGCCTACGTACCTCTCTCGCAGTCGCCAACGATTACCTCTCCAGCGTTGCTCACCGGCGCCGGCATGATCCTGGGCACCGCCGCGTACATGAGTCCCGAGCAGGCGAAGGGCCGACCGGCGGACAAGCGCAGCGACGTCTGGGCCTTCGGCGCCGTGCTCTACGAGATGCTGACGGGCGTGCGCGCGTTCACCGGCGACGACATGGTGGACGTGCTCGGTGCAGTCGCGCGCCTCGACCCCGACTGGACGAAGCTCCCACCCACCACGCCGACGCCCATCCGTCTGCTCGTGCAGCAGTGCCTCGCCAAGGACCGCAAGGCGCGACTCGGCGACATCGCGGGCGCGCTCTTCGTCCTTCGTGGCCACTCCGCCCTCACCGCCGTCGGCCCGGCCTCGTCCCTCGCAGTTGGCGCTCCGTTCTGGCGCCGGATGCTGCCGACGGCGGCTGCGCTCCTGCTCGGCGCCGCGCTGGCCAGCGCCGCGTGGCTGACGACACGCGACGCCCCTGCGGGCGTCGTGAGAACGGAAATCCCAACGGCGGGCGCGTCGGTGCTGACGATGGAGGGCAACGACCGTGATATTGCCATCACTCCCGACGGTCGGCGTGTGATCTATCGGGGAAACGGGCAATTGCTCGTTCGGGCACTGGACCAGCTAGCGCCGGCGCCGCTCTCCGGGATCGGTCCCGGCTCGCGTGGGCCGTTCGTGTCTCCCGACGGCGCGTGGGTGGGCTACTTCCAGGCTGGATCGCTTCGCAAGGTGCCGATCGGCGGTGGCCAGCCAGCGACGATCACCGGATCGATCCCTGGCGCGAACCCTCGCGGGGCCACCTGGACCGAGGACGGCGCGATCGTCTTCGGGTCGAATGATCTCGATACGGGGCTGCTGGAAGTGCCAGCCGCCGGGGGCGATCCCGTGGTGCTGACAAAGCCCGACGCCGCCCGCGGCGAGAGGGACCACATCTGGCCTGAGACGCTTCCGGGCGGCGAGGCCGTACTCTTCACGATCACTGCAGCCACGGGCGGCCGGGAGGCTGCACAGATCGCTGTTCTGGACCGGCGCTCGGGGACACACTCCGTGGTGTTGCGCGGCGGTCACCACGCCGTCTACCTTCCGTCCGGTCACCTTTTGTATGGTGCCGGAGGCGGGCTGCGCGCCGTAGCGTTCGACCTCGCAACACGCGCCGTCAGGGGGACGCCAGTTCCCGTGGTCGACCAGGTGGCTACGACACCAGTTGGAGGGGTCCAAGCGGTGGTGTCTGCAACTGGCACGCTCGTCTACGTGACAGGAGGCGCCGGCGGTTTGCCACGGTCGCTCGTATGGGTGGACCGGCAGGGGCAGGAACAGCCGTTACCTGCCCCCGTGCGCGCGTATGAGCACCCCAGCGTGTCACTGGACGGCACACGAGTGGCCGTTCGCAGCGACGACGACGACCGGGATATCTGGGTCTGGGACGTCCGTGGATCAACGCTCACGCGCGTCACCTTCGACCCGGAGGACGACGCTACGCCAATATGGACACCAGACGGCAAGCGTCTCGTGTTCACCTCGCGGCGCGGAGGAAACGTGTTCAACCTCTACGAGCAGGAGGCCGACGGTACCGGAACCGCAGAGCGACTCGCCCAGACCGATCACGACCAGAACGCGAGCGCGGTGACCACCGACGGCACCCGCATCCTCTTCTCTCAGCGCCCCCCGAACGCCCGCTTCGACGTCCACGCGATGGCGCGGTCGGCGCAGAGCGCATCAGGAGTGATGGCAGCACTCCCACTCATCGAGTCGCCCTTCGACGAGCGCCAGGCCACGCTGTCGCCCGATGGTCGATGGCTGGCGTACCAGTCGACAGCACCGGGGCGAACAGAGATCTTCGTGCGGCCGTTCCCGATCGTGGAAGGGGGTCTTCGGCAAGTATCCACGGCAGGCGGCACGCAACCCAAGTGGCGCGCCGATGGGCGCGAACTCTTCTATCGTGGGCTCGACGGCAACGTGATGGCCGTGCCGGTGTTGCAGACAGACGACGTCTGGCGGGCGAACGCACCCGCGCGGCTGTTCGACGATCGCTACTACGGGCGTGCATCTCCGTTCACATTCAACCAATGGGACGTCGCGCCGGACGGACGCTTCCTGATGATCAAGGAACAGGTGGCCGCCGTTGGCGCGACGCGGCACATGACGCTGGTTCTCAACTGGTTCGAAGAGCTGAAGCGCCTGGCGCCGACGCCATAGACGCTCGACGCTACGGCTTCCAGCGCGAGACGAGACGCGACCGCGTGATCAGACGGTCCTTCGTCACAATCGGAGCGCCGAGCACGCGGCACGTGGCCACAATCACCCGGTCGGCCGGGTCACGATGAAACGATGGCGGAAGCGCAGCGATCTCGGCGGCAATCGCGGAAGAGATCGGAACAACCTGCACACTTCGTGGATGCGCCGCCGCGTCCAGCCACTCGGCGAACGGGACGGTGAACGACAGGCGCCCTCGCTCGACGAGTGTCGCCACCTCCCACAGGCTGATGTCGCTGAGGAGTGGTCGCGCGTCGGATGGAAGGGCATCGAGGGCATCGATCGTGGCCTTGCCGAGTCGCCGATCTCGATCCATCCACCATACCCAGGCGTGCGTGTCGAGGAGCGGGGCATCCTTCACCGGAGCGCCTTGACCTCCGACTCCGCAACCGCCGGCGCAAGCGGGTCACCGTGCCAGCGCGCGGCGCCAGCCAGGCGACGCCAGGGCTGCTCATCGATGTCTCCAGCCGGCACGAGTTTCGCCACGACGCGGCCGCGCTTGGTGATCGTCACCGACTCACCCCGTTCGTGCACACGGTCCAGCACCGACAGGCACCTGGCCTTGAACTCCGCGGCAGCGATCTTCATGTGACCAGTCTAAGTGACCACTACGAGGCTGTCCAGCGCGGCGGACGGTGCTCTATAATCCGGCTGCCTTTCCCATGAGCCTCAGCTCTGGCACGCGCATCGGCGTCTACGAGATCACCGCCAAGGTGGGCGAAGGCGGGATGGGGGAGGTGTATCGGGCGCGGGACACGCGACTGGGTCGTGACGTCGCGCTGAAGGTGCTGCCCGAGGGGCTCGCCGCCGACCCCGAGCGCATCGCGCGCTTCGAGCGCGAGGCGCGCACGCTCGCCGCACTCAATCATCCCCACATCGCGCAGATTCACGGGTTCGAGGACGTCGCCGGCGTCAAGGCGCTCGTCATGGAGTACGTGGACGGCCCCACCCTGGCCGAGCGCATCGCCGCCGCGGCTCACGGACCCGGTCTGCCCCTCGAGGAGGCGCTGCCGATCGCGCAGCAAATCGCCGAGGCGCTCGAGGCGGCGCACGACCAGGGCATCGTGCACCGCGATCTCAAGCCTGCCAACATCAAGGTGCGTCCTGACGGCACGGTGAAGGTGCTCGATTTTGGACTGGCGAAGGCTATCGAGGATGTGGGGCGAACCCTGCCGGGTTCGCCGGGCGGACCTGAGAAGGTCCGCCCCACGCACTCCCAGTCGCCAACGATTACCTCCCCCGCATTGCTGACCGGCGCCGGGATGATTCTGGGCACCGCCGCGTACATGAGTCCGGAGCAGGCCAAGGGGCGGCCGGCCGACGCGCGCAGCGACATCTGGGCGTTCGGCGTCGTGCTGTTCGAGATGCTGACCGGGCGCCGTGCGTTTGAGGGTGAAGACGTCGCCGAGACGCTCGCGCACGTGCTGACGAAGGAGCCGAAGTGGGACGGCCTTCCGGCCACCACGCCGCCCGCGCTCAAGAGGCTCCTGCGGCGATGCCTCGAGAAGAACCTCGGACGACGGCTGCGGGACATCGCAGACGCGCGGCTCGAACTCACCGAAGCGGCGAGCGAGAAGGACGCGCCCGTCCCGGCGACGCCAGTGCCCGTTGCGGCGGGCCGCACGTTCACCGTTCGCCACGCACTCGTGGTTGGCGCAGTGGCTCTCGTCGCCGTGGTCGCGTCCGTGGCCGCGACGCTCTACGTCAGGCCGTCCGTGGCGCCGCCCGAAGTGCAGTTCGAGATTCCGGCGGCGGGCACGTCCTCGTTCATGTCGATGTCGCCTGACGGCCGGATGATTGCCTATACGAGCCAGGACAGCGCTGGCCCGCGCCTGTGGGTGCGTTCTCTCGACACGCTCGAAGCGCGGGTCCTTCCAGGCACGGAGAGCGCAAACATCCCCGATTGGTCTCCAGACAGTCGGGAAATCGTGTTCAGCACGACTGATCTCAAGCTCAAGAAGATTGTGGTGGCCGGTGGACGGCCGCAGACACTCACCTCAATCCTTCAGGGCAACTATCAACGCGCCACGTGGAACCGGGACGGGGTCATCGTCTTCTCGAACACCGGTCGGCTTTTCCGCGTGTCGGCGGCAGGGGGGGAGGCCGTGGAGATCGCGGCGCCAGACCCCGCGCAGGAAGAGACGTTCCTCGCCACGCCGTGGTTTCTGCCCGATGGCCGGCGATTTTTCTACAGCGCCTGGAGCGGAAACCCGGACAAGCGAGTCGTCTATGTCGCGTCGCTGGACTCGCCGGAGCGTACACGGTTGATGCCGTCGCAGGGCAAGGTGCAATACGTCGCGTCGGGCCACGTGGTGTTCATGCGCGACGGGACGCTGGTGGCGCAGCCTTTCGACCCAGATGCGTTGGCCCTTCGAGGCGAGGCAGTGCCGCTGGTCGAGCAGGTCAACTACGTCGAGGGGAGTGGTCAGGCGTCGTTCCACGTCTCTGACGAAGGTTCCCTGATTTACCGCAACACAGCCGGACGTGATGATCTCGGTGCGACGCGGGAACTGGCGTGGTTCGATCGGTCCGGTAAGAGGGGGGACCAACTCGGGGCCACCGTGAACACCACGAATGTGTCGCTGTCTCCGGATGGGACGCGCATCGTCTCGCACGAGGGAGCGCGCGGCGGCGACCTCGCGGATATCTGGGTGTACGAGATCGACCGCAACATCCGGTCGCGCCTGACAACCGAGCCGACGTTTGAAGGATTTGGTGTGTGGTCTCCTGATGGGACCGCCATTGCATATCAGGCCAATAGGGGTGGCGTCCCGGGACTATTCAGAAAGCCGTCGAATGGCGCCGGCGCCGAAGAGTCACTCCTGCCGGGTGAAGTGAGTGTTGTGCTCAGACCACGCGACTGGTCTGCCGCTGCGGGCGCGATCATGTTCGACCGGGGGGGTGTCGGCAATCTGGGCGGGAATCGAGATCTGTGGGTATTGCCCACGACGCCGAATGCCAAGGCCACGGCGTATCTGGCGTCCACCTTCGACGAAGCGCAAGGGGCGTTCTCGCCCAACGGACGGTTCGTCGCGTACACATCGAACGAGTCCGGCAGCTACGAGGTATTCGTGCGGCCCTATCCGGACGCGTCCAGCGGCAAGTGGCAGGTCTCGACCAACCGTGGCCAGGCACCCCGGTGGCGGAGAGACGGCAAAGAACTGTACTTCGTAGGTGGAGACAATCGGGTCAACGCGGTTGCCGTTGAGACCGATGGTGAGTTCCGCGCGGGCGCGACAACGCCGCTCTTCGATTCGGCGAACCGGTTTGCGTTTCAAAGCCCGAGCAACCGCCCCTACGACGTATCCGCCGACGGGCAACGATTCCTGCTGTCTGTCCAGCTGGCGCCTCAGGCCCAGACTCCAATCCCGAACGCGGACCCGATCACCGTCGTCCTCAACTGGACGAGCCGGCTCACGAGTAAGTAGACAGTAGACAGTAGACAGTTGGCAGTAGGCAGGGGAGTAGGGCGCCCCTTCACGGGGCGCCTAGGCGTTCTCGGCGGGAGTCTTCTTCGTGACGCCGGGCAGGAAGGTGCGGTGCTGGATGCGCAGCTTCAGCAGGTCCTCAGGCAGGATGCGCAACTGATTGACGATGCGGTGGATCTCGGATTCCTCA
>JBEBGV010000132.1:0-6787 GCA_040081265.1 Vicinamibacterales bacterium
AGATGGGACAGATGGTGCGGGTGGGGGAGCAGGGGGCTTGGGACGAAGGCCCACGACTCGACCGTCGCGCGTGATGACGACCATCACGACATCAAGCGGCCCAGTCGCCGGAACAAGCAGTGCTGGTCCTTCCACCTCGGCTGGCGCGACGTAGGTCCCGGCCGACTCGCCAGTCACGCGGTTGAAGGCGGTGATCGTCGGGGCGGCGCTGGTGATCACAACCAGGTCGCCAAACAGTTCGGGAGGGCTGGCTGGCCGGCTCGCCAGGGGCTTCTTCCACCGCTGATTGCCGTTTGACTGGCCGACCGCACGCAGCACATTGTCGAGCGCGACAATGAACACGGTCTCCGGCGAACCGGCCGCACCGACAACGTCTCCACCGACTCGCCATCGCCACGCGATCGCTCCGGTGTCAGACTCCAGGGCAAAGACCTCGTTTGTGTCGCTACCGACGATGACCCGGTTGGAGACAAGGGCTGGCTGAGCCAGCGCGCCAGGCAGCTTCCGCTGCCAGACCACGTCGCCGTTTGATGCCGAGACGGCCACGACCGCGCCGTCATCGAGGGCGGCGTAGAGTCGGCTGGCATCGCCAACAACCGCGTGTGGGGACGGTGCGGTCAGCTCCCGACGCCACGCCACGCGGCCCTCCGTCGAGATGATTGACGCCAGTGTGGATCGGTCAGTGAACCCCACGACTCGATCGCCGAACACGGAGATGCGTGCGCTCGCGTCGTGATCAAACGGGACGCGCCATCGATCGGAACCCGTGGCGGAGTCCAGCGCGAAGAGTTCGTCGCTCGCAAGTACGAAGACGAGCCCTCCACCGGCCACAGGGCGGGTCATGGACTCGACGTCCCGAGTCCAGACCACCCGGCCATCGACCCGCGACAGTGCCACGACCTTTTCCGAACGCAGCGGAACGTAGATGGATGCGCCGTCGTTCGCACCACCGGCGCTCGGCGCCGCATCCAGAGTGACCGTCCAGGCGGGCTCAGCGGGCATGAGCCTGGTCTGAAGCTCCGTGGCATCTTTGTCCTGGCGGCGGGGATTTGGTCCCTGGCCCCAGATCGTCACGCCAGCGAGCGCGACAGAAGCGATCACAGCCCAAGATCGTGGGGGTCGGCGTCGCGGCACCACGATATAATAGCGTTCCTCAGCTCACGCTCTTCGTCCTTCATCGCGCCTGTATCTCGTGTCACACCAGACGATCCTCGTTCTCGACTTCGGCTCGCAGTACACCCAGCTCATCGCTCGGCGCCTTCGCGAGATATCCGTGTACTCGGAGGTGGTGCCGTTCTCGGCCTCGCTCGAGGCGATCCGCGCGCGACAGCCCGCCGGGATCATCCTGTCGGGCGGTCCGATGAGCGTGTCAGACGAGGGCGCGCCCAAGTGTGTTCCTGGCGTGTTCGAGCTGGGCCTGCCGGTGCTCGGCATCTGCTATGGGATGCAGCTGATGACGGACATGCTCGGGGGCGAGGTGCGCCGCTCTGGCCAGCGGGAGTTCGGCCATGCTCTCGTGACCGTCGTTGATGGGCTGGTGGCCCCGCGACTGTTCGCGGGTATTCCGCAGACGCTGAAAGTATGGGCCAGCCATGGCGACGACGTGGCTACCGTGCCGCCGGGGTTCGCGGTGGCCGCGACCAGCGCGACTGCGCCGATAGCCGGCATGCAGGCGCCCGACCGGGGTCTGTATGCGCTGCTGTTCCATCCGGAGGTCGTGCACACCGACCACGGCCTCGAGATCCTGCGGAATTTTGCCTACGACGTGTGCGGGTGTACCGGCGACTGGACCATCGCGTCGTTCATCGACGAGGCCACCGAGCGGATCCGCAGACAGGTCGGGCAGGGAAAAGTCGTCTGCGGTCTTTCAGGGGGCGTCGATTCGACCGTGGCGGCGATGCTCATGCATCGGGCGATCGGAGACCGACTGACCTGCATTTTCGTGGACAACGGCCTGCTGCGCTACGACGAAGCCAACCAGATCCGCCGACGCTTTACCGAGAAGCTGCAGCTCCCGCTTGAGTTCGTCGACGCCACGGATCTGTTCCTGACCAGGCTGGACGGTATCACCGACCCCGAGCAGAAGCGAAAGATCATCGGCGCGACATTCATCGACGTGTTCGAGAAACGCGCGGGCGAGCTGGGCCAGTTCGAGTTCCTCGGCCAGGGCACCTTGTATCCGGACGTGATTGAATCGGCCTCGGTACTCGGGCCGGCGGTGGTCATCAAGAGTCATCACAACGTCGGGGGATTGCCGGAGCGCATGAAGTTCGCGCTGGTGGAGCCGCTTCGAGACCTCTTCAAGGACGAGGTGCGCCGTGTCGGTTACGACCTCGGTCTGGATCGTGAATTCGTCGTGCGGCAGCCGTTCCCGGGGCCGGGTCTGGCCGTGCGACTGCTGGGCGCGCTGACGAGGGAACGGCTTGACCTCCTGCGGCTTGCCGACCGGATTGTGGCAGATGAAATCCGCAAGGCCGGCTGGTATGAACGGCTGTGGCAGAGTTTTGCCGTGCTCCTTCCGGTCCAGAGCGTCGGGGTCATGGGGGATGCCCGGACCTATGAGTACACGGTGGCCATCAGGGCGGTTGAAAGCATGGACGGCATGACGGCCGACTGGGCACGCCTGCCACACGATCTGCTGGCCGCCATCTCGTCACGGATTGTCAACGAGGTCCGCGGCATCAACCGGGTCGTGTACGACATCTCGTCGAAGCCGCCATCCACCATCGAGTGGGAATAGGGCGTGAACGCGTTCACCCATCTCCACCTGCACACCGAGTTCTCGCTGCTCGACGGTGCCTGTCGCATCGATGAACTGCTCGACGAGGCCGTCAAGCTCAAGATGCCAGCGCTCGCGGTCACCGAGCACGGCAATATGTTCTCGTCGGTCGTCTTCCACGACCACGCGCGCGAACGCGGCATCAAGCCGATTCTCGGGTGTGAAGTCTACGTCGCCGCGGGCAGTCGATTCGACAAGAGCGGGTCGCAGACCGAGACGAACCACCTTGTCCTGCTCGCCGAGACCAATGAGGGATACAAGAACCTCATCAAGCTGGTCTCGGCTGGCTATACGGAAGGGTTCTACTACAAGCCCCGCATCGACAAGGAGCTGCTGGCGCAGCACGCGAAGGGGCTGATCGGCCTGAGCAGCTGTCTCAAGGGTGAGGTGGCGAGCGCGCTGAAAGTGGAGCAGGCGCGTCCGGCCCTCGAAGCAGCAGCGCGCCTGCGCGACATTCTTGGCAAGGAGAACTTCTTCCTCGAGATGCAGTACCAGGGCATCGAGGAACAGAAGATCGTCAACCGCGGGATCCTGCCGCTGGCTGCCAACCTGGGGCTCCCGCTCGTGGCCACCAACGACGTGCACTACCTGCGTCAGGGGGATTCGCAGCCGCACGACATCCTGCTGTGTATCGGTACGGGCAAGAGCGTCAACGACGCGCAGCGACTGCGGTACACCGGCGACCAGTTCTTCCTCAAGACCGCTGACCAGATGGCGGTGGTCTTCAAGGATCACCTCGACGCGCTGCGCAACACGATGCGCATCGCCGATCGTTGTGATGTCACGATTCCCTCGGGGCAGAACCATCTCCCGTCGTTCGGCGTCCCGGACGGGTTTACCCTCGAGCAGTATTTCGAGCACGTCGCCCGCGAGGGCTTCGCCCAGCGCCTGCCCCGGCTCCAGCAGCTCGCTTCCGCGGGACACCTGCGACACACCCTGGACGAGTACGACCGCCGTCTCGATTACGAGATCGCGATGATCAAGAAGATGGGGTACCAGGGGTACTTCCTCATCGTCTGGGACTTCATTCGCTACGCGCGCGAAGAAGGCATTCCGGTCGGGCCAGGCCGAGGTTCGGCCGCCGGCTCGCTGATTGCCTGGTGCATGCGGATCACCGACGTGGATCCCATCGATTTCGACCTCATCTTCGAGCGCTTCCTCAACCCGGAGCGCGTGTCGCTGCCGGATATCGACGTCGACTTCTGCGAGCGTCGACGCGGTGAGGTGATCGACTACGTCACGCGGAAATATGGCCGCGAGAACGTCGCCCAGATCATCACGTTCGGAACGATGAAGGCCAAGGCCGTGGTCCGCGACGTCGGTCGCGCCCTCGACATGCCGTACGCCGACGTCGATCGAATCGCCAAACAGATTCCGCCGGCGCTCGACATGACGCTCGACAAGGCACTGGCGGAGAATCCGGTCCTCAAGGACATGGCGGCGCGGGACCCGAAGGTCAAGGAAGTCCTCGACATCGGCCGGCGCCTCGAGGGGATGTCCCGCCACGCCTCGGTTCATGCCGCCGGTGTCGTCATCGCACCAGGCCCGATTACCGACTACGCGCCGCTCTACAAGGGTCAGCGCGACGAAATCACGACGCAGTGGAACATGAAGGAGGTCGAACGTGTCGGCCTCCTGAAGATGGACTTCCTGGGTCTCAGTACGCTCACCCTGATTCAGGATTGTCTGAAGGAGATCAAGCGTACCGAAGGTATCGAGCTGGACATTGATGCGATCCCGCTGGATGACGCGAAGACGTATAAGGTCTTCGCCGAAGGAGCCGCCCACGGCATCTTCCAGTTCGAGAGTTCGGGCATGCGGGACCTGCTCCGCAAGGCCAGACCCGAGCGGCTCGAAGACCTGATCGCGCTGAACGCGCTCTACCGTCCCGGCCCGCTTCAGTCCGGCATGGTGGACGACTTCGTCGCTCGAAAACAGGGCCGTACCCGCATCAAATACGAATTGCCGCAGCTGGAGCCCATCCTCTCAGACACCTACGGCGTCATCGCATACCAGGAACAGGTCATGCGCATCGCCCAGGTGCTCGGCAACTTCACCCTGGGGCAAGCCGACGTCCTGCGCAAGGCCATGGGCAAGAAGGACCCCAAGGTCATGGCCAAGCAGCGCGCCGCCTTCATGGAGGGGGCCCGGGCGCAGCAGATCAACGAGGCCAAGGCCGAGAAGATCTTCGAGCTGATGGAACACTTCGCGGGGTACGGCTTCAACAAGTCGCACTCCACGGCCTACGCCTACCTCGCCTATCAGACCGGCTATCTGAAGGCCAACTACCCGAAGCACTTTGCCGCGGCGCTGCTGACGATCGAAGCACAGAACACCGACAAGCTGGCCGTGTACATGGCCGAGTGTCGCGATCGCGGCATCGCGGTACTGCCCCCTGACGTCAACCGCAGCCAGCTGAATTTCTCGGTGGACAAGGACCGAGAGGCGGTGCGTTTCGGCCTCACGGCAATTAAGGGCCTCGGTGAGGGCGCCATCAACGCCATCCTCGCCGCGAGGGCCGAACTCGGTGGGCGCATCCCGTCGCTGCACGCGCTCTGCGACATCCTCGATCTTCGACTCGTCAACAAGCGTGTCTTCGAAGCACTGGTGAAGTCGGGTGCCTGCGACTCGTTGATTCCCGTACCGTCGCCCGACGGTGTGGACGACGTCACCCTGCGAAGCGCCTGGCTCGCCGAGTGGCGGGCGCGACTCTTCGCCGGCATCGACTCAGCGACCGAGCACGGGGCCCGTCAACAGCGCAACCGTGATCTCGGCCAAGTTGACCTGTTTGGCGGCGACTCTGATGGCATGGGGGGGGCGCCCGCGGCGCAGCTGCCGCAGGCCACTCACTGGACCGAAATCGAGCGTCTGAACTTCGAAAAGGACACTCTGGGGCTCTACCTCAGCGGCCATCCGATGGACCGCTACGCGGCAGACCTGCGCGCGATTGGCGCCAGGACGACGACCGACCTGGCGGTGAAGAAGGCGCCCGAGCCCGACGTGGTGGAGGGTGAAGAAGGCCTGGTCACGGTGGCGGTGGCGGCGGTAGCCGTGCAGGCGCCACCGCCCGCGTCCCAGCCTGGTGGCCGGGGACGGGGCGGCGAAGACGTCACCATCGGCGGCATCGTCAGCGGGCTTCGCTCGCTCACCACCAAGGCCAAGGGCGAGCGCATGTGCGTCTTCATGCTCGACGATGCGGATGGCAGCATCGAGACGGTGGTGTTCCCGGAGGCGTTTCGGCAGTTCGGCCAGATGGCGGAGAACAGCCAGATGGTCTTCGTCACCGGCAAGTGGGAGCGAGACGACGAATCATCCCGGATCATCGCCTCTGAGATTCACCCCCTCAGCATCGTCAGCGAACGGCTGGCCAGAAGGGTCAATATCCGGCTGACCACCCCGCCTCATGGCCGGGCGACATTTGAGCAGCTCTGGGATATCTTCGCCAGGCACAAGGGGGATCGACCGGTGGCATTCGCCATCGAGGTCAAGGAAGAGGCTCGAACGTTTCGAATTACGGTCGATGTGAACGCCCAGATTCGGGTCCGCCCGTCAGAGGGCCTGGTGTCCGACGTCGAGCACGTCTGCGGCGCCGGGTCGGTGACGCTCCGATGACCCTGCTGATCGGTGTTCGTGGCCACTACTGGAAGCTTCGTCATGCCCGCTGACACACTCGAGTTCGAAGAACCGGTCGCTGTCCTTCTCAAGGAGATCGAAGCGCTGTCGATGCTGCCGCAGACACCCGAACGGCAGCGCGAGATCGACGGGCTGAACCGACGCATCGTCTCCATCCGAGCCGACATCTACAGCCGGCTGACGCCCTGGCAGCGGGTGCTGGTGGCGCGGCACCCCAACCGCCCGACGCTGCTCGACTATGTTGACCGCCTGTTTACCGAGTTCACCGAGGTCAGCGGCGACAGGCACTTCGCCGACGACCACGCCATCGTCACCGGATTCGCACGCTACAAGGGCGAGCCGGTTCTGATCGTCGGTCACCACAAGGGCAGCGGG
>JBEBGV010000133.1:0-6659 GCA_040081265.1 Vicinamibacterales bacterium
CCAGCCGAGGCCGAAGCAAACTACTATGCAGCGCAGGAACCAAGAGCTATGGCAGCGTGACTTAAACCCGGATGCCTCCGAGATTCCCGGCGCGGTTCAGCCCGCCATTCGCGTCTTCCCGGACAGCCTCACGCTTTTCGCCGATCCCGGTCGGTTGGATGATGCCGGGCGCGGAGGTCGAGCAGCAATTTCGGCGACAGATTTGCCACGCTGCTCCTATCGTGGTGCCCATGACACGCGGAAAAGCGCTTGCATTCTGGACGAGGCGTTCACAGCCTGGCAACGCGAGGGCGAGTCATTGTCCGTCAGAAGAACCTCGACCGCCGCAGCCATGCCGCCCTCCGAATCAGATGCGGGGATAAGGGAATCACGACGGCGAAGCGCCGGCTAGTTATTTCTGAGACGGGACACTAGTGTCGCGCTGCCAACGCGCTAGGCTAAGGCTAGGCAACTCGCCGTGAGCAAGGCGCTTCGCTGGAGGTCGCTATGAAGCGTGCCGTTTGCCTTTCTCGCCGCGACTCTTGTTGGATTCGTCCTGGCATTCCCGATTGCCGGTACTCGATCGTGGCTGGCTTTCGTCGCATGCTGATTGCTGTCGCAGCGGTGTCGGCGGCAGGCGCCTGCGGGCGCGCGCCCGATACCGGAGCTCGTCAGGTGACCGGCCATCCCTCAGAGTTTTTCCCAAGAAATGTCGGATCCTCCTGGACCTATCGCGTAACGCTTGACGATCCTGATCTTGTCGTTCGCTCCGAGGAAGTCGCGTGGCCGAGGTTGTCTGGAGCCGAGTTGATTGTGGCAGTCCGAGGGGTGCTTCCGTACTCAGGCAACCCGCTGGAGGGACCACTCTACTTGACGCTTCAGCTTGGCGAAGCGGCCGACCAGCAAGGACCGCACGAATACCCGGAAGGCTATAAGCTAAGAGTGACAAGGGATGATTTAGGATTATACGAGGGTGCGACCGGCCTCTATTGGGCTATTCCGGGATCAGGTCGATACGAGGTACACCAGATCCTTACGTACGATGCGGAGTCTGCACTCTCTAGCTGGAAGCCGCCATCAGGATACGATCTCGAAGCTCAAGGATACAACGAGCGAATAACGTACTTCGTGGACAACTTGGGTACGCGCCTTCAGTTCCAAGGCTCTTTGGAAAGCATGGCGCTGGACGACATTGTTCACGACATTGAAGGACAGGCAGGCAAGGATTGTCTGCAGTTCAGTCGCGCCGTGGAAGGTACGAACCTGTCTGACACCGGGGCGATGCAAGATGTCCGGGGGCGCCTAACGATGTCACTTCTCGAAAAGACGTGGTTCTGCCGCGGCGTCGGCTTGGTCAGGCTCGAGCAGTACGTGGGTGGCGACCGTTCCATGACCTGGACCTTGACTGACTACGATCCCGCATCTGATTAGGATGCCGCCGAGTACTTGGCGTGCACGAACTGAGCAAATGAGCGAAGAATGAAGAATGAAGAATGCGGCCAGGCCGCGTGTTCTGCTCTATTGCCTTTCCCCGCAGATCCTGATGCGCCGCGCGGCGTCGGTTGCCGGAATGCGCTCAAGTTCGCTCGGCGGCAATGTGGCGACACCCGCGCTCGCCAAACGTGCACAAGCCCGATCAACCAGAGCAGAGCGTGTCAAGACCACTGCTTCGGGAAGTGTCCATATCCTAACTTCGCCAAGCACGTCTCCAGCCACTACTGTGTCGCCGCCCGGACCAAAGGCGACCGTGGTCACCTGTGAGCCTGCATTGAGGCGGAGGAGTTCGGCGCTTGATCGAACATCCCACAAACGCACGGTCCGATCAGCCGATCCGGTAAGGACGAACCGGCCGTCACGGGAGAATGCAGTCGACAGTATCGGGGCCGCCCCTACAGAAAAAGCCGCGATCTCTCGGCTTGTGCGTACATCCCAAACGTTGGCTTTTCCATCGAACGACGCAGAAGCCAGCGATTCTCCGTCCGCCGAGAACGCCACCGAACGCAATTCCGCGCCTTGAGTGATGATTCTGGCGATCTCACTCTTTGTGAGGAGGTCCCATATTCGCACCACGCGGTCATCTGCTCCTGCGGCTACCATCCGAGCGTCGGGTGAGAATGCTATGGTGTTTATGGCAACCCCGGGGCCCGAAAACGACGCAACCAAACTGTGATCGTTCCGGCGCCAGATACGCACGATCCCTTCGGAGGAGGCGGTAGCGATGAGCGAAGCATCGGGCGCAACCGCGACACTCGTGATAGGATCGTCATGCGCGCGCCATGACACAGCATGTCCGCTGCTCAAGTCCACCAGGAGCGCCTCGCCGCTTTCCGCGCCAAAAACCGCGAAGCGCCCCAACGGATCAAACGCGACACGCTTGGCGCCACCGCCTCCGACTCTCGCTCCTGACATTCTTGCACCAGGCTCAAAGCGCGTTCGGACCACGGATCCGTCAAACCCCGCGCTGAGAATTGACGAGCCATCAGCGGCTGCGGATAGGGCCATGACCGGCGAGTCGTGGACTGCAAGCGCGCGGTTTGGCCGCCCCACGGTCATATCCCAAACGTTCACATCAAAATTCCAGGTTCCCGTCGCGAGAATTCCGCCGTCCCGCGATAAGGCGGCGGCCGTAGTTTCTCCCCCGTTGCCGACGACACTCGCGATCAAAGTGCCGGAGCCAACTTCCCAAACGCGTGTCCATCCGTCGGCGCACGCCGCTGCGAGAATGGCGCCGTCTTTCGAAATCGCGATCGAACTCACTGACGCATCGAACGACACCACAGCGTACGGCTGTGGATCGCGCGCGTGGAAAAAATGGACACTGCCGTCGGTCGAGGCCGATATGAGATCGCTTCCATCCGCTGTGAAGGCGATTGAAGTGATGCGACCAGTTTGACGCCGGTACGTGAACGCCAGTTCCCTAGTTTGAAGATCGTACACTAGCACTCCACCATCTCGACAGCCCGCGGCAAGGTGCGTCGAGGAGATCGCCCCGGCGGTAAGTGTGCCGCTGCACGTCGTCTCGATGGTAAATTGCGGATTGTATTGAAGGTCGCCGCGCTCGGGCAGCTCAAAGACCTCGATGGTCCCTTGCCCGGACCATGCCGCCAGCAGCGATTCGTCCGGCGACGTGCTCACGACCTGAATGCCATTTGTTGAGGTAGCTAGAGTTTCGACAATCGCGCGCTTGGTTGCGTCCCATATCCTCACACCGCCGGAGTCGTGTGCCGCAATGGCCCAGAGCTGGAGCTTTGAAATGAATGCGATAGACGATACTTCGCCAGATAGTCGCAGAATCCCGACTTGTTCGCCTGTGGTCATACTCCATACGCGCACGCTTCGATCACCGCTTCCCGATGCGACGAGTCGGGCGTCGTCGGAGAACGCCAGCGCAGTGATGAAGGCGGCATGCCCTCGCAGAACTTTGCGGATACGCATCTGGGCAGCAGCGCGACGAAGCTGCGCCTCGGCCATTGACGGCTCAAATCCAAATGCAGGTAGACCTAAGCCGGCGGTTACCCCGGCGATGGCGTGCCTTGCGGCGGCTTCGAAGTCTTCACGATCCGCGTAAGATCGGGCTAGGTCCGCAAACACGCGCGATGATTGCGCAGCGGCGTCTAGCCGAGTTCGAATGCCGAATGCAGCAATCGCAATCACGGCGACCAACACCGACGCCGCTCCCCCGATTGCTCGCCAGCGCCGTGCCGCGTTCCGGCGTTTTTCGTGCTCCCAAAGAGTATCGAAGCTCACGCCTAGGAAGCCCGATGCAAGGCGAGCGACTATTTTTGAAAAACTTTCGCTCTTAAGGTTAGGGGCCAGGGGCTCGTCTGCCTCGCCAGTGGGGTTTCCGTCGGGGCCAATCTTCTCCCGGAGAGCGGGGTGAAAGCATTCCGTTCCTTGATCTCCTGAGCCCGGACTTCCACGCGCGATGACGGCGAAGACCTTTGCGCCCGGCCGTCGCTTGAAGCGGCGGATTTCGGCGCCGACCCACCTCGATTGTGCCGAGTTGGGCGTTGCGACGACTATTAAATGCTCGCTATCATCGATCGCGCCCTCAAGGGCGGCGCCAAGGCTCTCTGCGGAGCCCATTTCCTCCTCGTCGCGGAAGAAGCGCCCAAGCTTACGGTCGGGACCGAGGGGAGTGGCATCGATGCCTTTAGGCGCACGCCAGCGCTGCAGCGCTTGGTGCAGGCGTTTCGCAACGGACTTGTCCTGCTGACTGTAGCTGATGAACGCGCGATAGCGTTTCGGACGATCTATCATCGCTCGCTCCATGCTCCGACAATACATAGGCTACCACAACGCGAGCGCGTTTAGACGAGCGGCCGCTTTGGGCCAGACCTCCCCGGCTCGCCATACTGTTACGACTGACGGCCTCGCTCAAGACCGGACGCTTCGGCCCACCTGGTCCATTCGGCTCGGTTTCGCCGGTTTCGGCCATTCCGCCACGAGTTAATCGGAGGCCGTTAGCGACTCCCCCGCGCCAAGCCCACCACCCCTTTGATCGAAAGCCGATGGACTCTGCCAAGCCTGTCGCCTGCAACAATCTGGCCATCTCCACTCGTTGAAAGAGCACGTGCCTCTACGTCCATTTCAAGCCTTGTGACCACATTTCCTGCATCGACGTCCCAGAGACTTATCATGCGATCGCGTGTCGCGCTCACCAAGCGGTTGTCGGCCACAATCGCCAAGGCAGTCACCCCAGAGTCGTGCGTCAGAACATGAGCATCAATTCTTGTGTGACTTGGGCTCCAGAGGACGATTTGTCCATCATGAGAACCACTCATCAACCGGCCGGTTGGCAATACTGCCAGCACAGCAATCGAACCGTCATGCCCAAGCAGTGTCTCAGGCGTGCTTGAGTCAGATCCCCAAATTCGAATGCGCCCATCATCATGCCCGCTCGCCAAGCGCCCATCAGCCAGTTGCACAAGACAGTTTGTTGTACCACCGTCAACGTCGAAGATTGGATGACTTATCTTTTCCCCCACTATGTCGAACGACTGTATCGCTTTCCCATCCTTTAGGTCCCAAATTTTTATTGTCATATCGTAAGATGCGCTGGCAATCCGCTCGCCATCCATGATGGCAATTGCGGTAATACCTCCCGAATGTCCGTCGGTTTGCAGCGTTATCTCTCCGTCGATGTAGTCCCATATTCGAATGCTGCCATTCTCGAATCCGCACACAAGCTCTCTGTCGCCTCGGGGGGCTATCGTCGTTGGACGATCTCTGCCAAATTCATAAATCGTCGAGCTCTTCCCGCGTTCAAAGTCGACCAGTTCTACCCGGCCTCTGGCCACCGCAAGGCGGCCGTCCGGGAGCAGCGCCAGGGAGTCAACGTCATCATCTTTACCCCTCATTCCCCCGAGAGTTCCTGTATCAAGCACCGCGTTCGCCCGCTCTTCGCGGCTGATCAGCAGAGGCCTACGCACTGCCTGCCGGTCACCAAAAAGATGGCGGCGGCCTAGTTCAGCTTGCGCTTCAGATAAGCTTACGAGAATATCATCATGTTGCGGCAGGTCCCAAACATGCACCTGTCCGTTCAAGCTGCCGCTTGCCAATCTGCCGTTTGAAAGTTGAGTGAGGGCAGTGACGATTGATGTGTGGCCAACCAAGGCTCGATCATTTGTCATCCCGCCATATCCATTGGAGTATAAGAGATTGATGGCAGGGCCGCGCAAACCGAGCCCGCAGGCCAGGCCGTTATCAGACAGGGCAGCAATTGACTCCACACTCATATCGAAGGGTCGCCCGGCGCTGGCGACCTCTCGACAAGAGTTCGTATCCCAAACAGCAAGCCCTGAATCCCCTGAGGCGCTTACCAGACGACCATCGCGCAAGACTGCCAGTGATACGTCATGGTCAGTGTAGCCCCGGTAAGCCGAACTCCATAAAATGCGCGTCGTCACCCTTCCCGTGGCCAAGTCCCAGAAGAGGATCGCTTTATCCTTCGAAGCGCTAGCCAATCGTCCGTCTGGCAATACCGCGAGCGCGGTTACCTCGGCCTCGTGCCCGATGAGCGATGCCGTCTGACGACTGTCGGCTAAGCTCCACAAGCGGATGGTTTTGTCACGGGAGCCGCTTGCGATTTGTCCATTTGGTAGCGCAACAAGGCTTGTAACGCCTGCGTCGTGTCCTTCCAGTCTGCCAACCTCCTGATCAAACGAGCAATCCCACACTCGAACTGTATGATCGTTCGATCCGCTCGCCAATTTTCCGTCGGACAAGACGGAGAGCGAAGTGACCCCATTCGTATGACCAACGAGTCTGATGACTTCTCTTCCAAGAAGGGCATCCCAAATTCTGATCGAACCATCCCAACTCCCGACTGCCAGCCGGCCCTCCGGTAGTTCCGCGATCGACAGGACCGCACCATCAATTTCGAAGCGAGCCAACAGCGCCCCAGGCGGCGTCAGCGCCGGACAGCTCTCATGGAGCGCGCCGACTGGAATATGCTCAAACACATGCGAAACAAACTCATCGGCTTCGGCCGCACCAATCAGCCGCCCATGCAACTGCACCATAACCTGCCTCGGATCCCGTGCGAGGATGCCGGTGCATAGCTGGAGCGTACGCACAATGAGTGATTGCAATCGATCGCTCGATTTGGCGAAGCGGTTATAATCCTCCACAATTTCGCGCGCGCCGGCAAAGGCCTGCACCTTACGACCGATCCACGC
>JBEBGV010000067.1:0-23759 GCA_040081265.1 Vicinamibacterales bacterium
ACCCACCACCCACCACCCACTACAACGTGTAATTCAACGCCCACACGAGAAACATCACCAGCGGCACGTGGATGATGAACTGCAGCATGCAGTAGCCGATGATGTCGCGCGCCGACAGGCCGAGGATGCCGATGACCGGCAGCATCCAGAACGGGTGAATCAGGTTGGCGAGCGCTTCGGTGGCGTTATAGGTCTGTACCACCCATCCCATGTGCACGCCGAGTTCCTTCGCGGCAGCGAGGACGTAGGGTGCTTCGATCAGCCACTTGCCACCGGCCGAGGGGACAAAGAGTCCGAGCGCGGCGGAGTAGATACCCACGAGCACCGGGAACGACTGCGGCGTCGAGATCTCGACAAACGCGTGGGCGAGCCGCGTGGCCAGGCCCGATTCCGTCATCATGCGGATGATGCCGGCGTAGATGGGATATTGAATCAGCACGCCTCCCACCGAGGGGACGGCTGCGGTGATCGCGCCCACGAACGAGCCTGGTCGCCAGTGCAGCAGAAGGGCCACCGTTCCGAACGCGAAGATGAACGTGTTCAGACTGAGGAGCGCCAGCCAGCCGCCCGTAGACACTTCACCGACGAGATACACGATACCCATGGCGCTGACAATCACCGTCAGGATCGGGCTGTGCTCCAGCCATTCGCCTGGACGCGTCGGACGGGTCGCGACCGTCAACGCCCGGGGCGGTGTGATGCCCATGTCGTCCATCGTTTTCACGCCGGCGCCGCGCGGGGCCGATGCGAACGCGATCGCGACCGAGACGACGATCAGCACGAACGCCACCAGCCAGCTTTGCCAGAGTCCGAGCGTGTCGGTCAGTGGAATGATGCCGCTGATCTGCTTCACCGAGTCCGGGAGTGACGCGGGACTGGCCATGATCAGCGCGGCCGACGATGAGAGGCCGAGGGCCCAGACGCTGCCCACCCCGAGGTAGGCCGCGGCCCCGAGCGCGCGGTAGTCAGCGCCCTTCACCCGTCGTGCCACCTCGCGCGCGAGCAGCGCGCTGAAGACCAGGCTGAAACTCCAGGACACAAGCGACGCCAGCATGGAGAAGAGCGCCACGAACGCGACGGCGACGCGGGGGTCGCGCGGCACCGCCGCCATCCGCTCGATGGTGCGAAAGACCACTGGCGCGGCGGCCAGGGCATAGCCGGTCACGATGATCATGCACATCTGCACCGTGAACACGGCGAGGTCCCAGTACCCTTGTCCGAACCATCGGGCACTTCGCACCAGCGAGCCGTCGGTCCACGCGCTGGCCGCAAAGACCAGGAGCGTCGCGACCAGGGCCAGGGAGAAGGCGTCGGGGAACCAGCGTTCGAACCAGTGCGAGAGGGATAGTCCTGCTCGCGCAAGCAGCGACTGGCGCTCGCCGGGAGGCGCCGGCAGTGACTCGGTGGACATAGGTATGCGATACTCTGTGTTCGCTTTTTATGGATTCTGGATCCAATAACAGGTTGTGATGGCGAACGTAGGATACGTCGGTCTGGGGGTCATGGGCGGTCGGATGGCGAGGCGCCTCATGGCCGCCGGCCACCAGGTCACCGGCTACAACAGGACAAAGGCCAAGGCCTCGTGGCTCATCGACGAGGGAATGGCCTGGGCGGACTCCCCGCGTCAGGTCTGTGAGAGCGCCGACGTTGTCTTCTGCATGGTCACCAACTCGCAATCGCTGCGGTCGGTGGCATCCGGTCCAGACGGCCTGCTGGCCGGGCTTGGTCCCGGGAAAGTGCTCATCGACATGAGCACGGTGAGCCCGGCCCTCAGCCGGGAGATCGCGGAGCAGGTGCGGGCCCGTGGCGCCGACATGATCGACGCGCCCGTATCGGGTAGCGTCATCACGCTCGAACAGGGCAAGCTGTCGGTGATGGTCGGCGGGATGCCCGAGACGTTTGAACGGGTCAAGCCCCTGCTCTACGACGTCGGCCCC
Source organism: Vicinamibacterales bacterium (assembly GCA_040081265.1). Classification (GTDB taxonomy): domain Bacteria; phylum Acidobacteriota; class Vicinamibacteria; order Vicinamibacterales; family UBA2999; genus JBEBGV01. The sequence continues at coordinate 1,938 of JBEBGV010000067.1, forward strand.
AAGGTGACGCATGTCGGCGGCAACGGGCTGGCCCTGTCGATGAAGATCGCCACCAACCTGAGCCTGGTTGTCCAGATGCTCGCGTTTTCAGAAGGCGTCCTCCTCGCGCAGAAGAGCGGCATCCCGCGCGAGGTGGCTGTGGATGTCCTCACCCACAGCGTCATCGCGTCTCCCATGGTGCAGTATCGCGGGCCGATGGTCCTCAACCCACCCGACGAGGCCTGGTTCAGCGTGCTCATGATGCAGAAAGATCTGACCCTGGCGCTCGAGATGGGGCAGGAACTCGGCGTGCCGCTGCCGACCACGTCGATTGCCAATCAATACCTGACGGCCGCCCGCGGGATGGGGCTGTCGGAGGAAGACTTCGCGATGATCTTCAAGGTGCTCGCGCACGAATCGGGAGTGACGGTATGAGCCAGCTGTTGCAGATGTATCGCAAGATGATGGCGATTCGCCTCTTCGAAGAGCGCGTCAACGATCTCTACACCCGCGCGCTGATGCCGGGCCTGGCCCATCTGTACATCGGGCAGGAGGCGGTCGCCGTGGGCGTCTGCGAAGCCCTCCGCGGCGACGACTACATCACGAGCACGCATCGCGGCCACGGGCACTGCCTGGCGAAAGGCGCCACCCCGAGCCTGATGTTTGCGGAGCTCCTCGGCAAGGAAGCCGGCTACTGCAAAGGCAAGGGCGGCTCGATGCACATTGCAGACCCCGCGACCGGCAACCTCGGCGCCAACGCCATCGTCGGCGGCAGCGCGGGCATCGCGACCGGAGCGGCGTTCTCGGCCAAGCACCTCAAGACCGGACAGGTGGCGGTCTGCTTCTTTGGCGAGGGCGCACTGGGTCAGGGGCTGCTCTATGAGGTGATGAACCTCGCCAGTCTGTGGAAGCTCCCCGTGATTTACGTCTGCGAGAACAACATGTACAACGAGTACACGCACTTCTCGGAGACCACCGCGGGCGACGTCTCCGCACGCGCAACGGCGTTCGGCATTCCGCAGGAAACACTCGACGGTCAGGACGTACGCCTGGTATTCGCTGCGGCGTCACGCGCTGTGGCGCGCGCCCGGTCGGGCGAGGGACCGTCATTCCTGCAGTGCAAGACCTATCGCTATCACGGTCACCACGTTGGCGACATCGCTCGCGAGTACTACCGTCCCAAGACGGAGGAAGCGTCATGGAAAGGCGAACGCGATCCGCTCAGAGTGCTGTCGACGGCACTGCTGGCCGACGGCGTCGCCGATGACGCCGCGCTCGCTGGCATCACCGCCGAACTGACGACCGAGATGGATGCGGCCGTCGAGTTCGCGCTCGCTTCACCTTATCCGGATCCCTCGAAGGTCCACGAAGACGTTTATGCCTGAGACACTTGCAGCCACCCGTGAAATGTCGTTCGGCGAAGCGATCCGTGAGGCGCTCGCCGAAGAGATGCGCCGCGACCCGACCATCGTCCTCCTCGGCGAGGATGTGGCAGAGGCCGGGACCACCTTCAAGGTCCTCAAGGGAATGGTGGAGGAGTTCGGTACGACCCGCGTGATCGACACGCCGATTTCCGAACCCGGGTTCACGGGGCTCGGCGTGGGCGCTGCGATGACCGGCATGCGTCCTGTCGTGGACATCATGTTCGGTGACTTCCTGACGCTCATCATGGACCAGGTGGTGAATCAGGCCGCCAAGATTCACTACATGTCTGGTGGCAAGTGGAAGGTGCCGATGGTCGTGCGCTGCACGCTCGGCGCTACCCGGCGTTCGGCCGCACAGCACTCGCAGTCCCTGCACGCGTGGCCGAGCCATGTGCCTGGCCTCAAGGTGGTGATTCCGTCGACGCCGGCCGATGCCAAGGGCCTGATGAAGACGGCCATCCGCGACGACAACCCGGTGATCTTCTTCGAAGACAAGATCAGCTACACCAAGGTCAAGGGACCGGTGCCGGAGGGCGACTACACGATTCCCTTCGGCGTCGCCGACATCAAGCGCACGGGTACCGACATCACCTTCATCGGTACGAGCAGCATGGTGCAGGTCGCACTTGGTGCGGCCAAGATGCTCGAAGAGATTGGCGTGAACGCCGAGGTCGTTGACCCGCGGACGACGTGGCCGCTCGATGAGAAGACGCTGGTCGAGTCGGTCAAGAAGACCTCGCGGTGCATCGTCATCGACGAGGGATCGTTTCGCTACGGTGTGACCGGCGAGCTGGCGTCGGTGGTGCAGGAAGGCGCCTTCTACGATCTCGACGGCCCGGTGAGACGTCTCGGCGCGACGCACGTGCCGATTCCGTTCTCACCGTCGCTCGAAGACACCACCGTGCCCTCGGAGCGCGACGTGTTCGAGCTGGCGCGGCAGATGTGCCGGAAGTAGGTAGTCGGTAGGCGGTAGGCGGCGGGAACGTAGGGTGGACCTTTCAGGTCCGCCAAGGTCGAAGGAGCAGTCGTGGCACTGAAAACCTACGGAACGATGGGCGTGGACTGGGAGCAGCGGATCGACTTCGATCGCCTGCGACGCGAGCGGCTCGCACGCGTGAAGGGCATGCTCGCCAAGTCGGAGATGGGCGCCGTGCTCTGCTTCGACATGAACAATGTCCGCTACATCACGGCGACGCACATCGGCACGTGGGCGCAGGACAAGATCAGCCGCTTCACGCTCCTGCCCCAGAACGACGAGCCCATCCTGTGGGACTTCGGATCTGCCGCCCGGCACCACCAGCAGAACTGCCCGTGGCTCGGTGAGCGTTCGCGGCCGGGTATCCCGTTGATGCGCGGGGCGATGACGCCGGAGATGGGCCGTTCTGAGGAGGTCGCTCGCAAGATCTTCGTCGAGCTGGAAATGCGAGGTCTCCACAAGGAGCCGCTCGGCATCGACGTCGTCGAGCCCCCGATTCTCTTCGCCCTTCAGAAGCTCGGTATCACGATCGTCGATGGCCAGCAGCTGCTGTCCGACGCGCGCGAGATCAAGACGGTTGACGAAATCTCGCTCCTCACGCACTCGGCGGCGATGGTCGATGCTGCCTACTACGACCTCTACAAGGCGATGAAGCCGGGCATGCGCGAGAACGAAGCGGTCGGACTCGTCGCCAAGCGGCTCTACGACCTCGGCTCCGAGTACGTCGAAGGCGTGAATGCGATATCGGGCGAGCGCTGCAGCCCGCATCCCCACGTGTTCTCGGATCGCATGCTTCGGCCGGGCGACCCGGTCTACTACGACGTGCTGCACTCCTACATGGGGTATCGCACCTGCTACTACCGGTGCTTTGCCGTGGGTTCGGCCTCGCGTCCGCTGGTCGAGTCGTACAAGCGGTGTCGTGACTATCTCGATGCGGCGATCGATCTCGTCAGGCCGGGCAGGACGACCGCCGAGATCGCAGCGGTCTGGCCCAAGGCCAAGGAGTTCGGGTTCCCGGACGAGGAATCGGCGTTTGCGCTCCAGATGGGCCACGGCATCGGCCTGGCGATCTGGGAAAAGCCGATGATCAGCCGCCTGGTGTCACTCGACCATCCCCACGAGATCAAGCCGGGCATGGTCTTCGCACTCGAAACCTTCTGGCCGTCCACCGATGGATGGAGTGCCGCGCGCATCGAAGAAGAAATCGTGGTCACCGAGACCGGACACGAGGTCATCACGCGCTTCCCGGCTGAAGAACTGCTCGTGGCAGGAGCGCCATTCATTTCGGTCAGCGGGCCGTTGCCGACCATCCGCGATCCTGAACCGCCGCTCAATCGCGAGGTCGTGCAGATGATCGCTGCAGCGGCCAAGGAAGATGCCGGGGTGACGCGCTGATGCCAATCAGCGTGGTCATGCCAGCGCTCGAGATGGCGCAGGAAACGGGCAAGCTCGTCTCGTGGTTGAAGCAGGAAGGCGAGCAGGTGGCCAAAGGCGACATGCTCATCGAGATCGAGACCGACAAGGCGGTGGTTGAAGTGGAAGCCGCTGGCGACGGTGTTCTGGCCGGCATCACCGCCAGGGTGGGTGACGTTGTTCCTGTGGGCCAGACAATCGCATGGCTGCTGAAGCCCGGCGAGTCGGTGCCTGCACCGGAAGACGTCGCTCACGTCCAGACCGGTCGTCGCACCGATACGGCGCCAGCCGCCGCGTCCGCAGCGTCGGCCCCTGCGCCGGTCGCCGACGCCGGCAAGGGCATCCGCGTTTCCCCGAAAGCCCGCCGGCTCGCCGGCGAACTCGGTGTCGACCTCGCCAGCCTCAAGGGCTCAGGTCCTGGGGGCGAAATCCTGACGGAGGATGTCCAGTCCGCAGCCGCGGGCGCCAAGGCGGCTCCCGCGGCGGCTGGCGCGACCGAAGCCCTCAGCACGGTCGGGCGCCTGATGGCCGAGCGGACGACCTCCAGCTGGACGACCGTGCCGCACTTCTTCGTCTCGCGCGACGTCGACGCCACGGCGTTGAATGCGGCGCGTGCGAAGGCGCTGCCCGACGTCGAGCGTTCACATCAGGTGAAGGTGACGCACACCGACATCCTGGTCGCGGCCGTGGGCCGTACGCTTCGTGCGCACTCCCGATTGAATGCGAGCTGGGCGAAGGGCGGCGTGGCGGTAAACGCCGACGTCCACGTCGCTCTGGCAATGGCCGTTGAAGATGCGGTGGTCACGGCGGTGATCCGGAACGCCGATCGCGCCAGTCTTGGCGAGATCGCGACAGCGCGACGCGATCTGACCGAGCGCGCACGAGCCGGGCGCCTGTCTCCGGCCGACATTTCCGGGGCGACGTTCACGATCAGCAACCTGGGCATGTTTGGCGTTGACGCCTTCACGGCAATCATCGTGCAACCCCAAGCCGCGATTCTTGCCGTCGGCGCCATCGCCGACCGCGTCGTGGCTGTGAACGGCTCTCCGGCGGTCCGACCGTACATGACGATGACGCTGTCGTCCGACCATCGCGTGGTGGACGGTGCACGGGCGGCGTCGTTCCTGAGGGATCTTGTGACTGCGATTCAAGAACCGGGGGCCTGGCTCTCATAAGAGACCGCTCTCGCAGGAGGCACTGTGGCACTGGAACTGGGACTGAAAGGGCGAGTCGCCGTCATTTCGGGGGCGAGCAAGGGCATTGGCAAGGCTATCGCGAGGGGGCTCGCGGCACAGGGCGTCAACATCGCGCTGATGGCTCGCGGTAAGGAGCAACTCGAGAAGGCCGCGCAGGACATCAGGGCCGAGAGCGGCGTTGAGGTGCTGCCGGTGATCGCCGACATCGCCAATGCCGATTCCGTCAAGGCTGCGGCGGACACGGTGAAGACGAAGTTCGGTCACGTCAACATCGTCGTCAACAACGCCGGCAACCCGATGCGGCGGATGGATCGTCAGATCCTGTGGCCCGACACCGACTGGATCGACGACTTGAACCTCAAGATCGTTGGCGCGCTTCGCGTGACGCAGTCGTTCCTCCCGCTGATCCCGAGCGATGGGACCGGCCGCATCATCAACATCAGTGGTACCGCGTCGATGCTGGTCTGGGCGCCCGCGCTCACGCACGGCATGAACAACGCCGCAATGAATCAGGCGACGAGCTATCTGGCCCATGATCTCGCCAGCCAGAATGTCACCGTCAACGCTGTCATCCCTGGCCTGGTCGGCACAGAAGGACGACAGGTGTGGGCGGAGAACATGGCCAAGGCGGCCAATCTGCCCAAGGACGAGTGGCTGGCCGGTTTCTGCAAGAAGATGGGAATCTTGAACGGCCGGTGGGCAGAGATGAGCGAAGTGGCCGACACCGTGACGTTCATCGCGTCAGACTGCGGTCGCTACTACAACGGCGCCAAGATCGTCATGGACGGTGGCCTGAACGTCAACGCCCGTCCGGCATAGAGCATGTCGATCGGACCGACGTTCAGTGACGTTACGCTGCAGGACCCGGCGCTCTTCCGTCAGGCGTGCTACGTCGGTGGCACCTGGGTCGAGGCGTCGAGCAAGGCGACGATCAACGTCGACAACCCGGCGAGCGGTCGAGTGCTCGGCACGGTGCCGAAGTTCGGTGCTCAGGAAACGCGTGCAGCGATTGACGCGGCCGACCGGGCGCTTCCGGCGTGGCGCGCCAAAACCGCCAGGCAGCGCGCCATCGTCCTTCGCAGGTGGTACGAGTTGATGCTCGCGCATCAGGAGGACCTCGCCCGCCTGATGACGATGGAGCAGGGGAAGCCGATCACCGAGTCACGCGGCGAGGTGGCATACGCCGCGGGATTCCTCGAGTGGTTCGGCGAGGAAGCCAAGCGCGTCTATGGGGACACGATCCCGGGTCACGCGGCCGACAAGCGGATCGTCGTCATCAAGCAGGCGATCGGCGTCGTCGCGTGCATCACGCCGTGGAACTTCCCGCTCGCGATGATTACGCGCAAGGCGGGGCCGGCGCTGGCTGCCGGCTGCACCGTTGTGCTGAAGCCGGCGTCGCAGACGCCGTTCTCGGCGCTGGCGCTGGCGGAACTTGCTGAGCGCGCCGGGATTCCTGCCGGTGTCTTCAACGTCATCACTGGCTCTGCCTCAGACGTCGGCAACGAGCTGACGTCCAATCCGACGGTTCGCAAGCTGTCGTTCACCGGTTCGACCGAGGTCGGCAAGCTCCTGATGGAGCAGTGCTCCGCGACGGTCAAGAAGGTGTCGCTCGAGCTCGGCGGCAACGCCCCGTTCATCGTGCTCGACGATGCTGATCTCGACGCGGCGGTCGAGGGAGCCATCGCCTCGAAGTATCGCAACACCGGGCAGACGTGCGTGTGTGCCAACCGGATCTACGTGCAGGACCGCGTCTACGACGCCTTCGCCGAGAAGCTCGGCCAGGCCGTGGCGAAGCTGAAGGTGGGCGATGGACTCGACGACACCAGCACACAGGGACCGCTCATCGACGACAAAGCCGTTGCCAAGGTCGAGGAGCACATCAGCGACGCAGTAGGGAAGGGCGCGAGGGTCTTGATGGGCGGTCGCCGTTCAGCGCTCGGCGGACGGTTCTTTGAACCCACGGTGCTTGGCGACGTGACGCAGGCGATGCTCATCTCGCAGGAAGAAACCTTCGGTCCGGTTGCGCCGCTCTTCCGATTTTCGACCGACGCCGACGCCATCGCAATGGCCAACGACACGCCATTCGGTCTGGCCGCCTACTTCTACGGTCGCGATATCAACCGTGTCTGGCGCATGGCCGAGGCGCTCGAGGCCGGGATGGTGGGTATCAACACCGGCCTGATTTCGACTGAAGTGGCGCCGTTTGGAGGCGTGAAGGAGTCCGGGCTTGGCCGAGAAGGATCCAAGTACGGCCTCGACGAGTTTCTGGAGGTGAAGTACCTGTGCTTCGGCGGGGTCTAGAGTTCGTCCTTCTGATCCTGCTGGTCGGTGTCGTACCTGCGACGGCACAGACGCCAGCGGCAATCCTCGCGCCGACGGGAACGCTCCGCGCTGTGTTCCTTGGTGGTAATCCCGTCCAGGGTCGGATCGACCCGGCGACCGGCGCGGCCAGCGGCGTCGTGCCCGATCTGATCCGCGAGCTGGCGCGATCACTGGGCGTGCCCGCGTCGATCCTCTCGCGTCCCTACGCTGCCGACGTGGCTGCTGTTGTCACGAGCGGGGCCGCCGACATCGGATTCCTCGCCTACGACGAGGACCGGGCGCGTGAGGTGGACTTTGGCCGACCATTCCTGATGATGCTCAACAGTTACCTGGTGCGAGCTGACTCGACGCTGCAGTCGAGCGCCGAGGTGGACCGTCCAGACGTGGTGGTCGCGGCGGTGCGCGGGCAGTCACAGCAGCTGTTTGTCAGTCGGGAGCTGAAGATGGCGAGGATCCGGGTTCTCGACGAAGTGCTGCCTCAGGCGGGCATCGAGCGGCTGCTCCTGGCAGATGGCGTCGATGCGCTGGCGATCAACCGGCAGCGGTCGCTCGACGCCGCGGCGGCGTCAGGGGAGCGGCTGCGCGTGCTCCCGGACAGCTTCTTCAGCGTCGGGCAGGCGATTGTCGTTGACCGTGGGAACCGCGCCAAGACGGCGTTGCTCGATCGATTCGTATCCGACATGCTGACCTCCGGGTTTGTGCGTGCTGCGATCGAGCGCGCCAATGTCGCGAGCGCCGCGACCGCGGCCAACTAGGCCGGATCCAGCTCCTGACCGCTGCGATCAGGGAAGAACTGGATTAATACCGCGGCGAGCAGGAAGAACGCTGACGTCAAGGCCAGCGCCAGCCCGATTCCGATGCCGGGCAGCCCGGCTAACGCACCAATGGTAAAGGGCGCCACCGCGCCAGCCATGCGTCCGATGTTGTAGCTGGTGCCTTGCCCGGTCGCCCTGACGGCGGCCGGAAACAGCTCGGCGACAAAGCTCCCGAACATGCTGAAGTAGCCGTGCCCGAAGTAGCCGAGCACCGGGCCGAGCACGAGCAGCGTGGTCGGGTTCCGCGCCATCTGTCCGTAGAGCGGCACCAGTGCGGCGGCCGCCAGCATGAAGGCGACAAACGTGCGCTTCCGGCCGAAGCGGTCGGCGAGGAAGCCAAACGTCAGGTAGCCGAAGTAGGCGCCGACTTGCACCGGGATGAGCCAGCCGAGTGAGCGGACGACGCCCATGCCGGCACCACCTTGCTCCACGGGGCGGGCAAGGAACGCGGGCAGCCAGAAGAACACGCCCCAGTAGGCAAATTGCACCGCCGACCCCAGGACGATGACGCCCAGCGTCCGACCGATCAGCTGCCGGCCGAAGATGACGGCAAATGGATTCGGCGCGTCTGCTGAACGAACGACGTTCGCGCGTGCGGGTGGCTCGTGGACGCCACGCCGAATCCACAACGCGGCGAGCGCAGGCACCACGCCTACGAGAAACAGCAGCCGCCAGGCCTCAGGGCCAAGCGACGCGTTGCCAAGAATCACCGCGGCGAGCAACGCTGCGGCGATGTAGCCGAGGGCCCAGCCGGACTGCATGATGCTGATGGCCTTGTTGCGATGGCGTGCCGGCCACGTTTCGCTCACGAGCACGGCGCCCGAGGCCCACTCGCCGCCCATGCCCAGGCCGAGCAGCGCCCGCCACAACAGAAGCTGCATGACGCTTTGCGACGTGGCTGCGCCCGCCGAGGCGAACGAGAAGATGAGGATGGTGGCCATCAGGGCCCGCGTGCGGCCCGCACGGTCGGCCACGTAGCCGAACACCAGTCCCCCGACGCCCGACAGCACCAGCGTGATCGTGCCCAGAAGCCCCGCCGTTGCATCGTCGAACCCGAAGTAGGTGCGGAGCTGCCCGACGGCCATGGCGTAGAGCATGAAGTCCATGGCATCGAGCATCCAGCCGACCTTGGCGGCGGCGAGGACGCGCCACTGGTACGGAGTGATCGAGCGATACCACGCCTCGGCCGACTCGGGGGCGGCCGGTGTGCTCAGGGCCGGGATAGACACCGTGCTGTCATGCCGTCTGCGGGCGGCGAGCGGACCAGTTGCGACGCAGGGGCTTCAACACGAACATCGCCAGCGCCGCGGCCACCAGGTCGAGACCGCTGACGATCAGGAAGACCGGCGTCCAGGAGCCGGTGCGTTCAAACACCATCGACGCCAGTGGACCACCGAACACCGACGCCACCGCAATCGACATCAGCAGGAAGCCGAGGTTGGTGGCCTGGTGCCTGGGGCCGAACATGTCTGCCTGCGTCGCTGGAAACAGCGAGAAGATCTCGCCCCAACCCAGGAACACGATGGCCGACAGCACGACGAACAGGGCGGGGTTCTGGCCCACCATCATCAGCAGCACGATCGAAATGGCCTCCATCGTGAAAGCCAGCCCCATCGTGTTCTCGCGACCCAGGTGATCGGAAATCCAGCCAAACAGTGGCCGCGTAAATCCGTTGGCGATGCGGTCGAGGGTCAGCGCCAGGGGGAGAGCGGAGACGCCCATGACGAGCACAGTGGGCCCAATGCCGAAGCTCCGCGCGAACACCGCGATCTGTGAGATGACCATCAGGCCGCCTGTGCCCACGAGGGTCATCATGACGAAAATCAGCCAGTAGGCCGGCGTACGGAGCATCTCGCCTGGTGTGTAGCTGTACGCGGACGAGGTGATGGGCGCCGGAGGCACGATGTCGGAGGGGGTGCGCTTGCGCATGCCCAGCGCAGCGACGATGCAAATCGCGGCGAGGACTGCCCCGTACAACAGCAGCGCGTGCTGATAGCCGCCTGACTTGATGGCCGCGTCGATGGGAAAGGTCGTGACGACGGCGCCAAACCCGTAGCTGCCGGCGACCATGCCGACGGCGAAGCCGCGGCGGTCGGGAAACCACTGGGCCGCGATGTCGCTGACCGCAACGAACACCATGCCAACCCCCACGCCAGTGACGAGGCCGTAGGTCAGATACAGCATGGGCAGGCTGGTCACGTAAGCAGACAGCATCCAGCCAAGCCCCGACAGCAGGCCCCCGACGGCGATGAAGGTCCTGGCGGAGAACCGCTGTGCGAAGTACCCGTGGAGCGGGCCGAGGCCGCACATGCATACACTGAAAATCGCGATGGTGGTCTGCAGCGGTGCGAGCGCGACGCCAAGCCCTTCGCGAATAGCCGGTACGAACAGCGCCCACACATACTGTGGGCTCGAGATGGCCATCATGGCGACGGTCCCGAGCACCAGTTGCCAGATTCGGGCCTGGCTGCTGGTGGTGGCGACGGCAACGGTCGAACTGGACACGCTCATGATGCCTCGATGGATGGGTTCATTCGGCCGAAAACCCGCATATACTACCACGCGATTACTGGATCCAGAATCCACCACACCAATGCATTACATCGGCAGAGCCAGCACCCACGCACTCGTCGTTTCCGCCGCCTATGCGCCGTTCAGCCGAGGCTATACGCAGGCGGTCCTTGTCGGCGCAGGCAGTGGTGCGACGCACACGCACCTGACCCTGAACGTCCTTGCCCCCGGCGGCGACATTGCTCCCCACATGCACGCCTGCGAGGAGGGGTTTTACGTCCTCGAGGGTGACGCGGTCGTGGGTGTCGGTGACCGCGTGTTCCGTCTGCGCGCGGGTGATTTCGGTGCGCTCAAGTTCGGCACGGTCCACGCCTGGTTCAATGCCGGCTCGACCCCGCTCCGGTGGTTCCAGATCACCATGCCTCAACCCAAGCCCGCCGGGCGGGAGCGTGACACCTGGGTGGTCAAGGGTGCTGAGGCGCCCCGCCACGGAGAGGTGTTCGACGGCATGGCACCCGAAGGCGTCCTGCTCGGACATTTCGATGTCGGGCAGATTCCGCCTCCTGGCGAAGCGCGCGCGGGCCTGGCGTCGCTGCCGGGTGTCTTCCTGAAGTGGCTGATTGACGAAGCCTTCGGCGCCCGTCACCATCGCATGCTGATGATTGAGTATCAGCCCGGCGTGAGCATCGCTCTGCATGACCACACCTTCGAGGAGGGCTACTTCATCCTCAGCGGGGACGTGCAGGCCGTGCTCGACGGAGAGACCTGCCTGCTCGGCCCTGGCGACGTGGTCTGGACCGGGGTGGGGTGCGTGCATTCGTTCGCCAACGTCGGGACCGAGCCCGTGCGCTGGCTCGAGACGTTCGCGCCGCAACCGCCGGCGGAGAACGTCTTCCGCTTCATGGCAGAGTGGCAAGGTAAAGGCGCGGCGCTCGAAGGCTAGTCAGGACATACATGCTGAACGCCGCAATCGTGGGGCTGGGATGGTGGGGTCGGACGCTGGTTGAAGCTGTCCAGGGCTCGGGCGATGCGATCAGGTTCGTGGCCGGTGCGACGCGTACGGTCACGCCGGCCGCGCAGACGTTCGTGGTACAGCACGACATCCGGCTCGTTGACGACTGGCAGCTGCTGCTCGAAGACCAGGGCGTGGATGCCATCATCCTGGCCACGCCTCATTCGATGCACGCTGACCAGGTCGTGGAATGCGCCAGAGCTGGCAAGCACGTGTTCTGCGAGAAGCCGTTTGCGCTCACGAAGGCCGACGCCCAGCGTGCGGTGGACGCGGTCACGCACGCAGGCGTCACGTTGGGACTGGGCTACAACCGCCGGTTTCACCCGGAGATGACCAGCCTTCGCGACCGCATCCGCTCCGGGGAGCTGGGCACGGTTCTCCACGCCGAGGCGACGATGACCGTGCCGAATGCGCTGTTCCTTCAACCCTCCCAGTGGCGCGCGGACAGGGACGAGACGCCGTGCGGCGGCCTCACACCGCTGGGGGTCCATGCCATCGACGGGATGATCGATCTGTGCGGTCCGATCGAACAGGTGTTCTGCCAGAGCACGCGCCGCGTCGTGCACGTGAACACGGACGACACCACCTCGATGCTCTTCCGCATGAAGAGCGGCAGTACGGGCTATCTGGGGACGATGATGGCCACCGGTCCGGGGTTCAGCTTCCAGGTCTTCGGGTCGAAGGGCTGGGTACGGCTCGACGGCATGACCCATGTCGCTGGCGCCTCTTCAGAGGAGCGGCGGACCAGGCTGTTCAGCGCCTGCAAGTTCCAGCCTATCAAGGGTGAGGCGCAGATCTGGCAGGCGGCTGCGCACGACGTCACCCGCGCAGCCCTCGAAGCCTTTGCCGTCGCCGCGGCAGGCGGGCCGGCTTTTCCCATTCCCCTTGATGAGATGGTGCACGGCGCGGCAGTCACCGAGGCGGTGATTCGTTCGGCCGCTTCGGGCCTTCCCGAGAAGGTCAGCTAGAAAGGCACACTGTGGATCTTGGTAACGGACTCGGCCACCTCACCTACTCGACACTGGTGCACCCGGGCGACACCTGGGACGCGCTGTGGACGAGCATCACCACCTACCTGCCGCGGGTGAAGGCGCGGATATCTCCGAACGCTCCTTTCGGCGTGTCGTTACGACTGTCTGCGCGCACCGCCCAGACGCTGGTCTCTGACCGCGCGGCCCGCGACCGCCTCACCGGGTTCCTCGCAGACAACGATCTCTACGTCTACACTGCCAACGCGTTTCCCTACGGCACGTTCAAGGGCACGCGCGTCAAGGAACAGGTCTACGAGCCGGACTGGCGCTCAGAAGAACGTACGGCCTACACCATCAACGTCGCCGACATCCTCGCCGAGATCGCACCGGAAGGTGGCGCCGCTTCCATCCAGACGGCGCCGCTCGGGTTCAAGCCGCGCGTTACCGGTCCCGACGTGGTCGACAGCTTCACGGAGCACGTGTTGAGGGTCGTGGCCCACCTGGTCAGGCTCGAAGCGCGCACTGGAAGAGTGGTGTCGCTGGCGCTCGAACCCGAGCCGTACTGCTTCCTCGAGACCACAGACGAAGCGGTGAACTACTTCCGCGACCACCTGTACACCGGTGCTGCGGCCTCCAGACTTGCGCTCCTTGCCGGCATCGCGGTGTCAGACGCGCACGGCGCGCTTCGTCGCCATCTCGGGGTCGTGTTCGACATCTGCCATCAGGCGATCGAATGCGAGGACATTCCCGCGTCGCTCGGCAAGCTGGTCTCTGCCGGCGTGCCAATCATGAAGCTGCAGGAGGCCTCCGCCCTGCACCTGCCCTCGGTCACCCGTGAGTCGGTCGAGACGTTGCGGCGGTTTGCTGACACGGTCTACCTGACCCAGACGGTCGAACGGAAGGACGGTGCGCTGAACCGTTACCTGAATCTGGAAGACGCCTTCGCAGCCTTCGACGCCAACCCCGGGCCGCGCGAGTGGCGCGTCCACTTCCACGTCCCGGTGTTTCTCGAAGACCTGGGCGGCTCGATCCGTACCACGCGCTTCGCGATAGAACAGGCGCTGGCCGTGCACAAGGCCACGCCGCTGTCGTCGCAGCTCGAGATCGAGACCTACACGTGGGACGTGCTTCCTGACCACCTGAAGACTGGCGACATCGTTGACTACGTCTGCATGGAGCTGGATTGGGTCCGCTCCCAGCTGCTCAGCGTTCCTGTTGCCGTGCCAGCTGTGCAGCCGGCGCATACCTAGTCGGGAGGTCGGCATGCGAGTCGCCTTCATCGGCCTTGGACGCATGGGCAGCGGCATGGTTGGCCGGCTGCTCACGCTTGGTTTCCCGATCGCGGTCTACGACAGGGTGCCCGGTCAGCGTGAGGCAATGGCCGCATGTGGTGCGGTCGCGTGCGATTCGGTTGCCGCGGCCGTCAGGTCATGCGAGGTCGTGCTCACGATGGTCACCGACGACCAGGCCCTGAGCGCTGTCGTGAGCGACGGCCTGATTGACGCGCTGCCGACCGGTGCGATTCATGTCGCCATGGGCACGCACGGCATCCCGGCGATCGAGGCGCTCGAGGCTGCCCACGCTGACCGTGGGCAGACGCTGCTCGCCGCCCCGGTGTTCGGACGTCCCGATTTTGCCGCCCGCGGAGACCTTGGCATTGCGGTCGGCGGTCCAGAGCCGGCACGCGCGCGATGCATGCCGCTCTTCAACGTCATGGGCACGCGCGTCTTCGTCGCCGGTTCCCGTGCGAAGACGGCCTCGGCGATCAAGGTGGCGAACAACTTCCTGCTCGGCTGCGCGATCGAGGCCATGGGTGAGGCCTTTGCCATGGTCGAGCGCCACAGCGTGGGGCGACAGCAGTTCTACGATTTCCTCAGCGAGGGGTTCCTCGCCGCGCCCGCCTATACCGTTTACGGTCGCATCATCGCCGACGAGTCTTACGGCCAGGTCGGTGTGACCGCCCGGATTGGCCTCAAGGACGCGAAGCTGGCACTCGCCGCTGCCGCTGCTGCCGGGGTGACGCTGCCGAGTGCGCAGGTGTGGCATGCCAGTCTGGAGAAAGCGATCGCGAGCGGCGACGGCGACAAGGACTGGGCCGTCATGGCCCGCCACAGTCAGGATTAGCTTTCCCTCTTCCCGTGCATCAGCAGCTCGAGCGCGTGATCCATTGAGCCGGCCGGCGTGATCGCGCCGGCGTTGATGAAGAAGATCTCGTCTGCGTTGGCGATGGTATTGAGCCGATGCGCGATGATCACCTTGGTTGTCGACGAGGGTAATCGTTCGAGAATCTGCTCCAGCAGTTCCTCCGTCACCGTGTCGATGTTGGCTGTGGCTTCGTCGAGCACCAGCAGTTCCGGGTCGCGCAGCACGGCTCTCATGAAGGCAATGATCTGCTTCTGGCCGAGGCTGATCGCATCCCCGGTGGCTGACACCGGCGTCTCGAGTCCGGACTCGAAGCGGCGCAGCAGCGCGTCGAGCTTCCTGTCCTCCAGCAGTGCCAGAAGCTGGTCATTCGACAGGTGCTGATGGCGGCGATTGCCGTACAGCAGGTTGTCGCGGATGGTTCCGGTGAACAGGAACGGCTCCTGGAGGATGAAACCGATCCGCTGCGTGCGCGCTTCGGGCTCCCACGACCTGATGTCGCGGCCGTCGAGCAGGACACGACCCTGCCCAGGGTCGTACAGCCGCGCCATCAGCGACGCCGTGGTCGTCTTGCCGCCGCCGGTCGGACCGACCAGTGCGTAGGTCCGTCCCTTCTTCAAGGTGAAGGTCGCGTCGTGCAGCACCTCGGTGCCGCCTGGATACGCGAACGACACATGATCAAACGTCAGCACGTCATCCTCAGCCGAGGGTGGTGCGTCCGACGTCGGGACGACAGGCATGTTTGATTCGAGCGCCAGCACGGCCGACACCCGGTCAAGCCCGGCCAGCGCAAGCTGGAATGTGGCCCAGACCGCCGCAAGCTGTCTGAGGGGCATGTAGAAACTGTTCACGTAGAGCAGGAACGCGATCAGCAGCCCCACCGTCAGCTGGCTGGTGGCGATGAGGGTGAGCCCATAGGCCATGACGATGATCTGGGCCAGCGTGAAGGCCAGTCCATAGAGTGGGATGAACATGCCACTGGCAATTCCTGAGGCCACGGCTGCGGAGAAGTTGTGCGTGTTGGCCGCGCCAAATTTCTCCCTGAAGTAGTCGCGGCGATTGAACGCCACGATGACCTTGAAGTGGCTCAGGCTCTCCTGAATCTCGCCGCTCATGCTACCGAGCGACTGCAGACTGCGGACATTGGTGCGACGAATCCATGGCGACGCCGCTCGCGTCACGATGGCGACGCCGACAGCGGGCAGCAGCGCCGCGATTCCCAGGCGAGGATTGAGGCTGACGAGAAAGATCGCCGTGCCGGACATCTGGAACAGGCTCCCCAGCAGCTGCACCAGGCCCTGCGCGAAGAACTGATTCAGCTTGTCGGTGTCGTTGTTGATCCGGGAGATCAGGTCGCCGGCCTTGTTCTGGTTGAAGAAGTCGAGCGGAAGTTCCTGCAGTCTGGTGAACAGCGCATTGCGGACACGGAACAGGACGTTGCGGCCAACGCGACCCATGCTCTGCGTCTGCACGTAGGTGGTGACGAGGCTGACCAGGTAGATGGAGAGCAGGAGTGCAGCCTGGCGGACGACACCAGCGAAGTCCCGGTTCTGGATGAAGGTGTCGACCGTTCGGCTGATCACCAGCGGCGCGACCAGCGACGCCAGGGAGGTGAGAATGACCGCCACGAAGGCGATCGTGACGCGCTGGCGCTCGTCGGCCATGAGCGGCGCGAGCCGACGCACCGACGCGACCACCGTCGGCTGGTGCTCGTAGGCCGGCGTCTTACCGAGCGTGTAGTTCGTAGTGGCTGGTGCTGCGCTGGGAGTCATAGATCTGGACGTATTCAGGCGAGGTCTCGAGCAGTCTGGCGTGCGTGCCGGCGGCCAGCACCTCGCCTTCCATCAGCAGCACGATCTGGTCGTAGTCTTCGACTGCGGCAATCTGCTGCGTCACCGACAACAGAGTGATGCCCGGGTAGTTGCGTCGGACGTTGTCGAGGATCTTCTTCTCGGTGCTGACGTCCACACGCGCGGTGAAGTCGTCGAGGAGCAGCACGCGCGGATTGAGTGCAAGGGCACGGGCGAGCATAATCCGCTGTTTCTGGCCGCCAGACAGGCTCGTGCCTCGCTCGGAGACCACCGTGTCGAGCCCGGCAGGCAGTGTGCTGATGAAGTCGGTCAATTCAGCAGTGGCAATCGCCTTCTCCAGCGACTCATCGGTTACCGCCTTGTCGAAGGCGATATTCTCGCGCAGCGTGAGGTTGAAGATGACGCTGTCCTGGAACACGAACCCCACCTGGCGATGGAGCGACTGGGCGTCGTATTCGTCGAGATTGCGTCCGTCGTACAGCACGGTGCCTGTGGCTGGACGCAGGAGACCGGTCAGCAGGTAGAGCAGTTGCGTCTTGCCGGCTGCGGTTGGACCGATCACGGCCGTGCGCGTTCCGGCCGGCGCGGTCAGCGACAGGTCCTTCAACACGGCCTTCCCATCGAGGGTGACTGACACGTGGCTGACCTCGACGTCGCCCCGCAGTTCAGCCCGCAGCGTGCCGCCTTTCGGCGGGTCCGGGGCATCAAGGACCGTGGCCACCCGCTGGTACGAGGCATTGGCCTGGGCCATCACGTTGCTCATGAAGCCGATCATGATGACCGGGAAGATCAGGAGTGCCAGATAGCTGTTGAACGCCGTGAAATCGCCGAGCGACATGTCGCCTTGGATCACGAAGCGGCCGCCGAGAACGAGGATCGTCAGGGTCGCCAGGTTGGTGGCGAACATGATCACCGGGATCAGGCTGGCAAACAGTCGGAGGATGCCGAGGCTGATGTCACGCGCCCGTGTGTTGGCCTCGATGAATTTGTCGTACTCGCTGCGCTCCGAGTGCAGCAGGCGAATGAGAGCCGCACCGAGGATGCTCTCGTTGATGACCTTGTTCAGCCAGTCAATGGCTTCCTGTGACTTCTTGAACAGCTTGCTGACACGGCGGAGGACGACGAAGAAGGTGCCGCCGATGATGGGGAGCATGGCCAGGACGGCCAGGCCGAGTTCCCAGTCGATCGAGAGCAGCAGCGCGCTGGCTCCGATGATCAGGCACACCGAGGCGACCAGCGACGCGATCGCCAGCGCGACGAACATCTTGACCGCGTCGATGTCTGACGTCAGGTAGGTCAGGAGGGCCGCCGGGGTGACGTTCTGGACGTAGAAGTGATCCTGCGCTGCAATCTTGGCCGTCAGGCGCGTGCGCAGGTCTCGGGCGACGCGCTCGGACGCGTAGACCTGCACCAGCGTCTGCAGCGCCGTCAGGACGAAAACGCCGAGCGCCACGAGCAGGAGCTCGCGCGTCACGGTGGCCAGTTCGAGCTGCCCCCGCCCAAAGTCATCGACGGCATTGGCGATCAGGCGCGGCACCACGAGGGTGAGGGCGTTGGCCACGACCGTGATCGCCACCAGCACGGCAATGGTGCCGGCGTACGGCCGGAGGAGGCCGGACAGGCCAGACGGAGGCGAATGCGGGGCAGGCGTGGCGGCTGACACGGGGTCTGATGTGAGTGCGGTGGTACGCATGCTACATCGGCGCCAGCGGCGGGTGCGAAAGAGCGTCCGGGCGCCGCGTGTTCGCGTTGTACGATGTACAATATCTCGTCATGAAGCAGTACAGCGCGTCGGTGGTCCGGGAACGGTTCTCTGAAGCCCTGGATCAGGCTGAGCGGGGTGAGCCGGTGTTCATCGAGCGGAAGGGCGTGCGTTACCGCCTGTCGGTTGAGCCGCCAGCCAGGCGGAGGAAGACGGCGCCGCAGTCGCGGATCGAGGTGCTTGACGAAGCCGCGCTTGAACACGGCTGGACCTGGGACCTGACGTCCACAGGGCTGCGGTTCAGGCGCCGGCGGCGCGCGTGATCCTTCTCGATACGCAGGCGTTCATCCTGATCGATCAGCGGCGGCCGAGAGTGGCCGCCCTGCTGCGCGGGGGCAAGAAGCTGTTCATTTCCCCGGTCATGCTGCTCGAATTGCAGGTGCTCACAGAGGCCGGGCGCTTCAAATGGTCGGCGGACTTCATGGAGTTGGTGGCGCACGACCAACGATGGGTGCTCGACGAGCCGCCGTCGGTGGCGTGGTTTCAGCACGCGGCGAACATCAGCTGGACTCGCGACCCCTTCGACCGTCTGCTGGCTGCGCACGCCCAGTTGCGCGGCTGGCGCCTGGCGACGGCTGACCGCAACATGCTCCAGCACCTTGGTCCACGGAGCAGCCTCGAGATCTAAGGTCGTGCCCTGACTCGACCGAGAACTCCTGCAATGGCGAAGAGCGTCCGAGCCAGGGGACGTGCTCCCTCCCGCACCTATACGATCTACGTGATCGAGCTCTCCAGGGACTGCACGGAGACGCCGTGTGCGCTGGCGCCGCTGTATGTGGGTCAGACCGCTCACGATCCCGAACATCGGTTCGAACAGCACAAAGCCGGGGGCAGACTGGCCGCGGGCAAGGCGCACCGCTTCGGCGTGCGGCTGCGATGGGACCTGATGGTGCAGATCGCGCCGCTCTCGACTCGGAAGGCCGCCGAGGCCGCCGAAAAGGCCACGGCCGAGGCGCTCGAACGGCGGGGCCACCGCGTCTTCTGGGGCTAAACGGTCAGACGGCGAGTTCGCCCGAGTTCGACTGCACGTCTAGGGTGATTCATTGATCATTGTGCGGTGAGCGGCAGTCTGGCTCACCTGCCTGAAGCCGAGCCGTAGGTAGAGCCGATAGGCCCGCTCGTTCTTCAGCCCTACCCACAGCACCACGGGCTTTCCGTCGCCATGCGCCCTGCCGATGATGTCGAGCACCAGATGCGACCCAAGTCCACGATTCTGATGTGGCGGAGCGATTTGCAGCTCGCTGATTTCCACCACGTGGGGGTCTTCAACGAGCTGGATCATGCCCACGTGCAGGTTCTCGACCTCAATCAGGAAGATGTTCCCGCGACTCCAGCATCCGTCAGCGTGCTGTTGGTGCCGCGCTTCGTCCCAGGCACCGAACGTGGTGACGAAGAGCTCCTGATAGACACTGCGGCGAAGTTGTTCCAGCCAGCCTTCGTCACTGGCGGTGGCGAGAACGAGGCGATAGTCCATGTGGTGATCTGATCTACCGGAAGTCGAGCTCCATGAAGAAGCCCGCGTGAAGATTATCCTTGGAGCAAGCCACGCCCGTCTCAGCGAGAACTCCGCCCCAGACGAGGCGGAGGAGCTTCAGATTGCTTCGGAAAGAGTGGTGAGCCGGGGGGGAATCGAACCCCCAACCCGCAGATTAAGAGAACGAGAGGGAAGTGTCCACCCCGTATCGCTCGGTCGTTTCCTCTCTAGGAAAAGAGCGGAGGTGGCGTCCATCGGGGTTCGCCTTTCTGCCCCAGTCCGCTCGTTTGGCTTTCAACTTGGCTTTCAAATCCTGCTTCGGCCCGAGCGTCGAGAATCGTTTTCGCTGACAGCGTTCCGATGTTCTGGATATTCCCGCGCCTGTTATGCGGGGCAAGAAGGCCAAAACTATACTCCTGACGTGGAACGATTTTCCGGGACGATCCAGAGTGCATACGCCGAGCGAGAGCTTCCTATGCGTATTCACGACGGGCTCGAAAGACTGATCGAAAGGAAGGTTCCCGAGATTGACGGATATCTACTCTCGCCGGTCTCCAGCCTCCCGTCAAAGGTCGCAGATGTCCTGCAACTGGGGATCAGGCGCACGATTGATCTCACCGAATCGGCAATCAATGCGGTCGTCGCGTATGGAGCCTGCCCGTCCTAGGGCCCGCTGTCCGAACTAGTAGTGCCAACCGGATATTCTCGTCCTTGAAACTAAACGCTATCCAGTCCAGATCGTGTTCCCCAGATTTCCTGCGCACTGATAGATGACTACTTCATACCCAGTGGCGCCCGACTGAGCGAAGAGCTTGACCTGGACAGTGGCCGCAGTGCGAACTTCGCCTTGGAACTCAAACGTCCTTCTGACCAACGCTAGGGTAACGTTCGCACCATCCTTCTGCGATTGATGCTCGAACACGCTTGACCCGATCCACTCTCCGCCGTCGTCCCTATTGCCGAGGATGAAAGGCAGAACTGACACTTCGAGTCTCCGCAACGGTGGGAACATCGACCAGGCATAACAAAATGCGATTTTTGCAATCATGCGGGCGAAGGCCGTCGCATCGACATCATCTGTTTGGCTCAGCCCTGATGCGCTGTGTTGTTCAGCGAACCGGTCAGGTGGAATGCCAAAGTAGATCAGCTCGTTGCCGGTGATAATGACGCCAGGCGTTGTGGCTTCTCCTCGCAAGAGGCCCGGATGCGCGAGAAGGGGGAGCATGAGTAGACCGGGCTCCTCGCCTACCGGCACGCTAAGCTGCTCAACCGATTCGCCACGAAGAATGGTCACATTGTGTGACGCCGGTCGCTCCTTCGGTCGGCGCGTGGGGAATCCACCCGTATCGCGCGCTCTTCTCATGAATCCACGGAGGACCTTTCCCTCAAAGGCCGACGTGATATTTGCGCAAGCTTGGCAACTAGCCTTGCCTAGAATCAGCATGCCCCCAAGTCCTAGGGGAACCACGTGCTCATCGCTCAGGCCGTCTTTGGCACCGCAGTAGATACACTCACCAGGAGAAGCTAGTTTCGTAGTTTGAGTTAGTGTCACGGTCACCATGTCAAGCCTGCTCCAAGAGCTTCGCCTAGACGGCGGCATTAAGCCGTCTTGCCCATCTGACCATTCCAAACCCAAACGTCAACTGACTCACGACCTCTCAGTTCGAGCCCATTTCATCGGGCTGTTTTGAAGATTGTAACGCGTGTCAAAGTGTCGATTGACACTCTGGCAGTGCGATTTGTCACGTTGCCCCACTCGGATTCGCGCCGTCCCAAATGGAACAGTCAACTGACTTGCGACAATCGAGTTGGAGCCCATTCCATCGGATGAAAGTGATCGCTTCCGCGAAAGTCAGAAAGTCAACTGACTTCTTTCCTGAAGCGATGTAAGGCGCTAGCTAGTTCGCTTAGCTGGCGTGTGCGCTTGATCCGATCCGGTGGACGGGTTAACTACGCTGCGTGAGTCGTCGTGCGTTCGAATTCCGCCGGGCTCATCCGACCCGCCGATGAGTGC
>JBEBGV010000134.1:0-6607 GCA_040081265.1 Vicinamibacterales bacterium
TTCGTCAGGTTGGACTGTGTACCGAACGTTTCAATGGGCACGCCCATCGCCTGCATCGCGGTCAGACCAATCCGCGCGACCGTATCCTTCTTGCCGTCGACACAGAAGCCGGACTTCACCTTGCCGCTGGCGGTGCCTGCCATCATGATCGGCATGTTGTTCACGTTGTGGTTCGATGCCAGCTCCGTCTCGGAGTGCGCGACGACCAGCATGTGATCGAGCAGCGTGCCGTCGCCTTCTGGCATGCCGTCCATGATCTTCAGGAACAGCGCCCACTGGGCCATGATGTCCTCGACGAACTTCGTCGCCTTCGGCTGGTAGCCGAGCTTCGGGTCGATCGGTTCATCGTGGGTGAGCTGGTGGTGTGACGTCGGGCTGCCGCGGCGGGTCAGGCTCGACGCGCCGTTGTTGAACGCCACGTTCACAACCTTCGTCTGATTACAGGCGAGCGCCATCGCGAGCAGGCGCGCCATGATCTCGTGGTTCTGGCTGACGTCCTCGAGCTCGTTGGCGACTTCCTTGTCCTCGGGCTTCGCCGGCACCTTGCAGGCCTGGAGCGGCTCCGGTTTTTCGAGCTGCATCGCGAGCTGGTTCTCGACCTGGCGCACCGCGGTGAAGTACTGGTCGAGCCTGGCCTTGTCGCTTGCACCCAGGCGCTTCTCAAGGGCGAGACGCTGGTCCTTCACCACCGACAGCACACTCTTGTGCGCCATGACGAACGGGTCGGGCGTGAACGCGCCAGCGTTCGGATCCACGAAGCCCTCACCGAAGATGCGCTGATAGAGCCGCATCGCGTTCGTTTCCGGGGGATTGCGCTGACCCACACCACCGCCGCTCAGGCTGTTGTTGCGGTCGCCGATGGCGGACACGTCGAGGGTCCGGAAGCGCGTGGTCGCCCCGATCGTGTTGGCGATGATGTTGTCGAACGAGGCACCGGGGAGAACGCCCTGATTCCCGGGCGCGATGCCCGTGCGGATCGTCGGACCTGCCGTCCCGTGCGGGAAGTTCGGTTTCCCGTCCAGGAGGCAGTCGAATCCCTTGAACACCGACACCTTGCTCTTGAAGGCGGCCATCGGCGTCAGTTCGGGCGAGATCTCGTAGTTCGCACCGGTGGCGTTCGGGTGCCAGCGGCCCGGCGAGCATCCCAGGCCCCAGAACCACGTGCCGAAGCGAGTTGGCAGCGGCGCACCGGCTGCGAGCGCGGTGCCGTTACCGTTGAGGAACGTGTCCAGATACGGCAGGCTCACCGCAACGGTGGTCCCGTGCACGATGCCGCGCAGTACGGTGCGTCGATCCACTTTCAGACTCATTTCGTCACCTCTTTAGTCGTTCCGACTGCCTTGACCACGCCTGGCGCCTTCGCGGGCGTCGCCGTCGAAGATGCCGTTCCGAAGAACTGCTCGCTGGTGGCGATGTCCCGCAACAGCGCACGCAGCTTGTAACCGTTGCTGCCGAACCGGGTCTGCACGGCCTTCAGCCACGGCGCTTCGCCGGGCGTCAGCGGACGGCGGACCGCGTACTCAGTGGCGCGCTTCGCCAGACACGCCGGGACGCCGGGGTTGTCATGCACCGCCTGTCCGAGCGTGGCCGGGCTGTCGAACTTGCTCCCGTCCAGCTCACCGCTCGTGTCGATCAGCACACCGTTCTCATGCGAACGGAACGCACCAACACCGTCAAAGTTCTCCAGGCTCAAGCCCACGGGATCCATGCGCCGGTGACAGGTCGAGCAGGCGGGGTTCTCGCGGTGCACGGTCAGGCGATCGCGCACCGTCTTGAGCTTTTCGTTCTTCGTGTCGTTGACGAGCGTGAAGTTCACGTTCGCCGGCGGATCCGGGATCGCCTGGCACAGGATCAGTTCCCGGAGAGCCTTGCCGCGAAGCGTGGGTGAACTGCGCCCATCGTGCGAATGCGTCGCGAGGAAGCTCATCTGGGTGAGCAGCCCGATACGGGGGCTGTCAGCCGCGAACTGGTGCTTCGCCCAGCCCGTCGCCTGCTCCACCGGTACGCCGTACACGGCGCCGAGACCGCGGGTCAGGAACGTGTCGCGGGTCGTGAACAGATCGCGGTAGTCGCCATTGCGCGTCACCAGGAGATCGACCAGCGTCCGCATGGTCTGCTCCGGCATGTCGCGCTTCACGTCCTGGTTGAACTGCGGATAGATGACCGTGTCCTTGGCGAGGTCTCCGATCGCGTCGAAGCCGAGCACGTCCCCAAAAAACGCGCGCACACCGGTTTCGAGGCGTGGAGAGGCCAGCAGGCGATCGACCTGCTTTGCCAGGCCGGCCTTCGTGTGCAAGTCACCGCGACCACCCGCGTCGAGCAGCATCGCATCGGGTGTCGTGTTCCAGAAGAAGAGGCTCAGGCGGGTCGCCTTCGAAAAGCCGCTCAGGCGCGTGGACCCGGGCCGTGTCGGGTCCGGCTCCACGAAATCCATGTCGAAGAGGAACTCCGGGGACTGCAGCATCGTGGCCAGGCTCAGCGCCAGGCCGGAGTAGAAGTCCTTGGTCAGCCTGGTGGCCGAACCTGCGGCGGCCACCTGCGCCTGCACGTCCTTCAGCGCGAAGGGCTTGCGCATGATCAACTTGCCGACGCGGAGGAAGAACTTGGCCGCGCACTCGTCGTCGGCCGCGGCCGCATCGCGCGGCTTGCACACGACCAGCGCGCCACGATGCTTCTCGTCGACGACCTGGTTCGCGATGGCCAGGGCCATGCGGTTGTATTCCTCACCGCCGGACAACGAGACGGCGATGCGACTGACGTCCATGATCTGCAGGCCGTGCGGCGGCCGCACGATGGGATCGATGCGGCCCGCGATCTGAATGTCGTCCCCGAAGACGTCCGCGACCGCGTTGCGATACTGCTCCTGCGTCAGCCGCCGCATGCCGGTGACCTGCTGCTCACCAGTCGGCGCCTGCGCGTGCAGTGTCGCCCCGACGAGCGCCGCCACCGCGGCGCATGACGCCCGCCGTACCCAACGTGTGTATGCCGTGCGCGTGTCAGCCATCTACTTCCTGCTCGATAAATCGACCTTCGGTTGAACGATGAACACGGGAATGCCCTTGATGTTCGTCACGGAGGAAATGGCGGTGCAGGTGCCGGTCTCCGGATCCGGATACCCGTCCGCCATCGCCACCAGCGTCTTGTGCTCGGACGCGCAATCGTTGTTGGCGACGCTCGCCGTGCCGCCACAGCAGCGGCCGACCGTGAAGATGTTCTCGATGGGCCGGTAGGCCGCCATCATTCCGGTCAACGAGCCATCGTCATCGAGCGTCATGCGGAAGCGGGCATCGCGGAACTCGTGGTCCTGTAGGCCGAGCGGCCCCCACGTCGCCAGCACCCACTTCAGATACAGCGTGGGAATCACATCGGTCGTCAGCTGGCCGTTGACGATCCGGCCGGCAACCATCGTCCGCCAGTGCGGGTTCGACGTGATGCCGATGGTCTGATTCGGGAGCGGGCTACCGCTCGACCCCTGGATCGGCGTGTCTTCCGGTGTGTAGATGCCGACCTCGACTCGGTCGTCGTTCTTCGGGTCGTCGATGCCGCGCACTTCGACCAGGAAGTGCTCCATGTAGTTCCGGGCCACGCGCATCGTGCTGCGCGCGAGTTTGCTGCACCCCATCGCGCGGTAGAGCTGGTTGTCGACGGCCGGCTCGCCGTTGACGCCGGTGAACTTCTGGTGCGCGCACGTGTTCTTCGTGGCGCGGCCGTCCGTTGTGCCGTCCAGGTTGACGCCGAAGGCGACCTTGCTCGCCGTGCCGCGATAGACGAACCGCCGCGGGTCGTTCATGAACGACTTCGGGTTGTTGCAGACGTTCTCGCCGCCCGGCCCGTGGATGAACTCACCCTTCCACTTGCTCTGATACTCCTTGGCGTTCTCCGGCTTGAGCAGCCGCTCACGCTCCGCGGGCGTCTGCTGGGAGAGGAAGCTCTCCTCCACGGTCATTTCGAAGCCCTGTGGGCACTCCTGCTCCATGGGCGCATAGAGGAAACCCTGGTCCGATTCGACGATGAGAAACGCGCGCGTCTGACCCTGTGGAGCCGCCTGGAAGACGCGGCCACCGGCGAACACGGCAACGCCGAGCACCACAAGCAGGCCGATCGCACACTTTGTCCGTCGCATTTCCATCCTCACATTCGACACAGCCATGACCAGCTCGACGTTACCGTGCGCTCCGGCACGCCGTCCCTACCAAAGGGCAGGTAGGGTATGCCGGCGGCCGAAGCCGCCGGCACGAGGTGACGCTTACTGCCAGTCGAGCTGCATGCCGAACTTGATGAGACGCGCGCCCAGGATGGTCGTCGGCCGCAGCCAGGCCGATCCGAAGGTCGCGTTCTGGGCCAGCACGGCGCTGGAGTTGAAGAGGTTGTAGACGTCGAACTGTCCCTGCACGCGCAGCTTCTGCACCCGCAGGCTCTTCGTCAGCCGGACGTCCATCTGGTTGAAGCGCGGTGCCCAGACCGTATTGGGGACGAGCAGCGGAATCGTGACGGTGCCCGTCGCACCTGCCGAGAGCGGCCGCCCGAGGGACGGCGCAATCTCCGCGCTCGAGTAGACCCGGTTCGCCGAGAGGGACGGTCCCGGCAGGTTCATGTAGGTGCCGCTGACGTTCAGGCCCCACCACGGGAGCGGATAGTTGCCGAGCAGTTTGATCTGCGTCGCATTGCTCCAGTTCGTCACCGTCCGGCAGTAGTCGTTCCGGAAAGGCGCGTCGATCGTGTAGCAGTTGTCGACGACCGTCTTCGACGTACTGACGCCACCGGACAGCACACCGCCCTTGCCGAAGCGGGCGTCGAGTGCGATGTCAACTCCATCGAACTGATTCTTCGGATTAACGTTGAGCGTCGAGGGAATCGTGATGAGGTTATTGGTTCTGCCGAACTTCGACGGATTCAGGTCAGACAGCCCGCAGAGCTGCTTGCCGCTGACGTCGCCCAGGCGTGCGTCCGTCGGAGCCGTGACGCAGTACTGGTCGTAGTCCGAGGGCGTCACCGCGCGGTTGTCCGTCACGGTGATGTTGGCATTCACCGTGTGGAAATAGCCAACGTTGATGCCGAACCCTGGACGCAGCTGCTGCTGGAGGCTGACGCTGGACTTCCACAGATAGGGACGCGAACCCCAGCCGGCCAGGTACTCGCTGTCGTAGAAGGTGGACTGTGCCGTCGGCAGACCGCGGTTCGCGTTGGGCAGCGGACCGCACTCGCCGTTCGCGAGAGGGTTGGTCAGCACGCAGTTGGGGAAGAAGTCCTGGTTCGTGTCGTTCCACGTCCGCGTGCCGCCAGAGAAGCCAAGCAGGGAGGCGGGCGATGACCCGGCACCCGTCTGATGGGACACGAAACGGCCGAACGACCCCTTGACCGCCGTCTTGCCGTTGCCGAACAAGTCGTACGCGACGCCGACGCGCGGGGCGATGTCGTTCCACTTCGGAGAGTCGGGCACCTCCGGGAAGGCGAACGACGGAGCGTAGTTGTTCGCCACCGACTTGTACGCCAGGTACTTGCCCCGCATTCCGTCGTAGCGGACGCCGAGGTTCAACGTCATCCGCCGCATCGTCCACTGCTCCTGCGCGAACAGCGCCGTGGTCAGGTTGCGGCTGCCGCCCTGATCGTCCGCTGAGGCGGGACCCTGAGGATTGATGAGCAGCAGAATCGATGCCGGCACGAGCGGGGGTGCCGTGCAGCCAGGCGTCAGGCACACCCCACCGCGGACGTTCACCAGCACTGGGCCGAGCGGCGTCTCGTTGTACGCGGACGTCCCGGACTTGTTGCCGTAGAAGTAGGTCTGTGCCCCGACCTTCAGCGTGTGCGAGCCGGTCGTGTAGGTCGCCGAGTACCGCTGGTCGTGATACCACGACGAACCAAGAATCTTGCCGTCGGCAATCGGCGTGCAGCACACACCGCCGGACGGGTTCGGATCGTCCTGGTGGTTGTTGTAGTAGAAGCCGGTATTGAGGTCCCGCAGCGCGACGTCCTGGAGCGATGCGGCATTCAACTCACCGCCCGGCTTGCTGCCACTGAGGAAGGTGGAGTCGCCGGCGGTGAACAACCAACGGTTGCCCTTCACGTATGTCCACGTGGCCTGGAAGAGGTTCTTCGTGCCGTAGGGCGCCGTGAGGTTCTGCGAGGACTCCGCGGCCATCGTGCCCGAGGCACCGAAGAAGCAGTTGCAGGCCGACTCCAACTCCATGAAGTAGCCGAGCTTGTGCGAGTTGTTCACCTGCCAGGTGAGGCGAAGGTCGTCGTTGTGATTCGGCGCGCTGTTGATGGACGGCCGGTTGACGTCCGGCGTATAGACCGGAAACAGGCCATAGACCGGCTTGGGCGTCGCGTTGTAGAAGCTGCCAGCGACGATGCTGGCGGAGTTCCACCAGCGATCCGCGGCGAAGAACCAGACGCGATCCTTCGCGATCGGGCCGCCGAAGCCGCCGCCGATGTCATACAGCTTCTGCAGCTTGCCCTGCACCGGCACGCCGAGAGCCTTCAGCCGCGGCGTGAGGTTATTGCCCTGCAAGGCACCCGAACTCCCGTTGAGCTGGAAGGTGCCGCCGAAGAAGTTGCCGCCATCGCGCGGAATCATGTTGATCTGCAGACCGGCGGTTTCCTGTTC
>JBEBGV010000068.1:0-23532 GCA_040081265.1 Vicinamibacterales bacterium
CCGGCCCCGCAGGACTGGAAGTGCCTAGAGCAGCGCGTCCTTCGCGGCCTTCACCGGACGAGCCTTGATCACCTTGCGGGCAGGCTTCGCCTTGAAGATCGTCGGCTCCTTGGTGAAGGGGTTGATGCCCTTCCGAGCCTTCGTCGCGGGCTTCTTGATGACGACGAACTTGGCGAGGCCGGGCACCAGGAACGCGCCAGACTTCTTGAGTTCCTTGTACGCCACACCAGCGAGCGCTTCCAGCACGCCCTTCACGTCCTTCTTGCTCAGGCTTCCCGTCGCTCCCGCGAGCTTCTCGACCAACTCAGACTTTGACATCAACTTTGCCACTTGTTGCTCTCCTTCACTAGTTCGATGGTTGTGCGCGCGTCGTTCGAACGCCGTGACATAGAGTACGGTGTTTTTTGTCGATTTGCTCGCAAAAAAAGCACTCCCCGGACTACAGGGCAAAGCGGATGAGGCCGTAGACGATCATGCCGATGACGATCGCGCCGATGATGCTCTGGCGCCAGAGCAGGAAGATGGCCGCAATGATCGTCGCAGGAAGTCGGGGGTTGGCCATCGACAGCTCGAGAACGCCGGCCGGATAGAGCACTTCGGGCACGATTAGCGCGGTAAGGGCGCAGGCCGGTGCGAAACGGAGCGCAGTATCCACGCGATGAGACAGCGTGAGGCGTTCGCCGAAAACCAGCAGTCCAGCGCGGGTGACGAGCGTCGAGATGGCGACGCTCACGATCGCCAGGATGAGTTCGACAGGGGATAGTTCTGTCATGCGCCCGGCTCCGCCACGGGCGTGGTGGTCGTTTCATCGACGAAGGTGGCCACCACAATCCCGACCACCACCCCGGCGAGCAGGCCGGATTTGAAGGGCCAGGCGTGGCCGATCATGGCGACGACCCCGGCGGCAAGCGCTCCTGCCGCGCCAGCGCGCTGCCGACACAGCGGAACGACGAGCGCCACGAGCGCGAGCGTCCCGGCAAACTGCAGACCCCACTCCGTTGGAATGAAGGCGGCGGCGACGATGCCAAGCACCGACGAGCCCTGCCACGCCACCCAGTTGGCGACCGTGGTGCCAAGCAGCCAGGCGTCCCGATGGGGGAAAGCACCCTCGCGCCCGATGCGCGCCATGAAGAGGACGAACGAGAAGTCACCCGTCAGGTACCCGATGAGTGCACGTCGACGGGCCGAGTAGGTCCAGAGCCAGGTCCGAATCGCCGCTGCGTAGATGACGAAGCGGAGATTGGTGACCAGCGCCGTCAGTCCGATCACCCCCACCGGCGCGGCGGCCGCGATGAGCGGGAGCGACGCCAGTTGGGCCGAGCCTGCGTAGGCGAGTGCGGTCATCAAGAGGGCATAGGGCACCGGCATCCCGCTCTTGACCATGGCCACGCCGGTGACCAGTCCCCAGGCGAGGATTCCGGGAAACGCCGGCATCATGTCGAGAAAGCCGCGGCGGAATTCAGCGCGCCACGCGGGATCCTTCCACGGGGAAGACATGTTTTCTACCTTACCCCTTGTCGGCGGGGAGGACACGCGGTACCGGCGATGTGACCGTCACATCACACAGGGCGCTGGCGCTACTATTCGAGCATGAGCAGCAACGCGGGCATCACGCATCTCACGAGTGAGCAGCTCGACGCGGGTCTCGAGGACATTCGCAGGGCACCCTCTGACGAAGGGGTTCTCAGGCTCATCGTCCGTCGCCCAGCGGAGGGGGTGCGCGAGATCCTCGACGAGGCTGAATTGAACCTGACGGAGGGTCTGGCGGGCGACACGTGGGCCAGGCGTGGCAGCAGCCGCACGCCTGATGGTTCACGCCACCCCGACATGCAGCTCAATGTCATGTCCTCCCGTGTGGTCGCGCTCCTGGCGCAGTCTCCGGATCGCTGGGCGCTGGCTGGCGATCAGCTCTACGTGGACTTCGACCTGTCGGAGACCAATCTCCCCCCGGGCACCCAGCTCGCCATTGGCTCCGCCGTGATCGAAGTGACTCGCGAGCCACATACGGGGTGCCGCAAGTTCGTGGAGCGGTTCGGTCTCGACGCGATGAAGTTCGTCAACGCTCCTAGTGGTAAATTGCTGCGCCTCCGGGGACTCAATGCACGAGTGGTGGTACCGGGTGCCATCCGTGCGGGCGACATCGTGCGCAAGTCAAGCGGGGCTCGATAAGACTGGTCCTCCGGCTGCCGGGCCTGAAGGTCCGGCCTACGTACGGCCGTGCCGACCAAGACGCACGACGATGTCGAACTCCGACTTCGTGACGGGCTGAATCGACAGCCGGCTGCCCTTCTGGATGACCATCATCTTCTCCAGCCCGGCTGTGTGCTTCAGGACGTCGAGGGCGACAACATCGGCGAAGCGCTCGACGAACCGGACGTCCACCGTGTACCAGGTCGGCGATTCGCGCCTGGTCGTCGCGTCGAAGTACTTATGCCCCTTCTTCCAGGCGAATGGGTCGGGATGGCCGGCACGCGCGATTTCAGCGAGGCCGGTCACCCCGGACGGGCTGGCGTTGGAGGCGTAGAACAAGACACGATCGCCGGCGGCCATGTCATCGCGCATGAAATTACGCGCCTGATAGTTCCGCACGCCTTCCCATCCCGTCGTGCCGTCACGCGCGAGGTCGTCGATCGTGTACGCGGCGGGCTCACACTTCATCAACCAGTAGCGTCTCGGCATCGGCGGTGTCGTGTCCGTGCAGGCTAGACAGTCTGGGCGCGGCTGACCCAGGTCTGCAGTTCGAGCGGTGTCACCGTGGCCGGGCCAAACCGTCCGACGGCGATGGCCGCCGCTTCGTTGGCGAGCCACGCAGCCTCTGCCAGTGTGGCGCCGGCTGCGAGGGCGATGGCCGTTGTGGCGATGACGGTATCGCCGGCTCCAGTGACGTCGGCAACTTCGCGCGCCGCTGATGACAGCGAACCCTCGACATCGGGCCCAAGCAGCCACATCCCCTGATCGCCGCGTGTGATCATCACGGCACCGCATCCAACGCGGTCGCGAAACGCGCGGGCGGTGGCGCGGGCGGAGTTCTCGTCGCGAACACGAAGCAGCGTGGCGGTTTCGGCCTCGTGCGAGTTCGGCGTCACCAGCGTCGCTCCGGCGTAGTAGTCGACGTGGGGGATCTTCGGGTCGACGAGGACCGGGATGCCGCGCTCGGCGGCGACGTCAACGATGGCGCGCATCAGGGTTCGAGTGACGCCACCTTTCAGGTAGTCGGAGACGACAATGACGGCGGCCTCGGGGGCCAGTTGCCGGACGCTGGCGACGAGTCTCCGCTCGACCTCGCCGGTGACTTCGACGTCGTTCTCGTAATCGACGCGTGCGACCTGCTGGTTCCGCTCGGTCACGATGCGCACCTTGGTCGTGGTGCGGCGGGACGGATCGCTTGCGAAACTCGTGGCGATCCCTGCTTCGCGGCACGACTGTGCCAGCGTCGCCGCATCTTCGTCCTGACCGGTCGGGGCAATGAGCCTCACCCCTCCGCCGAGTGCGGCGATGTTGTGGGCCACGTTACCCGCGCCACCGATACGTACCATCTCGTGCTCGAAGGAGACGACCGGCACCGGGGCCTCCGGTGAGATGCGCGTCACACGCCCGACGATGAAGCGGTCGAGCATGACGTCGCCGATCACGAGGGCCTGGACGCCGGACATGGCGCCGATCAGGCGACGGGCGCGCTCGGGGGCCACGGGCGGCAGCATCATGCGGGCTCTCTCACGTCCTGCTGTGTACGTCGTTCCTGCCCTTTGATGCAAGTGCCCGCCCCGCGGCGGCGACGACCCGCTCGGGGGTGATGCGAGTCAGGCACCTGAAGTCGCCGGGTTCGCACACCCGCTGCCTGCACGGGCGGCAGGGAAGCGGGCCGGCATCGACGCCCTCGCCGTAGGCGGTCGGCGCGCGCCAGGGCATGGAACGCTCCGGCAGCGTCGGACCGAGCAGCGCCACGATCGGCGTTTCGGTCGTGGCGGCGATGTGCATCGGCCCGCTGTCGCCGCCGATGAACAACGCCGAGCGCCGAATGAGGCTGTGCAGTTCCTGAAGATCGAACTCCGGCACCGAGGCAATCGCATCGGCCAGCCCCGCGAGGCGTTGACGGGCCCGGCGCGCAATTGCCTCGGCCGCTGACGCCTCCGATGGCCCCGAGGTAACGACGATGCGACGTGTGGGATCCTGTCGCGCCAGTTGTTCGAGCACCGACACGAACGCATCGGCGGGCCAGCGTCTGAAGGGGTTTCCTGCGCTCACGTGCACAACCACGAGCGGGGCCGAAGAGGGGATACCGGCGCGTTCCAGGTGGCGGGTGAGGCGCTCGGCAGCCTGCTGGTCCTCGATCATCTCGACCG
Source organism: Vicinamibacterales bacterium (assembly GCA_040081265.1). Classification (GTDB taxonomy): domain Bacteria; phylum Acidobacteriota; class Vicinamibacteria; order Vicinamibacterales; family UBA2999; genus JBEBGV01. The sequence goes on from JBEBGV010000068.1 coordinate 4,344, forward strand.
GGTAGCGCTCGGGATCGCACGGCTCGATGCCCAGGGGCTCGAGCAGATCCCACTGGTTGAGGACCGAGTGACGCGGGCCATTGTCGGCGGGTCGCTCGACCAGATGCGTGTACATCCAGCTACGGCCGGCGATTCGATAGCCGATGCGCATCGGCGCGCCACTCAGCCTGGCCAGCCAGGCACTGCGGGGGCCGCCGTGCAGGTCAATGGCGACGTCGAACCGTCGCCGGCGGAGGGCGCGCGCCGTGGTGAGGTCGCTGCGCAACCGGGCGATCCCCGACGCCTTCGGGACGACAACGACGTCGGTGAGATGCGGGTTCCCCAGCACGACCGGGGCTGCCGCGGGTTCGACGACGTAGGTGAGTTCCGCATCCGGGAACCGGCGACGAAGGCCTGCCAGCAGCGGTGTCGTGAAGACAACATCGCCGATCAGTCGGAGGCGAACGAGAAGGATCTTCATGGCGCCGGGCGCCGCCCCAGGCGCGGTGTCAGGGCTCGATCGTTGCCTCGTCGATCAGCATCACCGGGATGTCGTCCTTGATGGGGTAGACGCGGTGACACTGTGCGCACTTCAACGCCGAGCCGTCCCGAATCAACTCAACCGGGGTCTTGCAGTTGGGGCAGGCGAGGATTTCGAGTAGCTCTTTGTCGACCGGCATGACGCTCCCTGAGTGAGGCTTGGAACTATAGCATCTTGCGCTAGAATCACTTAGCCATGCTGACGCCTCGATCCGCCGCCCTCGTGTTGACCCTCGCGGGACTCGTGTCGACGGCGACCGGCCGGGCAGATGCGCAGACCGCTCCCAACAGCGCCGGCCCCTACTTCGAGTTCATCATGGCCCGTCGCCTCGAAGCGGAGGGCGACGTCACGGGCGCGCTTGCGGCACTCCAGCGAGCCTCGGCGGCCGACCCGGCCTCGGGGGCAATCAAGGCAGAGATCGCCGGGCTCGAGTTCCGTCGCAACCGGCGCGACGATGCCGAGAAGGCGGCGCGGGAATCGCTGACCCTCGATGCTGACAATCCGGACGCGCATCGCATTCTTGGCTTCCTGTACACGGGCAAGGTGGACGCGGCACCGGCGCGAGGGGCTCAGACCGATGTCACAGCGGACTTGCGCGAAGCCATCTCCCATCTGGAGGTCGCCTCAGCCAGCCCGGCTTCGTCGACCGACATCAATGTCTTTCTCACCCTGGGGCGCCTGTACCTCCGGAACGGCGACGGCGAGAAGGCTGTGCAGGCGCTCAGCCGCGTGGTCAGCCTGAACCCCAATTTCGTCCAGGGCAGGCTGTCGCTCTCGCAGGCGTTCCTCTCGATCGGCAATCTCAACGGGGCGATCGATTCACTGGCCGAGATCGTTGACGACGAGCCCCGCGTCGCGGCGACGCTCGGGCAGTATCTCGAGCGGGCAGGACGTCCGAAGGAGGCCGCCGACGCGTACTCCAAGGCCCTGGAGGTCGCGCCGACCAGCCGCGACATCAAGTTCCGCCGGGCAGCGTCGCTGTTTGCCGCGATGGACTTTGCCAACGCAGCCGAGGCGGCGGCGGCGGGACAACTGGAACATCCAGACGATTCGCGGTTTCCCAGGCTGCGCGCACGGGCTCTCTTTGACGCCGGCGCACCCGCACGAGCCATTGATGTGCTCGAGCCGGTGGCCCGTGCCAATCCCACCGACAACACCGTGCAGTTTGCACTCGCGGACCTGTACAACGACGCCGGTCGATTTCCCGACGCCGAGAAAGTCGTGCGTCAGGTCGTCATGCGCGAGCCCTCCAACGCCGGGGCGCTCAATTATCTTGGTTACCTGCTGGCGGACCGGGGACAGCAGCTGGACGAGGCCATCGATCTCGTGAAGCGGGCTCTCGACATCGAGCCCGACAACCCGTCCTATCTGGACAGCCTTGGATGGGCGTACTACCGCAAGGGTGACGCTGGCGAGGCGCAGAAGTACATGACGCCGGCTGCTGACAAGCTGCCGAAGAACTCGGTGATCCAGGATCACATGGGTGACGTCTACGCTCGCCTCGGACGGTGGCAGGACGCCGTAGCCGCGTGGACCCGCGCGCTCGACGGCGATGGCGAATCCATCGACCGCGCCGCCATTGAGAAGAAGGTGCAGGACGCGCGCAGCCGTATTCGCTGATGACCGCCCGGCGTCTGGCTCTGCGGCTGGTAGGCCTGGCGCTTGGTGCGACCTGCCTCACGGCATGTGCTGCCCGTCAGTTCACGCCGCCCTCTGACCCCGGTTCGCCGCTGCCCGCCTTCAACGACGTTCATGCCGCTGTCGTCAGTGCGTGTCTTGGACTTCGCACGTTCACGGCGGAACTCGGATTGTCCGGGCGTGTCGGGCCTGAACGGCTCCGCGGACGGGTCGTGGCCGGGTTCATGCGCCCCGACTCCATGCGGCTCGAAGGTGTGGCGCCGCTCGGTCCGCCCGCGTTCATCCTGGTGAGCCGGGCGGGTGTGTCGACCCTGGTTCTTCCGCGTGAGAACGCCGTATTGCGTGAGGCCCCCCCCGCCGACGTGCTGGAGGCATTGACCGGCGTTGCCCTCGAACCGTCCGACCTTCAGGCCGTCCTGACTGGATGCGTGACCGCCAATCCGCGCGTCACAAGCGGCCGCCTCCACGGCAACGGCTGGGCGTCGCTGACCATGGATACGGGCGCAGAGCTATATCTGCAGCGCGACGGCGAGATGTGGAGATTGCGCGCCGCCCGACGCGGACGCTGGATGATCGAGTATCCGCTCTGGCAGGGTCGTTTCCCGTCAACGGTCCGATTGCGTTCAGACGCCCCAGGTGTCCAGGTGGACCTGTCAGCGACCATTTCCCAGCTCGAAGCGAACGTCGACCTTGATGCCGCGGCGTTTGCCCTCATGGCGCCCCCTGGCGCGACCAGCGTCTCCCTCGATGACCTTCGCCAGGGCGGTCCGCTGAGGAACCAGCCGTGACGACGGTCGCCCCAGGTCGCCAAGTCACGGTGCGGGCACACGCCAAGATCAACCTTGATTTGCGCGTGCTTGGTATTCGAGCGGACGGCTTTCACGAGCTGAGGACGGTGTTCCAGGCGATCTCGCTGCACGACATCGTCACCTGCGTTCCGCGGCCCGGACCGTTCGCCATCGAGTGTCGGACCGCGGGTGTGCCGCTCAATGAGAGCAACCTCGTGTGGCGTGCAGCCGAGCGGCTCTGGCATTCGTTGCGCCGACCGGGGCGGGTGGCAGACGTGCTCGTACAGCTCGACAAGCGGATCCCGCTCCAGGGCGGATTGGGGGGCGGCAGTGCGGACGCCGCGGCGACGCTGGTCGGGCTGGCCAGGCTGTGGCGTGTGCCGGTGAAGGCCACGCAGCTTGTCGACATCGGTGCGACCCTTGGCGCAGACGTGCCCTTCTTCCTGTCCGGAGGCACGGCGCTTGGGCTTGGCCGTGGAGAGGAAATCTACCCCCTGGCGGATCTGCCGACCCACTGGGTCGTCCTGCTGGTGCCGGGCTTTGGCGTGTCGACCGTCGATGCGTATGGTTGGTGGGATACCGAGCACGCGCAGAACAGAACCCCCGAGATCAAGGAGCCGCAGTACGTGCCTGGCCCGTGGCCGTCGAGGGCGGCTCAGATGGTCAACGACCTCGAGGCACCCATTGCCCGGCACCACCCTGAGATTGACCAGATGAAGGCAGCCCTGCGGCGGGCTGGTGCGCTGGCGGCCTCGATGACCGGCAGTGGCTCGACCGTCTTCGGACTCTTCCAGAAGAGGGCGGATGCTGTCAGGGCCGTCGCCCGACTGGACGGGCTGGGCTGGCGGGTGATTCTCACCAAGTCGCTCGGGCGAGTCGAATCCAGTCGCCTGACGCGCCCGGTGCTCAGCTCCGGCTCACGGGCGGGGACGCGGTAGCGGGACGCGCCTTGCCGCATTCAGCAAGTCTCGTCTACACTATGGGTTTGCACCGCCCCAGCTAAGGGCTTCCTAGCGGAACGTGTCCTCGTCGTATCGCGGGCGAGGGGGTCCGGCCGGGGGGATGTGATGGGGCGTGGCCAAGCGGTAAGGCGCGGGACTTTGGCTCCCGTATTCGGAGGTTCGAATCCTCCCGCCCCAACCAGTTTTTGATTCGACGTGGGCGTCCATGAAACGACCGCTGAGCGGTGAAGGATTGATGTCAACGGGGTTTGGCGACCTGAAGCTGTTTTCGGGGAGTGCTCACCCGGGGCTGACGCGCGAGATTGCCGACGTGCTCGGCATCCCGATCGGACAGGCGCGCCTGCGCCGCTTTCCCGATTCCGAAGTGTCATTCCAGATTGACGAGAACATCCGCGGTGCGGATGTGTTCATCGTCCAGCCCACCTCGACGCCGGTTGATCCGCACATCATGGAGATGCTGGTGATGGTTGATGCGTTCCGCCGCTCGTCGGCGGCGCGGATCACGGCCGTCATCCCCTACTACGGCTATGCGCGCCAGGACCGGAAGGACAAGCCGCGCGTGCCCATCTCCGCCAAGCTCGTGGCCAACCTGCTCAGCGCCGCCGGTACGAACCGTGTGCTGACCATGGATCTCCACAAGGCCCAGATTCAGGGTTTTTTCGACATCCCGGTCGACCACCTGTTCGCGGCGCCGGTGATCATCGAGTACCTGGCGCGCCTGAACCATCCGAAACTGACCATTGTGTCTCCGGACGCCGGTGGCGCCGAGCGCGCACGTGCCTACGCCAAGCGCCTTGACGCCGAGCTCGCCGTCATCGACAAGCGCCGGTCCGAGGACGGCACGGCCGAAGTGATGAACGTCATCGGCGACGTGCAGGGCCGGACGTGCATCCTGCAGGACGACATCATCGACACGGCAGGCACGATTCAGAAAGGCGCCACCGCGCTCAAGCAGGCAGGGGCCGAACGGGTGCTCGCCTGTGCGGTTCACGGCGTACTGTCGGGACCGGCGATCGAACGTATCGAGAATTCGCCGCTCGACCAGATGATCGTGACCAACACGATTCCGCTGCGGGGTGACGCGCAGCAGTGCAAGAAGATTGTGGTGTTGTCGGTGGCCCGGTTGCTCGGGCAGGCCATCCGCAGCATTCACGAAGAGACATCGGTATCGTCGCTCTTCGTTTAGGGCGAGTCAGAGGATTGTTATGGAAGCGACTCTTGAAGCAGTTAAGCGTGAGGGCAGGGGCAAGAACGAGGCGAACCGTCTCCGCGCCGGAGGACATATCCCGGCTGTGGTCTACGGCACGGCGAAGGACGGCAAAGCGCCGGTGAGTGTGCCCGTGTCGGTGAGCCCGAAGGCGCTGCTGCGTATCCTTCACTCCGAGAGCGGCGCCAACACGCTCATCAGCCTGAGCGTCGAGGGCAGTCAGTCACGGGTGATGGTGAAGGAATACCAGCTCGACCCGGTCACCCATCAGTTGCTGCACGCCGACTTCTATCAGCTGGCCATGGACAAGGCGATCACCGTGACCGTGCCGGTCATCGTGACCGGCGAGTCCCGCGGCGTCAAACTCCAGGGCGGGCTGCTCGACTTCGTCACCCGCGAAATTCAGGTGCTCTGCCTGCCGACCGACATCCCGGAGAACATCACCATTGATGTGACCGAGCTGACGCTCAACCAGGCGATCCGAGTGCGCGAGCTTCCGCAGGATTCCAGGTGGAAGGCAGTGACGGAAGGCGAAACGATGCTGGTCCACATCGTGCTCCCGAAGGCCGAGGAATCGGCGGCGGCAGCCGTTGAAGGTGCCGCAGCGGTTGCCGAGCCCGAGGTCGCGAAGAAGGGCAAGACCGACGAGAAGGACGACAAGGACAAGAAGGACAAGAAGTAACTACGCGCATGAAGCTGGTGGTGGGCCTCGGCAACCCCGGTGCGAAGTATCGGGACACCCGGCACAACATCGGATTCATGGTGGCCGACGAACTGGTGAGGCGGTTCGGCGGCGAGTTTCAGATGGCTCCGGCGCAAGTGGCCGAGACCCTGGTCGCCAAGCGCTTCGGCGCCAGCCCGCTGCTGGTGGCCAAGCCACTGACCTTCATGAACCTCAGCGGCGAGGCGATTGGCGGTCTGGTCCGGTACTACGGCGTCGAGGCGGACTCGTTCCTGGTGATCGTGGACGAGATTGCACTGCCGTTCGGCAAGCTGCGGGCGCGGGCCCGCGGGTCGGCCGGAGGGCACAATGGTTTGAAGTCAGTGGTGCAGCACCTCGGCACGACCGACTTTGCCCGGCTTCGGCTGGGCGTGGGCCGCGGGGACGCGAGGCGTGACCTCGCGGACCACGTGCTCTCGAAGTTCGAGGCGGACGAACGGTCCGCTCTCGACGAACTCGTCACCCGGGCGGCAGACGCCGCCGAGATGTTCGCCGTAGAGGGCATCGACAGGGTGATGAATGTGTACAACCCGGAGGCTACGGCTCCGGATACTGACTGACTCCTTGCCGCCTGAGGGCGGACGAAGTCCAGAAGGAGACGCATGAATCGGAAGTACGAACTCGTCTACGTCGTGTCGCCCGACGCGACGGAAGAACAGGTAGCTGACCTTCAGAAGCAGGTCGAGGGCATCGTCGAGCGGTTGAGCGGCGAGGTGGTGCAGGTCGACAACTGGGGCCGCCGGAAGCTGGCCTACGAAATCGGCCGGCACAAGGAAGGGACCTACGTCCTGCTGGTACTCAACGGCAGTGGCGAACTGATGAAGGAAATCGATCGACGCCTGAAGGTGTTCGACATCGTCATCCGCCACCTCGTGGTGCGGGTTGACGAGGATCAGGCCATCATCGAGCGGACGCGCGAAGCCCGCCAGGCAACGTCACGCCGCCGTCGCACGGCGCGTGGTCTGCCTCCCGACCGCCAGCCCGGCGAAGGGCAGCGGGGTGACGGTGACGACGATCGCGACGATCGTTTCGATATGGGCCTGGACATGTAGCAGGCGCGCGCCGGCGTGCGACGCGAGTCCAGCCGGCCGATTGGCTGCCTTTTTAACGAGGACTGACATATGAACGGACGAAGAGGACCGAGCAGCGGAGCTCGCGGCCGCGGTGGAGCTGCCGGCGCAGCGCAGGGCAAGGACGGCGCCCAGCGGCGTCCGATGTTCCGCCGCCGCAAGGTGTGCAAGTTCTGCTCGGACAAGATCGACGACATCAACTACAAGGACGTCAAGCTCCTGATGCCGTTCGTGCCCGAGCGCGCGAAGATTCTGCCGCGGCGCATCTCCGGTGCGTGCGCAACGCACCAGCGGAAGCTGCGGACCGCCATCATGCGGGCACGTCAGCTGGCGCTGCTGCCGTACACGTCGGAGTAGAACCATGGAAGTGATTCTCAGACAACACGTTGACAAGCTCGGCAACCGCGGCGAAGTCGTCAAGGTTGCGGCCGGATACGCGCGGAACTACCTCCTGCCCCGCAAGCTCGCCCTTCCCGTGACTGAGGGCAATAAGCGACACGTGGAGCGCGAGCGCAGGATCATGGATCAGCGCGAGGCGGAGGACCGTTCACAGGCCGAATCGATGGCGACGCGCCTGCTGGCGGTCGACATTTCGATCACGCGCCGTGTCGGCGACACCGCGCAGTTGTACGGCTCGGTGACGGGTCCCGACATCGCCGACTTCCTCAAGTCGAAGGGTTTTGACATCGACCGGCGCAAGCTCATTCTTCCCGAGCCGATCAAGGCTCTGGGCGAATTCGACGTGCCGCTGAAGCTGCACCGTGAGGTGACGGTGCCGCTGAAGGTGAAGGTGGTCAAAGAAGGCGGCGAGCAGCCGCCGAGCGCCTGAGGAACATCTTGGGCGTCGACGTCGGTACCAAAGCCCCCGATTTCACCCTTCCGAGCCAGGACCGCGAGCCCGTCACGCTGAGCCAGCAGGTGGCCAGCGGGCCGGTGGTCCTGGCATTCATGCCCGGCGCGTTCAGCGGCACGTGCACGAAGGAGATGTGCACGCTGAAGGACTCCGCAACCGAGTTGAGCAAGGTCTCGGCCACGGTGCTCGGCATCACTGTGGACACGTTCTTCGCCCTGAAGGCCTGGAAAGACCAGCAGCAGCTGCCGTTCACTCTGCTGAGCGACTTCAACAAGACAGTGATCCGCGACTACGGTGTCTTCAACGAAGACATGATCGGACTGAAGGGCATCGCCAAACGCGCAGTGTTCGTCATCGATCGCGGCGGCGTCGTGCGTCATCGCGAAGTGCTCGACGATGCGCGAAACGAACCTGACTACGGCAGGGTTCAGGCCGCGCTCGCCGCGCTGTAGCTGCGAGGGCAATCGCCCACAGCGTCGGGTGACGCAGGATGTTGTTCGAGACGGACGGATTCCCTGGATCCGTCCGTTGCTTTTTTTGCTAGGATCCCCACTTCCCACCGCTCCTCATGGCAGACACCGTCGCCGTCTCTGAACGAACGCTCCCGCACAATCTCGAAGCCGAGCGATCGGTGCTTGGCGCGATCCTCGTTCACAACGACGCGTACAACCTGGCCGTCCAGGTGATCCAGCCGGCAGATTTCTATCGAGACGGTCACCGCCGCATCTTCGAGCGGATGATCGATCTCAACGAGCGCAACCAGGCGATTGACTTCGTCACGCTCAAGGAAGAGCTGTCGCGGGCCGGTGAGCTCGACGGTGTGGGTGGGCCTTCATACGTGGCATCGCTGGCCGACGGCGTGCCACGCGCCACCAACGTCGAGTACTACGCGCGGATCGTCAAGGAAAAGGCCACCCTCCGCAACCTGATCTACGCCGCCAACAAGATTCTTGGCAATGCGTATGAGGCCGACCAGGAGTCCGACCTCATCCTCGATGAGGCCGAGAGCGCCATCTTCGCGGTCGCCGACGACCGGATGAAGGCTGGCTTCGTGCAGATGCGCGATCTCGTCCGGGACAGCTTCCCGAAGATCGAGCAGATGTTCGAGCAGAAGCGCCTGATTACCGGCGTGCCGACGGGGTTTCTCGATCTCGACGAGATGACTCGTGGCCTGCAGGGCGGTGACCTTGTCATCGTTGCGGCGCGTCCCTCGATGGGCAAAACCAGCCTGGTGCTCAACATCTCGCAGTACGTGGCTGCCCAGCCCGATCACTCGGTGGGCTTCTTCAGCCTGGAAATGTCGAAGGAATCGCTGTTCCTGCGCCTCCTGACGTCAGAGGCACAGATCGACAGCCACCGGCTCATGAGCGGCGCGATTGGTCAGAAAGACTACGGCCGTATCTCCCATGCGCTGGAAACCCTGAACGGGATGCGTCTGTTCATCGATGACACCGCCAACATCGGGGTGCTCGAGATGCGCGCCAAGGCCAGACGCCTCCAGGCCGAGCACGGGCTCTCGCTGCTGGTGGTCGACTATATCCAGTTGATGAGCGGACGCGGACGCTTTGAGAACCGCACTCTCGAGCTGGCGTCCATTTCGCGCTCGTTGAAGGGCCTGGCCAAGGAACTCAGCGTGCCGATCGTCGTCCTGTCGCAGTTGTCACGTGCACCGGAGGCGCGCTCGGATCACCGGCCGCAGCTCTCCGATCTTCGCGAGTCTGGTGCCCTGGAACAGGACGCCGACGTCGTCGTGCTGATCTATCGCGACGATGTCTACAACAAGGACCCCAGCAGCCCTGATGCCGGCACCGCCGAGTTGATCCTGGCCAAGCAGCGTAACGGGCCGACCGGTGTGGTGAAGCTCGCGTTCCTCCGTGAGCAGACCCGGTTCGCCAACCTGGCGCAGGGCGCGTGATCGTCGACGGTTCGGCATGATTCGGTCCACCGTTGCCCGGGTTGATCTCGACGCCGTTGGTCGCAACCTGAGGTCGATTCGCGAGTTCGTCCGCGTCGGTCGTGATCGTGGCGCCGCCGCGCTGTCGCCACCCCGAATCATTGCCGTCGTCAAGGCGAACGCGTACGGCCATGGCGCAGAGCGCGTCGGGCTGGCGCTCGAACAGGCGGGAGCGGACCTGCTCGCCTGCGCCGACATTGAAGAAGGCATCGTCCTTCGTCGCGCTGGCGTACAGATACCGATCCTGGTATTTGGTGCCCTCAGCGTCAGTGATCTGGCAGGGCTGCTGGAACATGCACTGACGCCGACGATCTCGACCCCGTCCGCGGCGCGCGCCGTCGAGGCGGCTGCCGCCCGGCACGCCACGACGATCGGGTATCACCTCAAGATCGATACCGGGATGAACCGCCTGGGGTTTCGCCACGACAACCTTCGACGGACACTCCCCGAGATGCTTGCCAGCCCTCATCTCAGGCTGGAGGCGGTCTACACGCACTTTGCGGCTGCTGATGATCCCGGGCGGAACCTGTTCGAGTCCCAGCGGGGTCATTTCGAAGACGCCTGCCGCACGCTCGCCGCCCTTGGGCGTCCCGACGTGCCGCGGCACGCCTGCAACAGCGCCGCACTGCTCAGAGACTCGCGCGTCTGGTACGACTTCGTGCGTCCCGGCCTGCTCCTGTACGGCATCGTTCCCCCTCCTCTCGCCTCGACATTGCCGCTCGAGCCGGTGATGTCGCTGACCAGCCGCGTTGTCGCCGTGAAGGGCTTGCGGAGCGGCGAGGGTGTCGGCTACGGCTGGCGATTCGAGGCCTCCTCACCTCGGACGATTGCCGTCGTACCGGCTGGCTACGCGGACGGGCTGGATACGCGCATGGGCAACCGAGGCGTTGTGCTAATACGCGGTCGGCGGGCCCCGGTTGTCGGTGCCGTGTCGATGGACATGATCACTGTGGATGTCACCGAGATCGCGGACGTGACGCCGGGGGATGAAGTTGTGCTGCTTGGCCGGCAAGGAACCGAGTCGTGGCAGCAGATCGACGCACGAGAGATCGCCGCCGCGATCGGGACCATTCCGTGGGAGATCGTCTGCCGCCTGGGATCGCGAGTCGAGCGACAATACTCCTGACGTCATGAAAGCCCCAAGGCTGGTGTTTGTCTGTCAGGAGTGCGCGGCCCAGTTCCCCAAGTGGATGGGACGCTGCACCGAGTGCGGTGCGTGGAACTCACTCGTCGAAGAGCGGCCCGCCGAGCCGGCGACGCCGGCGGTGGGGCATCGCTACGCGCAACAGGGTGCGTCGGGGACGGCCAAGCTCTATGCCGACGTGCAAAGCTCGACCGCTCTGCGCCTGCCCACCGGCATCGGCGAGTTCGATCGCGTGCTCGGCGGTGGCATCGTCCCCGGTTCGTTGATCCTCCTCGGCGGCGAGCCTGGGATCGGGAAATCGACACTGCTGCTCCAGGCTGCCGCCTATTTTGCCCGCGAAGTCGGTCCCGTGCTCTATGCCTCGGGAGAAGAGTCGGAGCATCAGATCAAGAGCCGTGGCGACCGCCTTGGTGTCTCCGACGCCGCCCTCTACCTGCTGTCGGAGACCTGCCTCGAGCGCATTCTCGAGGAGATTGCGCGACTGCGTCCGGCTCTGGTCATCGTGGACTCGGTGCAGACCGTGTTCTCGATGAAGTTCCAGTCGGCCCCCGGAAGTATCGGGCAGGTGCGCGAGGCAGCCACGCAGCTGCTCTTCACGGCCAAGGGGCAGAACATACCCACCGTGCTCGTCGGCCACGTGACAAAGGACGGCAGCCTGGCTGGACCCAAGGTCCTGGAGCACGTTGTCGATACCGTGCTGTACTTCGAAGGTGAGCGGCACCACACCCACCGTGTGGTGAGGGCCGTCAAGAACCGCTTCGGGGCGATCAGCGAACTCGGCGTTTTCGAAATGACCGGTGCTGGCCTGAAGGCGGTGGCCAATCCGTCAAAGCTGTTTCTGTCGGAGCGCGCCACGGGCACGCCGGGTTCCGCGGTCCTGTGCTGCGTGGAAGGCTCTCGACCAATCCTCGTCGAAGTGCAGGCCCTGGTCAGCACGAGCACTTACGGGAATGCCCGCCGCATGGCGATCGGTATCGATCAAAGTCGACTGGCCCTCCTGCTGGCCGTGCTCGAAAAGAGGGCTGGCCTCAGCCTCGCCGGCGATGACGTGTACATCAACGTGGCTGGCGGAATGACCGTCGACGAACCGGCGGCCGACCTCAGCGTGCTCGCGGCGGTGGCGTCCAGCGTGCGGAATCGGGCCACAGACCCTTCAACGGCTGTTTTCGGCGAGGTCGGCCTCAGTGGGGAAGTGCGAGGAATTCCCCAGGTCCCCCTCCGCATCCGCGAGGCCCAGCAAATGGGCTTCACACGCATCATCCTGCCGGCGGCAAATCTCGATCCCTCCCAGCCCGATCCGACCGGCGGAGCCTGTCAGCTGATTGGCGTCCGGACGGTCGCCGAGGCTCTCGACCAGGTGATTGCCTGAGCGTGTCTGAAATACCTTGATTTAGGTATCCCACTCGTCTAAGGTAGCACCCCTTCGTGAGGTCCCGGCTCGCAACCTCTTTGGGGGACATGCATGACCTGGTTCGTGCTCGCGCGTTGCTTATTTATTGGTGCCGTCGGCTTTTCTGCATACCAGTCGAGCCCACTCCCCGGGGGGGCCTCCGTCAACCTGGCGGCCGGCCTCGTTCTTGGCGGACTCTTTGTCCTTCTGGAGATTCGGCTTCGGGATACCTCTGTCACGCACCTGCTGGGGGCGTTGATTGGCGGGGCGCTGGGACTGGTTGCTGCCAACACAACGGAGGCCGCGCTCTATTGGGCCAACCTGCGTGACGACCGCGTCGTCTTTCTGCACAGCGTCATCCTGCTCGCGTTTCCGTACCTCGGCCTCGTCATCGGCGCCCGCAATGGCGACTGGCTCGAGCCGGCGCGGTTTCTCGGCCTCTTCCGCACCTCGGCGCCGCGCCGTCGCTATCGCATCCTCGATACGAGCGTCATCATCGACGGACGGGTCGCAGATATCTGCGAGACCGGCTTCATGGACGGTACGGTGGTCATTCCGCAGTTCGTGCTCAAGGAACTGCAGCTGGTCGCCGATTCGTCGGATTCGGCCAAGCGGAACCGTGGTCGTCGTGGCCTCGACATCCTCCAGAAGATCCAGAAGATGTCGGGCCTGGACGTGATGATCTCTGACGTCGATTTCCCCGATGTTCGGGAGGTTGACCTCAAGCTGATCGAGCTGGCGCGCACGCTCGAGGGAAAGATCGTTACCAACGACTTCAACCTGAACAAGGTGGCGCAGCTGCGCGGCGTCCAGGTGCTGAATATCAACGAACTGGCGAACTCCCTGAAGCCTGTCGTGCTGCCCGGCGAGCTGATGAAGGTCTTCATCCTCAAGGAAGGCAAGGAGTACAACCAGGGCGTCGCCTACCTTGATGACGGGACGATGGTCGTGGTCGACAATGCCCGCAAGATGATCGGCAAGACCATCGATGTGGTGGTCACGAGCGTGCTGCAGACCACAGCTGGCAAGATGATCTTCGGGCGGTTCATCGAGGCTGGAGGGCAGCAGACAGCCGCGCCAGCTCCGGCTCCGGCAGTGACCACCGCTGCGCCCCCGGTTCAGTCAACGACGGAGGCGGACCAGCGTCGGCTCCGAACGCCGATGACGAGTACGCCGGCAACGGCGGCAAAGTAAAGAGGGACGCGTCGAGAGGCTGTAGGATCTGACTACGGCCCTCGTGCGTATTCCTCCGTATCACTGGTGGCGGACAGTCTTCGTCCTGATCCCCGCCATCAGCGTCTACACCATCGTTCTCGGCACGTTGTCGATTGCCTCGAGCCTCTTTGACGGCCGTGGGTACTTCGCCCACTGGTGTGCGAGGACCTGGTCGCGTCTGATTCTGGCCACGACGGGCGTACACGTTGACGTCGAAGGGATGGAGCGGCTGGTGCCCGGACGGACATACGTGTTCGTCTCGAATCACCAGAGCATCTACGACATCCCGATCATCTTCTGGTCATTACCGTATCAACTCCGGATCATCGCCAAGGCCTCGCTGGGCAATTTTCCGTTCCTTGGGTGGCACCTGCGGCGGACCGGACACATGCTCGTTGATCGGCGTCGACCGGACCGTGCGCGCATCTTCAAATGGGCTTCGCGGCTGACCTCCGAAGGGCTGTCCCTCATTGTCTTTCCAGAGGGTACGCGGAGCCGCGACGGCCGTGTGGCACGCTTCAAGGGAGGGAGTTTCTACCTGGCGCTGCAGGCGGGTCTGCCGATTGTGCCGATCTCGGTCATTGGCAGCCGTCACGTGATGCTGAAGGGCCGACTGGCAACCTATCCGGGTCGGGTACGCATGGTCATCCATGACCCCATCGATACGACGGGTATGGCGGACGCCGACCCGAAGGGGTTCGGAGACCGAGTGCGCGACGTCATCGCACCTGATGCCGAGGCTGAAGGGTGACTTTTCTCGTATCCGATGAGCTGCGATTGATCGTTGCCCCCGGAGCCTTGTGGCTGGACGGCGCGACCGTCCGCGAGGGGGACTCCGCTCTCGACGCTCCGCTCGCGGCGGCGATTGCCTCGGTCAAGCATCATCCCCCAGCCGAGGTTGCCTCGGTCAGAACGATGTACAAGCGCGTGGGGATCGATCCGACCCGTACCCGTCCGTCTTCGGAGGCGCTGCTTCGACGGGTGAGGAAGGGCGATTCGTTCCCGCGCATCAACACGATGGTTGACGTCTGCAACTGGTGCTCACTCGAGTTCCAGTTGCCCTACGGGCTCTACGACGCCGCGCGGATTACTGGTGACACCGTCACCATGCGGATCGGCGCGGAGGGCGAGTCATACCCTGGCATCAGGAAGGACGAGGTCCATGTGGCCGGGCGGATCGCGCTCGCCGACGACGTGGGCCCGTTTGGTAATCCCACGTCCGACTCGGCTCGCACGATGGTGACTGTGGCAACGACCCGTGCCCTGGTCATCGTGTTCGGACCTCCAGACCTGGGTTCGGCGAGACTTCGACAGGTCGTTGACCTGACGGCCGAGCGGATGCGTCAGTTCACTGGTGCCCGCGAGACCGGACGCACGATCGCGCTCGGCGGGTAGAATCGAGCGGTGCACGTATCTGCCATCATTGCCGCCGGGGGGAGCGGTGCGCGATTCGGCGCGAGTGAGCCCAAGCAACTGCTCGCGCTTGGGGGCGTGCCGATCCTCCAGCGCAGCGTCGAGGTGTTTCTGCGGTCATCGCGGGTCGATGCCGTCATCGTTGCGCTTCCCGCCGACCTTGCTGCGAATCCCCCGACGTACCTACTGGGGGCGGACCCGCGCCTGGTGCTGGTCGAGGGTGGGAGGCGCAGGCAGGACTCAGTGGCCAATGCGTTCGCTCGCATGGCTGCACATACCGACATCGTGGTGATCCACGACGCGGCCCGTCCTCTTGTCAGCGAGGCTCTGATCGCCCGCACGATCGACGCGGCTGCGGACTCGGGCGCGGCCATTGCTGCCCTTGCCGCTACCGATACCATCAAGCGTGGCAACGCCAACGGCGTGATCGTGGGAACCTTGCCCCGCGGCGAAGTGTTTCTTGCCCAGACCCCGCAGGCCTTTCGCACCGACGTACTTCGTGACGCGCTCGCGCTGGCGTCGACCTCGGTTGATGCGACCGATGAGGCCGTGCTTGCCGAACAGGCCGGACACCCGGTGTCGCTGGTTGAAGGTGAGCGCACGAACATCAAGATCACGACCCAGGACGACTTCGTGATGGCGCAGCGGCTTCTCGGGGGGAGCTCCCCCCGCATTCGCATCGGAAATGGCTACGACCTGCACCGGCTGGTTGTCGGTCGCTCCCTCATTCTGGCCGGAGTGGCGATTCCCTTCGAGAAAGGCCTCGAGGGTCACTCCGACGCCGATGCGGTGTGTCATGCCGTGACCGACGCAGTGCTCGGCGCGACCGCGCTCGGAGACATCGGCAGGATGTTTCCCGACAACGACCCGGAGTGGAGAGGTGCCAACAGTCTGGTGCTCCTGACCAGGGCAGTGGCGTCGGTGCGCGCCGCAGGGTTCGCGGTCAGTAATGTCGATGTGGTGGTGATTGCGCAGCGGCCAAAGCTGGTCCCGCATGTCGATGCCATGCGCCAGAACCTGGCTGGCGCGCTCGGCGTGAGCCTGGACTGCGTTTCCGTAAAAGGCAAGACCAACGAGGGCGTGGATTCCATGGGCACGGGTGACTCGATTGCGGTGCATGCCGTCGCGCTGGTCGTGCAGGGGGGCGTGTGATGCGCGTCCGATTTGCCCCGAGTCCTTCGGGTCACTTGCATGTCGGCAATGCCCGGACGGCGCTCTTCAACTGGTTGCTCGCACGTGGTTCTAACGGGACCTTTGTTTTTCGCATCGAAGACACCGACGTTGCCCGCTCGTCGCGCGAGTCGGAGCAGTCGATCATCGATGACCTGCGATGGATGGGACTGACCTGGGACGAGGGGGTAGAGCGTGGCGGCGATCACGGTCCCTACAGGCAGTCCGAGCGCCTGCACATCTATCGGGCTCACGCCGTCGAACTGCTCGCGACGGGAAAGGCATATCAGTGTTTCTGTACGGCCGAGCAGCTCGAAGCTGATCGCCAGGCGGCGCTGTCTGAGGGCAGAGCGCCGAAGTACACGGGCCGCTGCCGTGACCTCTCACGTCAGGACGCACGGCGTCGAGTCGAAGCCGGCGAGCCGGCGGTCGTTCGGCTGCGCGTACCGCAAGGCAGGGAGATTGTGTTTCGCGATCTGGTTCGAGGTGCGATCACCTTTGAGACCGCCATCATTGGCGATTTCGTGTTGACCCGGTCGAATGGCTATCCGGCCTTCAATTTTGCCGTCGTGATCGACGATGCGCTGATGGCCATTACGCACGTGGTTCGCGGCGAAGACCACATTTCGAATACGCCCCGTCAGCTGCTGGTGTACGAAGCATTCGGGTGGAGGGCGCCGACCTTCGCGCATCTGCCCCTTGTCCTTGGTCCGGACCACGCGCCCCTGTCGAAGCGCCACGGGGCGACCTCAGTGGCCGAGTTCCGCGAGCGTGGCTATCTGCCGGAGGCGTTGACCAACTACCTTGCGCTTCTGGGCTGGTCTCCTGGCGAGGGCGAGGAGATTGTGCCGCTCGAGGACCTGGCGAGACGTTTTGATCTCGAGTCGGTCGGTCACAGCGCCGGTGTGTTCGATACGGAGAAGCTGGCCTGGGTCAATCGGCATTACCTGAAGGTGGCCGACCCGTCACGCCTCGCGCAGTTGACTGTGCCATTTCTCGTGCGTGCAGGATGGCTGTCTGGTGCGACTCCGGAAGATCTCGAGTATCTTGCGGCGATTGTTCCCGCGGCCGCGGCGTCGGTCGATCGTCTGGAGCAGATTCCCGATCGTCTCCGCTTCCTGTTCGACTATTCCGCCGAGCAGTCGCTTGGGCGCTCGGACACGCGTGCAGAGGCCGAGGCCGCGCGCCCGGTGCTGGTGGCGCTGGCCTCGGAACTACGCCACGGACCGCCCCTGCTCACCAGGGAGGCATTCCGCGAGATGGCCGCTCGGGTGCGTACTGCAACGGGGCTGAAGGGCAAATCGCTGTTCCATCCAATACGACTGGCCCTGACGGGTGAACCCGAAGGTATGGAACTCGATCTGGCCGTGCCCGCTATCGAACGGGGGGCGGGACTCTCAGCATCAGGGCTTCACCCGATTGCCGGTGCATCGGCGCGGGCCGAGGCGTTCCTCGACGCGCTGGGCGGTTCGTGATCATCTACGGCATCAACCCGGTCCTCGAAGCGCTGCGCAGCGGGCGCGTGAAAGAAGTGCGCCTGGCCTCGCGCACCAGCGAGCGTCATCAGCAGGTGCTTGCCGCCGCACGCGACGCGCGCGTTGCCGTGCGGAACAGCAGTCTCGAGGAAATTGACCGCGAGGCGCGGGGGGGCGTACACCAGGGCGTGGCGGCGACCGTAGACGACGCCCGGGTCTATTCGGTCGAGGAACTCGTGCAGGCTGCCGACGGTCCCGCCCTCATTGTCGTTCTCGACGGGATCGAGGACCCGCACAACCTGGGTGCGATTCTTCGGACCGTTGATGCGGCCGGCGCCCACGGTGTCGTGATCCAGTCGAGACGATCGGCGGCGCTGTCGGGGGCCACCGCCAAGGCATCGGCCGGGGCCCTGGCCCATGTCCGGGTCGCCGAGGTCGTCAACATCGCCCGGGCGATCGAGGAACTCAAGGGGCTCGGGGTCTGGTCGGTGGGCCTGGCCGGGGAGGCCGAGGCGGCCTACAACACGATCGACCTGACGGGACCCACGGCGATCGTCGTCGGGGCAGAGGGCGCAGGGCTGCGTCGGCTGGTCCGGGAATCCTGTGATTTTCTCGCGAAAATTCCCATGAACGGGCGGCTTAGCAGCCTCAATGTCTCTGTGGCGACAGGGGTCGCGCTGTTCGAGGCGGTACGCCAGAGAGGGGTGGGTCGGCCCCCCTCGTCCCCTCGGTGAGAGTGCCTCGACATCTGCCGCCATTGCACCTGTGGCACGCGAAGTGCTACTATGTGCTCTTTGTCTGGCTGGCGTAGCTCAGTCCGGTAGAGCAGCTGATTTGTAATCAGCCGGTCGGGGGTTCAAATCCCTCCGCCAGCTCCACTGAACGGGTTGGCGCATGCCCGACTCACGGGGGGGCGGCGAGTCTTCGGGAAGTCAAAACACACAGGCAACCCACACATACAAAACAAGCGGTCGGATGGTGCAGCGTGTCGCGGTGTCGAGCGGAGAACGCTCCACGGACAAGCCCACCGACTGTGAAGCGCTGAATTCGGGGAGGTGGCGGAGCGGTCAATCGCAGCAGACTGTAAATCTGCCGCCCTAGCGGCTACGGAGGTTCGAACCCTCCCCTCCCCACCATAGTCGGAGCTGGCGGAAGACGTGCGGAGGCAACAAAGAGGCGGGAGTAACTCAGTGGTAGAGTCACAGCCTTCCAAGCTGTTGGTCGCGGGTTCGATCCCCGTCTCCCGCTCCAATCTCGGTTCGCTTTGCGAGCGTCGGTTGGCAGGCCAGTGATAGTTGCTTTGCGTCGGCCGAGCTGTCGGCCGGAGCGCGAAGCGCGAAGGCCGATGTAGCTCAGTCGGCAGAGCGCGTCCTTGGTAAGGACGAGGTCACCAGTTCGATTCTGGTCATCGGCTCCAACCTTCGCTCGCTACACGAGCTTCGGGTTGGCAAGCCAGCGAAGGTTGTCCGCCAACACGCGCGGCGCGGCGGCGGACGGGTAAACGGGAACTGAGTTTTTCATTAGCGGGTCACAGACGCATATGGCGAAAGAAAAATTTGATCGTTCGAAGCCGCACGTGAACGTGGGGACGATCGGGCACATCGACCACGGGAAGACGACGCTGACGGCGGCGCTGACGAAAGTGGCGGCCGACAAGGGTTGGGCGAAG
>JBEBGV010000135.1:0-6497 GCA_040081265.1 Vicinamibacterales bacterium
CCTTCGGACCCGGCCTACGTACTGTCAAAGTTACGTGCGAAAGCCGCTGATGTAGGGGAGGCGCGACGCCGCGGCGTTCACCTCGTCGTAGCGCTCGCGCAGCAGGCCGGTGGTATCCCATGCTCCGGTGATGAAGGCATCGCGCGCGCTGTCCGGCAGCGACACCTGGCAGAAAAACCCGTCGGTCTGGCACGTGCCGTTGGCCAGATCCAGCTTCAGGCGGACTTTGGGATGCTGCTCGACGTCGGCCATCAGCGCGTTCAGGTCAGAGAGCGAGGCCGTCACGCACGGCATTCCGATCATCACGGCGTTGCCGAAGAAGATTTCCGAGAACGACTCGCCAATCACGGCGCGGATGCCCCATCGCTTCAGGCCCTGAGGCGCGTGTTCACGCGACGAGCCGCACCCGAAGTTCTTGTTCACGAGCAGAATCGTTGCGCCGGCAAACTGCGGCTGATCGAACGGGTGTGGCGTCCCCGCCTTGAGCGCCGCCGCGCGATCGTCCACGAACACGTGCGCTTCAAAGCCTTCGAAGGTGACCGCGCGCAGGAACCGGGCGGGCAGAATCCGGTCGGTGTCGATGTCGTCGCCGTGCACGGGCAACGCCGTTCCGTCGATGGTGACAATGCGTTCGGCTTCCATCACGCCTCCCGTCCGCTGCCGACCTCAGCCACATCAAGACGCCTGACGTCGGTGACCTCGCCGGTGAGCGCCGCTGCTGCCACCATGGCTGGACTCATCAGCAGTGTCCGCCCGGTCGGGCTCCCCTGCCGGCCCTTGAAGTTGCGATTGGACGATGACGCGCAAACCTGGTTGCCTTCGAGCTTGTCCGGGTTCATGCCGAGGCACATCGAGCACCCGGCCCCCCGCCACTCGAAGCCTGCGTCACGAAAAATCTGATCGAGCCCCTCGGCCTCGGCTGCGCGCCTGACACCAACCGACCCTGGCACCACCAGCGCTTTCACGTGTGGCGCCACCTGGCGTCCGCGCACGATCCGAGCGGCCTCGCGGAGGTCGGACAATCGCCCGTTCGTGCACGAGCCGATGAAGGCAACATCGACCTTGAGACCCTGGATCGCCTGTCCAGGCTGCAGTCCCATATACGCCAGCGCGTCGCTCACGGCTGCGTCCGACGCCGCAGGTACCTGTGCGTCGATGCGAATCGACTGTCCCGGATTCACGCCCCAGGTCACGACCGGGACCAGGTCTCCCGCCCGAATCTCCACGTCATCGTCGTACACCGCGTCTGCGTCGGAGGCGATCGAGCGCCACCATGAGACCGCACGGTCGAACGCCTCGCCCTGCGGGGCAAACGGGCGGCCCTTGATGTAAGCAAAGGTGGTGTCGTCGGGATTCACATAGCCGACACGCGCACCACCCTCAATCGACATATTGCACAGGGTCATGCGCTCGTCCATCGACATGCGCTCAACCGTGTCGCCGGCATACTCGTAGGCGTAGCCGACACCGCCAGACACACCCAGTCGCTCGATGATCGCGAGGATCACGTCCTTCGCATAGACGCCCTGCGCCAGCGTGCCGGTGACACGAATCCGCCGCACCTTGAGCGGCTCGAGCGCCAGGCACTGGGACGCCAGCACGTCACGCACCTGCGAGGTGCCGATGCCGAACGCCACCGACCCGAACGCGCCGTGGGTCGATGTGTGACTGTCGCCGCAGGCGATGGTCATTCCCGGCTGGGTCAACCCAAGCTCGGGTCCGATCACGTGGACGATGCCCTGACGTTCGTGGTCCAGGCCCCAGAAGGGCACGGCGAAATCACGGCAGTTGCGCTCGAGAGCCGAGAGCATGTCTTCGGCCATCACGTCGATGAACGGGCGCCCACGATCGCGCGTCGGGATGATGTGATCGGTCGTCGCAAACGTGCGATCCGGTCGTGCCACCGGCCACTGACGCGCACGCAGCTCATCGAACGCCTGAGGCGTCGTGACTTCGTGAATGAGGTGCAGGCCGATGAAGAGCTGCGTCTGCCCGGTCGGCAACTTGCGCACAGTGTGGAGGTCCCACACTTTTTTCAGCAGTGTCTGTCCCATCTGTCTCGAGTGCGATGGTAGCACTGGCTGGTTGCTGGTTACCGGTTACCGGTTGCTGGTTGAGAGCCAGTCAACACTCGTACGTAGGGCGGGTCCAACGGACCCGCCGTCTCACAGCGGGTTCATCGTTTCCATCTCGCCGATCTCGTCTGGCGTCAGCCGCGGCAGGCGACGCACGAAGTGGACGAGCTGCCAGGCGAGGTTCGCACCTGGTCCATCAGTCTTGCCGTCGCCGAACGCTGGCATGCCGGTAAAGCGGACGCCGTTCTCGATGATGTAGAAGAGCTCGCCGTCGGTGAGCTGCTGGGTCGCATTGGTGGTCATGTTCGGCGGCTTCGGGAAGAGGCCCCGCCCGATCGCCGACTTCAGCCCGCTGCCGTCGTTGCCGTGGCACATCGCGCAGTACTTGGCGAAGTGCTCCATGCCCGCGCGCACGTTCTCGTCGTTGGCTGGAAGGGGATTTGGCAACGCCTTCATGTCGTCGGGAACGGCGAAGGCACGCACACGCCGCGCGACCATCGTCTCGAGTGCTCCCGGCTCAGCCTGCGCGCGCAAGCCGGTGGTACGCACGTACGCCAGTCCGAGCCCGCCGACCAGCACCGCAACAGCAACAAGGGCAAAGAGGGTACGCATGCGAGGATCCTATCAAAGTGAGAAGTGCGAAGTACGAAGTGAGAAGTTGAAGTGACGAAGTCAGAAGTGGCGAAGTAAAGGGGAACTTACTTCGAACCTACTTCGAGACTTTCTTACTTCCTACCTTCAACCTCGCACTTCTCACTTCTCACCTCTCACTTCTCACTTCTCACTTGCCCTGACACGCTTCTATGTCCGCTGACCCAGCACCGCCACGCCCTGTCCGTGCCGACGCGGATACCGATCCTCGGGCCCCACGTCACCGGCCCGACGACGAGGCCACGGTCTTCGATGTGCAGACGGCTGCTGGTGAGATCGAGGCCGTTGTCGGCGAGCGAAATCCCCATCGCCCTCGAGAGATTGCCTGGCCCCTGACACAGAGCGCTCACCTCGATCGTCCGGTCCGGCGTGGTGCGTCGCCGCATCATCGCGCGGATGCCGTCAAGCGGCGCGAGTGCCCGGATGAGCACAGCCGAAGGATGCGACTCCACTTCGGTGACCGCGTTGACCAGGTAGTGGATGCCGTAGTTCAGGTAGACGTAGGAGAAGCCGGGCGGACCATAGAGCGGCGCGTTGCGACGTGTCAGGCCGGCGGCCGCGTGGCAGGCAGGATCGTCTTCGCCGATGTAGGCCTCGACTTCGACGATCATCCCGGCGGTCGGCCCGGACCGCGTGCGATGCACGAGCACCTTGCCGAGCAGTTCCTCGGCCACCCTCAGCGTCGGCCGATCGTAGAACGCGCGCGACAACCTGTTCGCCACTTCCACACTTCCAACTTCTACTTCGAACTTCCCACTTCGAACTTCGAACTTCCTCAGCCCTCCGCATACGCGTGGCTGCGGCCCGCCGCGAGCACATCGCGCAGCGCGCGGCCGGTGTGCGAGGCCTCAACCTGCACAATCTGCTCAGGCGTACCCGTTGCAACCACCTCACCGCCGCCGTCACCGCCCTCGGGCCCGAGATCGATCACGTAGTCGGCGGTCTTGATCACGTCCAGGTTGTGCTCGATCACGAGCAGCGTGTGACCAGCTTCCACGAGCTTGCGGAACGCCGCCAGGAGCTTGGCGATGTCGTCGAAGTGCAGGCCTGTCGTCGGCTCATCGAGGATATAGAGCAGTCGATCCCCGCTGAACGTTGACAGGTGCGCGGCAATCTTGATCCGCTGCGCTTCGCCACCCGAGAGCGTCGTCGCCGGCTGCCCGAGGCGGAGATAGCCGAGGCCGATTTCGTCCAGCACCTGCAGCTTCCGCAGCACCTTGGGCGAGGTGCCGAAGAAGGCGATCGCCTCGCGGACGGTCATGTCCAGCACCTGATGGACGTTCTTGCCCTTGTAACGAATCTCGAGCACGCTCGGCTTGAACCGCATCCCGTCGCACTGGTCACAGGGGACGAAGACGTCGGCGAGGAACTGCATCTCGACGCGCACCTGCCCTTCGCCCTGGCACGCCTCGCAGCGTCCTCCCGGGACGTTGAACGAGAAGTGGCTGGCTGTCAGGCCACGGCTCTTGGCGTCCTTGGTGGACGAGAAGAGCTCGCGAATCGGATCAAAGGCCTTGAGATACGTCACCGGGTTCGAGCGCGGCGTCCTCCCGATGGGCTGCTGATCGACGAGCACGGTGTCGCTGATGTACTCGAGCCCTTCGAGCGAGCGATGCGCGCCAACCTTGCGATCCCAGTCGAGCTTGCTGCGCTTGATCGCGGCGTAGAGCACGTCGTGCACGATGGTGGACTTGCCCGACCCGCTGACACCGGTCACACACGTCAGCGTATTCAGCGGAATCTCGATGTCGATGTCCTTGAGATTGTGCTCGGTGGCGCCGCGGAGGCGAATCTTCTGGCCCGCGCCCTTGCGTCTCGTCGTCGGCACCGGAATCGCCAGCTCCCCGCGCAGGTATTTCGCGGTCAGCGAGCGCGGCTCCTGCAGCAGACCGGCCAGGTCACCCGAGTAGACAACACGACCTCCCTGCTCGCCGGCCCCGAGCCCGATGTCGACGATGTGGTCGGCGACGCGGATCATGTCTTCGTCGTGCTCGACAACGATCACCGTGTTGCCCTGATCGCGCAGCTGCCTGAGGATGTCGATGAGACGCTGGTTGTCCCGCGCATGCAATCCGATCGACGGCTCGTCGAGCACGTAGAGGGTCCCTACCAGCGCCGAGCCGAGCGATGTGGCCAGGCTGATGCGCTGCGATTCCCCGCCCGAGAGCGTTGACGACAGGCGATCAAGAGTCAGGTAATCGAGACCGACGTCGCTCAGAAACGTCAGGCGGCGTTGTATTTCTCGCAGGATCTTGTCGGCAACGGTGGCGTCCTTCTCAGAGAGCGTCAGACCCTTGAAGAACCGCTGACCTTCCTGCACCGTCAGCGCCGACACCGCATCGATGGTCCGGTCGCCCACGCGCACGTTGCGGGCTTCACGTCGAAGCCGTGCGCCACCACACTCCGGACACGCCAGATACCCGCGATACCGGCTCAGGAACACGCGGACGTGCACCTTGTATTTCTTGCGCTCGAGCCAGCGGAAGAAGCCGCGGACGCCTTCGTAGTCGCCATCGCCATCGATGACAAAGCTGCGCTCGGCGTCGGTCAGATCGGACCACGGCTCGGTCAGGCGGACGGCACCGCCCTTGGCAGCGCGTTTCAACTCGGCCAGGTGCGCCCGGTAGTGCGGCTTGCTCCACGGCTCGATGGCGCCCTCGTTGATCGACTTGGTCGGATCGGGCACGACCAGGTTGATGTCGAGCTCGATGACGTTGCCAAACCCGTGGCAGGTCGGACATGCGCCGAACGGGTTGTTGAACGAGAACATCCGCGGCTGGGGCGTCTCGTACGCGATACCGCACGCGCGACACTCGAAGCGCTCGGAGAACACCGTTCGCGTTGTCTCGCCCGACGGCGCGATCACGATCGCGAACGCCGCACCGGCTCCCTCGCGATACGCGGTCTCGATCGAGTCGGTGAGGCGGCTGCGAAGGTCGCCATCGATGCGCAGGCGATCGACGATGACTTCGACGGTTGACTGCCCGGCGAGCGCCGCCACGTCAACCTCTTCGAGGGCAACCGCCCGCCCGTCGACCAGGACGCGACCGAAGCCACGACGCCGGAGGGTGTTCAGCGCGTCGCTGAGCGGGTCGAGCGCAGGCCCGCGGCCTGATCGTGCCGGCTCAGGCTCGCCCGCATCGTCGCCGGACTCCTCTCCATCCCCTTCGGCACCCTCCCCTGAGGTGGAGATGGCGACAATCGGCACGGCGAAACCGATCATCAGCCGAGTGTCAGCGGGCAGGGCGCCCAGCTCACGCGCCACCACCTCGGCGGTTTCGTAGACGACCTCGCGCCCGCACTGCCGGCAGAACGTCCGCCCGACGCGGGCGAAGAGCAGGCGCATGTAGTCGTGGATCTCGGTGGTGGTGCCGACGGTGGATCGGGGGTTCCTGACCGTGTTCTTCTGGCGGATGGCGATTGCCGGGCAGATCCCCTCGATTTTGTCGACGTCCGGCTTCTCCATCCGCTCGAGGAACTGGCGGGCATAGGCGGACAGGGATTCCACGTACCGGCGCTGCCCCTCGGCATAAATCGTGTCAAAGGCGAGGGAGGACTTCCCGGACCCGCTGACCCCGGTAATGATGGCCAGCTTCCCCGCGGGCAGCGTGACATCTATGTTCTTGAGGTTGTGGGTGCGCGCCCCTTTGACGACGAGGGGGCCGCGGGAGGGCACCCGCCGGACGTACTGGCCTACTGCAGGGGTCTCGGGCATGACCGTAAGTGGTGGATCGTATCACCGGGCTTCCCCTCGCCCCTATGCCCTAATCC
>JBEBGV010000136.1:0-6470 GCA_040081265.1 Vicinamibacterales bacterium
GGGAGGCGACTTCGGCCACGCCGGCAACAGCCTGCAAAGCCGGGCGGACGGTGAAGTCCTGCAAGGCGCGGAGCTCAGCCAGATCCATCCGTCCGGTGCTGTCCTTCAGCACGTACTGATAGACCCAGCCCACCCCGCTCGCGTCTGGTCCGAGGATCGGAGAGACGCCGGGCGGCAGCAGTTGCTGCACGCGCCCCAACTGCTCGAGCACGCGCGTCCGCGCCCAGTAGATGTCGGTGCCCTCGTCGAAGAGGGCATAGGTGAAGCTCATGCCGAACATCGAGTACCCGCGCACGGTCCGCACGCCCGGCGTGCTCTGGAGCGCGCGCACGAGCGGATACGTGATCTGGTCCTCGACCAGATCGGGGCTGCGCCCCATCCACTCTGTGAAGATGATGACCTGGGGATCCGAGATGTCCGGCAGCGCGTCGAGCGGCGTCTTGCGCGCGGAGTCGGCGGCAAAGAGCGCCAGCATCAGCACCACGCCAAAGACGACCCACTTGTGGCGGACCGACAGCTCGATGATCTTTTCGACCATGACCGTTACTCCTAGTGCCCGGCGTGCGGGGCGGCCGGAGCCTCGGGCGGCTTGGCTGGGGCCGAGGCGCCCGCAGGCTTCTCCATGGCCCCCATATCGTGCCCACCCATGCCGCCCGTCGCACGCAGCCTGCTCTCCGAATCGAGCAGGAACACGCCCGCGGCGACGATCCGTTCGCCGTCCATGAGCCCGCTCCGGACCTCGACGCGATCGGCCAGCTGCACGCCCAGCGTCACGACGCGCGGCTCGAACTGGTCGCCAGTGGCGACGAACACGTGTTGTTCCGTGCCGGTATCCACCACGGCGTCGCGGGGCACCGTGATGACTTTCGCTCCGGTGGATTCAAACCCGGCCGTGCCATACAGGCCGGGCCTCAGCCCACCGCGGGTGTTCGCTGCGGAGAAGCGGACCCTGAGGGTGCGCGTGCGGTCCGTGAGCGTCGGATAGACGAAGTCGACGCGTGCCGCGAACGGTGGACGACCCGAGGCCGGGAAGTCGAGCTGGGCCGTCGTGCCGACACGGATGCCGGGGATGTCGGACTCGGGCACCTCGGCGAGCACCCACACGCGCGACAGGTCGGCGATGCTGAACAACGTCGTCGACGGATCGACGGAGGTCCCGACGGTGACGCCGCGATTTACGACCACGCCCGTTCTCGGGGCGACGACCGTGACCAGGCGACTCGGTTCGCCGGTCTGCTCGATCGCGTCGATATCCGCGGGCGTCATGCCGAGTACCCCGAGCCGCGTCCTCCCGCTGGCGATGACGACGCTGGTGATTCCAGAGGCGGCCGTGTTCGTCCGCGCAGAGAGGTACTCGGTCTGCGAGGACAGCAATTCCTGCGAGAAGATGCGGGCGAGCGGCTGGCCCGCGACCACCGTCGCACCCGTGGTGTTGACGTCGAGCTGCTCCACCCATCCCGCGACGCGCGTGTGGACGTGGGAAATCCTCGATTCGTCCGGAACAATGGTCGCCACCGCACGCACCGACTGCGTCAGGGATTCGCGTCCGACTACTTCGAGGCGTATACCCACAGCCTCGGCGGTTGCCGCGGTTACGTCCACGGCGACCCGGTCGTGTGTGGGGCTGCCCGCTGATGGGGCCGTCGAAGCGGTCATCTGAACAGCTGCCTGACCTTGCGGGCCGAATGGCCAGGCGTCGCGCGCGTGCTGCACCCACAGTGCGCCGGTAAACAACGCTGCCGTTACGAGGGCGGACGCAACCGGACCGCCGATGCGGCGGAGTCGCGAACCAGCGAACCGTGTCGCGGTCGCGATAGCCGAAGCGACGGGAGCGCAGAAACGTCGGAGCCGAGTAAACGCTGTCATTGGATCATCGCCTCATACGATCCGAGGGCGCGCCCAAGCCGCGCCGTCGCAAGACCGAGTTGCGTATCTGCCGCAATCAGGTCAGCCTGAACGGCCCATAGCGCCTGGACGGCTTCGATCACGCTGACCAGTGGCAGTTGGCCAGACGCATACCCGGCGACCGCCGGATTGATCGCCAGCCGCGCTCGTGGGAGGACGTCTGTCGCCAGCGCGGTCTGTCGATCTCGAGCGGCGGTCAGTTGGTTGACCGCTATGGCCGCTTCCCCCTCAATCATGCGAGTCATGGCCATCAGATCGGCCTGCGACATGGCGCGCATCGATTGAGCCTCAGCGACGCCGGCACGGAGCTTGTCGCGCCAGATCGGCAGGCTGAAGCCCACCATGGCCATCCACCCTTTGCCCTCGGCCATGGTGAAGGAGGGTCCGGTGCGGACGGTCGCCATCGGCCGGAACATGTCGCGCATGACCTGCACGTCCGCTTCCGCGCGGGCGATCTCCGCGCGTCCGGCGACGATCTCCGGCCGGGACGTCAACGCGGCCTTGATGGCCGACCACGGGGGAGGGGGCTGCGGAAACGTGAGCAACGTGAGCGCCGGCACGGGACCGTCCGCGTCCAGTGCGAGACTCGTGTTGAGCATGGCCTCTGCGCTGCGCACCTCGCTGACCAGCGCCCGCGAAAGAGCTTGAAGCCGCGCGACCTCGACTTCGGCACGCAGGACATCGGATTGGGGCGCTGTGCTGCTGGCGTATCTGGCGTTGGCGGCACTGACGACGTCGCGAGCGAAGGCGAGCTGCTCGGACACCAGCCCCTCGGTCCGTCGACGCTCCTGCACCATCAGGAACGCGTTCGCCGCCTGGATGCCGACGTCCAACGTGGTCCGGGTCGTTTCGGCGCGCAGTCGGTCGACATCGGCGAGCGCAGACGCGCGTCGGTGCTGGCGGATCCCAGACAACGGAATCTGTTGTTCGAACGTGAAGCTCACGTCTGCGCCCCCGAGCATGAAGGGCAGGTGGTCAAGCGAGGGGGAGAACATCGGGTCTTGCAGCGCTGAGACGATGGTCGACCGTGCCTCGGCAGCACGAGTCCGTGCGCGAGCCGCCTGAATCTCGTCTCGCCGCTCGCCGGCAAGACGAATGACGTCTCCGAGGCTCAGGGGCGACGGCAGTAGGGAGGTCGTCTGTGCCGTTGCAGCGGTTGGCCAGGTCGCGGCACACACCGTCAGGAGAAGAGCAAATCGAAGACCCGTGAGACTATTCATGACATCACCGTATGCTTCACGCCCGACCGACGGACCGGTGATGCGCCCCGGCCCGATGCTGGGTCGGTGCTTACCGAGCCACTCCAGCAAGTTGCTTGTGCATCGCCGCAGCCTCGGTTGCTTCCTTCGCCTCATCTCGCGACAACGCGGCCAGACGATCGCAGTGCACGGCCGCCTGGGAGATTCGCGTGCCCCGGTACGCTTGCGCCATCGCGACGTGATCGTTGGCCTCGGCTGCATACCGCGTCGCCAGGGTCAGGAAATACTCCTGGAGGGCATTGTGATCGGCTGGAGTACTCGCCGTGGCTGCGAGCGCTGTCAGTTGCTCGGTTGTTGGTGTGGGAGCGCCAGCGCCACCTTCGAAGCGTTCCGCGCCGCGCGGTTTCGTGGTCGCTTTACCTGCTCCCAGCCCCTCGTGATAGGCCGCGAGCTGGCGTAGCGTTGCGGCGGACTGCAGGTTCAACTGCTCAAGTCGTTTGCAGTGATCGGCTGCCGAATTGGCTGCGGTCCGCCGAATCGGACTTGCGATGAACGCCTGCGCCATTGCGCTGTGGCGTTTGGCCTCGGCGGCGTGCTGCTCGGCCAGTATGGCGAAATGCACTTCGAGCCGGACATGATCGGCAGAGTCAGCTCGTTTAATGAGCTGCTGCACCTCGAGCGAATTCAGAACCGCCGACGACGTTGTCTGTGCGCCGACGCCTCCCGCGAATGTGAGGAATGCCAGCGCGCCTACCGACATTGCGCGTAAATGGATCGTGCTCATGACGGACCAGCCCTTCTCGTGTCCCTTGGACGATGCGACCACCATCGCTTCGATGTGACTGCCAGGGGGCAGTCAACCGCCCCCCGGCAAGAGCGCTCCGTGACTCGTCGTCACGAAGGCGGTGTTACTTCGCAGTAGCCACCTGTCCGTGCTCGGAGGCGAGTTCCCGAGCACCCTTGGCGGCATCTCGAAGGGTTTGCGTCAGTTGGTCACAGTGCGCGGCTTGCTTGGGGCGGCTCCCTGGCATGAGGCGGCCGACGTGTGGCTTCTTGTACGCCTGGGACAGCGCTGCATGCTCCGCGGCTTCGGCGTCGTACTTGGCTGCGACGGCCAGAAAGTGCTTCTGCAGCTTCGCGTGATCAGCCGGCGTGTCCGCATTGGCAATCAGCTCCTGCACCTGCTTTGACGTCAGCAGATCTGTGGACTTCGGCTCTTGCGCCGCAAATGCAGCCACCGACACTGCCAGGGCGATCGCACTGAACCCAACAACGATGCGTGAAGAATAAGTAGTCATGGCAACCTCTCTCTGTGTGAAACCGACACCTTCGGCATGCGCGTGTCAGCCGCGCGCACGCCATCCTTTGTGTTGTGAGGCGAACGCCGCCAGGGCCTGGTCCTGATGCGGACCTGCGGCTGCAGTGGGAGAGTTAGATTCGAAGGACGGTAGGCCGAGCAGGATCGCCGAGTAACGGCGAGCGCCACGGCTCCCGCCCAATGCGAGCGCCGATCGTCAGGAGCGCCGCCTGATAGCGGGGCACCAGAGTCGCGTGAGCGGCGTCGGGGGACGAGTCGACGCGTAAACCGCTCTCGCGGGTCACGGCGACGAAAGCCAGGTTGGCGCAGGTTTGTCTACCGGCGACGCTGGGGCCCGCCTGTGCGTTGTCAGGGTGGCAGATGACCACAGCCGCATGGTCGTGACACCACGCCTTACAGAGCAGCGTGAGTTCTTGCCCGGCTGCCAGCAGAACGACGACTGAGACTAAGGCTGCTCGGAACACGTGATACTCGGTGGAGCAGGGTCGCAAGAAGAGTGCCGATAGCACAGGGAGCGAAAGACGCTGTCATTCCTGCCCGTCCCGCTCCTGACGCTGAGGCTCTCGGGCGCGTCCGCGGTAGATTTTCCCGACGCGCGTGAAAAATCACGGTCGGGTGCGACCCTGCGGTGAACTGCGGCCCGGCTCTCGTCTATCTCTACAGCCGGCAGGCTGCGTGGGGAGGAGTAACATCGCTTCATGCGCACACTCTGTTCAGTCGTTCTCGTTCTCCTGGCTGTCGGTGGTGATGCGATCGCACAGCAGTCGACCGCACAGCAGGCGACGCCCGCCAATCCCCCAATGCCCGCCGAGTACACCGCGGTCCTGCAGGCGGTGGGTCGGGCAGGTGACTTCAAAGACAACGTCCTGAAGGTCAACATTCCCCGCAACGACGTCAAGGTTGTGATTGACGGGGTGGCGACGCCGACGCCGTTCGGGTTCGGCGGCTGGTTCGCGATGACCAAGGGAACCGGCGGCATGGAAGTGATGATGGGGGACCTCGTGCTGACCGAGGCCGAAGTGAATCCCGTCATGTCTGCCGTGCTCGGCAGCGGCCTCGACGTGACCGCACTCCACAACCACTTCTTCTTCGACACCCCGCGCATCTTCTACATGCACGTGCATGGACACGGAACCGCCGCGGAACTGGCCAGCAAACTGAAACCCGCACTGGCGTTGATCGGCACGACCCCACCCGCCGCCGGTGTTGCCGGTCGAGCGATCGACGGAAAGCTGGATACCGAAGCGCTGTCCCGGATCGTCGGCGTTGCTGGTGAGCAGACCGGCGCGGTCTACAAGATCACGATTGGCCGTCCCGACTTCGTGATGAAAGAGATGGGGGCGACGATCAACGCGCGCATGGGGCTCAACACCTGGGCTGCCTTCTATGGCAACGATGCCGATGCGGTGGTCGCCGGAGACGTGGCGATGCTCGACGGGGAAGTCACGCCCGTCCTGAAGGTCCTTCGCGGCAGCGGTATCGATGTCGTTGCCATTCATCACCACATGGTCGGCACGCAGCCAAACGTCACGTTTCTGCACTACTGGGGAAAGGGCCCGGCCGCACGGCTCGCTCAAGGCGTCCGCGGCGCAGTGGACCTGCTCGGAAGGGCCGTTCCCGCGGCGCGCTGATTCACCAGCGAGGCGGCCTGACGTAGATGTCAGAGACTCTTCAGTTGTTGCGGAGCGGGCACATCGTCTAGCATGGCCGTGGTGTTTGTGTCCCGCATCCTTGGTGTCGTGCTCGCCGCGGCGATGGGCCTCGTGCCCCTCGCACCGCCCGAACACGTCCATGAGGCAGAGGAACACGGTCATCGCGAGCGGCTCGTGCATCGTCACGCCCAGGCCCACGACGCGGATCACCATTCGAACGGGCACGAGAACGTTGTAGACGATGAGGACGGGCCGGCTCTCGCGACCTCCACAATCTTCAGCCTTCCGAAGTCGCCCGCACGGGCAGTTGTAGCTCCTCCCTCAGGCGTCTGGCTTCCCGTTCCTCCGCCCACGGCAGTCGCCCACGACGTGATCGTCGCCGATGACCCGCTGATC
>JBEBGV010000019.1:0-69186 GCA_040081265.1 Vicinamibacterales bacterium
CCCCGCCACTTTGTCCACATCTACCTACCGCCCACTCGCTTCTACGCGATGGTGACGTCCTTCGAGAGATAGACGTCCTGGATGGCATTGAGGAGACCAATGCCTTCCTTCATCGGACGCTGAAACGCCTTGCGTCCGGAAATCAGCCCCATGCCACCGGCGCGCTTGTTGATGACGGCGGTCTTGACCGCCTCGCGCAGGTCGCTCTCTCCTGATGACGCACCGCCGGAGTTGATGAGCGGCGCACGTCCCATGTAACAGTTGGCCAGCTGATAGCGCGTCAGATCGATCGGGTGATCGGTTGTGAGCTTGGCGTAGACGTCCTTGTGGGTCTTGCCGAAGTTCACCGCGTTGTAGCCACCGTTGTTCTCGGGCAGCTTCTGCTTGATGATGTCGGCTTCGATGGTCACGCCGAGGTGATTGGCCTGGCCCTCGAGATCGGCTGAGAGGTGATAGTCCACCTCTTTCGTCTTGAACGCAGGGTTGCGCAGGTAGCACCAGAGCACCGTGAACATCCCCAGCTCATGGGCCTGCTGGAACATGGTGGTGACTTCCTGCAGCTGCCGCTTGCTCTCTTCTGAGCCGAAGTAAATCGTCGCGCCGACGCCCTGCGCGCCCATATCCCACGCCTGCTTGATGCTGGCGAAACGGATCTGGTCGTAGGCATTGGGATACGAGATGAATTCGTTGTGATTGAACTTCAGGATGAACGGGATCTTGTGCGCGTAGCGACGAGAGACCGAACCCAGCACGCCGAGCGTTGAGGCCACCGCATTGCAGCCGCCCTCGAGCGCGAGCTTCACGATGTTCTCGCCGTCGAAGTAGATAGGGTTGGGAGCGAAGGATGCACCCGCTGAGTGCTCGATGCCCTGGTCTACCGGGAGAATGGACACGTAACCCGTGCCACCGAGTCGCCCGTGACCGAGCAGCGCCTGAAGGCTGCCGAGGACCCGAGGGGAGCGGTCGGTGATCGAGTAGACACGGTCCACGAAGTCGGGACCAGGCAGGTGGAGATCACTCTTGGAGATCGTCTTGCACTGGTGATCCAGGAGCGAGGCGTCCTCGCCAAGAATGCTCGTGATTTTCGCCAGGCCTTCACTGCTTGCAACACTCGTCGCCACGTTTCACCTCTCGACGGTCGATACTACCACCGGGAACTGGAAGTCCTCTACGACAGCACCGAGGACAGCGCTTTCGACAAAATCGGCGATCGGCAGCGCGTCTTCAGCCCGCTCCACCAGTTCCAGCTTCGCCCGCGTGACTGGATTGCGAGGTGTGAACAAGGTGCAGCAGTCCTGATCGGGGAGGATGGAGATGGGATAGCTGCCGATGCGCTGGGCCTCGGCCATGATTTCGTCCTTGTCCATGCCGATGAGGGGACGGAAGAGCGGCAGCGTGGCCACCGCCCCCACGACCGCCAGGTTCTCGAGCGTCTGCGACGCCACCTGTCCGACGGC
Organism: Vicinamibacterales bacterium; assembly: GCA_040081265.1. Taxonomy (GTDB): domain Bacteria; phylum Acidobacteriota; class Vicinamibacteria; order Vicinamibacterales; family UBA2999; genus JBEBGV01. The sequence goes on from JBEBGV010000019.1 coordinate 1,458, forward strand.
ATCCCCTGTGATGAGGGCCTGGGCGCGACGGGCCCTGGCGATCCGCTCAGCGATTCGGAGCATCATGCGCCGATAGACGACGACCCGCAGTGGTGCAGGAATCGAGAGCAGCACCTGCTGCTGGATGTCGCCGAAGCCCACCAGATACAGTCGCGATCGGTGCTGCCAGGTAGTGAGCAGCCTGACCAGCTCGCGTGCCTTGTCCTGCGACGCGCGCGACAGAATCGGGTAGCTGTGGAAGTGGATGAAGGTCACCGAGCAGCCCCGCTTCATCATGCGGTGGGCCGCTACGGGCGAATCAATCCCTCCCGACAGCAGGCATGCGACACGACCAGCCGTGCCGGTCGGCAAGCCGCCCGCGCCGCGTTCCTTGGCAAAGTAATAGAACGCGTCGTTGGTCAGGAGTTCGACGTGCACGGTCAGCTCAGCCGAATCGAGGCTCACCGGCCAGCCGTACACGGACTTGATGCGTCCGCCGATCTCACGTTCGATCTGAGGCGAAGTCATCGGGAAGCGCTTGTCGGCACGACGGGCGGAAACGCGAAAGGCCGCCGGGGACTGGCCCTCGAGGTCCTTGATGATCGCTGTCGCCAGGGCATCGAGGTCCAGAGGGGCGCGTGAGGCGTGTGAAAAGTTCGCGATGCCGAACGTCCGGCGGATCCGCTCACTCACCTGCTCGCGGTCGGCGCCGGGACCGAGCACCAGCTCGATGCGTCCCATCAGCGGTCGCACTTCTTTCACGTCGAGGTCGGCCACGGCCTCGCGCAGATGGCGCACGAGGCGGCCCAGGAACCACGGACGGTTCTTCCCCTTGAGGGCGATCTCCTGATAGTGAACGATGATCGACGGGGTCATGGTGTGGTGAGGGGATGGCGTTCGAGAAACGTTCTCGCGGCGCGGTGGCCGCTGAGGGAAGCGCCCTCAATGGTAGCGGGCAGCGACGTCTCGATCCAGTCGCCAGCCAGATAGAGGCCCGGCACGCCGGTCTCGGTGCCGGGACGGGGAGGGCTGGCTGGAGCAACCGAGAATGACGCCCTGCGCTCGCGTACCACAACCGTCCGACGGGGCGTTGCGCCGCCAAGCTCGGGTATCGCCTCGACCAGTTCCCGCCATGCAATCGCGCTGATCTCGTCGTTTGAACTCTTCACAAGCGCGGTGGCCCCGCTCGATACCATCGACAGGTGAGACGAGTCGTCCTGGATGATCGCGCGCCGGTCAAAGACCCACTGGAAGTGACGGCCTGGCAACCCGACAAATGGACCAACCGGCAGTGCCTTGTCCAGCCACACATTCACCGTCACGATGGGCGACGCTTCCACCGCGGCGGCATTGGCGAGCAGGTCCTCGAGTGCTTGAGGAGGATCCACGAACGTCTCGTTCAGGGCGTACCAGGGGACCGCGACGATCACGGCGGGTGCGGAGAAGATGTCGCCTTCGACAGATACGCGTACCGCACCGTCACACAGCACACGCGCCTTCGCGCCGCAGCGAACAATGCCGCCGCGTGCTTCGACGTATTGCTGCGCCGGCAGCGCGTAGAGCTCGTTGAGCGGCAGGCGGGGCAACGCCAGCGAAGAATCACGAGTCTGGGCGCCGAACAGACCCGACAGCACCTGCTCGAACGAAGAGGCCGCCGCCGAGTCGATCGACTGATTGAGCGCCGCAACCGCCAGCGGCTCCCAGAGCAATTCGATGAGTCTAGGCGTCTGCCTGTGACGAACCAGCCACTGCCGAACGGTCTCTGACTCGGCTGTCACGCCGGGTCGAAAGACCCGGCCTACGTACGATCTGGCAGGGGCGTACGTAGGGCGGGTCCGGAGGACCCGCCGCATCGCGAGTACCGCAATTCGATCCGCCAACGACAACGCCCGCCAGCGCATCACGCCGACGAGAAGGTGCAGAGGTGATGGCAGGTTCGGGCACGACAGCCTGGTGCGGGCGCCCCGTTGATCGATCACGTCGACCGACAGCGAGCGCTGCACGGACACGCTGGCCTCGGTGCCGATGCGACGAAGGAATGCGAAGGTCTCGTGGTAGCAGCCGAACAGCACATGCTGTCCGTTGTCGACTCGCTCCCCCGTGGCGGGATCAGTGAAGGTCGACGCGCGCCCGCCAAGGGAAGGCCGAGCCTCGAGCACGAGCACTCGGACACCTGCCTCTGCCAGCGCAGTCGCGGCGCTCAGGCCGGCAAACCCGCCCCCGATAACGATGACGTCCGGCTGCACGGGTACTCAGCCGCCAAGCGGGTTCGAAAGACCCAGCAGCGAGCGCGCCCAGATGCGGAGCGCGATGAACAGGCGCTCCGGCCTCGGCACCCGAATGCGCGACGAGAAGACGTCGTAACCGGTGTCTTCAATCCTCTTGAGGAGGCCGAAGTAGATGCCGCCCATGATCTCGGCAGCAAGAAGCCGGCGCCGGTCGACCGCGGGCAGCGTCGCTGAAGCGCGCCGGAAATACTCGTGAGCGCGGCCGCACTCGAACTCGAGCAGCGACCTGACGCGGAGGTTCACCTGTCCCTCGCGCAGGTCGTCTTCGGTCACGCAAAACAGCTCGAGGTCCTCAGTCGGCAGATAGACCCGGCCCTGCTGAAGGTCAGCGGCTATGTCACGAATGATGTTGGTCAGCTGCAGCGCCGTGGCGAGGTGCAGCGCGTATTCGCGTGACGCCCGGTCCTTGTGCCCGAAGATTTCCAGACAGATGAGACCCACCGTCCCGGCGACACGCCGGCAGTATCCCTGAAGCGCATCGAAGGTCGGATACCGGACGTGTTCGATGTCCATCGCCACGCCGTCGATCAGCGACTCGAATTCCTCTCGGGGCAGGCCAAACGCCTGAACCAGGGGCCGTAACGCGCGCCCCTGCGAGGTTGCCGGGATCCTGTCCGGCTCGTACACGGCCGCCAGCTCCCGCCGCCACGTGGCGAGCTCGGCGACGGCATCCCCACCCTCGTCAACCGCATCGTCTACCGCCCGGCAGAAGTCCCAGACGGCGACAATCGCCTGGCGCTTGACCGGCGGCAGGACCAGAAACGAGTAGTAGAAGCTGGTGTCGCGGCTCATGAAAGCAGGCGCACAGCGATCCACGCGACGTCGCCCCGACCAAGTCTTGGCCGTGCGGATAAGACGTCAAAGCCCGCCCGCTCGATCTTTTCGAGCACGCGCATGCCGCCGAGCCAGGTGCCGCGGATTTCGTAGCGGAGTCGTCCTCGCAGTGCGGAGGCGAGCGGGCGACCGTGCTCAAACATCTGTCGGGTTCGAAGCACGGCGTCCTCGACGGCATGCTTCCACGCCGGTGTGATGCCGGTTCCAAGATCGGACTCGCTGGCGTTCCGGGCACGGGAGGCTTCGCGCGGCAGATAGAGGCGGCCGCGGGCAAGGTCCTGAGCGAAGTCCTGCCAGAAATTGGTCAACTGGAGCGCGGTGCAGATGGAATCTGACCAGTCGTCCAGCCGCGAGTCAACCTGTCCGGCAATGCGGAGCACCAGACGTCCGACGGGATTGGCGGATCGCCTGCAGTAGTCCAGCAGGTCCTGCCAGGTCTCATAGCGAACGATGCGCGTGTCCTGCTCGAAGGCGCTCAACAGGTCCTCGAACAGCGAGACGGGCAGCTGCAGCCGCGTGATTGAGGCACCAAGGGCGAGAAAGATGGCCTCGGTGTGCGGTGGTTCGCCTGCGACCAGGGGGCGTCGGGACACCTTGGGCCTGGCGGCCTCGTGGAGCCGAGCCCGCCACGACTCGAGCAGGACGCGGCGCTGGGCCGTCGAACGGTCGCCCTCGTCGGCGAAGTCGTCGGCGGCACGGGCAAACGCGTACAACGCGGCGATGTGCGGCCGCATCTGCGCGGGGACCAGCATCGATGCGACGGGAAAGTTCTCGTAGTGCCCGCGAGCGTCCCGCAGGCATTGCGCGTAGGCCGCATCAACATCCATGGCCGGTCGCTACCACTCCGTCTCGGGAACACCCGCACGATGGTTGACGGCCCTGGCCATCACGAAGAGCAGGTCTGACAGCCTGTTCAGATAGACGGTCAGCAATCCTTCCACCACGCCCTCGCCGAGTCCGACGACTCGACGCTCTGCTCGGCGGCAGACGGTGCGCGCCAGATGCAGAAGGGAGCCCGCGGGGGTGCCACCGGGAAGAATGAACCGACGAAGTGGCGGCAGCTCGGCTTCCAGGCGATCGATGATCCCCTCGAGCCGCTCGGCATCCGCGGGACGAATGTGCGCCTTAGCCACGCGTTCGGCGATACGTTTCGAAGGGTCGGCCAGTTCAGAGCCCAGCGCGAACAGGTCCTGCTGAATCTGCGTCAGGTCGGCAATCAGGTCAGCGTCCGACAGGCGCGAGCGGACCGCACCAAGACAGGCGTTCAGTTCGTCGACCTCGCCATAGGCATCGACTCGTTCGTGCGCCTTGGAGACGCGCGTGTTGTCGAACAGCGACGTCAGGCCCGCGTCTCCGGTTTTCGTGTAGATCTTCACTCGTGGAATTATAGGTGCGGATGCCTTCAACGCCCGTCCCTGCGCCACCACTCCGCCAGCGCTTCCGGCGTCGGCTCCTCACCTGGTATCGCGCGCATGGGAGAGACCTGCCGTGGCGCAAGACCGACGACCCGTACCACATCCTCGTGTCAGAGGTCATGCTGCAGCAGACGCAGGTCGACCGCGTTCTGCCCAAGTATCACGAATGGCTGGGCAAGTACCCGTCACTCACAGCACTTGCTGACGCGCCGCTCGAAGGCGTGACCGAGACGTGGCGCCCGCTTGGCTACAACATCCGCCCGAAGCGATTGCACCATATCGCCAAGGAATCGGTCGCACGCTTTGGCGGTGCGCTTCCCTCGGACGCGGAAACGCTGCTGTCGTTCAAGGGGATCGGCGCCTACACCGCCGGAGCCATTCGCAGCTTCGCTTTCCGCGAGCGCGCTGCCATTCTCGACACCAACGTGGCGCGGGTGCTGTTCCGGGTCTTCATCGCCAGGGGCGACATCAAGGCGCACGCGATGCGGAAGCAGTTGTGGAAGGTGTCAGAGGCGCTGGTGCCACACAAGCATGTCTTCGACTTCAATCAGGCGATCATGGACTTCGGCGCGATGGTCTGCGTGGCGAAGAAGCCGAAGTGCCTCGTGTGTCCGATGGCGAAGATGTGCCGCTCCTACCCCTGGTCGCCTGAGCCGCGTCCAAGACGCGCCCGCGCATGACCATCGTCGTCGCGGCAGTCGTCGAGCAGGACGGACGATTCCTGCTGACCAGGCGGCTCGAAGGTACGCATCTGGCCGGACTGTGGGAGTTTCCTGGAGGCAAGATCCATCAGGACGAATCCCATGAAGAGGGTCTGAGACGCGAGATGCGCGAAGAACTCGACACTGACGTCGTCGTGGGAGACAAGGTGTACGACGTCGTGTTCGACTACGTCGACAAAACAGTGGCGCTGCATTTCTACCGCTGCGAGCTGGCCGGAACCCCGCGGCCGCTGCTCGGGCAGGAGATGGCCTGGGTCGAGCGCACCGCCCTCGGCACACTGCCCTTCCCCGACGCCGACCGCGAGCTGATCGCGCTGCTCACTACGTAGTTTCGGGTACGTAGGCCGCACACCTCCGTACGTAGGCCGCACCTTCAGGTGCGGCATGTCAATCGTACGTAGGGCGGTCCGCAGGACCCGCCGGAGACGAACTGTCTCTAGACGACGGCAAGGCGCGCCGAATGCGGCGCGGCGGGAGGAACAGCGCGCTTCTCGCCAATCTGCTGGCGCCACATCGCGTAGTAGAGGCCCTTCTGGGCCAGCAGCTCCTCGTGCGTACCTGATTCGGTGACGCTCCCGCGCTCGAGCACGTAAATCCTGTCGGCATGCATGATCGTGGACAGCCGATGCGCGATCAGGATCGTCATCACGTCCTGGCTGTGTCCGACATCGCGGATGGTCTCGCCGATCTCTTCCTCGGTCAGCGAGTCGAGTGAGGACGTGGCTTCGTCGAAGACGAGCAGGTGCGGCCGGCGCAGAAGCGCCCGCGCGATCGACAGCCGCTGCTTCTCGCCCCCTGACACCTTCACGCCGCCCTCGCCGATCACCGAGTCGAGCCCCTTCGGCGCACGGCCCAGCAGGCTGTCGCACGCGGCCTTGTGCAGCACCTCGAGACACTCGACATCGGTCGCGTCCGGCCTGACAAACAGCAGGTTCTCGCGAATCGTGCCCGAGAAGAGCTGCGTATCCTGCGTCACGAAGCCGATCCGCTCGCGCAACTGGTTCAAATCGATGGTCGCCGCCGAGTGCCCGTTGTAGAGAATATCGCCTGTCTGCGGCCGGTACAGTCCCACCAGAAGCTTGACGAGGGTCGTCTTTCCGGCGCCGGACGGCCCGACAAAGGCGATGGTGTCTCCGCGCCGAACCTTGAACGAAATGTCAGTCAGGGCCGGCGTTGACGCCGACTGGTGCTGGAAGCTGACGTGGTCGAACGCAAGGCTCTGCAGATCGCGCACCGGAACGGGATTGTCAGGCCGCGGCTCTTTCTTCATGTCGAGGATGTCCTGGAAGTTGTTCAGCGACACCTCGGCCTCGCGGTAGATGTTGATGATGTTCCCCAGCTCCTGCAGCGGTCCGAAGATGAAGAACGAATAGATGAAGAGCGAGAAGAACTGCCCGACCGTGATCGCCTGCGTGAAGATCAGATAGAGCATCAGGAACATGATGCTCGTGCGCAGTGCGTTGACCACGGTGCCCTGAATGAAGCTCAGGCTGCGGATGTAACGCACCTTCTTCAGCTCGAGCTGCAGGATCTTGCCTGTCGTGCTGTTGAGGCGCGCGATCTCCTGCGGCGCCAGCCCAAGACTCTTCACCAGCTCGATGTTCCGCAGCGACTCGGTGGTCGCCCCGGCCAGTGCCGTCGTCTCGGCGACGATCACCTTCTGAATGACCTTGATCTTCTTGCTCAGCACCGAGCTGAGAATCCCGAGCGCCGGGATGGTCAGGAAGTAGATCGGCGCGATGAGCCAGTGAACGCTCCACGCGTAGACCATCACGAAGATGATCCCGACCAGAGACGTGAACAGGATGTTGATGGAGGCAGAGATCAGCTTCTCGACATCGGTCCTGACCTTCTGCAGCTTGCCGAGCGTCTCACCGCTCCGCTGGTCCTCGAACACCGAGTACGGCAGTTCGAGTGAGTGACGGATGCCGTCGGAGTAGATTTGCGCGCCAAGCCGCTGGGTGATGACGTTGATGAAGTAGTCCTGAAAGTTCTTCGCCACGCGCGACACGAAAGCCACGCCAACCGCGGCACCGAGCAGCAGGCTGACTCCCCGGAAGAATTCACCGGTCGTATACTCCGAGAACCGCGTGGCATACCGATCGATGACGTAGCGGAAGATGAGCGGGTCGAGCAGGGAGAAAATCTGGTTGATCGCCGCAAGAACGAGCGCCAGAGCGACGAGCGGCCAATAGTGCTTCAGATATCCCGCAAGAAGTTTCATCTCAGTCCAGTGACCTCAGCCGCGCACCTGTGGCCGTCGACTTCGACGTCGACCACAGTGCCAGCGGCGATAAAATCGCGGTGCAGATAGCCAAGTGCGACCGGGCCACGCCGAGGCGAACGCGCCGAACTGGTGATCCATCCAACCTCGCGTTCTCCAGAAAAGACGCGCGACCCGCGGGCCGGAACAGCGTCTTCGACCGCCAGCGCCACCAGCTTCCGAGCTACGCGCCCCTGACCACGGTGCAGCACGCGGATGATGATTTCCTGCCCGACGTAGCAGCCCTTGGTCAGCGAGATCGCCCGAGACTCGATGCCGGCCTCGAGGGGAATGGTGTCGGCAGTCATGTCGATGCCGAAGAGCGGATAGCCCGCGTCGATTCGCGCCGCCTCGATGGCATCGGCCGATGCCTGCACCGCACCGCCAGCGCGCAGCGTAGCGGCCACCGTCTCCACCGTGGACGGGTCGGCATAGACGCAGAAGCCCGGCACGCCGAGTTGATCGACGCGAGCCACTACGACCGCGGCACCTGAGATCTCGGTGCGGGCGTTCTGGTACTGCGCCCAGGACGCCAGACCTGTCAGCGATCCCGTCACCTGCTCGAGCAACGCCGCCGCCGAGGGACCGTGCACCCGCACCGGGCGCAGCGACCCGCCCAGGTCGGTCAGCTGCACATCCTCTGAGAACAGAAACTGATCCAGCCTGGCGAGTGTCGCCGCATGTTCGGCGGACGGCACATCCAGGAGAATCATGTCGCCCGACTCGAAGACGTGAAGGTCGGTGAGCATGCGTCCCTGTGGGGTCAGCCAGGCCGCGTAGCATCCGGTGCCGGTGGTCAGCGCCTCGATGTCGTTGGTTAACAGGCCCTGGAGATACGACGCCCGGTCACGACCGGTGATGCCGATCGCCCGTGAGGGGGCGACCTCGCCCAGCGCAACCGCCTCGCGCAACGCCGCATAGTCGTCCTCATAGCTCATCCGCCTGGACCCCTGCCGCCGTGGCCAACCTGATAGGATTTCCCCTGCGATGTCACATCATGCCTTCGCTCGTCATCTTAGTGGACCGTCAGCGCTGGTAGTTTGGCTGATTCTGCTGGCGCTGCCTGACCTGACTCTGGCGCAGGCGCAGGGGCCCATCGCCACACCGCCGGCCGGCGCGCGCGTTTTCACGGTTTTCCTGCGGGGAACACCGGTTGGACGCGAGACCATGAACGTCCGGTCCGACGCTACAGGGCTGACCATCGCCAGCCAGTCAAATCTGGGCGCACCGCTCAACATCGTGATGCGCAGGGGCGAGATCACCTACCGCCCCGACTTGACGCCGGCCTCACTCACGCTCGAGGCCACCATCAACCAGCGTGAGGTGACCCTCCGTACGATGTTCGCCAACGGTTCGGCGGTATCGGAAGGCAATGACGGCGGAAACCCGGTCCGCGCCACCAATCCGATTCAGCCGCGAACCTTCGTCTATCCCGATATTTTCTTTGGCGCGATCGAGGGTCTCGGCCGACAGCTCTCGGTCATCAACGGCCTCCCCGACGACATCCACGCGTTCATAGCGCCCGGCGTCGACGTGGCCGTCCGCGTCAAGGATGCCTCGCGCGGCCGTGTGTCGGTTGGTGCCACCGCGATCGACGTCTATCGCTACGAGCTGGTGTTCTCCAACTCGACCGGGGAGCTTGTCGCCCACCTGACGACCGAGATCAACGGCGGCTTGCTCATCTTCCAGGTGCCCTCACAGGCACTCGACGTCGTCCGGGAAGATCTGACCAGCGCGACCGCGCGCACCATGGTCTTTGCGAACCCCACCGACGAGCCCGTGTCCATGCAGTCAAACGGGTTCACCCTCGGGGGCACGCTGACGCGGCCACCGAACGCCGCAGCGACAGCCAAGTTGCCGGCCGTCGTGCTCCTCGCGGGAGCAGGCGCCGATGAGCGAGACGGCTACGTCGGCGGCGTCCCAATCATGGGCCAGCTCGCGGGCGCGCTGGCCGATGCCGGCTTTATCGTCATCCGCTACGACCGCCGCGGGGCTGGACAGAGCGGCGGCCGGTCCGAGTCAGCAACGCTCGGCGACTACGCCGAGGACGCTCGCGTGGCGGTGAAGTTCCTGGCCAACCGCAAAGACGTCGACGCCCGGCGCATCGCGGTCCTGGGCCACAGCGAAGCGGCCTGGGTCGCCATGCTGGCCGCCTCGAGAGACAACGGCATTGCGGCGGTCGTTTCCATTGCCGCACCGTCACAGACTGGCTCCGAACTGGTGCTTGATCAGCAGGTCACAGCATTAAGCCGCCTGAATCTCACGCCTGCCGAGCGGGAAGAGAAGATCGCATTCCAGAGGCGTATCCAGGCCGCCGTCGTCGGGGGCTCGTCGTGGGAGGGCATCCCCGCTGACGTGCGACGCCAGGCCGATACGCCCTGGTTCGCCAGCCTGCTTGCCTACGACCCGGCGCAGGTGCTCGAGAAGATCCGGCAGCCGCTCCTCTTCGTGCATGGCCAGCTCGACAAGCAGATCTCGGTCGAAAACGTCGAACGGCTCTCGGAGACAGCCCGCAAGGCCAGCAAGTCGAAGACGATCGACGTCGTCTCGGTTCGCGGCGTGAATCACCTGCTGGTCCCTGCCGTGACCGGCGACGTATCCGAGTACGGCACGCTCACCGATCGCAACGTGAGTCGCGATGTCACGATGGCGATCAGCGACTGGCTGACCCGGACGCTCACGGTCCGGCGATGAAGACGCCTCTCATCGCGGCAACGGTGGTCGCGGCGGCTGTCGGGGTGGCAGCCCTGGCGCAGCAGCGCACCGTGCCACGCGACACACTGACGGCCGTCGACGGCATCCGCGTCGGACACTTCACGTTGTCGGAGCGGCCCACCGGTTGCACCGTCATCCTGGTGGACGGACCAGGTGCGGTTGGTGGCATCGCCCAGCGTGGGCCGGCGCCAGGAACGCGTGAAACCGACCTGCTCGATCCGCTCAACATGGTCGAGCGCGTCAACGCGATCGTCTTGTCGGGCGGCAGCGCCTACGGCCTCGATGCCGCACAGGGCGCGATGCGCTACCTCGAAGAACAGAAGATCGGGTTCCCGATCGCCGGCGGCGTCGTCCCCATCGTCCCGGCCGCCGTGATCTTCGATCTCCCCTTCGGTGGCAAACCGCAGATTCGACCCACCGCGGACTGCGGCTACAAGGCCGCCTCGACGGCATCGGCCTCCGCAGTCGAAGAAGGCAACGTCGGCGTCGGCGCGGGCGCGACCGTCGGCAAGCTCGAAGCGCTGCTGGGCGCGCGGGGCGGCGCGACTCGTCGTTCGCCGATGAAGGCTGGCGTCGGCTCGGCTGCCATCCGCCTCGGTAACGGCCTCGTCGTGTCCGCCCTCGCTGTCGCCAACGCCGTCGGCGACATCATCGACCCGATGTCGGGCAAAGTCGTGGCCGGTGTACGCAACGCGGATGGCTCGCTTGCTGACGCCCGGCTGCTGCTTCGCAGCGGCAACGCCGCCCCGGTGCGCGTCGGTGAGAACACCACGCTCGTCGTGGTCGCCACCAACGCCCAGCTCACCAAGGTCCAGGCGACCCGCGTGGCGCTGATGGCTGACGATGGCCTGGCGCGAGCGGTGAATCCGGTGCACACGCAAGGCGATGGCGACACCGTCTTCGTGCTCGCGACTGGTCGTTTCACCGGAACAGTCGATCTGACGACGGTGGGCGGCCTGGCCGCGGAGGTCGTCGCGGAGGCCATCGTCCGTGCTGCGACCGAAGCTCGCAGTTCCGGTGGGCTGGCCGCTGCGAGAGACACCGGCACGGTTCCGGCACGGTTCAGATAAGCCCCCCGGACGCCCGCGTCGTGAACCTTCACCTGGCGCTGCTCGTCGCCTACTCCCTCGCGATGGTCGCGGTCGGGCTCTGGATGTCGAGGGCCGTCCGCACCAGCGCCGACTTCTTCGTTGCCGGCAGGACCCTGTCGGCCCCCCTGCTGTTTTCAACCGTGCTGGCCGCAAACATCGGCGCCGGTACGACCATCGGAGCCGCTGGCGTCGGCTATCGCGACGGCATCAGTGCATGGTGGTGGAGCGGCTCGGCGGCCATCGGTTCGCTGGTGTTGGCACTCTTTGTCGGCCCGCGCATCTGGCGGATCGCCAAGGCCCATGGGTTGTACACGGTTGGCGACTATCTCGAACTGCGCTACAGCGGCGCAGTGCGGGGAGTCATCACGGTGCTCATCTGGTTCGGCACGCTGTCGATTCTCGCCGGGCAGCTAATCGGCGGCGCCGCCATCCTGGCAACCGTGGCCGGCATTCCGCGGGAAACCGGCATCATCGCCAGCGCGCTGGTGATGACGATCTACTTCGTGGCCGGTGGCCTGCTGAGCTCGGCGTGGGTAAACATGGTTCAGCTTGTCGTGCTCCTGGGGGGCTTCCTCCTGGCCACGCCACTCGTCCTTGGGCAGGTTGGCGGTGTGGCCGGCGCGATGAGCGGACCGGCGGTGCCTGAAACGTTCGACAACTTCCTCTATTCCGCCGGCGGGCGGTCAGGATGGACGTTCCTCTTCCTTCTGGCACCGAGCTTCATCATCTCGCCGGGGCTGCTCCAGAAGGCCTACGGGGCCTCTGGACCGAGCGCGATCCGGCGCGGCATCGGACTTCAGGCAATCGCGCTGGCACTCTTTGCGCTCCTGCCAGCGCTCCTGGGCATGTCGGCCAGGGCAGCGCACCCGGGCATCATCGATCCCAGCCTCGTGCTGCCGACGGTGCTCATCGAGCAGCTTCCCACCATGCTCTCTGCTCTGGCGCTGGCTGCGGTCTTCTCGGCGGAAGTCAGCACCTGCGATGCCATCCTCTTCATGCTGTCGACGTCCCTCTCCCAGGACCTCTATCGACGCTTTCTCCGGCCAGCGGCCACTGACGCGCAGCTGCTGCGTGTGGCGCGGTACGCTGCGATCGCGGGCGCGATCGGTGGCGTCCTGCTCGCGATTCGGCTGCCGACGGTGACGGCAGCGCTCGGCATCTTCTACTCGCTGCTGAGCGTGACGCTGTTCGTGCCGATCGTCGGCGGACTCTACACCCGCAGGGCGGGTACGCCGGAAGCCATGGCGGCCATCGCCACCGGTGGCCTGGTCGCCCTGGCAGCCATCTTCATCCCCCACCGGCCCGCGTGGTGGCTCGATCCGGCCGTCGCAGGCCTGCTGGCAGCCGCCCTCGCCTTCCTGGCGGTGATGGCGGGACGCGGCCGCAGCCGGTCGATCAGCGTGCAGTAAAATCATCGCAATGAAGACGTATCGAATCGCAGTGATCGCTGGAGACGGCATCGGCAAGGAAGTCATCCCTGCGGGGATGGATGTACTCAAGATAGCGGCAGATCGCGGCGAATTCCGCTGTGACTTCACCGAGCTTCCGTGGGGGTGCGACTACTACCTTGCGCACGGCCGCATGCTGGACGCTGACGGCATCGATCAACTCCTGAAGTTCGATGCCATCTACCTTGGCGCGATTGGCGCACCGACGGTGTCCGACGCCATCTCTGCCCGTGAGCTGATCCTGCCCCTTCGCCAGAAGCTCTTTCAGTATGTGAACCTCAGGCCGATGCGCCTGCTGTCCGGCATCAAGTCGCCGCTCGCCGGTCGCGGCCCCGCGGACATCGACATGGTGTGCGTCCGCGAAAACTCCGAGGGTGAGTACTGCGGCCTCGGCGGGCGGCTGCACGGCGGAACGCCGCAGGAACTGGCCGAACAGACGAGCGTCTTCACGCGCCACGGCATCGCCCGCATCGCCCGCTACGCGTTCACGATCGCCCAGGGCCGACCGCGAAAGATGCTGGCCAGCGCCACCAAGTCAAATGCGCTTCAGCATGTGATGGTGCTCTGGGACGAGGTCGTAGCCGAGGTCGCGAAAGAATTCCCCGACGTGAAGTACCAGAAGTTCCACGTGGATGCGATCGCGGCGCGAATGGTCACTCATCCACAGACGCTCGACGTGATCGTGGCGTCGAACCTCTTCGGCGACATCCTCACCGACATCGGGTCGGCCATCTCCGGCAGCCTGGGGGTCGGACCGGGGGGCAACATCAACCCCGAGCGCACGACACCCTCGATGTTCGAACCCATCCACGGGTCCGCGCCCGACATCGCCGGCAAGGGCATCGCCAACCCGATCGCCGCGATCTGGGCCGGGGCGATGATGCTCGACCACCTCGGAGAACGCGCTGCGCACGACAGCATCCTCGCCGCGATCGAGAGCGTGATTGGCAGCGAGGCGGTCAAGACGCCAGACCTCGGTGGACGGGCGACCACCGCCGAGATGGCGAAGGCCGTCGTCGCCGCCCTGTAGGTCCAGCGGCGGACACGCCGCCTGATCGTCTACGGGGGAAAGCCGAACGCCAGCTTCACCGCGGCGTACTCGGGGTGGACGCTGCCGTCTTCTGCGCGGATGACAAGTGGCGGCTCGATCCAGGTGCGGGTGCGCATGTCCTCTGGCAGATCGGCGGACCGCATCATCAGAAACAACGTGATGAGCGGCGTCTCGCCCGCCTTGAACATTACCGGACGGCGCCGCACCACAGTCATCTGCACTGTCTCTGCAGCAGTCTCCACGCGACGTCGCTGCTCCTCGGGGAAGACGCAGGCAAACACTCCCCCGGCAGCGAGGTGCTCGGACGCGACCCGCGCGTAGTCCATGATGTCGCCTCGCACTTCAAACCGACACGCCACCTTCTGCGGATGATCGCCGTGAACGCCGGTGTCGAGCGGGAAGTATGGTGGGCTGCCCAGCACCAGGTCGAAGGTCTCATCAGCGGCGATCGCTGCCTGCTCCCTGAAGTCCGCGTGCCGGATGTCCATCCGCTCTGTCAGTCCGTTGTAAGCCGCTGAACGCTGTGAAAGGGCCACGCTTTCCTCTTGCGCCTCGACGGTTACAAGCGACGAACCGGGAAGCCGCCAGGCCACGATCGTGGCCACCGAACCGATGCCTGAGCCGAGGTCGAGGATGCGCGACGCCGACGGCACCCAGGTCGAGCCGTACCACGCGGTGAGCACGTCGTCGGTCGAGAATCGATGGCCCTTCTTCAGCTGCAGGATTCGGAAGTGACCGCTGATGGCGTCGAGCGACTCGTCGTCGTTGACGTCAACCTTTGCGCGAGCACCTGGAGGAACGGGACCCGGCTTGGCCCACCCCTTGAAGTGCGAATCAGGAACCACCGCGGTCAGGATACCAGCACACGTCAGAAAATCTGTCCGCGGAACCAGCGAGAGGCGTGCGGTAAGATTTTCCAGAGATGAGCGAACCGATGTGGATTCTGCGGACCGTCAACGAAGACCTGCCCAGCCAGACGTTCCGTATCCTGCCTGGCGGCATCAAGACGCTGGGACGGGCGACCGGGGCGGACTTCATCCTCGACGCCGCTCTGGTCTCGAGAGTTCACTGCCGGGTGACCATCGCGCCGAGCGGCGATCTGGAGGTCAAGGACCTCGAGAGCACCAACGGCACGTTCGTCAACGACGAGCGGGTCGACATCGCCCACCTGAAGTCCGGGGACCGGCTTCGCGTGGGGCGCGTCGAGCTCGTCGCGTTGCGGGACGCGGAGTAACGCCCGGGCCTGAAGGCCAGGCCTACGTACTACTCGGTGTTCACCGTCCGGCCAGGTACTCGAGCACGAAGGGATTGCGGGCGCGCTCCCTCCCAATTGTCGTGTCCGGGCCGTGCCCGGGGTGAACGACCGCCTCATCCCCGAGCGCAAAGATGACTTCGGTGATCGACCGCATCAGTGTCTGGTAGTCGCCTCCCGGCAAATCCGTGCGCCCGATCGACCCGGCGAAGAGCGAATCACCGACAAAGAGGTGCTGACCCGGCGCGCCTGCCGGGCCAACCTGTAGACAGACCTCGCCAGGACAATGCCCGGGCGTATGGTGAACCGTCACTTCAAAGTCCCCAAACGCGATCACCGATCCGTCATAGAACGCGTCGATTGGCGGCTGCGCCTCGACCGTCATACCGAACAGCGCCCCTTGCTGAACCACCCGCTCATACAGCACCAGGTCGTCGCGGTGCAGATGGACTGGAACGTCAAACGCCGCCCTGGCCGCCTTCACCCCGGTGATGTGATCGATGTGGGCGTGGGTCAGCAGGATATGACGCACACGCACCGCCTGCTCCGATGCACAGGCAATGAGTTGATCCACTTCGTCACCGGGGTCGATGACGATGGCCTCGCGGGTGCGGGGACAGGCGACAACGAAGCCGTTCTTCATGAATGGAGGGACGGCTCGGACTTCGAGGATCATAATGAGGCAATGGTACTGTGCGCGCTCGACGACCTGCTGTTCTCCGTCAAGATCTCAACCGCTGCCAAGCTGCTCGGAGCGCCCGTTTATTTCGAGAGGAAGGCGGAGGCTGTCATCGACAGCGTCCGCGAGAAGCAGCCGGCGCTGGTCATCTTCGACCTGAACAGCGTCAGGATGAGACCGCTCGACGCGATTGCCGCGCTGAAGGCCGATCCTGTCTTGAGTCAGATTCCGACCCTGGGATTTGTCTCGCACGCCGACGCGGCAACAATTGCTGCAGCGCGCGGCGCGGGCATCGACGAGGTGATGGCGCGGTCGACGTTCACCGAGCGGCTGGGCGAGATCCTCACCCGCGCATGAACCACCAGGCCAGGCCCGCGAGTGCGGCCACCACCAGAACAGCCACGCCGATCGCCGTGCCCTTCGGCATGTGTGAGCCGTGAGGTAACTCCTCATCGTCGCCGGAACCCTGTTTGTCGAGCAGGGCTGCCACCCCACGCAAGTCACGGACAAGGGCGGGCGCGGTCGGATGGCGCCGTTCGGGATTGGGTGCCACCGCACGGAGCGTCACATCGTCGAGCACTTTCGGGACATGAGAATTCGCTGCGCTCGGAAGAGCCGCGCCACGAACACCGGGGCGCCTCGCGGTGAGCATCTCGTAGAGCATTGCGCCGACCGAGAACACGTCGGACCGTTCATCGGCGGCCTGGCCGGCCGCCTCCTCCGGCGACGGGTAGTCGCGCAGGCGTGGAGGCGTCGCACCGGAATCGAATCCGTATCGACAGGCCAGCTCGTGCGCGGGAATCTTCGCGTGTCCCCTGGCCGTAATCACCACGGATTCGGGACTGAGGCCAGCGTGGACATAGCCGGCGGCGTGAGCGTCGGCGACCGCGTCAGCAATCTGCACCGCGAGCTGCACGGCTCGTCGCACACGGAGAACGTGCCCGCCAAGCTCATTCCGGAGCGATTGTCCCTTCAGGTGCTCAAATACGAAGAACAACC
Organism: Vicinamibacterales bacterium; assembly: GCA_040081265.1. GTDB lineage: Bacteria > Acidobacteriota > Vicinamibacteria > Vicinamibacterales > UBA2999 > JBEBGV01. The sequence continues at coordinate 18,194 of JBEBGV010000019.1, forward strand.
GGCCCTGGTCGTCACCGACTTCAAACAGCCGGATGACGTTGGGGTGCGATATCGCCGACAAGGCGCGGGCCGCTTCCTCGATGCGTGAGCGCTCTTCCCGGGTGGCAAACCCGAGGGGCAGCCGGCGAATGATCACGGTGCGGCCGCGAACCGTATCGCGCGCCCTGAACAACTCTCCCGGTCCGGAACGCTCGAGTGCCTCGAGCAGGTTGTAGTGGGCGATGGTGCCAATCGGCTCGACGCCGGTGAGTCGCGGCCCGCTCATCGACGCTCGATCACGCTTTGCAGCAGCTCTTTCGCGTCGCCAATCTGCTCGAGCACGAGGGCGATATCGAGTGTGGGACGTCCGGGCGTCCTCGTGCTCTGGCAGTACACGCCGTGCTGTCCCACCATGGCCAGCGCATCGGTGAGCAGGTCGAGCGCGACCGCCAGACGGCCCCGCTCGAGACCCATCATGGTTTCGTGCACCTCGAGCTCGCGATGATGCTTGTCGAACGCAGACATCAGAGGGACTCCTGACTGGACATCAACGCCGCTTCGGGGGCCGCGCCGGACGAATTTCGATGCGGCTGGGGAGGCTTCGCCCCTGGTGGCCGAGCAAGTCGACGATGGCCTGAGCCACGTCCTCTGGAGCGAGTTTCCAGTCGTCGTCGGGGGACGGAGTGTGGTCTTCATCGCCACGGGCGCGGCTCATGAATCCGGTCCTGACCGAGCCGGGGAGAACCGAGGCAACTCGGATGCCGTCCTGCCGCACTTCCTGCATCAGCGCGTCGGTGAAGGCGTTGAGGCCTGCCTTCGATGCGCAGTACGTGGCGCCGTCGGCAAACGGACTGGTGCTGGCAAGACTGCTGATGTTGATAATCCAGCCGCCACCACGCGTGCGCAGCAGCGGCAGGGCACGTCTGACACAGAGGAACGGGCCGGTGAGGTTAGTGTCGATGACCTCGCGCCACTGTTCCAGCGAGGTGTGCTCGACCGAAGTGAACGCACCAACGCCAGCGTTGTTCACCAGGATGTCCAGCCCGCCAAACTCAGCCTGCACGGCGGCAAACAACTGCGCCACCTCGTCATCGCTGCGCACATCGGCGCGAATGCCTCGCGCACCTGGGCCGAGTCGTCCGGCTGCCGCGGCAACTGTCGTGTCGCTGGTGCCGGAGACCACAACGCGGGCGCCGGCGGCGATCAGTGCGCTGGCAGTGGCATATCCGATCCCCCGGGCTCCCCCGGTCACGACCGCGACCTTCCCGTCGAGCATCGCCATGGCGCTATTACAATAACCTACGGATCTGGGGAGCCTTTGATGATCACTATCGCTGTCGTGGGCGCCGGCGAGGTCGGAGGCGCGACCGCCCATGCACTCGCCGCGCGTGACAGCGTCGGTCGCGTCCTGTTGATTGATCCATCGGCGAAGGTGGCCGCGGGCAAGGCGCTCGACATCCAGCAGGCAGGCGCTGTGGCCGGATTCCACGCCAGGCTCGAAGGCACCGATGACTTCACGCGTGCCATCGGCTGCGCTGTCTGTGTCATCGCCGATCGTTTTGGCAGCGATTCGTCCGGCTGGGCTGGAGACGATGGGCTGGCGATGCTCGGACGCCTCGTCCCGTTGCTGTCGGGCGCTCCACTTGTCTTTGCCGGCTCCCGCCAGGAAGAACTTCTGGACCGTGCCTCCCGCGAACTTCAGGTCAGTCGGTCGCGGCTCATCGGTTCGGCCTCTGAAGCGTTTCGGTCAGCCGTCCGCGCCATCGTTGCGCTCGAAGCGGGGTGTTCACCTGGCGACGTCAGCGTCGCCGTGCTGGGCCGCCCACCCGATGGCCTGGTGGTGCTCTGGAGCGACGTCTCGATCGCCGGACACGGCATTGCACACCGGCTGGAGCCCGTCCAAATCACGCGCCTGGAGACAATGGTGGACCGGTTATGGCCACCTGGACCGTATGCCCTTGGACTCGCGGCGGCTCAGGTAGCCGAGGCCATCACGACCTCCTCGCGCCGCACGTGGTCTGTGGTCACGGCCCTCGCGGGGGAGTTCGGCGTCAAAGAAGGCGTGGGAATTCTTCCGACGTCACTGGCCCCGCGCGGTATCGCAGCGGTTTTCGCTCCGGAACTGACGGGGCGTGAACGCGTGAGCGTGCAGACAGCGCTCAACGTCACAGCCACCGGCGGACGACGATGAGGGTGGCGAATACGATCGTCGCCCTGCTGGTGGCCGCCCTGGGCCTCTCAGCCGGCGCTGCCACGCCGGAGATCAATCCGGCTGCGCTAATCGAGCACATCAGGTTCCTCGCCTCCGACGACCTCAAGGGACGAGCGAGCGGGACCCCCGAGCTTGAACGGGCCGGAGATTACATTGCCGCGCAATTCAGGGAGGCCGGGCTCAAGCCGGGAGGGCCGGACGAGACATGGTTTCAGCCCTTCCAGCTGGACGCCGGGGTTACTGTGGGCGCCGGCAACAGCCTCACCATCCGAAATGGGTCACGCGCGATTGATCTGGCTCTGAACACCTCTTACTATCCGCTCGCAACGCCCGCCGGGGACACGCCAGCGGTCCCCTCCGCCAGTCTGGCGAGCGTCCCGCTCGTGTTCGTCGGATACGGTATCTCGGCTCCGGGGCTCCGCTACGACGACTACGCTGACGTGGACGTCAGCGGAAAGGCGGTGCTCGCCTTCAGTCATGAGCCGCAGGAACAGAATCGGTTCAGCCGCATGAACGGCAACCAGCCGATCCCCGAAACCTCGCTCTACGCCAAGGCCACCGCGGCGCGCAAGCGTGGAGCGGTCGCTCTGCTGATCGTTTCAGACCCCGTCCACCGGACCGACCCCGCAAACTTCACAACCTTCGGCCTCGACCCTGACATCGATAACCTCGGCATTCCCGTCCTGCGCGTCCGGCGCGACGAGCTCGCTCCATTCATCACCGCCTGGGAACTGGACCGCCTCGCGCGGCTGATCGACACCGATCTCCTGCCCCACTCGCGAGCCCTGCCGGGGGCCACCCTCGACTACACCGAGTTCATCGCAAGGAATCGGCGAACGGTTCGCAACGTCGTCGGCATTCTTCCGGCCGCCGGCCCGCGGCGCAACGAGGCCATCGTCATTGGCGCGCATTACGACCACGTCGGGCTCGGGGGCCGCTACTCTGCCGTTCCGGATCGCACCGGGGAGATCCACAACGGGGCTGATGACAACGCCTCGGGCACGGCCTCGATCATCGAGATCGCCAAGGCTGCAGCGGCAGACCCCACGAGGTTTCCACGCACGCTCGTCTTCGTGGCCTTCTCAGGCGAGGAGCGCGGGCTGCTCGGATCGAGCTACTACGCGTCTCACCCGATCGTCCCGATCAGCGACACGGTCACGATGCTCAACCTCGATATGGTCGGGCGGCTCAGGGGTTCGGTTGACGTCAGCGGGCTGGATGGGGCGCCGTCACTGCTGGCGGACCTGGGGGCGGCCGCCCGAGCAGCCGGCAACATCGCGATCAGGCAGGAAGGGCCGGGATCGGGACGAAGTGACGACTTCCCCTTTCTCGAGCTGGGCGTACCGGCCATCAACTTCTTCACCGGTTTCCATGGTGACTATCACCGGCCTTCGGACGACTGGCAGCGAATCAACGCCCAGGGCGCCGCTCGAGTGGCCACGCTGGCGCTCGAGCTGGCCGCGCGAATCGCCGCGCGGCCAGAACGGCCCGAGTTTACGCCGCCGCCGAGATAGTGGCGCGGTGCAGGCTGAGGCCGTTGCGATAGACCTCGAGCCGCTGACGCAACATCAACCTGCCCCGATGCAGACGCGACTTCAGCGTCTGATCTTTTACATGGAGGCGATGGCTCGCCTCCTCCGTGGACAACCCCTGAATGTCCCTGAGCACCACCGGAACCCTGTAGATTTCCGGGAGCTCAGCAATCGCTGTCGCAGCGGCGGCTCGCAACTGGCTCCTCAGCAGTTCCTCGTCAGGCATGTGCGACCAATCGACGGGATGGCGCTGGGATGAGGCCGACTCGCGCGATTCTGCGGCCGCATCAGCCCGGTCGCGCTCTTCAGCCGCCTGCCTGGCCAGCCTGTTGGTACGAAGCCGGGACATCGCCGTGTTGAAGGTAATACGGTAGATCCAGGAAGAAAGGGCCGAGTCGCCGCGAAATGATCCGACCTTGCGGTAAACCTTCATGAGCACGTCCTGAGCAACTTCCTCGGCGTCCTCACGATTCTTCATATGGCGGATGGCAAGCTGGAAGATACGCGAGCCGTATCGGTCCGCCAGTTCCTGCAGCGCTCCTTCATCGCCTGCCTGGAGTCGCGCTATGAGCTGGTGGTCCTGGGTTCTGTCCATGGGTGTCCTCTTTGTAATGGTGAGAACACCGACCAGAACGGTCTTATTCCCAGACCGATCCGTGCTACAAACTGGACGTCTCCGTGGTCGTCGCCGTCCTCATCATCGTCGCCCTGATTCTGGTCAACGCACTCTACGTAGCGGCTGAGTTTGCGGCCGTCAGCGTCAGGCGGAGCCGAATCCAACAGCTGGCGGCTGACGGCAACCCGTTGGCTGCATGGCTCTTACCGTTGATTGGGTCGCCGGTCGCCCTCGACCGCTACATCGCCGCCTGCCAGATCGGGATCACGCTGTCGAGCCTCGTCCTCGGCGCCTACGCCCAGAGAACCATCGCACTGGGCCTGGCGCCGATGCTCACGACCCTCGGAAACCTCAGTCAGGTAGTCGCTGAATCGACTTCGGCGGTCGTGGTCCTGCTGGGCCTGACGGTGCTCCAGGTCATCATTTCTGAGCTGGTCCCCAAGACCGTGGCACTCCAGTACCCCACCCAGACGGCGCTCTACACCGTCGTCCCGATGCTGCCGTCGATGTGGATCTACCGCCCCTTCATCACCTGGCTGAACGGGACCGGGCTTGCCGTCATGCGCCTGATGGGGGTCCCTCAGCAGTCTCACCGGCACATCCACTCGCCGCAGGAGATCGAGCTGCTCATCGCTGAAAGCCGCGACGGCGGCCTGCTCGAGCCCGACGAGCACCAGCGTCTCTACCGTGCGCTGCGTCTCAACCTGACGCAGGCGCGGCAGCTGATGGCGCCGCGAAAACGAATCACGGCCCTCGCCATCGACACCCCGATGAACGAGGTCATCGCCGCCGCGGCCGAGAGTCCATATTCCAGGTTTCCCGTGTATCGCGACTCAATCGACAACGTCGTCGGGATTCTGCACACGAAGGACCTGGTCCGCTGGCTGGTCGCCGAGGGGGGCCAGGCCACGCTCGCGACCCTCATCCGTCCTATCACCAGCGTGCACGAAAGCGTGACGGCCGACCGCGTCCTGAAGCACTTGCGCGACCGCCACACCCATCAGTCGCTGGTCGTTGACGAGTTCGGGGGCACCGCCGGACTCATCACCCTCGAAGACGTGCTGTCCGAGTTCCTCGGGCACGTCGGTGACGAATTCAAGCCGGCTGCACCAGTGGCCGAGCCACTGCCGGACGGGCGCATCCGCGTTCCGGGTCGCATGCCAGTGGACGACGCCGCGGCTGCACTCCGGGCAATGTGGGACACCGATGCGTCGACAGTGGGCGGCATGATCACCGCCGCACTCGGGCACCTGCCGGTCCCCGATGAGCGTGTCGTGGTTGGAGACTACGAGTTCGAAGTCGAGCGTGTTGCCGAGCGGGCCGTCGAATCCGTGCTGGCGCGGCGAGTGTCGGCCGACACCGAGTGGGGAGGAGAATGATCGACCTCGGCGTCACTGCCGGCATCATCCTGCTCCTGCTGCTGGCCAACGCCCTCTTCGTAGCAGCGGAGTTCGCCATCGTCGGCGCATCGCGCACGAGCATCGAGCATCAGGCGGCGCAGGGCAGCCGTCTCGCACGTGGCGTGATGCGGATTCTCGACGATCCGACACTTCAGGATCGCTACATCGCCACGACGCAAATCGGCATCTCGGTGGCGAGCCTGGGGTTGGGCATGTACGGCGAGCATGTGCTGGCCGACTGGATCGCCGTGCGGCTGAACCCGCTCGGCCTGCCGGCCTGGATTGCCGTCCATGCCGTGGCGAGCACGATCGCGGTCGCGATCCTCACCTTCCTCCACATCGTGATCGGGGAGATGATCCCCAAGGCGCTCGCACTGCAGCAGGCCGCCACGACGGTGCTCTACGTATCGCCGCCGATCCAGCTCCTCGAGCGGGTGCTCTTTCCCCTGGTCGTGGCGTTGAACGGGATCGGGAACGGCCTCCTCAGGCTCGCGGGCATGAAGCGTCAGCAGGTCGAAACCGAGCGCTACCACACCACCGAGGAGCTTCAGTTCATCATCAAGGAAAGCCAGGAGGGTGGCCAGCTCCGCGGCGAAGGCGGTCACATCCTCCGCGACCTCTTTGCGTTTGGCGATCTCACCGCCGGCGAGATCCTGGTCCCTCGCGTCCAGCTTCACGCCATCTCCGTCGGCGCTGAGGCCGACGAGCTGCGCGCCATCGTCCGCTCGCATCCCCACACGCGGTATCCGGTTTACGAGGGCGACCTCGACAACATCATCGGCAGCCTGCACATCAAGGATGTCCTCAGGCACATCGTCACCGGTCGTCCGGTGTCTTCCCGTGATGCGAGACCGCTTCCCTACGTTCCGGGTCCCGCCTACCTCGACACGGTTCTCGGGTCCATGCGGCGATCGCAGACTCAGATGGCGGTGGTCATGGATCAGCACGGCGGAACAGCGGGAATCGTCACGATGGGCGATCTGTTCCAGGAGGTTGTCGGCGAGATCGACGAGGGACGGGACACGCGACCGATCGTGCGCGACGAGCAGGGTCGTGTTCACGTTCGCGGCACCGTGCGGCTGCGTGACGCAGGCGAAGCTCTTGGCTACCCGATCGAGAAGGAGCGGGTCACCAGCATCAGCGGGCTGGTGCTGACGCTGCTGGAGCGGCCAGCAGTGGTGGGCGACGTCGTGATGCTGGGCCCGGTAAGGATCGAGGTGACCGTCGTGTCCGGCCGAGGCGTCGCGGAGGCCATGCTTCAGCTGACCAAAGGCTGAGCGATCAGCTCCCGCCCGAACACATCGGCAAAGTGTCGGGCAAGCTTGTCCTGCACGTCTTCGAGATCAACCGGGCTTGCTGTCAAGGCCGACAGGGACGTCACGCCGTGATCGCCGATCCCGCACGGCACGATCAAGCGGAAGTGATCCAGGTTGGTGCTGACGTTCAGGGCGAATCCGTGACTGGTCACCCAGCGCGAAATCTTGACGCCGATCGCGCCGATCTTCTCGTCCCCGACCCACGTCCCTGTCAGGCCCTTGATGCGTCCGGCGCTGACGCCGAAGTCAGCGCAGACACGAATCATCACGTCCTCGATGTCGCGCACGTAGCGATGCACATCACAGCGATCGGGCTTCAGATCCACGATTGGATAACCCACCACCTGTCCGGGACCGTGGTAGGTCACGTCGCCACCTCGTCCAGCCTCGTGGACTTCGACGCCCCGCCCGTCGAGGTCTTCTGGGGTAGCGATGATGTGACCACGCCCGCCGTCACCCTTCACGCCGAGCGTGATGACCGGTGGATGCTGGAGCAGGAGCAGGAGATCGGGCACGCGACCAGCCTGGCGTTCCTCAACCAGCTGTCGCTGCAGCAGCAGCGCGTCCGCGTACGGCACGAGTCCGAGTCGCCGGACCTCGAGCTGCCGGATGGGGCTCACTAGAGGTCCGACGGGTCGAACTGCTCGATGCCCTGCTTGACGTCGGCCATGAACTCGTCGGCAACCGCCCCGTCGATCAGGCGGTGATCGAAGCCGAGCGTCAGGTAGGCCATGGTCCGTATCGCGATCGCATCATCGATGACGATCGGTCGCTTCTCGATCGTGCCGACGCCGAGAATCGCGACCTGCGGCTGGTTGATGATCGGCATCCCGAACTGGGCCCCGAACCCGCCGGGGTTGGTGATCGTGAACGTGCCGCCGTGAACGTCGTCGGCCTTCAATTGCTTGGTACGCGCCCGCTCGGCGACGTCGACGATCGCGCGGCAGAGGTCGAGCATCCCGAGTGTGGCGGCGTTCTTGATCACCGGCACGATGAGCCCGGTCTCCAGCGCAACAGCGATGCCGATGTTCACGTCCTGTTTGTAGACGACGTTGCTGCCGTCCAGGGAGGCATTGACGATCGGGTGTCGTCCGATGGCGAGGGCGACGGCGTGCGCGATGAACGCCATATACGTCAGCCTTGCGCCGCTGGCTTCGTACCGGGCCTTGTGCTGCTGCCTCAACTTGTCGACATGCGAGAAGTTGACGTGAAACACCGTGTGCACATGAGCCGACGTGCGGCGGCTGAGGACCATGTGCTCGGCGATCTTGCGCCGAACGATTGACAGCGGCTGCACGTCAACCTTGTCGTTCGGTCCGTACGCCGGCATCGGCTTCGCGGCCGGAGTTCGTGCTGGTGTGCCGGCCGGCTGATGATCGATGAACCCGAGAATGTCGTGCTTGGTCACACGACCGCCGCTGCCGCTGCCCGGAATCTTCGCGATGTCGATTTCGTGCTCACGCGCGATTCGCTTCACGACGGGCGAGGACTTCTGCTTTCGTCCATCGGCCGGAGCTGCCGCCGACGTTGCAGCCGTGGCTTTCCGGCCAGGCCCCGAGCGCGCCGGAGGCACGGACTCCCGGGCTGCCGGGGCATGTTCCACGGCTTCGCCCGGCTCGCCGATTGTCGCGACGATGCTGTCGACGGGCACCGTTTCACCCTCGTGCACCTTGATGTCGAGGATGACACCAGCGGCCGGCGAAGGGATCTCGGCGTCCACCTTGTCGGTTGAAATCTCGAACAACGGCTCATCACGGTCGACGCGGTCGCCCAGCTTCTTGATCCAGCGGACCACCGTACCTTCGGCGATCGATTCCCCCATCTGGGGCATCACGACGGGAGTCGGCATACGTCTATGTCTCGCGAAGGCAGGTGAACTCGCCGCCGTTACATGTGGATTGCCGCACCGTGCGCCGCGTGAGCGGCCTCGCCGACCGCTTCGGAGAACGTCGGGTGGGCATGAATGGTCTTGATCAGCTCTTCGACAGTGCACTCGAGTCGAAGAGCAAGAACAGCTTCGGCAACCAGCTCGGTGGAGCGCGGTCCGATCATGTGCACGCCGAGAATCTCGTCGTACTTGGCGTCGGCCACGATCTTGACGAAGCCCTCGGCCTCACCGGCCATCTTGGCTCGTCCGAGCACACCGAACGGGAACGATCCAATCCTGACGTCATAGCCGCGCGCCCTGGCCTCGGCCTCCGTCAGCCCGACGCTGCCAATCTCTGGATCGCAGTACGTGCACCCGGGCACGTGTTCGTAGTTGATCGGCTGCGCCGTCTTGCCGGCGATGCGCTCGGCCGCGACGATGCCCTCCATGGAGGCGACGTGGGCAAGCTGCGGGTGCGGTCGGTCACCGCCGAGCGTGATCACATCACCGATCGCCGAAATGCCGGGAACCGAAGTGCGATACAGGTTGTCGACCTTGATGTAGCCGCGTTCCATCACCAACCCGACCTTCTCGGCGTCGAGCCCGGTTGTGACCGGACCACGTCCGGTCGCCACGAGCAGAACTTCGGCGGTCAGCTTCTGGGTCTTGCCGTCGGCGCCCTGGGCCTCGATCTCGACCCCCTCTGGACCCGCCACGGCCTTCGTCACCTTCGTACCGGTCAGTGACTTGATGCCCTGCTTCTTGAACGACTTCTCGAGTTCAGCCGACACGGCTGCGTCCTCAACGGGAACGAGCCGTGGCAGGAGTTCGATGATTGTGACCTCACTGCCGAACCGGCGGAAAATCGACGCGAACTCCACGCCCACCGCTCCGCTGCCCATGATGACGAGCGACTTCGGAACGCTCGGCAGGTGGATCGCCTCATCGCTGGTGATGATCTGTTTGTGGTCGATGGTGATGCCGGGGACGCTGCGCGGTGACGACCCGGTCGCGACGATGATCTCCTTCGCCTCGAGCGTCTGCTTCTCACCGTCGGTGATTTCCACACGGCCACCCCCGGCCAGCCGCGCGGTGCCCTTGAGCGAGGTGACCTTGTTCTTCTTCATCAGGAACTCAATGCCCTTGGTCAGTCCCGTGATGATCTTGTCCTTCCGGCTATGCACCTGTTTCATGTCGATCGCGGGCGAGCCGTAGGGGATCATCACACCCCACTCGGCGGCGCCCTGAATGATCTTCATGGCGTGCGCGTGCTCGAGCAGCGCCTTGGTCGGAATGCAGCCCCAGAGGAGGCACGTCCCCCCGAGCGACTTCTGTTTCTCAACGATGGCCACACTCTTGCCGAGCTGAGCAGCACGGATGGCGGCCACATACCCGCCGGTTCCCGCGCCAATGACCACCACGTCGAATGCATTTGCCAAAGGAGAACTCCTTGAAACCTGGGAAACCGCTGGTCAGCGTTTGATCGCCGAGAGGGGTACGAATGCGTCTGGCGCAGGGCGCTGCAGCTGGGAGGGCGCCTCCTGCGGTTTGGCCATTCCGCCGGTCGCCTGTATATGGGCCCGCAGTTCGCCCTGCTGGTAGCGCAGCTCCCAATAGAGCTGCGAGAGCTGGTCGACCCGCTTCGCGGATCGTCGGAGCAGGACGAGCGAGACCAGTGACACGCTCAGCGACGCGATCGTGACGATCCAGAGAATGATCAACAACCAACCTTAGCGAAGGGAATTCGTGAGTGTCAAGGAGCGCGCTATACTCGCGACCTTCATGTCTGACCGCCCGAAAACACTGCTGATCGTAGACCCGGACGAGACCATGCGCGACCGGATGGCCAGCGCGGTCGCCTCAGACCTGCGCGTACTCCGTGTGGCCACGGGTGAAGCCGCGCTCCAGGTCATGGACAAGGAGGACGTGGACCTGATGCTGCTGGACGTCCGCCTGCCGGGGATTCACGGCCTCGACCTGCTGAAGATCGTCAAGGAGAACTATCCTTTCGTCGAGATCGTCGTGCTTTCCGCCGTACAGGAACTCGACACCGCGATCGAAGCCATGCGTCACGGGGCGTACCACTACCTCGCCAAGGACGCGACCGCCGACACCATCCGCAGCATCGTCGGAAACGCCAGCCAGCGCCAGAACCTGACTCGCGACGTCACGCGCCTGAACGCGGAGGTCGCCGAACAGAACGATCGACCCTTCGTCGTTGGTCCCAGTCGGGGCACCCGGGACATCATCGAGCTGGCCCAGCGCATCGCCCCGCTCCCGGCGACCGTGCTCATCCTCGGCGAGAGCGGCACAGGCAAGGAACTGCTGGCTCGACTGATCCATCGCCAGGGAGGGACCCCGGCCCGCCCTTTCGTGGCGGTCAATCTGGCCGCGATCCCTCACGAGCTCGTTGAGAGCACCCTGTTTGGGCACGAAAAGGGGGCCTTCACCGGAGCCATCAGGCAGCAGCTGGGCAAGTTCGAGCTGGCCAGCGGCGGAACCTTGTTCCTCGACGAGGTCGGGGATCTCCGCATGGACCTGCAGGCCAAGCTCCTGCGTGCCCTGCAGGAGAACGAAATCGAACGCGTCGGCGGCTCACACCCGATCAAGACCGATTTCCGCCTGATTGCCGCGACCAACGTCGACCTCGAGAAGGCGGTCAAGGAAGGCAGGTTCAGGGGCGACCTGTTCTACCGGCTCAACGTCATCCCGATGCGCATCCCGGCCCTGCGCAACCGTCTCGAGGATCTGCCCGAGCTGGCCACGTTCTTCGTGCGCCGCTACAACCAGAAATTCCGCAAGCAGATGAAGGGCATTGCCGAATCGACGCTCAAGCTGCTGACCGCCTACTGGTGGCCGGGCAATATCCGTGAGCTGGAGAACCTGATCGAACGCCTCGTCGCCGTGTCCGACAAGGAGTGGATCACCGACGAAGACCTGCCTTATGAGTTCCACATGGCGGAACTCGAGTCGGCGGGCCACGCCTCCGAGAACCTGCTCGACCGCGCCGTCTCCACTTTCGAGCGCAACTTCATCCTGCGCGCCCTGGACAAGAATGGATGGAACGTCACCGCCACGGCGCGGGCACTCGGCATTCCGCTCAGCACCCTCAAGTTCAAGATCGACAAGCTCGGCGTGCGCCGCTTCCGCGGCGACTGATCCGGAGCCTCCGCCGGTGGTCACTCCACGGCCCGTCTCCCTCGAAGGCCACGGCGTGCGACTCGAACCGCTCGAGCCCGCGCACGCGGACGCGCTCGCCGCCGCCGCCGCGGACGGCGACCAGTGGAGACTCTGGTACGTTTCGGTGGCCGATCTCGAGCCGGGACGCGCGCACCTCTACATGAACACCGCGCTCACCGGTCGCGACGAGGGTCACATGCTGCCGTGGATCGTGCGGGAACTGAGCACAGGAGCCATCGTCGGCAGCACGAGACTCCACGACATCGCGCCGGCGATCGATCGCGTCGAGATCGGCTACACCTTCTACGCCGGACGCTGGCAGCGCACGCACGTCAACACCGCGTGCAAGCTGCTTGTTCTCGCGCACGCCTTCGACACGCTGAGATGCCGCGTGGTCGGCTTCAAGGTCGACGGGCTGAACCAGCGATCACAGCGCGCCGTCGAGGCGCTCGGCGCGCGCAAGGACGGAGTCATCCACCATCACGGTCGACGACCGGACGGCTCGGCACGAGACACGCACACCTACAGCATCCTCGTGTCGGAATGGCCGGAGGTACGAGACCGACTCGAGCGACGGCTCCGGCTGTACGAAAAAAACCCGGCGCGTAGCGCCGGGTCGAGGGGGACCATTCGAGACTCTGGAACTATTTCTTCGGAAGTACGGCGTCCTTCAACTGCTTGGTGATTCGCGCCTTGACGACCGTCTTGGCGGGAATCTTGATGGCTTCGCCGGTGGCCGGGTTGCGGCCCATACGCGCCTTGCGCTTCTGCACCACGAGCTTCACCATGCCCGGCAGAACGAACTCGTTCGAACGCTTCAGCTCTTTCTCGGCGAGCGTTGCCAGCTCGTCGAAAAACTCCCGCGCCTGCGTACGCTTCATCTCGAAGCGGTCGGCAAAGTGCGAAAACAATTCAGACTTGCCCATGCGTCGGGCCTCTGCCATCACGTCCCCCTAGTACTTCTGCGCGCGTGAATTCTTGTGTGGCCGCCGGAGCCGCGCGCGCCGCAACTCTCGGCCAAACTTGGCGAAAACCGTGCTCATCCTAGCGCGCCCACAATCGGGGTGTCAACGAAACACCCTGTATCGACAGGGGTTTTTTGCGCCTCGGATGGTAAAGTCTAGTTCAGGATGAGCACACCCTCCACGCTCGAGACGTTTCCCAATCCGCGCCCCGAGCGCGACTTCGAGATTGTCATCTCGTGCCCCGAGTTCACGTCGATGTGCCCGAAGACGGGCCTGCCCGACTTCGGCGAGATTCGCATCTCCTACGTCCCGGACAAGGCATGCATCGAGCTCAAGTCGTTGAAGTACTACATGTTGGAGTTCCGCAACCGCGGCATCTTCTACGAGTCGGCGACCAACCAGATCCTCGATGACCTCGTCGGGGCCTGTGCCCCCAGGCGTATGACGGTCGTCGGCAACTTCTCCGCACGTGGCGGAATTACCACCCAGGTGACCGCCACGTACGGGGCGTGATACACCGGGTCCCGATCGAGGACTCGCTGGATCTTCACGCGTTTCACCCGCGCGACATCCCCTCCGTCGTCGAGGAGTACATTTTCGCGGCTGCCCGGGCCGGGCTGACAGAAGTGCGCCTCATCCATGGTCGAGGACGCGGTGTGCAGAGAGGCATCGTGCAACAGGTCCTCGAGCGGCACCCGCTCGTGGTCGAGTTCGGGGACGACCATCAGTCCCACCTGGGCGCGACCTTCGCGCGGCTCACTACGCCGCCAGACAAGACATAGGAGTTTCTTCACTCAACGCGAGTCGCACGGGAGCGCAGTTTCCGCAACATCAGGTGCTCCACCCGCGGCTACAGCTGGCAAATCCGGACGGCCCCAGGTGTGCACAGGGGGAGTTCGTGAACCCGACCTCTCGTCCGGCCACTGACAGCCTCGTCCGCATCCGCAACCAGCGATGGCGTGTCGGCCGTGTGACGTCCAGCGGCTCGTGTGTCATCGCGTCAGTCGTGGGGGCGGACACACACAACCGTGGTCATCGCACAACCTTTCTGCTGCCGTTCGACCTCTGTGGGCAGATCACGCCGACGACGTCGCCACGACGGGTGACCGCCCGCGGATGGCGACGCCTGGCGCGACGCGCGCTTGGCGCGGCCGAACCATCACCGCACAGCCTGCGGGCGGCAGCAGCGGCGCGCTTCGAACCCCTCGCATTCCAGCTCGAGCCCGCCCTTGCCTGGATACGCGGCGACACCACGCGTCTGCTCATCGCCGATGCCGTCGGGCTCGGCAAGACAGTCCAGGCCGGACTTCTCGTCGCGGAGGCCCTGCAGCGTCGTCCGGGCGGCCGGGTTCTCGTCATCGTCCCCGCTGGCCTTACGGCGCAGTGGCGCGACGAACTGCGGGAGCGGTTCGACGTGACACTGGATCTCTTTGACGCAGCCGGGCTGTGGCGCGCGACTTCAGAACTGCCGATCGGCGTCAATCCGTGGGCCACCACGTGCGCGGCAGTGACGTCCATCGACTTCGTGAAGCGACCCGAGGTGCTTCGCGCGCTCGAGCCGCTCGTCTGGGACCTCATCGTCTTCGATGAAGCGCACACGTTGACCGGTCGCTCTGACCGCCATCTCGCCGCGGCGGGCCTCGCCGCACGAGCGCGCGGCGTCGTCCTCCTCACCGCCACTCCCCACGACGGAGACGCCGACGCTTTCGGCCGCCTCTGCGAGCTCGGCAACATCAACAACGCCTTTCCGTTGACGGTCTTCAAGAGGACGCACCGCTCACTGGGTGAGGACTGGACCCGACGCTCGGTCTGGTTTCGTCTGAGCACGGGAGGTACTGAGAAGGCTCTGCACGAGGCGTTACTGACATATGCCAGGCGGGTATGGTCGGAAGAAGCAAGCGCCGGCGCTCGACTCGCGATGTTCGTCCTCCTGAAACGCGGCGCGTCGAGCAGCGCCGCGCTGGTCCGTTCACTCGAACGCCGTCGTGTGCTGCTCGGAGAGTCGACGCTGGCGCCGGACGCTCAGCTCGTTCTTCCGCTCGGCCAGGATGACAACGAGCCGTGCGCAGAACTGAGTGCGCCAGGTTTGTCCAGCCGAGACACTGAACTCTCGACCATCGATGCCCTGATCGCGCTGGGACGGTCGGTCGCCGGCGAGCAGCGCAAGATCCATCTTCTGTCTCGCCTGCTCCGCCGCACGGCGGAGCCAGCCATCGTCTTCACACAGTACAAGGACACACTCGACGAGCTGGCGGATTCGTTCGCCACGGCGGGTACGACCTGCATCCACGGCAGCCTGTCTCTGCGCGAGCGGACCGCGGCCGTCCGCGCCTTCACGCACGGGGACGTGCGCCTCCTCCTTGCGACCGATGCCGCAAGCGAGGGACTCAACCTGCACACGCGCTGCCGACTCGTCGTCAGCTTCGACTTGCCCTGGACGCCGACAAGGCTGGAGCAGCGTGTGGGTCGCGTCGACCGAATCGGCCAGACACGACGCGTCCACGCCTGGCAGATGGTGGCATCGGGTACCTACGAAGAAGAAGTCGCCAGGCGCGTAGCGTTGCGAGCACGCGTGGCCCACGACGCTCTGGACGTCCTGGAGACCGATGACGAGCGGGAGATCACCGAGGAAGTTGTCACGAATACGTCGCCAGCAGCGGGAGTGGAACGCAGGCCTCCAGCCGGCATGCGCCTGCCGCCAGCTGATCTGGTGTGCCGCGCCGCGGACGAATCCAGCCGGATCAGGCTGGCTCGCCGGCTGCTTCGGACTGCCGCTGACGCGGTTCCGGATCGACCGTTCACTGCGAAGCTGAGGACACGACGAACGCGGGGCACCGTCTTCGCGTTCAGGGCGACCTTCGCGGATGCCGGTGGCGAGCCTCTCTGGGACACGGTCATCGGACTCTACGGCGCCTGGCATGCAGACCGGCTCTGGATCGACCACGTGCTGACTGCCCGCGAAGCGGCGCGCCTGGTCGAAGCGGCGGTCAACGAGCGATTCCGCGACGAGCTCCGCGACTGGCATCAGGCAGCCGCCACGACACTGCGCCGCGATCGGGCCATCGCCGGCGTTCTTCGCCGAGAAAGCGCCCGGCTTTCCGCTGCGCTCGTTCAACGAGAACTGTTTTCGCGTCGGGCCGAGCGCACTCTGGCGCCACAGCTGCAGTCGCTGGACCAGTCCATCAACATGCTGCAACGTGCCTCACGGGAGACCGCCCGAATACGCGGTGTCCGCGTCGAGTCGGTCTTGCCGCTGTTCGCTGTCAGCTTCACTCAGCGATGATCGCGACCATCCGTGGGAGACTTCTCTCTCCCCTCTTCGCAACGACGGTCCTGCACACGCTCGCCGGCGCCACCATGCCGCCGCAGGCGTCCGAGACCGAACTTGAGCGCATCGGAACGGTTGCAGACGAGGCGCTGGGCCCCAGTTCCTCAGCCCGAGCCGTAGCCGACGTCCTGGTGCTACCGCTGCTCCGTGCCCTCGAGCTGCGGGTGGCGCTCCGACGCGACCTGCCCGACGAAACTCGACTCATTGCCGGCGGCACCGGACCCACCGCCGTCCCGGTGATCGTCCGCGGGTGGGCAACTGAGCTCGAATCAGGGTGGCGCGAACTCGTCCGTGACGGCATCGCTGCCGACGCCCGGTGGGCTCTCGCATGCAATGGACGCGAGCTTCGGATCGTTGACGTCCAGCGAACGTGGGCGCGACAGACGCTGAACGTCGATGTGGCTGCCCTCGGGCACGACGCCACGGTTCGGCGGGTCGTCTGGGTCGTGGCCAATGGACGTGCACTCTCAGCAACGCCGGCGCTGCTGGATACGGCTGTCTCTCTGTCGGCAGAACACGGCGTCGCGGTCTGCCGTTCCCTGGGGAGCGGTGTCGTCAACGCGGTGAGGAATCTGTACGAGGCGCTCGGCGCAGGACCGTCACGGCGCGTCTCGCGCTCGACGCTGCTCGAGCAGTGCCTGACCGTGGTCTACCGAATACTGTTCCTGCTGTTCGCCGAAGCTCGCGGGCTCGTCCCCGTCTGGCATCCGCTCTACCGCGACCAGTACTCCATCGGCGCCATGGTCACGACGCTGATGTCGGGGCAACCCGGTCGAGGGACATGGGAGGCGATCAAAGCCATCTCCCGACTCGCCCATGCCGGATGTGCGACGGGCGACTTCACGGTGACGGCGTTCAACAGTCGTTTGTTCTCTCCACAACTCACCAGCGGAGTCGACAGCCGGCGCATTGCCGACGACGTGATGCGGCGCGTGGTCATGGAGCTCGGAACGGCCCGGATCCGCGAATCGGGCGTGACCAGGACGAGGTACGAAGACCTCGACGTCGAGCAACTGGGATCGGTGTACGAACACGTCCTCGAGTACCAGCCTGGAGAGCAGGCAGGGGATCTAATCAGGACCCGCGACACCCGGAAGGCCAGCGGAACCTTCTATACGCCGCGCGAACTGGCTGCCGCGCTGGTCGAACATACACTCGAGCCACTGGTCTCTGGCCGCACCTCTGAAGAAATTCTTCGCCTCCGGATCCTCGACCCGGCTATGGGCAGCGGCGCGTTCCTGGTCGCGGCCTGTCGCTACCTCGCTCGACGTCTTGAACGCGCCCTGATCGATGAAGGCACCTGGCACGCCGGCGAGATCACCAGCGAAGACCGTGTCACGCTGCGGCGACAAATCGTCCAGCGTTGCTTGTATGG
The DNA here is from genome assembly GCA_040081265.1 of Vicinamibacterales bacterium. Lineage (GTDB taxonomy): Bacteria > Acidobacteriota > Vicinamibacteria > Vicinamibacterales > UBA2999 > JBEBGV01. The sequence goes on from JBEBGV010000019.1 coordinate 35,964, forward strand.
CGTCGATATCAACCCGGTCGCCGTGCAGCTGGCACGGCTCTCTCTGTGGCTCGTCGCGCTGGTCCGCGACAAGCCCTTGTCGTTTCTCGACCATCACCTCGTGGCGGGCAACAGCCTGGTCGGCGCCACGCCTGCTCATCTGCATCGGGAAACCGCTGGCGCGCGAGCAGCCAGGCGGCAGGTCGCCGACCTTCCCTTGTTCGACCTCGGACACCTCGAGACAGCTGTCGCCTCCGCGGGCAACGTGCGCACTCAGCTGACGCGGGAGCCGGATGACTCGGCTCCTCAGGTCCGGTCGAAAGAGATCCGGCTGGAGGCCCTCGGGCAGACGAAGTCGACCCTCACCGCGTGGCGTCGGACGCTCGATCTCTGGTGCGCAACCTGGTTCTGGCCAGACCGCAACCCTCCGGGAAGGCCAGCCGTCGCGGACGTCCTGACCAACCTGACCGGCGGTCGCGCCGCCTTGTCGTCCCGGACACTGGACCAACTGCTCCGCTGCGCCGGCGCCGCTGCCGAGAGCGAGCGCTTCCTCCATTGGCCCCTGGCCTTTCCCGAGGTCTTCCAGGACGACCGCGGGCGCGAGTCGCCTTCGGGGGGATTCGACGCGGTGCTCGGTAACCCGCCCTGGGACATGATCCGCGGCGACAGCGGAGACGACCCGACGAGGAACGTGCGGAGGACGGACGCTCAGCGCCTGACCCGTTTCGTCCGCGAGTCTGGCGTCTATGCTGGTGGCGCCACGGCGCACGTCAATCGCTACGCGTTGTTCGCTGAGCGCGCACTCCAGCTCACACGACGCGGGGGCCGAATCGGCCTGGTTCTTCCAGGAGGAATCCTCGCCGACGCCGGGGCCGCATCGCTGAGGGCCAGGCTCTTCGCCGCGGCCGACGTTGACGCGGTGGTCGGCCTCGACAATCGCGGGGCCATCTTCCCCGTGCATCGAAGTGTCAGGTTCGTCTTACTGACCGCCACGAGCGGAACCCCCACGCAAACCATCCGCTGCCGGTTCGGGCTCAGTCGCCTCGACCAGCTCGGGGACGCCTGGACGTCGCCGAAGGCGATTCCCTTGACACGTGCCTTTATTACGCGCGTCTCCGGAGAAGACGATCTCGGCGTCCCTGAACTCCTCTCGACCGACGACTTCAGGCTCGTGGAGCGCATCACGGCGGAGATCCCAACTCTCGAATCAGCGCACGGCTGGCACGTCCGCTTCGGCCGTGAACTCAACGCCACCGATGACCGGACGCTGATGACGCCCGTCGACGGGCAGGCCGGCGCGCGCCGCATCGTCGAAGGCAAGATGATCACTCCGTTTCGTGTCGACCTCGACAGGTCTCGCCTGATGCTGGCGCGGAACGCCGTCGTTCGAGACAACATCGCGAGACTCCCGCGTCTCGCCTACCGGGAGGTGGCGTCAGCCACGAACCGGCTGACGCTCATCGCGGCCATCGTTCCAGCGCACGCGGTGACGACGCACACCGCATTCTGCCTGAAGGCCAGCCTCCCTCTTGCGTCGCAGTGGGTACTGTGCGCGCTGCTCAACAGCTTCGTTGCCAACTACCTGGTGCGACTCAGGGTGAACACCCATGTCACTGCGACGATCATGTCTCGCCTTCGCGTTCCGCTGGTCCAGAGTTCGTCTCACGCGTTTGCCCGGCTGCACGAGATGTCGGTCGAACTGGCCGACGGCAAGGACGCGGTTGAGAGCAACCCCGTGTACTGCCGTATGCAGGCAGAGGTCGCCAGCCTGTACGGTTTGAACACTGCAGACTTCGCTCACGTGCTCAGCACATTCCCGCTGATTCCGCTCGCCACGCGCGAGGCGTGTCTGGCGGCGTTCCGCTGAACTCGCTCAGGCTCGCTTGCCGAGCGCAAACCGGCGGATGGCCTGCGCCAGCCCGGCTTCGTCCTGATGGCCCGTGACAGGCCAGCCCCTGTTCTTGAGCGGTTCCACGGCGTTCCCCATCACCACCGGAACGCCAGCCGCTTCGAGCATTCCCAGATCGTTGAAGTTGTCCCCGATCGCCATAATCGACTCGCGAGGAACGCCGAGCGCCGCCGCGCGTCGGCCGAGCGCCAGGCCCTTCGTGGCTTCACGCGATGTGACGTCCACGAGCGTGAAATCGCGCGCCTCGTATTCGGTCACGGAGACGACGTAGTCGGGGCTGCCATCAATCAGCCGCGCCAGATCACGCATCGCCATCACTCCACCATTGAACATGACCTGAATCGGATCCTCGATCAGGGCGGCTTCGAGCGTCTCGGCCTGCGCGATGAGTTCCCTGTTCCGCTCGAAGTAGCCCCGCCGCCCCGGATGCGCCCAGTCCATCGACTCGAAGACAATCTGTCCGGCCTGGTCGCGGTCGAAGATGAGCGCGGCCGACGAACGCACGTGACGAGTGGCCTCGAGCACCGAACGCGCCGTCGTCACCGGCAGCAGGCGACGGTCGATCGTCGTGCCGTCGTGCGACCGCGAGACGGCGCCGTTGCTGACGATGAGCGAAACCGACTCAGGCAGGAGCTCGGCGACAGGCCGCGCCCACGGGTAGCTTCGTCCGGTGACGAGGGCAACGTGGATTCCGGCGGAGACCGCATCCTGGATCGCGACGACATTTTCGTGCGGTAGATGCCCAGAACTGTCGAGAAGTGTTCCGTCGACGTCAATGCCGATAAGTCTGATCAATGCGCACTCCTGCATCCCGAGTCGGCCCGGCGAGCGAAAGCACGCCAAAGGGGGTATCGCCGGCTGGCCCTGGATTGCGGGGGAATATCAACCGCCGACCCTGGGCTGGTAGGATAGAAAGGTTATGAACCTCGAACAATTCGCGGGCGTCAATGCCGGATACGTTCTCGAGCTCTACGAGAAGTTCCGGCAGGATCCGTCCTCGGTCGACGCGTCCACGCGGGCCGCATTCGAGTCCTGGACGCCTTCGGATTCGCCGACCAGCACGTCGGGCACTGCTCTCGCCGAAACCGTCAAGATTGAAGCCGTCGTCGGTGCCGCCAACCTGGCCGAGTCGATCAGGCGGTACGGCCACCTCGCGGCCAGCGTTGACCCGCTCGGTTCGACGCCCCCCGGAGACCCGTCGCTGTCACCGGCGACCCACGGTATCACTGACGCTGACCTGAAAGCGCTGCCTGCCTCGCTCGTCGGGGGGCCGGTGGCCACGACGTCGGCAAACGCGTTCGAAGCGATCGAGAAGCTCAGGCGCGTCTACTGCTCGACCACGGGCTTCGACATCTCTCACGTCTTCGTTCCCGCGGAGCGCACGTGGCTGCGAGAGGCCGCTGAGTCTGGCCGGTTCCTCCCGCCGGTCGACAACGCCAGCGCGGGCGCCCTGCTGGATCGCCTCACGCAGATTGACGTGTTCGAACGCTTTCTGCACCGCAGCTTCCCCGGCAAGACGCGCTTCTCGATCGAAGGGCTCGACATGCTCGTGCCGGTCCTCGACGAGATCATCCGTGGCGTCGCCGAACAGGGGGTTCGCCACACGCTGCTTGGCATGGCGCACCGTGGACGTCTGAACGTCCTCGCCCACGTCCTGCAGAAGCCGTACGCGCAGATTCTTGCCGAGTTCAAGGATCCGGTGAACACGCGGACGTGGCGGATCGACCTCGGGTGGATGGGCGACGTGAAGTACCACGCCGGTGCCAGCACGGCAGCAGGCGCGCAGATGTTCGTGTCGATGGCGCCGAACCCGAGCCATCTCGAGGCGGTCAACCCGGTTGTCGCCGGCATGGCGCGTGCCGCCGGCACCTTCGCGGATGCCGCGGGCGCACCGCGCTTCGATGGCCGCACCACCTTGCCTGTCCTGATTCACGGCGACTCCGCCTTCCCGGGCCAGGGCATCGTGGCCGAGACGCTCAACCTGTCTCGACTGTCCGGCTACGACACCGGCGGCACAGTGCACATCATCGCGAACAACCAGCTCGGATTCACGGCAACGCCCGAGGAGTCCTACAGCACGAGTTACGCGAGCGGCCTGGCGCGCGGGTTCAAGATCCCGATCGTGCACGTCAATGCCGATGATCCAACGGCGTGCCTCGAAGCAGCGCGGCTGGCGTGGGAGTACCGCACCCGTTTCGGCAGGGACTTCCTCATCGACCTGATCGGCTATCGCCGCCACGGACACAACGAAGGCGATGAGCCTGCGTTCACGCAGCCACTGATCTACAAACAGGTGGCAGCGCATAAGACCGTTCGTGAGCTGTGGGCTCAGACCCTGGTCGACCAGGGCAAGGTCTCGCCCGAGCAGCCCGAGGCGCTCGTCAAGAAGCACTTCTCGGCGCTCGAGAAAGTGCTCGAGACCCTTCGCCCCGAGGAGGACTTCGTCGCGCCGATCCCCGAGGCGGTGCCGGCTGGTGTCGCCGCGCGAGCGCAGACCGCGGTGCCACTCGACGACCTGAAAGTCATCAACGACGGCCTGCTCGAGACGCCCGAGGGGTTCGTCTACCACAAGAAACTCGAACGCGGACGGGAGCGACGCAAGAACATCTTCGCCGACGCCGCCGAGCGGTCCATCGACTGGGCCGCCGCCGAAGAACTGGCGCTCGCGTCCATCCTGGCAGACGGCATTCCAATCCGCTTCACGGGGGAAGACGTCGAGCGCGGGACGTTCAGCCACCGCCATGCCGTCTTCCACGACGCGAACACCGGGCGCGAGTTCGTTCCGCTCCAGGCGTTCGGGAGATCGAAGGCCTCCTTCGAAATCCACAACAGCCCGCTCACCGAGAACGCGACGATTGGATTCGAGTTCGGTTACAACATTCAGGAGCCTGATCGGCTGGTGATCTGGGAAGCCCAGTACGGCGACTTCATCAACGGTGCGCAGGTGATGCTCGACCAGTTCGTGACCTCGAGCCGCGCCAAGTGGGGACAGCGTCCCTCGCTGGTGTTCCTGCTGCCCCACGGCTACGAGGGCCAGGGACCAGAACACTCGAGCGCTCGCCCCGAACGGTTCCTTCAGGCCGCAGCGGACATCAACCTCCGGCTGGCCAACTGCACGACCGCGGCGCAGTACTTCCACCTGCTCCGTCGTCAGGCAGCGCTGCTCGAAAGCGATCCGCTTCCGCTGGTCGTCCTCACCCCCAAGAGCCTGCTGCGTCATCCGATGGTCGCGTCGACACCCGCGGAGCTGGCAGAAGGCCGCTTTCAGCCGGTCATCGATGACGTGGACGCGAGGACGCATGCCAAGGCGGTCAAGCGCGTGGTGCTGTGCAGCGGCAAGGTCTACGTCGATCTGGCCAGCAGCGAGCGTCGTCCGGCGGCGAAGGAAGTCGCGGTCGTCCGTGTCGAGCAGCTCTACCCCTTCCCGTCGAGTGCCATCGAGGAAGTGCTGGCGGGCTACCCGTCGGCGCGCGACATCGTGTGGCTGCAGGAGGAACCGGAGAACATGGGCGCGTGGGAGTTTGCGCGTCCCCTCTTGCTCGAGACCCTCGGCGATCGACGCGCGCTTCGCTACATCGGACGTGCACGCAGCGCCAGCCCGTCGGAAGGTTCGAGTACGTGGCATCAGCTCAACCAGAAGGCGCTGGTCGAGCGGGCGTTCGATGTGAGCGCTCCGGCCAGCGAGGGCTCAATGGTGTTGTCGAAGGCGGCCGGCGCCGGCCGTTGATCTGATAAATGGGGTCGGAGGTCATTTGAAGAGGACACTGCGAAAGCGCCATGTCTAATATCGTTGTTCCCCAGCTAGGTGAGTCGGTCGTTGAAGCGCGCGTGGCGCGCTGGTTGAAGAAGGAAGGCGACCGCGTGGAGGTCGGAGAGGCCCTGGTGGCCCTCGAGACTGAGAAGATTGACCTGGAGGTCTCAGCCGAACAGGCCGGCGTCCTGACCAGCATCAAGCATCCGGAAGGCGCCGACGTCAAAGTCGGCGAAGTCCTGGCAGAGTTCGAAGCCGGTGCCGCGGGAAAAGCTCCTCAGGCCACCAACGACTCCCCCAAGCCCGCGAAGGCAGCGGCAGCCCCGGCTTCAGCCGGAGCAACCAAAGGCGATGACCTTCGCGCCACACCAACCGCCAAGCGTATTGCGGCTGAGCACGACGTCAACCTCGGCGCCGTCCAGGGAACGGGCGCGGCCGGGCGCGTCATGAAGCAGGACGTTCAGCAGGTGCTCAAGCCGGCGCAGGCCACTTTCCCGGCGACGCCCACGGCTCCGGCGGCGGCTAAGCCGGCCCCCGCCCCTGCACCCGTTGTCCGGCGTGCACCTGGCGACCGCACCGAAGAGCGCACCCGGATGACCAAGCGGCGACAGACCATCGCCCGGCGACTGGTCGAGGCCCAGCACACGGCGGCGATGCTGACGACGTTCAACGAAATCGACATGACCGCGGTCATGACGCTCCGCGAACGGCGCAAGGAAGAGTTCAAGAAGAAGTACGGCATCAACCTTGGTTTTTCTTCGTTCTTCGTGAAGGCGGCGGTTGCAGCGCTCCGCGCGTTTCCGCCCATCAACGGCGAGATCCAGGGCGACGAGATCATCCTCAAGCACTACTACGATGTCGGGATCGCGGTGGGTGCCGAAGGCGGCCTCGTGGTGCCCGTACTCCGCGACGCCGATCGGATGGGCTTTGCCGATATCGAACTGACCATCCGCGACTTCGCGGCGCGCGCCGGCAACGGCACGCTGACCCTTCAGGACCTGACCGGCGGGACCTTCACGATCACCAACGGCGGGGTGTTCGGATCGCTGTTGAGCACGCCCATCCTGAACCCGCCACAGGTCGGAATCCTCGGTCTGCACAAGATCCAGGAACGGCCGATCGCCGTGAACGGTCAGGTGGTCATTCGGCCAATGATGTACGTGGCGCTGAGTTACGATCACCGCATGGTCGATGGCCGGGAAGCCGTACAGTTCCTGGTCAAGATCAAGGAATTCATCGAAGATCCCGGCCACCTTCTGATAGAGAGCTAACATGCGCGCACCTGCCGCGGCGGTCGTCTTCGCGTTCCTCACACTGACTGTCGCCCTGCAGGCGCAGCGTGGCGCCCCGCCTCCTGCTCCGTCCGACGTCGCCGGCGTACCGGCCGACGCACAGAAGTCCACGACAGGCCTCGCCTCGAAGGTCGTGACGGCCGGCACCAGCGACGACAAGCCACTCGCCACCGACATCGTCACCGTCAACTACACCGGGTGGACGACCGACGGAAAGATGTTCGACAGCACCTTCACGCGCGGACAGAGCGCAACCTTTCCGCTCAACCGCGTGATCATGGGCTGGCGCGAGTGCGTGCAGCTGATGACGGTGGGCGAGACTCGCCGATGCTGGGTCCCGCAGGATCTTGGCTATCGTGGCCAGGCAGGTCGGCCGACGGGATTGACCGTGTTCGACATCGAACTGGTCGACACACGACGCTCCCCCAACGTGCCCCCTCCAGACGTCGCGGCCCCGCCGTCAGACGCCAGACGAACCGCGTCAGGGATCGCCTACAAGGTCTTGAAGCCAGGCGTCGGCGGGCGCAAGCCCGCGCCATGGCAGCGGGTGACCGTGCACTACACCGGCTGGACGACTGACGGGAAGATGTTCGACAGTTCGCTGACGCGTGGCATGCCCACCACCATGGGACTCGACCAGGTGATCAAGGGATGGACCGAAGGCGTGGGGCTCATGGTTGAAGGCGAGCGCACTCGTTTCTGGATTCCCGAGAACCTTGCCTATAAGGGTGAGGCCGGTGGCCCCAGGGGCTTGCTCGTGTTCGACATCGATCTGATCAAAATCGAGAACTAGCCAAGCACGCCACGGGCCTCGCAATGAGGCCCGTGCTAGGATTCGCCATCCTGGCACACGTTCGATTGCCTCCATGGCCGGCGGTGACGTGCTACCTGCTTGCTGCCGGCGTGCTCGTAGCCGGCTACCTGACCGACCAGTCCACCTGCATCTGGCGCGCGCTCACAGGAATACCCTGTCCGAGCTGCGGGATGATCCACGCCTTTCTGGCCCTTGGCCGAGGCGATCTCTCTGCCGCCTGGAACTACAACCACGCAAGCTTTGCCACAGCGCCGATCCTGCTGTGGGTTGGTATCGGTAGACTCAAGGAGATGCTTCGATGAATCAGCCCGCCCCAGGCACACCTCTGCGGATTTCGGCGAAGAGCAAGGACGTCCTGGTCCTGCTGTCATCGTTCCTCGGCACGTTCGGCGTGGACCGCTTCTACCGCGGCCAGATCGGACTGGGTATCGTCAAGCTGCTCACGCTCGGCGGCTGCGGGATATGGGCGCTCGTCGACACGTTGATTTACCTGCTCGGTGAACTTCCGAAAGATGACACCGGCGCGGTCATCGTCGACCAGAAGACCGCGCAGCTGCTGCGTGGTGCGACGCCGGTCGTCGAGCAGCCAGGGATGGCTGCTCAGGGCTGAGCCATGCGGACGATTCGGACCGTCGCTGGCGCCGTCCTGGTGTTGATGGGAGTCATCTGGTTCCTGCAGGGCATCAACGTCCTGCCAGGCAGTTTCATGACCGGACAGATCGAGTGGGCCTACTACGGTGGTGCAGCGGTGATCATCGGTATCGCACTGATCGCGCTCGGCAGGAAACGAACGAATGAGTAAGAAGCCGCTTCCGTCGGTGACCCAACAGACCAAGGACTACTTCGCTGCGCAGCCGCCCCTGGCTCGCAAGGCCCTCAAGGAGATTCAGGGCGCCATTGGTGCCGCCGCACCCGGTGCGGAAGCAGCATTCAGCTACCGCATCCCGGCCTTCCGATTCGAAGGACGCCCATTGGTCTGGTACGCCGGTTTCACCAGGCACGTGAGCCTGTATCCGATCGGCACAGCCATACGAACCGCGCTGGCACCGCAGTTGAGAGGGTATGAGACATCGAAGGGAACCGTGCGGTTTCCTCTCGACAGGCCAATCCCCGTAGCACTGATCAGGCGACTCGTGAAGGCCCGCATCGCCGAGATGCGCGCGGCTAACCAAGAGAGCGACTAGGACTCGCTCATGTAGGGATAGCGAAAATCGCGCGGTGGCGCGAACGTTTCCTTGATCGTTCGCGCGCTTACCCAGCGAATGAGATTCAGCTTGGACCCGGCCTTGTCGTTCGTGCCGGATGCGCGGGCCCCACCAAACGGCTGCTGCCCCACGACCGCACCGGTCGGCTTGTCGTTGACATAGAAGTTGCCAGCGGCGTCTCGCAGCACGTCGGACGCCTCCTGCACGGCTGCTCGGTCCCTCGCGAAGACCGCTCCCGTCAACGCGTACGGTGAGGTGCGGTCGACCAGGTCGAGGGTTTCCCGCCACTTGCCGTCAGGGTAGACGTAGGCGGTCACGACCGGACCGAAGATTTCCTCCTGCAGCAGTCGATAGCCGGGATCGACAGTCTCAACGAGAGTGGGATCAACAAAGAACCCGCGAGCCGCACTGGTCGTCCCGCCCTGCACGATCACGGCGTTCGCCCTGGCATCGTCAAGGTATCCGGCAATTCTGTCGAACGCCACCCGGTCAATCACGGCACCCATGAAGGTGCTGAAGTCCCTGACGTCTCCGACAGCCATCTCGCGCATCATGCCGACCACGCGGTCCCTGACCTCGGGCCACAGAGAGCTCGGCACATAGACACGACTGGCGGCCGAGCATTTCTGCCCCTGATACTCGAAGCCCCCGCGAGCGATGGCGACGGCCAGTTCCTGTGGTTCCGCCGAGGCATGCGCAACAATGAAATCCTTGCCGCCGGTCTCACCGACCAGCCGCGGGTAGGTGCGGTAGCGACCGATGTTGTCGCCCACGGTCTTCCACATTCCCTGAAACACCCTGGTGCTTCCGGTGAAGTGAACACCTGCGAGGTGCGGCGACGCGAGAAGCACATCCGAGATGGCTGCGGCATCTCCCGGAACGAAGTTGATGACACCGGGGGGCAGCCCTGCCGCCTCCAGCAACCGCATGACGTAGTAGGCCGAGAGCATGGCACTCGACGCCGGCTTCCAGATGACCGTATTGCCCATCAGGGCCGGAGCGGCCGGAAGGTTGCCCGCAATCGCAGTGAAGTTGAACGGAGTCACAGCGTAGACAAACCCCTCGAGCGGGCGATATTCCACCTTGTTCCACGTCGCATGTGTCGAGATCGGCTGCTCGCCGTAGAGTTCCTGCGCATAGTGCGCGTTGAAGCGAAGGAAGTCGATCAGTTCCGAAGCGGCGTCGATCTCGGCTTGAAAGACGGTCTTGGACTGGCCGAGCATCGTCGCGGCAGTGAGTGTCGCGCGCCAGCCCGTCGTCAGCAGTTCGGCTGCCCGGAGGAACACTGCGGCTCTATCCTCGAGACTCCAGCGCGCCCACTCCTTCCGCGCCACTGCCGCCGCCGCAACGGCGGCCTCCACATGCGACCGGTCGGCCATGTGCCAGTCAGCGAGCACATGGGCATGATCGTGGGGCATCACCGCCTGAGCAGTGCGGCTGGTGCGAATTTCCCTGCCGCCAATGATGAGCGGGATCTCAATCCGCTCTCCGGCCATCGTCTCGAGGCGTTGCTTGAGGACGACGCGCTCGAGCGAACCAGTCAGATAGGCGAGGTTCGGTTCGTTGACAGGCGGCGGGACGCGGGGAAGACCGTGTAACGCGGACGACATCTGCCGATCCTAGTCGAACGGCAGTCGCACCTGAAGGTGCAACCTACGAACGCGCGGGGCTGACGTTCACCGCAATGTGACGCCACTTTTCCTGCCTGAACCGCACCACGCTCAGGGCACAGCGGATGAAGTGCCCCACCAGGATAGCCAGCCAGATGTCAGCGGGGACGAGGCCACGCGTCGCCTGAATGACCGCGCACATCCCCAGCGGCACGACAATCTGCGACACGATCGAGATGTAGAGCGGACTGCGCGTGTCGCCGGTGCCCTGGAGACCACCGGTGTAGCTCAACGCCACGGTGATGAACAATCCCGAGACGCTGAGAAATCGCAGCAGCGTCACGCCGATGCTCAGCACATCCGGATCCGTCATGCCGAACACCCCCAGCAGGTAACGCGGGATGAGCAGGAACGTCGCGCCCACGCCGGCCGCCACCGCCAGCCCCATGTGCGACGCCACGTGCACCCCTTTCGCCGCGCGGTCCGGGTTGCCGGCACCGAGGTTCTGTCCGGCGATGGTTGCCGATGCTGCCATGAGCCCGGTCGACGACCAGGTGATGAGCGAGAACAGCTGGGTATACGCCACCGTATAGGCCGCCTGGGCGGCCGCGCTGTGCTCCAGCGAACCGATGAATCTCAGCAGCAGAACCCCGGCTGCGTTCATCGCGACACCCTGCATGCCGGTGGGCAGTCCGAACCGGAACAGCTCTCTGATCACGGTGAGATCGGGACGCTTGTCCATGCCCGGCTCGAAGTGAATCACCGAGTCTGGCCTGGTCAGCCGCCACAACCCGTAGAGCCCGGTCAGGGTACTGCTCGTCACGGTGCCGTACGCCGCCCCGATCGTGCCGAAGATCGGAATCAGGATCACGTTGAAGACGACGGTCATGACCGTCATGCCGACGCCGAGCCTCAATGGCGTCTTCGGATCTCCGGCCGCCCGGAACGCTCCGCTCAGCATGAAGAACAGCAGCATGCCGAACTGTCCGACGAGCATCGTCCTGAGGAAGGGAAGCGCCTCGCGCTGCACCTCGGGGGCCGCGTTCACGACATCGAGGAGGTACGGCGCAGCCACATACCCGACGCTCGAGAGCACCACGGCCACACCGGCTGCCGTGAGCAACGCCTGATACACCGTCCTGTTCACCTGTTCGGGCTCGTTCGCGCCGACGAACCGCGCCACGAGCACCGCCATGCCGGTGAACAGCGAACTGACAAAGACGATGACGACGAGGAAGATCTGCCAGCTGACGCCGATGGCGGCATTGCCGGTGAAGCCGACAAAGTGACCGACCATGGCGTGATCGATCATGCCCTGCAGGCCGGCAATGATGTTCTGCAGCATCGTCGGCCAGGCCAGACGCCAGACGGCCGGTCGGAGGGGACCTTCGACGATCGAGCGATCGAACCTGGAGGGTTTCCGGGGGGCCGTCATCAGACGTCGAGTTCCTGCGCTTGATCCGCTCTGTCCATGATGAAACGGAACCGGGCGGACGCGTCCTTGCCCATCAGTTCGTTGATCACGCGGTCGGTCACGATCTGATCGACGATCTCGACGCGGAGCAGGCGGCGCGTCTTCGGATTGAGGGTCGTCTCCCACAGCACCTTCGGCATCATTTCCCCCAGACCCTTGAAGCGCGTGATCTCCGGATGGCTGCGCCCGGTGTTCTGCTTGAGCAGCCGGTCGCGATGAGCATCGTCGAGCGCCCAGTAGGTCTCCTTGCCGATGTCGATGCGATAGAGAGGAGGCTGGGCAAGGAACACGTTGCCGTTGGCGATCAGCTGAGGGAGATGACGGTAGATGAAGGTGAGAAGGAGCGTCGCGATGTGGTGCCCGTCTGAGTCGGCGTCCGCGAGGATGATGACCTTGCCGTAGCGCAGGCGTCCTGCGTCAAAATTCTTTCCCATCCCGCAGCCCAGCGCCGTGACCAGATCGGCCAGCTCACGGTTCTCGAGGACCCTCGCCAGGGTCATCCCCTCGGTATTCATCACCTTGCCGCGCAGCGGCAGGATCGCCTGTTTCGTGCGATCTCGCCCTTGCTTGGCCGAACCGCCGGCAGAATCGCCCTCGACGACGAACAGTTCGCTGTCCTCGCGCCCCGAGTTTGAACAGTCACTCAGCTTGCCAGGCAGGTTCAACCGTCCGGTTGTCGCGGTCTTGCGGGTGACCTCCGCCTGCGCCGCGCGGCTGGCTTCACGCGCCCTCGCCGCGAGGATGATGCGTCCGACGATGGCCTCGGCAACCGAACGGTTGTGATTCAGCCAGTGCTCGAGCGCCGGGCGGACGGCAGAATCGATTACCGAGAGGACCTCGGGATTGTTGAGACGATCCTTGGTCTGCCCCTGGAACTGCGGCTCCTCGATGAAGATGCTGATCACGCCGGTCAGGCCCTCACGGATATCCTCGGCCGTGAGCGCAACTCCCTTGGGAGAAAGACTGTGCGTGTCGATGTAGTTGCGAACAGCCTTCCCCAGTCCGGCTCTGAGGCCGTTCTCGTGGGTTCCACCGGATCCGGTCGGGATGCCATTGACGTAGCTTCGGATGTGTTCGTCGGTGGACTCGGTCCACTGCAGCACGAGGTCGATGCGGGGAGATGACTCTCGAGCCAGAACGAAGGCCGCCTCGTGCACCGGCTTGCCACCGCGTTCGGAGACGATCTTCCGCAGAAAATCGGACAGGCCTTCCTGGTGCTCGAAGACATCCTTTGTTTTCGCACCCTCGTCCTCGAAGGTGACCCGCACACCCTTGTGGATATAGCTGACCACCTCGAGCCGCTCGCGGATCAGGGCGGGATCGAACTCGATCTTCGGGAAGATCGTCGGGTCTGGATGGAAGTAGACGGTCGTGCCTGTGCCACGGGCCGGGCCGATCTTCTTCAGCGGCCCCGCAGGCTGGCCGCGCTTGAACGCCATCTCCCACTGAGCACCGTCGCGCTTCACGGTGGCGCGAAGCTCGGTCGACAAGGCGTTGACGACGCTGGCGCCGACGCCGTGGAGCCCGCCAGCCGTCTTGTAGGTGCCGTGCTCGAACTTGCCGCCGGCGTGGAGGACGGTGAAGATCACCTCAATCGCGCTCTTCTTCGTCGCCGGATGCTTGTCGACAGGGATCCCTCGCCCATCGTCAGCGATCGTGATCGAACTGCCGTCGGCATGAAGCGTGACACCAACATTCGATGCGAAGCCATTCATGGCTTCGTCTACGGCGTTGTCGAGAATCTCCCAGACCAGGTGGTGAAGTCCGGCGCTGCCCACCCCGCCGATGTACATGCCAGGGCGCTTGCGGACAGGCTCCAGGCCCTCGAGAACGGTGATGTCTTTGGCGGTATAGGAGGTGGACACGGGGATTAGGTTGCGGTCATCCGACGAAGAGCGTATAACGAGTCGGGATTCACGTGTTCGCTCGGCTTTTCGTCGGCGGCGTCACGTGGGCTGTCGCACTCATTCTCTTTGCGGCACTGATCCAGTGGTCTGGCTCTCCCTCGCCTCGCCTCAACAGTTCACGCGACGGAGTGACCGCGCTGGCGCGCTCGCTCAACCAGCTTCGTCCTGGCGACCCCGGGGAATTCTCGTGGACGGTCACCAGGGCGACTTCAGCCATGCGCGGACTGGTCGTCGAAATCGATGCCGTCGATCCCGGCGACGCGCGCCGGATCGCCGAACACCTGGTCGGCGGCACCCGCACCCAGTACGACGAGGTCCTGGTCTATGTCAGGGCACGTGACATTGCCAGCGACCCCCTCATACGTCGCATCGCGTGGACGCCTCGCGGCGGCTACCTCGCGTCGGTCTTCTGACGCCGCGTCGTCTTGCGGCCGCCGCGCTTGGCAGGTGCTGCCACCCTGGCCGGCGCCTTTGGCTTGGTAGGCGTCGGAGTCTTCCGACGCCGTGCCGCGACGGTGGTCATCTCGTGGGTGGCGACACCCGCGATGTTCCCGTTGACATCGTCGTCGTCAGGGTCGACCTCATCGAACTCTGCCTCGACGGCTCCGTTGACCTCGGCCACCGTCTGCGCGGCGACCACATCAACGATCGGTGCGTCGAGCACGGCCTCCGATTCGAATTCCGACGTCACCGGCTGCGCTTCCACGTCCACCGGCAGATCCCCGGCTTCGTCAACGACGCCTGCGGACTCCTTCTGCGTCATCAGTTCCCCGGGGAACACGCGAATGGCCCCCTGGCGGTCGCGCTCAATCCGGAGCACTCCCTCCTTGCCGGCAGCGCGAAGCAAATCAACGACTGACGCGAACCCGTACTTGCGCTCGTCGAAACCTTCGATGCTGTTCTTCAGGAACTGCTTGGCCTGACGCACATACATCGGCCAGCGTGACGCACCGCCGAGCGCCTGCTGCACAGCGCGGACGCCATCCTGCATGCTCATCGGTGACTGAGGAAGGGATTCCTCCTCATCCTCGTCGGCAGACTCAACCATCGGCGACGACTGCACGACAGGCGGCGCGTCGACGATGGAGGGTGAAGTCGCGACCGGCTCACCAGTGTCGGCGGCAAGGAAGTCTTCGCTGGCTTCGACCAGCATGCTGCGACCCGCATGGCGAAGCACCACGACGCCAGAAGCGGCAACCTTTTCCATGAAGTCGCGGAACGTGCTCGCGCCGTAGTTGCGTTCAGAGAACGTCGAATCGAGCTGCAGCAGCGTGCTCTTCAGCAAACCGAGCTGCGGCGTCACTTCGCGTTCCGACAGCACCTTGAGGGCGCGCCTCACCAGCGGCAGAGCCTTGGCGATGTCGCTGGCGCTGGCCGCCACCTGCCTGCCACCGCGCTCCTGAGAACGACCACCACCACCGCGGCTGCTGCCAAGCAGGTTCTCGTAGGCGATGAACTCGTGACAGTTCTTCTGCATCGTGACGCTGGTGAACTGCCTGCCACCGACCACGATGACCTTGCGGCCGTACTGCTTCAGCTTCTCGACGAGCGAGATGAAGTCGCTATCGCCACCGACGATGACGAAGGCGTTGATATGGTCGTGGGTAAAGGCCATCTCGAGCGCGTCGAGGGCCATGGTGATATCAGCGCCGTTCTTGTCGCCACCGGGCGTCACGTTGCGCTGCACCATGCGGATGGCGTGCTGGGTCAGCAGACGACTGTAGTCGCCGGCACGCTTCCAGTCGCTGTAGGCGATTTTTGTAACAATTTCGCCGCGTTCCTTGATCGCCTCGAGAACCAGGCCGATGTCGAACTGCTGACCAATGGTGCTCTTGACACCGATCTCGACGTTGTCGAAGTCGATGAACACTGCGATTCTGGTACTTCTCGTACTCGTATCAATTGTCGTCATTCAGATTCCGATGAAAGGTGTGCCGCGGCCGGACCCGCCGGCGCGCCGTGCTCACTCGATGGCCGTGACTCATTCCAACGGCGTTCGAGGACCCTGCAAGTATACGCCGAACCGGGGGTTAGTTCGATTCGCCAGGAACTGGAGGCGTTTCGACGTCCGGCGGAACGACCCGGATGAACTGGCCCCGCTGAAGGAGCTCGCGCCCCTTGCCGCCGCGACCGGTCACCTCATACTTGGTGGTGCTGATCGTCTGCTCCGCCCCACGGCTCGTCTCGACCCGCATGATGTCGCGGTCGCCAGTCGAGGCCAGGAAGCCCAGCACGCGGTCGTCCGGGCTCGACAGCTTGATCAGGATGACGCCCTTCCCCGGACCCGACAGGTAGTTGACCTCTTCGGCCGGACACAGCATGGCGCGGGCCTCGGCAGTGGCTGCAATCACCGTCTCCCGGCCGGTGATCTTCGCCACCCCGACCACCTCCACCCCATCCGATGGGCGGGCATATCGACGACCGGACCTGGTGCTGGGTTCGACGTAGCCCTCGAGGCTGAACCGCAGGCTGTACCCATCACTGGTCACCGTCAGCGCATGCACTGGAGGAGCGACACCTTCCTTGCGGGTCGCGATGTCGCCGACGATGCGGCCATCGAGGCTCAGGGCCGCGATGACGCGCTCGGCGTCCTTCAGCTTGAAGAGTTTCTGCACCGGCTCCCCGTATCCCGTCGACGCCGGGACGTCGATGATCCTGGCGGTGTAGGCCGTCCCGAAATTGGTGAAGAACACCACGCTGGCGCGCGTGCTGCCCTGCAGCACCGCCAGCACCGAGTCACCCTCGCGAAGCCTGGTCGTCGAGACGTCCCGGACCTCCTTCTGGCGCTTCACCCAGCCGTCACGGGACACGATGACGACGTTGTCTTCTTCCACGATGAAGTCATCGTCTGTGAAGGCAACCTCTTCTTCCGACTCGATGAGCGTGCGACGCGGGTCGATCTTGCCACCGTACTTCGACTGAATCTCCAGGATCTCGTTCCGCACGACATTCCAGCGACCCTCCTCGTCCGCGAGCAGGATGGCAATGAGTCGCGCCCGCTTGCGTCGTTCGGCGAGCTCGTTCTGGATGACCAGGATCTCCAGGCGCGCCAGGCGATACAGCTTCAGCTCGAGGATCGCGTCGGCCTGTTCCGCGTCCAGGTCGAAGCGCGCCATGATCTTCTGCGCCGAATCGGCCTTGCCGTCGGACTTGCGGATGATCCGGATGATTTCGTCGAGCGCGTCGAAGACCTTCTCGAAGCCCTCGAGCACATGGATGCGCTTCTGAAGAGATTCGAGCTCGTGCTCCAGACGGGCGGTGACGACTTCGAGCCTGAAGTGCAGGAAATGCCAGAGGATCGCCTTCAGGTCGAGGCGCTCCGGACGACCGACCTCGGCGTTCTCGGTCGGAATCAGGCACGTCAGGTTGACGATGAAGTTCGACTGCAGCGGCGTGTTCTTGAACAGGTACGCCATCACCATCTTGGCGTCAGCGTCCTTCTTCACCTCGAGCACAATCCGCACATCGTCGGCCGACACGTCGCGCACATCGACCAGCGGTGGGAGCTTGCGGGACAACACCACGTCGGCGATGCGTTCGACCAGCGTGGACTTGTTCACTGCATAGGGCACGCTGGTGATGTGAATCTCACGGGCGCCTTTGGTGCCCGGGCGCTCCTCCCAGGTGGCTCTGAGGCGAACCGTCCCGGAACCGGTCCGGTAGATTTCCTTCAGCTCGTCGGCAGAGTTCAGAATCTGCCCGCCGGTCGGGAAGTCAGGGCCCTTGATATAACGGCACAGCTGGACGCTGCTCAGGTCGGAGTTTTCGAGCAGTTTGACGAGCGCCGTGCAGACCTCCGACAGGTTGTGAGGCGGGACGTTGGTGGCCATCCCGACGGCGATGCCGGTCGTGCCGTTCACAAGCAGGTTCGGGATGCGCGCCGGAAGGACGACAGGCTCGGTCTTGGTGCCGTCGTAGTTGGGGCGGAAGGGAACGGTGCGCTGATCGATCTCGGTCAGCATCTCGTCGGAGATCCGCGCCAGCCGGCATTCGGTGTAGCGCATGGCCGCAGCGCTGTCACCATCGAGTGATCCGAAGTTGCCGGAACCGTCGACGAGCGGATAGCGCAACGAGAACGGCTGCGCCATCCTCACGAGCGTTTCATAGAGGGCAGCGTCGCCATGGGGATGGTAGCTGCCCATCACGTCGCCGACGACCTTGGCGCACTTCCGATGCTTGGTGTCAGCCGTGAGGTTCTGCTGCCACATCGTGTAGAGGATGCGGCGCTGGACGGGTTTCAAGCCATCGCGCACGTCGGGTAAGGCTCGCGACGTGATGACCGACAGCGCGTAATTGAGATACCGGCTCTGGGCGGCCTCGTGGAGCGCCACGGCGTCGGTCGTACCACCGCCGGTCGGAGGTGGCGTCGCCGAGCCCGGATCCGGCGCATCTGGGGCGTCGAACAGTGATGGGTCTGAGCTGCGTGGGGTTCGTGCCAAATGGTTGGTCCGCGGTCCTCCATCTTAATAGAGTTCGCGTGAGCGGTTGTATGATGCGAAGTTCACAAGGAGACAACGCATGCTTCCATACGGGCCACACGAGCTCGCTGCCGCTTTTCGCACGGTCAGAAACAATACGATTCAGATCGCGAGCGAGATCCCGGAAGACAAGTACGATTTCGCCGCGGCGCCGGGCAGCCGCACGGTGCGGCAACTGCTCACGCATATCGCCTTTGGCAACGAGTTCGCCATGGCGGTGCATCCTGCGCGACTGACAACGCTCACGGGCTTCAACTTTCCGCAGTTCATCGGCGGCTTGATGGCCGAGGAACAGAAGCCTCGCACCAGGGCCGAACTGATTGATCTGCTGCGCTCGCGTGGCGACGCCTTCGCTGCCTGGCTGGAGAGTCTGGACGAGTCAATCCTGGTCGAGAAGGTGTCGATGCCACAGGGGGATGCCCGCTCGCGACTGGAGATGATCATGGGCGTCAAGGAGCATGAGATGCATCATCGAGGGCAGCTCATGCTGGTCGAGCGCATGCTCGGCGTGGTTCCGCACTTGACCCGTCAGATGCAGGAGCGGTTGGCAGCCGCCGCCAGCCGGACATAGACCGACCGTGGCGTCACCGTTCACCGCGAAGTCACTGGCGTTCCTGCGGGCGCTCAAGCGGAACAACGACCGCGACTGGTTCCGCAGCCGGAAGGCGGACTACGAACAGCACGTCCGGGGACCCATGCTCGAGGTGCTCGCGAAGCTGGCGGTCGACTTCCCCCGTGTCGCCCCGGCCTTCATCGTCGATCCGCGCGTCAACCTGTATCGCATTTATCGCGACACGCGGTTCAGTGCCGACAAATCGCCGCTCAAGACGAATATCGCCGCTCACTTCCCCGCGCGTGGATTCGCCAAGGGCGAAGGCGCGGGCTTGTACTTTCATGTGGGACACGACGGCGTCTGGGTTGGCGGCGGGCTCTATATGCCCTCGTCCTCACAGTTGCTGATGCTGCGCGAGCACATCGTCGTCAACCAGCGGAGGTTCGAACGCGTGATCGCGGCACCCGCGCTGCGCAAGGTGGTCGGCGAGATACACGGTGAGCGCCTGACGCGTGTGCCACGGGGATTCCTGAAGGATCATCCCGCCGCCGAGCATCTCAAGATGAAGCAGTTCCTCGCCGGGCGTGGCTATGACGCATCCTTCGCGACGAGCCCGAAGTTCTACCGCGAACTGCTGAACGTGTTCAAGGCGATCGCGCCGTTCGTGGGGTTTCTGAACGAAGCCTTGCCGAAGAGTTCGAGCCGCTAGATTCGCCACTCCCGACGCTGCAAGTCGAGCATCGCGGCCTGGGTGCGCGCCGGAAGCATGCGCAGAGGCGTTCGCCGGCCGTTGAGGTCCGCATAAGCCTTCAGCGCCTTGCGCGCAGAGCCCAGCGGGCTCGGCGGATGAACCAGCGGCCCTCTGACGCGACGACCAAGAACGACACGATGTCGCTGAAGATCCTTGCTCATCCATGCCTGGTCACTGACCACCTGGAATCCCGATTCCGCAAGCAGCCAGCTCAGGCAATCACTCGTATACGCCAGGACGTGCACCCCGGAGCGGATGCAGTACTTCAGGTCCCCGTGCCTGGCCACATCGTCGAGATTCGGCACCTTGATGAGCAGCACACCCCCTTCGCGGACGGCGCCCGCCATCTGCTTCAGCAGGGTGAGGGGGTCGGTAATGTGCTCGAGCACGTGATGAAGGATCGCCAGGTCGAATGAGCCGGAGGCCGGGATGTCGGCCAGTTCGCGGTGCCGCGCGAAGGCGCCCTTCATCGCCGGCTCGATCCCGTACGTCTGCCAGCCGAGCGCTGCGAGGCCGTCCAGCATGCCGCCCAGACCGCAGCCAAAATCGAGCACCTGCGCACCCGCCGGAGGCGCGAGGACATTGAGATGGTCGGCGACCGGGTGAAAGAGCTGCTCGATGCGCCCGCGCGACACCTGCTTCTCCTGCTCATCCTGGCGGTGACGCCCCCACTTCCCTTCTGGCGAATACACCTCAGCGACCTGCGCAGCTGAAGGCAGGGGATTGGCGAACACCACCCCGCATCGCAGGCAGCCGGAAGCGAACCCGTAAGTGCGTCCATGGCCCTCGATGGGCACCGGGAGAAGGGGCAACGGTGCCGCGGCGCCACAGACCGGACACGAGGTGAGCTCGTCTGGCGCTCGGTACGCCATCACGTGACGCGCAACGCGCGCCGCATGCATCACGGGACGAGACAGTTGTCTCAGCCGCTTTTGAAGGCGAAATGCCCCGTGGACAACCGGGCGCAGGAACGGCAATCGGGCCGTGAGCGACACGCCGTGATTATGTCCCGCCCGCAACTCACAGCGACGAGGCTACAGAAGACAGCCGGCCTTCGGAGCGAGGGCGGTAATCTGTTCCAGGTAGTTCTTCGCGTTCTTTGACTCCTGAAGATCCGGGTTCAAGTCGACCATCCGGGCATACTGGCGGGCCGCGGCGA
The DNA here is from genome assembly GCA_040081265.1 of Vicinamibacterales bacterium. GTDB lineage: Bacteria > Acidobacteriota > Vicinamibacteria > Vicinamibacterales > UBA2999 > JBEBGV01. The sequence continues at coordinate 56,846 of JBEBGV010000019.1, forward strand.
TGAGATACGCACACGACCCAAACGAGTTGTACAGGTCGCGATTGACGTTCGCCAATAGAAAGCGCGTGATCGCGTTGTCTTCGTCGTAGCGAAGCGCGCGCTCGCAGTAATCGCGAGCCCGCTGCAGATGTCCGACGCGTGCCTCGGTGATGCAGAGGCCCGAATACCCAGCGGTTCGCAGCCCCTTATACGCTTCTTCGCGGTCGGCGTGCCTGCGCGAGCCGATGCCGTGACCGATGAAGTGGAACGCGAGAAGCGAGATGCGCGACGATTCGAAGTTCGTGAGGTTGAGGAAGGAGCGGAACCCCTCGCGCGCCTGGACAAAGTAGGCCGTCCGGAGGCTCGCATCCTTCTCCACCGCCCCGAGCTGCCGCAATGCGTCGGCGCGCCAGAGCTGTGCCATGGCGTTGCTCTCGTTGAGCGCGATTGCCGTGTCACTTTCATCGATGGCCTGCTTCCATGAGCCGCGGTCAAAGAAGGCGCGCGCCATCATGGCGTGCAGGTCGTCGTTGTCCGGTTCGAGCCTGAGGGCTTCGGTCAGCTCCCGAATGGCCTGCTCGGTGTCGCCGGTCTCGGTGAGTACTGCCGCGTACTGTGTGCGTGCCTCAACGTAGCCCCGGTCGCTGTCGATGGCACGACGAAGAGCTTTGAGACTCGCGGGATAGTCACCGAGCAGCTGATTCACCTCGCCCAGGTGATAGGCCGCCACGCTGTACGCGGGCTCTTCGGCAAGCGCCTGTTCGAACAGCGCTCGCGCACGCAGGAGGTCCGCCTCACTCTGCTTCCGTGCGATCGGCAGGATGTTCGCCGGATTCATTGACGATCGCAGCGAACTCAGGATGCGTTCGCCTTGTGCGCCAAGATCGAGCGCCGAACGCCGAATCGTCCGCGCGTACCGGATTCGCAGCGTGACCGCGACGTCCTGCCCAGGCGCGATCAGGATCGTCTTGACGTCCGGCTCATATCCGCTTCGCACGGCCCTGAACTCGTGTGGACCCACCGACAGACCCGGCACCCGAAGCGGCTTGTCCTTGCTGAGCCGTCCGATCAGCCGATCGTCGATGTACAAATCCACCTCGTCCAGGTTGACCTCGACGACTGCTGTCCCGACCAGCGGTGGCGCCACCGAGCTGTCACGGTTCATGCAGGTCGAGCTCACGCCGAGCAGCATGTCCGGGTCGTAGTCACCGCGCGGTGTCGGTGTCTGCGACAGGCCCCTGTCCTTGGCGTAGCGGCGAACATTCGCGCGCACGTACTCGATCAACTCGTCGGCCGTGATGCGTCCATCGCAGGGGTCGTTGTCGGCCGTCCCGACGAAGGCCTGCGTCAGGAAGTACGTAAACAGCCCGAAGCCGGTCGAGAGCGCCGCGTCCTCATGACTGGCCTCGCGTTCGGTGGTTGAGGTCAGCGTCAGAAAATTCTGCGGCAGCGAGGAGAACTGCTGGTCGAGCGCCTCGCTGGTCGTTTCCGCATTGATCTTGGCCGAATGACACGCGTCGGCCAGCAGCACCTTCCAGCGCGCCTTCACCCGGCGCGCCATCACGTCGCCCATTGTCGTCATGCTGTACCCGGTGGCGCCGAGGCGCCCGGGTTCGACGTCGTACGGGGCGAAGTACGCGCGTCCGCGCTCCACGAACCCGTGACCGGCGAAGTAGACGACGACCCGATCGGATTCGGTGGCCTGGCCGGGCAGCCAGGTCTCGAGTTCGAACGTGATGTTGGCGAGCGTGGCCTGTGCACCGAGCAGCATGTGCACGTTCTCGGCCGGGAAGGCGCCCGCCTCCTTGCTGATCAGAGACCGATACACCGCCCGGGCGTCGCTCTCGGCATACTTCAGCTGACGGCTGGCGTCGAGGTTCGGATACGTCGACACACCGATGACGACGGCATATCCGCGAGGGATGCCGGCAGGGGCCGCGTCGGGACTCTTCTGTTCCAACGTGAGTCTGCGCTCCTGAATCGGGGATGGCGCAGACGCGTCGGGGGTCTGCGCCACAGCCAGTGACGCCAGTCCCAGGCAGAGGAGTGCAAGATGAGTGACGGTTGACATGTGTCGCGTGCGCATACTCGACCCTATTTGTGGATGATGTCGAAGGTCACCGTTACCGCGTCGCCGAGCATGTCGCGGTGCACCACAAAGACCGCCTGACCGCTTTCACGCCCGCTGCCTGGCGTCGCCGGTGCACGTTCGAACGCCAGGTTGCGCCGCGCAATCGTGCCGGTGAGGTGGTCGATCGACGCCTGCACCAGGGTTTGGTGCTGGGTCACGGGGCGGTTCAGTTCCTGAAGCGATCCAACACGCGTCTTGCTCAGATAGACGAAAAGCCTGTCGGTGCCCGCAGGCGGATCCAGGCGGAACCAGTCATCACCAGGAATCGAGTATTCCTCGAACGCCTTCACCTCGTTGCGTCCGCCGTTAATCCGCGGATCCGGAAACAGCACCTCCCACACGCCGCTCGTGCCTTCCTGCGCGACATACAGGAATCCATCCATGTTCGGACGGAAGGAGAAACGGATGCGATCGACGCCGGTCTGGAAGACCGTTGAGCCCGGGTCGACGCTGAGCGCGATGTTCTCGCTGCGACGCAGCACGCGATACGCGAGCCCCAGGTTCGTTGGCGGACTGGCGCCGGCGTTGTTGTAGAGCGCAAGCGCCGTTGGGGACGCTGCGACCGAAACGGGTGCGGTTGCGATCTCGGGCGACGGGGTCACAATTGGTACAGGCGCTAGCGCAGCAGGCGTTGGCGCAACAAGCGTTGGCGTTTCGGCGCTCGATCGGGAACCAGGAGCCGCAGCGAATCCCGGCACGGGCGCCGTTTGTGAATCCGGAGTCCCGCTGGTGGACGAACTCGACGGCCCGGTCGGGGTCGACGGACGCGGCGTTGTCAGGATTGTCCGGGTCAGCGATTCGGACCCGCCCGTTGGCGTCGCAGCGCTTTCTCGTCCCGGCGCCGGCGTGAGCAGATACCAGAGCAGCCCTCCCGCCGCGACCGCGAGAAGGGCCGACGCCGCCACCGCGTACCCGAACGACGATCTCGCCGGCGCTGGTGGTGCTGCGTGTCGAGGGGGAGCGACGGGTTTCGCGGGATCGACACGTGCAGGCCGGTCGAAGACCATCGTCGGTGGCAGGCTCTCACCCGCCGGCGGTGGCATCACCGCGCCTGTGACCGCGACCACGGGATGGCCGGTGCCGAGTCTCGCGCGCACGGCGCCGATCGCCGCGCCCATCTCGGCTGCGCTCGCGAACCGCTCCTGCGGAAGCTTGCGCAGGGCGCGTCTGACGAATTGATCGATGTCGGCATCGAGCCCCGTGGCATCGCTGCCGGCCATTGGCGCCGGCTCCTTTTCCAGTACGCTCTGCAGGATTGTCGCCTCGGTGCGGCCGGGAAACGCCTGCGCATACGTCAGCACCTCGTAAGCGACGGCGCCAGCCGCGAAGATGTCCGACTGCGGACTCGTTTCCTGGTCACGGATGTACTCGGGCGCCATATAGGCCGCCGTTCCGATCAGGCCGCTCATCTGTGTGTGCGCGGTTCCTGACAACCGTGCAATGCCGAAGTCCACGATCCGCAGACGATCGAGGTGGTCGATCATCAGGTTCGCGGGCTTGATGTCGCGATGGACGATTCCCCGGTCGTGGGCGAACTGGAGACCATCACACAATTCCTCGAGCCATCGCAGTCTCCGCTCGAGCGGGACCGCGTCTCGTTGCGCGATCACGTCCTTGAGCGTGCCGCCGTCGATGTACTCCATGACGAAGTACGGGCGCGCATCCGTCTGACCGGAGTGATAGAGCGTGACGATGTTCGGGTGGTTCAGCGCGGCGACGGAACGAGCCTCCCGGGTAAATCGCTCCCGAGCGTCATCGGAGTCGATCTCGCTCTGAATCACCTTGATCGCGACCTGTCGACCGAGCTCGGCATCGACGCCCAGATAGACCGTCGCCATGCCGCCCCGCCCGAGCCGCCGCTCGACTGTGTATCCTCCGACGCTCCCCGGAAGCGACGAGTCCATCACGTGGCGCATAGTAGCACCCCAGGCCCCGAGGAGCCGCGATGGCGTCAGTCAAAGAGGGAATGTGTTGACACTCCGGGAAGGGGCGCTATGCTACCCGCTCCCTATGACAAAAAACGCTTCCCTCAGCGTTCTGCTGTGCCTCGCGCTCCTCGTGCCCCAGGCCGTCGCTCGCGTCGGAGCCGGTCAGGGTGCTCCCCCGGCCAACGGATTCAGGATTGTGGTAATCGCCGGTGAAGATGCGGTCAACATCATCCAGCAGCGAACGGCCGTCGCTCCCATCGTGGAAGTGCGCGACAGGAACAACCTGCCCGTCGCCGGTGTCGCGGTCACCTTCGCGCTCACTGCGGGACAGGGCGCGACGTTCACCGCTGGTGCCTCCACCCTGACGGTCACGACCAACGCGGCGGGTCAGGCCATCGCTGCGGGATTGACGCCGACCACGGCCGGAGCCGTCACGATTAACGCGTCCGCCGTGGTGCAGGGGCAGACGATCACCGCCACGATCACGCAGACCAACTTCGCCACGGCTGCCCAGGCCGCTCAGGCCGGAGCAGGAAACGGGAGCGGTGCTGGATCCGGATCCGCAGGTGGTGGCGGAGGTGTCTCGGGCACGACCATTGGCATCATCGCCGGCGCGGCGGCAGCCGGCACCGCCGTGGCGGTGAAGGCAGCTGGTGGAGGGAGCAGTCGATCCGGCTCTACGACATCGTCACCAGCGCCGGCACCGAGCCCTGCACCCGCACCAGCCCCGGCGCCTGCGCCCGGACCGACCACGTCGATCGGCGGTACGTATAACGGGAATCTGAGCGGAACGTACACCTTCGGTGCTTCTTCAAACTGCCCTCTTAGGTCTCCGGCGTCGGGTCCCGTACGAATCGTCCTCGACAACAGAACCGATGGCGTTGCGACCGGAACCGGCACGGCCACCGTGAACTTTCCAGCCCAATCGGCCACGTGCAGCGGCGGCGTCACTGTTGCCCTGAATGGTTCGACCTCATCATTTACCGGGCCGGTGACAGGGGCGGCGAGCAGTCTGCGCTTCACGCAGGAGATCACTCAGACATCCAGCATCCCCAACGGGCTAGGTGGCACGATCACGACAAATGTGCGCCAAACGTTCGCATTTACGGGCAGCGTCAGTGGCACCGTCATCACGGGCACGGCGACGCTCAGTCACTCGACCACGGTGACTGGCCCTGGGGGCAGTTCGCCCGATTCGGGAAGCGGAACGTTTCCCATGACGCTCACGAGATGAGCGTGGGCCGGATCATCACGTGCGCCGTAATCGTCCTCGTGGCGGCGAATGGTCTCGCCGTGGCGCAGGATACCTCGACGCTGACGCTCGCGCAGGCCGTACGCGAAGCGCTCGAACACAACAATATTCTCGTGAACCAGCGTGACAGCATTACGCAGGCAGATCTCAATGTGCGCCTGGCGCGGAACACGTTCAGACCCAGAGTGACGCCGAATGTCTTCGGGTCGTTCGGCGCGACCGACGTCGCCAGTCAGACGTATCGGGTCGATGTATCGCAGAAGCTCGTCACTGGCACCGAGTTTCGGCTAAGCACGGGCACGACGTCCGCGCTGATTCCCAGTACCTCGTCAGGCTCTGCACAAGACCTGCTCTTCTACAGCGCCGATACCACGCTCACGCTGACCCAGCCGCTGCTGCGCGGGTTTGGACGAACCGTCACGCGCCGATCACTGGCCAGCGCAGAGTTGACGCGCCAGACAGCAGATCGCGAACGCACGCTGGCCGAGCAGCAGATCACCATCGACGTTGCGGCTGGCTACTATCGGCTCGTCTCCCAGCAGAATCTGGTGGACGTGGCCGGGCAGAGTCTCCTGCGGGCACGTCGGCTCAGGGACGCGGCCGAGGCCAAGCTCACCGCCGGGCTCGTCTCGCAGCTCGATGTCCTCCGATCGCAACAGCTCGTGTCGGAGGCTGAAACGCAGCTCTTCGACGCGCAGTCCGGGGTGGAAGACGCCAGGGATCGCCTCGCCTTTCTGATCGGCCGCCCAACAACCCAGTCTCTGCAGGTCGCTGTCGACATTCCGCGTGTCGAATGGGAGCCGGCCGATGCCACGCGCGCAACGGCGATCGCGCTCGGCAATCGCCTCGATCTCACCAATCAAATGGCGCTTCGAGCGGACGCCGACAGTCGCGTGCGCGTCTCGCGAAACATGTTGCTCCCACAGGTCGACATCAATCTGGCGATGACGCGGCGTGAAACCGCCAGGAGTTTTGGCGGCAGTTTCGCGCTCGACGGCTATCGGTTCGTGACGTTCTTCACGATTGCCATGCCGGTGGATCGGACCGCGCAGCAGGTGGAGTTCCAGTCGGCCCTCCTCGATCGCGAACGGCGTCAGCGTGACACGGCCACACTCGAACGGCAGATTGGCGATGATGTCCGCGTCGCCGTCCGCGAGCAGGGCCGACTCGCGCGCGCCGTCATCGCGTCTGCGACAAGCGTCGAGATCGGGAGGAAGGAAGTGGAGGTTGCCGAGCTGCGCTACCAAAACGGACTCTCGAACAATCTCGATGTCGTGACGGCCGAGGGGGCGTTGCTCGCAGCGGAAGCCCGCCGTATCCAGTCGCTCGCCGACGCCGCGGTCGGCCGCCTTCGCTTCCGCGCGCTGCTCGGTATCCTCAATCCCCGCACCGACCTCCAGGGTGCAACGTCGGCGCTGCCGATGGTCGCCGAGCTGAATCCGTGATGCGCGCTCACGGACTCTTCTTCGGGTCGCGGCGAAAGTGGCTCGCGTTGACCGCTCTGGTCATTGCCGGCGCGGCAGGGGTGGCGATCTTCTGGCGGAACGCCGTGTCCGAAGAGACCCTCGTCGCCACCGTCCGGAGGGGTGAACTGGTCGCGACGCTGACCACGACTGGCGCCCTCAAGCCGATTCGCTCGATCACCTACCGATCGCCCGTTCCCGGTCGTGAGCTCGAAATCCGCGAACTCGTTCCCGAAGGCGCGCGTGTCGCGGCGGACGACGTGCTGGTGCAACTCGACACGACAGAACTCGAAGGGGATCTCGAGAGGGCGCGACAGGAATTCCGTCAGGCGCAGATCGATCTGCAGGTCGTCGAAGGGGAATGGGAAGAGGCTAGCAACGCGCTGCAGGATGTCAGTGAGGGCGAACGCGCGCTGTCGGTCGATGAGTCCCGTGCCGGACTGCAGCGCAGCGAGAAGAAGGTCGAACGCCTTCGTCAGGAGCTCTCGCATCTCGAGCCGCTCCTCGCGCGAGGCTTCATCACGCGCGACGAGCTGGCCACGACGAGCGCCCGGCTCGAGGAGGCAGAGGACGAGCTGGCGCTCGCTCGGAAACGGAGCGCCGTTATCGTCCAGGTGACCCACCCGCGCGACCAGAAGCGGGCAGCGCTCCAGGTTGAGCGGAAGGCTTCTCAGCTCGGACTCACGCGTGCGAGAGTCGACGATGTCCGAGCTCGCGTCGAACTGCTTGCCCGCCTGATTGAGGAGTCGACGATCCGCGCCCGCGACTCCGGACTGGTCGTCTACGAAGAGTTTCTCAACGTCCTGCCGCGCCGGAAGATACGAATCGGCGACCGCGTGTTTGCGACGCAGGGACTTGTCACCATTCCGGAAATCGATCGCATGCTGGTCGAGGGGTCGGTCGGGGAAGCAGATGTCCATCGCCTGCGCATCGGCCAACCAGCACGCGTTCGAGTGGAGGCGTTTCCGGACGTGGCATTGACCGGCACCGTCAGCCGTGTGGGCGCGCTCGCGAGCGCGTCGGCCGCCCGGCCGATCGACGACAAGCGCTTTGACCTCGTCGTTGAACTCGATTCGACCACAGTCGGGCTTCGGCCGGAGATGACCGCGCGCGCCGACATCGTCGTTAGCGAGCGGAAGGGTGTGCTGATCGTTCCCGTGAACGCTGTCTTTCGACGTCATGGGTCGTACGTTGCGTACGTGCGCGGACCGGGCGGCGTCACGCAGCGATCGATTGAACTGGGGGCCTCCAACGACCGCCTCGTCGAAGTCGTCAGCGGACTTGACGAGCAGGAACAGGTCGCCCTCATCGAGCCATCCGATGCGGCCGCTGACGCGCGCACCACGTCCGCTGATGCGACTCAGACTCGCTGAGCTCGTCGAATTTCATCGTATCGCCATCGAGGCGCTCGGCCGGTACCCGCTCAGGACGTTCCTGAGTGTGCTGGGTATCGTCCTCGGTGTCGCCGCCGTGATTGCGATGATGTCGGTCACAGAGGGTGCGGCTCGGGAAGCGCTCAGCCAGGTCGAGGCGCTCGGCATCGACAATCTCGTGGCTCGTTCCACGGGCGGCGTCGATGACGACGGGAAGATCCGGCAGCCACTGACCGCCGCTGATGCGGAGCGCGCGCTCCAGCTCGTGCCGTCTGCCCGGTTCACCTCGCCACTGGTCGTACGTTACGTCAGAGTCAGCCACGGCTCGATTGTGGACACTGCACCGCTCCTCGGCGTGCGACCCGCCTATCGGGACATTCTTGGAATCTCGATCGAACGTGGACGATTTCTATCGGTTGTCGACGAAGAGAGGGCAACGACAGTCTGTGTGCTCGGCGCCCACCTCGCGCAGGAATTGTTTGGGTTTCGAGATCCTCTTGGTCAGGACATTCGCGCGTTCGGGAACCTCTACACGGTTGTGGGCGTGCTCCGCGAGCATGGGACCGCACCAGGAACAGGCAGCTCGCTCGCATGGCACGACGTGAACTCGGCTGCGTTCGTGCCGCTGGCCTCACTGACAGGGAGGGCGCTGACGCTGGATCCGGCTCAGCCCGTCGACGAAATCTGGCTTCGGATCGCCAACCCTGAACGCACTGCCGATCTCGGCATCGTGTTCGGTCATGCCCTCACGTTCTCGCACGACGCGGGCGACTTCAGGATCGTGGTGCCGCGGGAATTGCTGGCGCAGCGCTATCGCACCCAGCGTACCTTCGGGGTCGTGATCGGGAGCGTGGCAGTACTCTCGCTCCTTGTCGGGGGCATCGGCATCATGAACATCATGCTGACGTCTGTCGTCGAACGAACGAAAGAGATCGGTGTCCGGAGAACGGCAGGCGCACCACGGCGAGCCGTTCGGCTGCAGTTTCTCATCGAGGCGCTCTTGATGACCATTGGTGGGGGAATCGTGGGGATTTTGCTTGGCTGCGGCGTGGCCCTGGCGATTTCAACGTTCGCCGGATGGGCGACGTATGTGTCGCCGGCCGCGATAGGCCTGGCCCTGGTCGTCTCACTCGCCATCGGACTTGGCTTTGGCACTTACCCGGCGATGAAGGCAGCATCGCTCAATCCGGTTGATGCGATGCGCTATGAGTGATGTGACCGGTCGCGTCAAGCACGCCCGCACTTCGAGGGGTGCCAGTGGACGGGCGTCCCGCGCGTGAGCGTCGGCTCGCCGAACCGTTCATCCCGCCGAAGCGCTTCGTGGTCGCCTCATGGAACGGTGTCGGGGTGGTACGGCAACCTCAAAGCGCCGTTGCGGCGAACCGAGATCGGCGTCCATACCCACGATCACGTGCTCGACGTCTGGCTCGACGCCGATGGCAGCGTCACTTTCAAGGACGACGATCACGGGTGGCCTCGACACGACCGTACGAGTCTGGAACGTCGCGAGCGATTTTCGCGAGCTCGCCGTCCAGGGGCACGCGAGTGAGGTCATGGGCGTCGCGGTGACTCCTGACCCGGCGTGTAGTGTCTGCGGGGTGCGAACAGTGGGCGTATGGAAAGTCCTCGCTGCAGCAGCTCCTGACAACACCCTGTCTGGTCACAGCGAGAGCATCAGAGGCGTTGCACTGACGCAGAATGGGCGGCTCGAGCTCACAGGGAGCATGGACCGTACGCTTCGCGTCTGGGATCTGCGGACAGGCAAGTGCTCGGCTACCGTCGGCCCTGGACGTGACTGGAGGCGGGCGGTGACGGCGTCCCCGGATGGACGCCGTGCAGTGGGAGCCGAGAGCATCGACACGCGAGTTCGGATCTGGAATCCCGAGACCGGCGCGGGCACCTCTACGGGAGAAGTTCTGTTCTTCGACCGTCGTGGCTTCTGACCGCCAGCGCTCAGAACTCCGGCGCAGCCGCTGCTCCTCGCGCTGGACGATGCGAGCTGCCGTGGTGACGCGCTCCTTCAGGCTCTGTCGCCCGTACCGCAGGATGTCCAGAGGATAGGCAGCATTAGAGGGTCTTCAGGCTCACCGAATGTCCCTTGTGCGACCTTGGGGCGGTCTCTCACCCTACGACGGCCAGATGGTCCACCAGAGCAGGCAAGCCGCCGAATGCTGCTCTCGAGCCCGCGCGACACCTGCTTCTCGCGCTCATCCTGGCGGTGACGCCCCCACTTCCCTTCTGGCGAATACACCTCAGCGACCTGCGCAGGTGAGGGAAGGAAATTGGCGAACACCACCCCGCATCGCCGGCAGCCGGAGGCAAACCCGTAGGTGCGGGCGTGTCCTTCGATGGGCACGGGAAGAAGCGGCACGGGTGCTGCCGCACCGCAGACCGGACACGAGGTGAGCTCGTCTGGCGCTCGGTACGCCATCACGTGACGCCCAACGCGCGCCGCATGCATCACGGGACGAGACAGCTGTCTCAGCCGCTTTTGAAGGCGAAATGCCCCGTGGACAACCGGGCGCAGGAACGGCAATCGGGCCGTGAGCGACACGCCGTGATTATGTCCCGCCGGCACGGGTGAGGAAGGGCAGCATTAGAGGGGCTCTGGTTAACCGGATGGCCCGTATCCGATCTTGGGGGTGGTCTCTCGCCCCACGACGGCCACTACGGCCCCCCTCACAGCCAGTGCACAATCCTCTTCTCTGCGGCGTAACGATCGCGCTCAGTCGCCGGCGAAGCCGGTCGGCTGCAGCACATTGTTCGGCGATAGGTCTACCGCCAAGTCCGCGGGCGGACCATCACACGGATGCACCAGCTCGGTAGGGCGGCGCCCTCCGGTCAACGTTAAGCACTCATGGGCTTGTGCCCTTCACGATGCTGTCGATGGCTGATGCCAATAACGTTCTCTCGAACTCGCGGCAGTCCACGAACTGAACGAGCTTCATATAGGTTGGCAATCGGGCGCTGTAAAGATAGATTGGGACCAGGATCGGTTCTTTGGACTCGCGGTGACGACATAGCCCAATGTTGAACTCATCCAGGCAGACTTTAGACTTCAGGTAGGAAGGTGAGTAGAACACAATCACTTTCCGACAATCATCAAGCGACTCAAAGATCTCCCGTTGCCATGCTGCCCCCGCACTCATCTCCTTCCGATCTATGAAGAGACGCAGCTCTGGGTGTCGAGCGTGAAGGAGTTCTTCGAAGTAGGACACCTCAAGAGCGTCAGCGTGGGCGTAGCTGACGAAGAGATCGTATGAAAACTCTGAGGCTGCTTCCGACGCCGTGTCCCCGTGACGTGTCTTCAGTTTCGTGAACAGGCTCGCGAGTTCTGCGAAGTCTGGTCTCGGTAAGCAGACGATTTTGAGACACGACAAGGGAAGGCCCGTTGAGATCCATTGAATGGAGGCTTCCACAAGCTCTTTCAACATCAACTTCGGGTCCGCGTTCTGGAAGCCACTGGCCACAAGCGGCATTGCTACGAAACGGATAGGGTCTTGGCCAACAACGAACGGTGCGGGGCTGCGATAGATGTCGCCAACCAATTCTGGCGCGTTTGCTTCCCTGGATGGCTCAAAGCAGAGAACACGTCTGAACTCTATGCCCGGAGGTCGGTCCGAGATCTCTCGGGATAGCCAGCAAGAGAAGGCGTCCCGCAAGTCGACTTCCTTGTCCTTCGCGAGTTGTTCGAGAGAGACCCCCTTGCGCTCCAAGGAGCCGATCAGAGAGCCTGGCATGGGCGCGTACTCGTTCCGAAATGCTGATACAACGAGCACGTCCACTGCCTCTTCAGGCGGGAGTTCCGAGAGATCCCCGACACACAACTGGATCTCTGCCATTCCTGATCCCTGCCGTACCACGATCGTATCGACCACCCGAAACGGCATTTCGCTGTCAGCGTCTTCGCCTTGAGACGCCACACCTGTAAAACGGCGGCCCGGGACCGATGGCGGATGAAAGGGCTGCACTCCCAGCACCTGAGCGAGCTCCTCGGCCAAAACCCCCAGAGAGCCTGGACCATGCTTGATCACGCGGCATTGGCGTGGGTCGAAGGGAAGAGCGGCAACCTCCATCATGTAGGCGAACAGCCGCCCCTGCGGCTTGCGGCCGGATAGTGCGCTTGATCCGCTTCCGTGGACATCTTCCGAAAGGTGGATACGATGTCCCGCATGTCGCCAAGCAAGCCCGGCCGGCGCCCTCGCCGGCAGTTCT
>JBEBGV010000020.1:0-67674 GCA_040081265.1 Vicinamibacterales bacterium
AGTTCGTGCGCGTATTCGTGCACGAGGGTCGTGAACTCCATCGCGTGCGAGAGACCGGTAAGGAGCCGAATGCGTCCGCCGCTGGACGTGCCCAGGGCGCCGCCCAGGTCATCGACCGATTCAAGGGCAATACCCTTGGCGAGGATGGCGGCCTTGAGCGCCGCGGTATTAGGCCCGGGATCACCTGAGGCCTCGCCGGGCTCCGGGAGTGGCTCGCCGTCGGTTTGCTCGACATCGAACACGTACGCCGCGCGGAAGCCCACGATCGTCCGCGCGTTGTCGCTCGCCGAGGCAGCCTCTCGTCGGCCGACGATCGGCGCCAGGATCGCAATACCCTTCTCGCCTTTGCGGACGCAACGATGCATTGTGCGCCAGGCATGGAAGCCTGCGACGCGCGTCGCGGCCGGGCGTTGACTGGCGATGAGCGCGACGTTGTGCCAGGAGTATCGATGGAACCGGGCCATGGTCTTGAGCATCGTGGTGAGTTGGTCGCTATGGCCTTCATCGAGAAGCGCCGCTAGCGTGTCGAGGGCGTCGGTCGTGATCTGCTTGAGTGCGTCGGCGGTCATGGTGTCCTCCAGTGGACGGGTTGTCCGTGGTTCCTTCATGCCTAAAGGAACCCGACGACCCGTCTGGAGGACACGCGGCTTCGCCATCGGCGCGCCGAACACCGCGGCGACTCTCACCGGGCGTGCCAGCCGACTTGTGCTGGCGCGACGCGAAGCAACCGGTGAACGTTGCGGTGTGATCGTGCTGGCACGATGGCGCGCCGATGGTGAGGCGATTCCGCCGACAACGGAAGACGAACCGATACCTCCGTAGAGGCACGGTTCGCGGTGGTCACAGCGGAAGTTCCGTGACAGAGCGCTGACCTGTCTCGGCGTGCCCCCGCAGCTCGTTTAGTTGGAGTCAGGGCGTTGAAGAAGTCCACCGTCAAAGGGGACGATGAACTCGAGCCAGGTGCCGCGCGTCTACATTTAGCGGACTAGAATCCGCTTCATCCGGGGGCCTTCAGCAGATTGAACCGGGAGCGATCGGCACAAAGGAAGGCCTTGTCGGAAGGCAGCGCATGTCCGTCGCCCTCGATCAACTGATGGGCAGCATCGCACGCTTTCCAAGAGTGCTCCTTCAACCACTCGGACATCTCTCCGTTTAGAATCAACAACTTGCGAGCCGTCGGACGAAGATTATGACACACGCCGATCCGATTCGCATCGTGTATCCGCATCTCATTCATCGGTAACGAGTTGAAGGGAGCGCGGTCGGCACTTTCTTCGAAAACTGTGTCAGACCTCTGAATGTGTCGGGAACACTTACGGTCGTCCCACCGCTGGCGACGGAGAGGCGAGAGCGGCTCGCATCGGTTCGCCGACCTCGCGACACGCACCGCCCGAGAGCCGGCGCGCAAGGGCAACCACGAGTAAGCGGCACTGGCCTCGCAGACCGCTGCTCGACGTCGGCATCGCGCTCGTGCGCCGACGTTGATTCCCGCGCGGCCCATGCACGGCGCCCAGCGCCGGAGTTCTGCACTTGTCACATCCTCCGTCACCGTCGGGCAATCGAGATGCCACCATAAGTAATCGTCACCTTCGCGTCAGGTCGAGGGCTTCTTTTCCGAAATACCACTACCGCCGGCGCCACTTTGGCGTTTTCGAACTGCGGCACGTCATGGCCGAATTTCTCCGGATCAGATGTCGGACTTTGCCTCACATTGTGCGCGCTGGTGCACTGTCACGGCGCGGGGGATTGACGCTCGTGGTGAAAAGGTGCATTCTGTATGCAACTTATGTCAAACACCGTCCAGACCGCTTCCCTCTTCGACCAGATCGGTGGTGCCGCTGCCGTTGATGCTGCCGTCGATATCTTCTACCGCAAGGTGCTGTCGGACGACCGCATCGCGCACTTCTTCGACGATGTCGACATGGACCGCCAGCGCGGGAAGCAGAAAGCTTTCCTGACGATGGCCTTCGGTGGACCGCACAACTACTCCGGCAAGGACATGCGCACCGGCCACGCGCACCTCGTAACCAGGGGCCTCAACGACACGCACTTCAACGCCGTGGTCGAACTGCTTGGCGCCACCCTCTCCGAGCTCAACGTCCCCTCGCCCCTCATCGCCCAGGTCGCGGCGATCGCCGAATCCACCCGCAACGACGTCCTCGGACGCTGATGCCCCACGTCGAATACGATGGCGCCGCCTGCGAACTGCGGGACGGCGAAACCGTGCTCGATGGCCTGCTGCGGCACGGGATTGCCGTGCCGCACGCCTGCAAGGCCGGCAGCTGCGGATCGTGCATGATGCGCGCGATCAATGCGGGCCCTCCGTTCGCCGCGGCAGACTCAGCGCCGGCCGCTCTGCCCGCTGAACCGACAGCCCTGGCGGTTGCCGTCACGGCTGCGCAGGCGGGACTGAAACCCGCGTGGCGAGCGCAGGGCTACTTCCTCGCCTGCCTGTGCAAGCCCGAAGGATCGCTGGTCGCCGCGCCGGTTGGCGCTGACGTCCGCGCGGCGGCCAGCATTGTCGCACTCGAACGGCTCACCGATTCGGTGCTGCGCGTACGCCTCGCGGCGGCGGCGCCTCTCGACTATCGCTCGGGGCAGTTCATCACCGTGCTGCGCGGTGACGGCCTGGCGCGCAGCTACTCCATCGCTAGCCTGCCGACTGACGATTCGCTGGAGCTGCACGTGCGTGTGCTGCCTGCGGGGCGCATGAGCCAGTGGCTGGCGGCGACGGCGAAAGTCGGTACGCCGATCGAGATCCAGGGACCATCTGGCGACTGCTTCTACACCGCGGGCCGCGAGGATCAACCGCTGCTGCTCGCCGGCACCGGCACTGGCCTGGCGCCGCTCTTCGGCATCGCGCGCGACGCGCTGCGCCAGGGGCATCGCGCTCCCGTGTACCTGTTCCACGGCGCGCTCACGGCCGCCGGCCTCTACCTGCAGGGGCCGCTCGCGCAGCTGGCCGCCGCGCACTCCAACTTCCACTACATGCCGACCACGCTGGACGCCGATGGTCCGATGGACCAGGCGGTGCTCAAGCGATTGGGGCCGTTGAAGGGGTGGCGGGCGTTCGTGTGCGGTGATCCGGCGATCGTGCAGGCGTTCAAGCGGAAGATCTTCCTTGCGGGCGCGGCACTGAACGACATCCACGCCGACGCGTTCCTGCCGTCGGCGACCTGACAGCCAGCGTGTGCTGAAAGTGCGGTAGTCTGGACCCACCGTGCAACTCAGTCTTCATGCCGACTACGCCTTGCGCGTGCTCATCTACCTGGGCACGCGGCAGGGCGAGGTCGTGGCCACCCGCCAGATCAGCGACGCGTACGGCATCTCCAAGCACCATCTCGTGCGCGTCGTGCAGACGCTCGGCGAGCACGGCTACGTCGAACTGCTGCCTGGCCGCTCGGGTGGCGTGCGCCTGCTGCGCGAGCCTGAGAGCATCCGGCTCGGGGACGTCATCCGGAAGGCCGAACCGGATCTTAAGCTGGTCGAGTGCTTCGACGCGGCGACCAACACCTGCCCGATCATCCTGCAGTGCGGGCTGAAGGGTTACCTGCGCCAGGCGCTGGACGCGTTCATCGCGTCACTCAACGACCACACCCTCGCCGAACTCCTCACGACCTCACGACGCGCGCGGCTCTCCTCCGTGTTCATCGAACTCGAGCAGCTGCGCACGCGCCGGTAAGCCGACTCGTCCCTCATTCCGGCGATTCGTCCCAGGAACTGTTGATCTGCCTCGCGCGCCTAAGGTGACAGGTCGCCCGCTGCCGGCGCCGGCGTTGCGTCGCCGGCTGTCTTTGCGCGGACCGCGGTGGAACGGCTGGTGGGCGATGAAGTACGGCGTCGTGGCGATGGGGCTGGCGTTGCGCGTGGCAACTGTGGCGGCACTGCGTGCGGCGCCCGTTGGGGCTGACCGCGTGGCCTAGCTGCAGGGTTGCTGGCTCTTCGCGGTCGGTTGCAGCGAGGTCGAGGAGCCGTGGACCGCGCCACGAGGTGGGAACGCTCCTGGGCACGTCGCGGACGGTGGTGGGCGCCGGCTATTTGTTGCACTGCTCTTGACAACTTCGGCGTCCGAAGTTAAGCTCACGTCCATGAGCGCAAAGCAGGGTTCGCCTCTCGACTCGCCACCGCTCGACGGGCGCATCGCCGCCGGCCTCCACAAGCTTGGACTCGCCCTCAAGCACCAGGAGTGGAGTCGCGCCAACGAGCACGGACTGTCGCCGACGCAGGGACAGATCCTCGCGCTCCTGGCCGCCGACGGTACACTCACCGCCTCAGAGGTGGGCGAGCGCCTCGGCATCGGCCTGCCAACGATCAGCGAAGCGGTCACGACCCTGGCCGCCAAAGGTCTCGTGCGGCGCGGGCCAGACGAGCGCCACCCGCGAGCACGCCTGCTCCACTTGACGGCTGCCGGCCGCCGCCTCTCCGTGCAGACGCGCGCGTGGCCGGAGTTCCTCACTCAGGCCGTCGGCGCACTGACCCTCGTCGAGCAGGCCACCCTGCTCACCGCCCTCATGAAGATGATTCGCACGCTGCAGGAGCAGGGGCAGATCCCGGTGCACCGCATGTGTGTCACCTGCGTCCACTTTCGGCCGCACGTTCGTGACGGCGACAGGCCGCACCACTGCGCCTTCGTCGACGCGCCGATGGGAGCGCCGCACTTGCGCCTCGACTGCGCCGAGCACGAGTCCGCTCCCGCGGAGCAACAGCGCCTGCATTGGGCGCGTTTCGTCGCAACCGTCTGAACCACGCGCACGGGTCCGACATTACGGCAGGTGCCGGATGGGGAGACGTGTGCCCTGACCACAAAGGAGAGGTGACCATGACGACCGCAATTCCCGGCTATACCGCAGGCACACAGGCCATCGCGCGCTCCCCGATTACGCTCGATGAGTTCGCGCTGATGCAGAAGAGCGTGCTCTTCGGCGAAGAAGACGTGCGAGCCCTGCGTCAGTCCCACGACGTGGTCAAAGACCAGGTCGAGGCGATACTCGACGTGTGGTACGGCTTCGTCGGGTCGCAGCCGCACCTGCTCGCGTCCTTCACGCACCGGGACAGCGGCGCGCCGCTCGGTGACTATCTCGGTGCCGTCCGCCGCCGCTTCGGTCAGTGGATTCTCGATACGGCGCGCGCCGACTACAACCAGGCCTGGCTCGACTACCAGCACGAGATCGGCCTGCGGCACCATCGGGCGAAGAAGAACCACACCGACGCCGCCATGTCGACGGCCCTGGTGCCGTTCCGCGATCTGTTCCTGCTGGTGGTACCGGTCACGACGACGCTGAAGCCGTTCCTCACGCGCCACAGGCACAGCGCCGCCGAGGTCGACGCCATGCATGCGGCGTGGGTGAAGTCGTGCCTCCTGCAGTTGACGCTGTGGAGCCATCCCTACGTGAAGGACGGAGACTTCTGATGACCGCACCCGCTGCGCCTGCGTGGTCCACGGACCGCTGGTTCAACAGTGCCGTACCACTCACGCTCGACGCGCTGCGAGGGCGCGTCGTCATGCTCCACGCATTTCAGATGTTGTGCCCGGGCTGCGTGTCGCATGGTATTCCGCAGGCGCAGCGGGTGGCCCGCCAGTTCGCGGACGCTCCGGTCACGGTCGTGGGCCTGCACACGGTGTTCGAACACCACGACGTGATGCGGCCGGAGGCGCTCGAGGTGTTCCTCCACGAGTACCGTGTGACGTTCCCCGTCGCCGTGGATCGCCCGGGACTGTCGGACGACGCCACCCCGCAGACGATGCGGGCCTACCGGATGCGCGGTACGCCCACGGTCGTCCTGATCGACGCGGTCGGTCGCCTCCGGCAGCAGGTGTTCGGGGTGCACGACGACCTACAACTCGGGCGCGATCTTGGAGCGCTGATCGCCGAGGCCACCCTGAGCGTGGACCGCTCCGTCGGCACTGATCCGGGGCCCGCGCGAATGACGGAGTGCGACGAGCGCGGCTGCCCGGCAGAGAGGGCATAGCCAGCGTTGGCCGCGGTGGCGGTGGCTGGTGTGACTCAGCCATCGGGCTTGTCGCAGCTCGCGCCGGTCGCGAATCGCGATTGTGTCAGAACTGTGTCACATGCACCCCGAAACCCCGGTCAAATACCCTGGAGTACGGCGATATAGCGATGAACACGCTTGTTGCGGGAAGTCCTTGATGGCGAGTGCGTTGGTGCGTGTCGGTGTGGGTCGGTGAGCGCCGCCGGCATCTATTTCCAAGCGTGCTCCTTCAACCACTCGGACATCTCTCCGCGCTTGTAGAATCAATCGTTTACAGGCGATTGGCTGAGCCGTAAACCTCAAATTGTGTAGCGAATTGTGTAAGACCTCTAAATGTCCCACGAACACTTACGGGTGTGCCGCCCGCCACGAACGCGGGCCAATGAAGGCCAGCACAGCCGAGCCCAGGGCCGTTTTCCAGTATAGCCGGAGCGCGAGCTGACCCGACGCCAGGTGCTTTCTTTGGTCGCCGAAACAGGCCCGTGGATCTCTTGAAGTGGCCCCGTGAGGCACCCTATTCGCCTTCCTGGAACCCCATTTCCAAGAGAAATCGCGAGGGCTCCTGAACTCGATTGCCAAACCTCGTTTGGCGCACTCGCGCGCGCGACAACCAGAGCGCCCTTGACGCGCGGGTGACAGCGACGTACATCAAACGGCGCTCCCCCTCGAGGTCCTTCCCATCCAAGCTCCTGAAGTCTGGGAAGGACCCATCGTTCAGGCCAACGATCGCCACGGCCTTGAACTCAAGACCCTTGGCTGCATGGACGGTGAGCACCCGAACCCCTGGTGCCTCTGGACGCGGAGCACTCACGAGTTCGAGCACTAGGCCGTGCCATCCCCTTTGTACTGATTCCGGACGATTCCGATACTGGATCCAACGTTCGCGGAACAGCTCGCGATCTCCGCTCAAGAGATCCGCCTCGTCAGGCTCCGTAGCGTGTTCGGCCGGGTCCCAGTCCACGACACGTTGAAGAACCTCACTCATCGTTTCGCGCCCGAGCGCCGCGTCGGCGAGCGCTCCCATTGGGATCGCAAGAATCGTCCCGGATAAGTTGTCGGACAACTCTGTGAGGAGCTGAGCTGCGTCGTCAAGCGCTCCGTCGTACTCCCCAATCGACGAGCCTACCCTTGAGCGGCGAAGGTGCTCAATCAGACTGCGAGCCAGGGCAATGTCGCGTCCATTCGCAAGCACCTTGAGCCCGTAAAGCAGGCAGCTGTACTCCTCCGTGTCAAAGATTCCGGACTCACCCGTTGAGAAGTGGTGAGGGCTCCCTCGATTCTCCAGTTCGCTCAGGACTGCCCGCAGGTGGTTGCGGCTGCGCGCGACAATCGCCAGTTGTTCAGCCTCGACTCTCCGGTCCTCCTTCGGGGCCACGCTCGATGTCGGCAACGAATCGCGCACCAGTGTTTCCACCCAATCGACCGTGGCGATCGCTTCGTCCACCTCGGTGTTCCATGCGCCATAGGCCACCAGCCCCTGTGCGCTTGCGGATTGCGTCCGCGACGTTGCGTGCGCCCCGGGCCTGTTAGCGACGAGGGCGCCCGCGACTCGCAGAATCTCGCGAGCACATCTGAAGGTTGTGCCAAGCTCGTAGCCCCGAGCATCAAGCGACCTGCTGAGGCCATCAGATGGTTGACGTCGCCCCACCCGGCAGCGATGAGGGCATCTTTGGAAACGGACGCGCCGGCGTTGCTGGCGAGGCAGTGCAGGAGGCTGACGTGCCGAAGGGTGACGGATAGTGGGACGCCGTCACGGCGCAGGATGCGTGCGCGCTCCTCGAGGAGATATGGTCCAAACGCCAGCGCGGCCTTCGCCATTTCTGAGAGATTGTGGAGGGCGAACCGAGCCGGTTTCTCAGGTTCCGGAACCTTGCAAGCAATGATGCGCCGCCAGTGGCAGAGAGCGGCTGCGGCCAAAGTCTTCATGCTAGAGCGGTCTGCGCAGCGGGAATAGGGAGCCAACTCACTGCACTTCCGCCTCCCACCCAAGGAGCGCCCACCAGTGCGCCCACCAGCCACGAGACTTCGGGAGATTTGCTGAGACTTTCAGCGACTTCTAGAGACGGCGTCGCGGGCGCCACGGTCAGAAACACTCAATGAATACGGACATGAACTGCGAATTTCCAGAGTTTCTTCGATCTTTTGCCGGAGGATAGTTGGCGTAATGTTGATGCGGGTGAACGAGAGGTGCGCCCACCAGCTGCGCCCATCGCGGACGGCGATGAGTGCGGGCGCGTCATCGCTCAAGCTATTCGCACTCCGGGGATCCCGGTACGATTCAGTCGCCGGCATAGCTCGCGCTTAACCAAGTGAGTCGGGTGCCGGTCGCCGCCGCCAGCTTTTCGAGCGTCTGCGTCGAGGGCCGTCCGCGTCCACTCTCCAGCCGCGCCGTCGTCTCCATGCGGGTCGCGAGCTGCGCTTGCGTCAATCCGGCCTTCGCCCGCGCGGCAATGACGGCGCGGGCGAGCGCGAACTCTGGCGCGAGGGCCGCGTGGGCCTTCCGGTAGGCGGGGGCCCTCATCCGTTTCTCATGCAGCTGTTTGACGGTACTCATGGCCTTACCTCCTCGGCACGTCGCAGAGCGAGGTCAATTTCACGGGTGGGCGTCGTTTCGTTGCACCAAACGCCGTGCTTCGTGTTCCAGCAGATCACGCCACTGTGTGAGCGGTAATAGTGGGTGTGCCACCGACCGGAGGTCGCCGGCGGCGAGGCGGTCGCGGCCCGAGCGATTGGCGATTCTCGATCGGGCCGCCGCGCCCGATGGTCAGCCCTTGATGATGTTGTGAACCTCGAAGATGTCCGGCGGGTTGGCGAACTGGATGCCGGCGCCGGCGAGGATCGGCATCAGACGCTTGCCGAAGGCCTCGAACTGCTCCCGCGAGTTCCAGATCTCGCTGACCTTAAGGTTGGCATCCGAACCGAAGCAGACATGGTAGTCGAGTCCGGCCGGTGGCCATTCGCCGGCGTTTTCGATTTGGCGAATCGTCTCGTCGTACTTCTTGGCGGTGAGGGCGGTGGGGCTGAAGCGAACAACAATGCTCATGATCTGAACCTCCGTGATTGGGGTCGCGAATAGAGCCGCTGTGATCGTGAAGCGACACGTCGCCGCTCCAAATCATACGACCGCAGCGGTGTGGGGAGCGGATCGGTCCTCAGTGACAGTGTAGACGGATACTGTGCCACGCACCGCCCTCCTCTTCACCGTCGCAAGACCGATGATCGCTGCTGCGTCCGGTGAACATCCCATGTGCCTGGACCGGCGCAAGGGACAGACGAGCGATCGACGCAAATCGAGACTGGCGTCAGTGATTTTTCGGGTGGGCGTCGAAGCTGCATGATCCCAGTCGCGGCTGGCCATTACTGATCGAAGTAGCCAAAATGTTCTGGCCATGCCGCAGACCCTCTCTCTCACAGCTGAGACGGGACGACTGTTGAACGTACGTCAGGCTGCCACTTACCTCGGCCTCAGTGCCTGGACGATTCGTGACCTGATTGCATCCGGGTACTTGGCGCGCATCATGTTGCCAAGCTCGCGGAACCATGGCGAACCGACCCGACGAGTCCTCGTGGATCGCCTCGATCTTGACGCGCTCATCGAACGCTTCCGTGAAACCGCACCACCGTACCCTACGGAGGAGCGAACTCACGGGCTCCGTGAGCACTTCACACAGCGAGGCCAGACAGGCGCGCAGAAGGGGCGAGCGAACTCGACGCGACCGGCCACTCAGCCCGTCCGTGCCGAGGAACCGACTCCCCTTCCACCGGTCGGCAAGGCGCCACACGTGCCGAGCACCGACATCCGCCAACCTGTGGACCTGCAACGCGAACAGGATGAGTACTGGTGTCGGGCCTTTCGGAATGGCGTGGACACGAAGGGACTGTTCAGGTGTTGTCTCTGGCAGCTCCTTCACTATGAGCGGGAGCGCGGTCCACACGTCGCCAACGGCACGCAGGTCACCTGCCCCTATTGCCAAACGGCGATGGTCTTTCGACGGAGCAGTTGGGAAAGCGCCGCGACGCCTGAGCCTGTCCGCCGTCGGCGGCGTTCGTGAGATACGCTCGCGCGCGGCCGCTGTGACTTGGAGAAAGAACTGCCGATGGCTGCATCACGCAAACAATCAGTAAAGGTGGCGTTCTGTGCACCTCCAGGGGAAGACCTCGAACCGCTTCGCGCCTTAGCGAAGGCGAGAGGGTGGAGCGACTCCGGGTCTCTCTATCAGCCAGAGCAGTGGCGCGAGCTCGTGCGAGACGCCAAACGACGTAAGTTCACGACCGTCTGCGCCAGCGTAGGCGGGCTTCACTGGCTCGCCGAGGTCGTGCCGGTGCCGAAGCCAGCGCGTCCTCAGCCGGAACCGAGATCGGAGGTGGCAACAGAACCGGTTCCTGCGATCTACGCCGTCGTGGCTGAGCGAACTCGGGAGCTCACAGGCGACGAGCGAGCGGCCAGCACCGAGGCGATCGCCCAATCATTATTGCGGGATGGTCTGGCCACCGGTTCACTGGCCGACATAAAGAAGACGGTCCGTCAAGCGCTGTTGAGTACAGGCGCGTTCTGCGTCACCAATTCGGAAACAAACGAGGAGCCACTGTGGAGGCCGTGGAAGGCGACGTCGACCTCTGAAGCGCATCCCTCCGGAGGACGCCTGATTCAGACACAGGTGCTGTCCTCGACTGGCGTGCCATGCACCGTCAGTATGCTCACCAAGCCGCTCACGCCAGAGTTGCTTCGGGAGGTCGTGGACATGCTCGACGCTACGGTGGCTCGCAAGAAGGAGACTCCTCAAGGCACAGCCGCTGAGCCGCCCTCCGTTCCTTCGAAGACAACCACCGTCACCGACCCATCGTCGTCGCGAAAAGGTCGGCCATAGGCGCTCGGCGTAGTGGCGACCGATTGTCGGGTCCTGCCCACAGCCCGGATAGATCTGGGGAGGTTTACCGATCAGGCCCAATCGGGGCCATCGGTTCAAGTACAGCCACGAGCTTCGGCAGGTCTTCGCTGACAACCTGCCAGATGATGTCTTCGTCAACACCGAGATAGTCCATGCCGCAGAAGGTCTATCGGAAGGGCAGGATTCGGACGGGCACGGACGCCGCCCTACGTCAAGATGTGGACATCCGCGCGAGCGGGCAGCAACAGCGGCGAGTCGTAGGGCTGGACGTCGAGCGTGTGCTTCGGTTCCGTCGGCCAGTAGTACTGATCGCCCTGCAGGCCGATGTTCTCCGCGCGGTTGAGGATCGGGGCGATTCGGTCGTAGAACGTCATGTCGCGCCCGTCAGGCGGCAGCAGCACAATGTGCTGCCCCATCCATACGGCGACGCCTTCAAGCTCGCGGGGCCGCCGAACGTAGAGCAGCTCGCGCGACTTGCGGGACGCTGCGACATTCCGCAGCTTGAAGTGCGGGATGATCGCTTCGTCGTAGCGCTCCAACTGACGCAGCACGATTCGGAGGCCTGGCGCAAACGCGTACATGTAGCCCCAGGCCGCGAATGCCACCATGTAGGCCGACTTCAGCCACGAAACATCTGCCCGGCGGCGCTTGGCCTCATCCCATTTGAGCGTTAGGGGGAGATTCGCCCTCGCCACCGGGTCTTTCGTATCGAAGACTTCGTTGAATCGCACCGTCGTCGCCGGGTTGTTCTGGTTCTCTGGGATGCTGAAGTGCCTGCCGCCCTGGCGAATCTCCTGATACGCGTTGACCTGGACGCCTCTGATCGCGATCGTGCAATGGCTCACCAACTGACTGTCGAATCGGGCCAGCGACGCATCAACCGCGCTTCCGAGCGAGTTGTTGCAAGGCTTGCACGTTAGCGCGACGGGCTTGCCGCCGTAGGACTTCGGCGGGGCGGTGCCGCGTCCCGAGCGTCGACACCAGCCCTATGCCGTGACCGGTCGCGGTGGCAGCAATCGCGTCCTCATTGCGGCCCAGACGATGCATCCGCGAACCGAGCGATTCAGCACCCTTTCGCTGTTGGAACGACTCAAGCACGCATTTCCCGACACACCCATTCAGGTTGCCGAGCTGCTCTCGGACTACGACTCCTACTACTATTCTCGCGGCCGGCGGACGCCGCTTCCGATCTTGCGCGTCAAGTTCAGCGATCCCGCTGAGACGTGGTTCTACATCGATCCGGAGATGAGCCAGGTCGTCGCACAGGTGCACCGCCTCAACCGCGTTGAACGCTGGCTGTACAACGGACTTCACAGCCTGGACTTTGCCTTCTGGTACAACCAACGCCCCCTGTGGGACATCGGCATGATCGCCTTGCTGCTAGGTGGGCTCACATCAAGCACGATCGGTTTCTGTTTCGGCATCAAGCGGGTTCGCCGTGGGCTCGGTCGCTCAGTGCCAATACCGCCGCCCGCGTTGCCTCGGACAGCATTTCCGGTCGATGCTGCCCTTGCGGAACACCGCTCGGCAGCACCCCGAGAGAGCACTTAGCGGCAGGTCGGATACTGCCGTTCAGCGGCGTCGTGGCCCTACGCCCAAGTGTGGGAAGGGACGGCACGCGAGGTCGCGGCGAGGTGCAGCAGTGATTGGTCGCCGAGATCACCGAGCCGCGTCCAGACGCCGCCCATCGCGTCAGCCAGTTCTCGTGGCTTGCCGGTTGCGTTCACCACGTCCTCGGAGTCAATCACCAGGCTCGGACACCTGATGGCCTTCGCGGCTGCGACCGCGTCAGCCCAGGGATCGTCGGTCCTACTCGGCACGTTGGCATGGCCATCGGTCACGACAATCACCACCGCCGCATCGTTGATGTACGTCGCGGCGAGTTCGATCCCGTGTGCAAGCGGTGTACGTCCCCCGGTCGGCAGGTACTCGATGGCGCGACGGGCGTCATCGACGATGGGCGTAGGCTCGAGGAGAACCTGGGCAGAGGCTCCACGGCACACGATCAGAACCACTTCATCGTGACGGCCGTCCGCGTGCTCGAGCACACCACTCACAATCCCCTTAACTGCTCGCATACGCTCTCGAACGGCATGCGATCCACTCGAGTCAACAACGAAGACATAGCGCGTCCCGCGACGAGGCGCCCGCACTCGTTCGTGCAGGTCGTCAACCGTGACCTGTTCCGCACCGCGTGAGACGGCCTGACGCAGAGACGCGCGAGCGTCGAGTTCCTTCGGGGCAGCGGTCCGTCGTGAGGCGACGGCCACACCGCGGCGTGCCAGCTCACCGCCGGCCGCTCCACCCGGCGTCTCCGCGGTCTTCTGGACCACGAGGCGCGGAACCTGTTGCTGGCTCGAGGCGAAGACACGTTCGACGTCGTCGTGGGGCGATGGATTCTCGGCGACGTCCTTGTCTCGCTCGTGACCGGACGCGCTCTCAGGCGGCGGCGACTGTGACCGGCGGCTTGTTCGGTGCGCGAGCGCCAGACGGATGACCGCCTCGACATGCGCCTCTTCGACGCTGGTCTTCCCTTCCAACGCTGCGAGGGCTCGGCTCCCGCGCACCACGGCGAGATCCGCGCGCAACGAGCGAACCCCCCGCTCAGCTATCCTCGCAGAGATCATCTCGAGCAGCGGACGCGTCAACGTCACATCCAGCGATCGCCCGCGCGCCTGATTGAGCTCGTCGGCCAGCCGTGCCTGCTGCGCGGACCAGACTCCTGCGAACGACACGGGATCACGGTCGTACTCGAGGCGACGGGCAATGACCTCGCTCCTGAGACGGGGCTCCATCGGTGCTGATACGTCGACAGCGAAGGCGAATCGATCCAGCAGCTGAGGGCGCAGGGCTCCCTCCTCCGGGTTCATCGACCCGACCAGGACAAAGTCGGTCTCGTGCGTGACGCTGAATCCTTCACGCTCCACCACGTGCAGGCCGCTCGCGACCGTGTCGAGCAGCGCATCGGCCAAGTGATCGGCCAGCAGATTCACCTCATCGATGTAGAGGACGCCGCCGTGGGCGTCGCTGAGAAGACCCGGCTTGAGCGCAGGTTCCCCTTTCAACGCTCGTTCGATGTCCAGGCCCCCAAGGAGCCGATCCTCGGTCGCGCCGATTGGGAGGTTCACGAACGGGGCGCCCTGCGCCAGCAGATCCACCAACCCACGGGCGGCCGTACTCTTGCCGGCACCCCTGTCTCCTCTGATGAGCACACTGAGCCGGCGATCGATGGCGGCCAATCGCAAGGCCAACGTCAGATCGTCTAAACCAACGAGGGCGGAGAAAGGGAATAGAGGTGGTCTCATGGTGTGGTCAACTGGCGCTCGCTGCGCGCCTCGATCCAGGTCTCGGCCTTGAGGCGGACATCGCGAAGCGCTTTCAGCGTCTCGGGGGCTGGATGCTCCCAGAGGTCGCGTTCAGCCGCCTCGAGCAGCCGGTCGGCGATTGCCTGAAGAGCCCAAGGGTTCGACTGCTCGAGGAACTGCTGTGTGACGGGTGATAGTGCGTACTCCGCCGCCAACCCCTCGTACACAAAATCCGGTGCCACGTGGGCGGTCGCGTCGAATCCGAAGATGTAGTCCACGGTTGTCGTCAACTCGAGCCCACCCTTGTACCCGTGACGACGGATGCTGTCGAGCCACTTTGGGTTGACGACACGCGTGCGGTACACCCTCAGCGCCTCTTCACGCAGGTCGCGCACGCACGCGGCATCCGGCCTGGCGCTGTCGCCGAAGTACGCTCGTGGCTGGCTACCGGTGAGTGAGCGAATGGTGGCGATCATGCCGCCGTGAAACTGGTAGTAATCGTCTGAATCGAAGATGTCGTGCTCGCGGTTATCCTGGTTGTGCACGGCCACATCGACCGCTCGGAGCCTCTCAGCAAATACACCGCGGGCATCCACTCCGTCGACGGACCGCCCGTACGCGTACCCACCCCACTCGATGAACACGTTGGCAAAGTCCTGATCGGTCTGCCAGTGGTGCGTCTCGACCAGTTGCTGGATGCCCGCGCCATAGGCGCCGGGCTTCGCTCCGAAGATGCGATAGCGCGCAGACGCCTCGATCTCATCCAGCGAGGCGTCGCTCGGCCGTTCGAGATCCGCCAGATAGTGTTTGCGTGGGTAGTTCTGATCGATCGGTTCGTCGAGCGACACCACCAATTCGACCGCGTGATCCACGAGGGCGATGAGATGGGGGAAGGCATCGCGGAAGAACCCACTGATGCGAAGCGTGACGTCGATACGCGGGCGTCCGAGCCGCTCGAGGGGAATGACGGTCACGTCCTGCACCCGCCGCGAGTGAGCATCCCACACCGGCTCGACGCCGAGCAGAGTCAGGACTTCGGCAATGTCGTCGCCTTGCGTCCGCATCTGCGACGTCCCCCAGACTCCGATACCGATCATCTCGGGATAGCGGCCTTCCTGACTCAGGTGACGCTCGAGAACCGCGCGCGCCAGTTGCCCGCCTACCTCCCACGCCGCTTGCGACGGCACCGCTCGCGGATCGACGGAATAGAAGTTGCGGCCGGTCGGCAGGATGTGCGCCTTTCCCCGGGTTGCGGCGCCGGACGGACCGGGCGGGACGAATCGTCCGCTGAGCGCGTCGAGCACATGGTCGACCTCATCGGTGACGAGCTCCAGCGCCGGAACGAGCGTGTTGCACGCAAAGCGCAGCGGCGCCGCGACACGGTCGTCGGGAGCCCCGAGCACCGAGGCCACGAGGTCGTTCACGAGCCGCTCCTGGAAGCCGCCCTGCTCCAGTTCCACAAAGAGCGCGTGCGCCAGATCTTCGAGTCGCGTAATCACATCGGCATGTGTTCGGCACACAACACCGGCGATTTCGCGTTCCGGGTTCAGGCGCGCGCCCACCGCGTTGAGGAGGACCGAGAGGTCTAACCCGAACGCTGCGGCCAGACTCGCTTGTAAGCCTGGCACCGTGGCGTTCGGCAGACGAGTCAGCGCACGCAGCGTGTCAGGCAGCGCGGGCATGGCACCGAGCGTGTGGAGCCCGTCGCGAATCTGGGCGGTTCCCAACTCGCAGAGATACCCGTCAAGGTCCTCCACCAGATGGGCCACCTCATTGCCGCTCATCTCGGCCAACGTGACCGGCACGCCTTCTGGAGACAGCTCATCGTCCCATTCGTGGGTGTGCGTCTCGTGGTCTCGCGTGAGCATCGATCGCAGGTCGAGGTCTGCCTGAAGGTGCGTCTGCTGGATGAGTGTCCAGATCTGTTGCTGGATGATCGGCAACTTCGACGGATCCAGCTTCTCGACCGCGTAGTACTCGTTCACCAGATCGTTCAGCGAGGCGAGCGGACCGTAGGCATCCGCGTTTGTCATCGCCGGCATCAGATGATCGACGATCACCGCATGCGCCCGACGTTTGGCCTGACTCCCTTCGCCTGGGTCGTTGATGATGAACGGATAGATGAGCGGCACATCACCAAGAAGCACATCGGGAAAGCATTCGCTCGACAGCCCAATGCCCTTCCCTGGGAGCCACTCCAGCGTGCCGTGCTTGCCCACGTGCACAATGGCATCGGCGCCCCATCCGCCCTCGGCCAGTGGCAGCGACAGCCAGCGATAGAACGCGGCGTAGTGATGGGGCGGCGGCAGGTCGGGTGCGTGATAGATGGCGTCGGGGTCCATGCCGTAGCCGCGAGGTGGCTGCAGCGCCACGAGCGCATGACCATAGCTGAGGGCGGCGAACTGATAGTCGTGTTCGTCGCTCCACGGCTCGGTCGTCGAGCCGAGGACAGCGCGGGCACTCTTGGGAGCAATCTTCTTGTCAATCCGTTTGCCGGCGTCACGACGCGTGTAGCCACGTCCAGCCGGGGTGCCCCACCAGTCTTCCATTCGCTTTCGAACTGACGAGGGAAAGCGTGAGAACGCCGCGGCATACACGCGTCTCGTCATGCGAGCGGCTTGCGTTGGATCGAGCGGATGTCGCTCGTCGTAGGCGCCACGCGCCAGAAGCGACGCCATGAGCGCATCGCTCGAGTCAGGGACACCGTCGATGGCATAACCGTCGGCGCGCATCGCACGGAGAAGCGCCAAGAGACTGGCCGGCGCATCGAGACCGACGGCATTGCCCACCTGCGACGCCTTCGCCTGCGAGTTTGTCAGCACGAACGCGACACGGACATCGGCGCGCCTCAGATTGCGCAAACGCGCCAGGCCTGCCGCAAGGCCGGCCACGCGCTCCATGCGGTCGGGATGGGCGGCGTAGAGCCCTGGCGCATCCGAGGACCGGTCCTTGAAGGACACGGGCACGGAAACGATCCGCCCGTCGAGTTCCGGGATGGCCACGTTGATCGCGGTATCCAGCGAGGTCAAGCCGCGATGCGCCACCTCCCAGGCGTCGCGAGGCATGCCGCTGGCGATGGCCTGAATGACGGGCACGCCCAACTGCTCGAACACCGATGGTCCTCCGCTCGCCGTTGAATCGGCGAGGGCGAACGACAGCGTCGAGATCAGGACGTCGGCCTGGTCGCCGATGATCTCGACCGCCGCCGGCATCGCACCATCCCGTACTCGAAGGCTCGACGTAAACACGGCGAGCGCGTTCATCCCGCGGGCCTCAATCGCTCCCATCAGTTGGTCGACGAACGCGGTGTTCCCGCTCGTGACGTGCGCTCGGTAGAACAGAATCGCCGTCGTCGGCTTCACCAGGTCGGCAGTCTTCAGCCAATCGTCCAGCGTCGCGTCAGCGACCTCAGGGAGATACACGCCGTGTTCGGGCACGTCCACAGGAGGAGCGCAGCCGAAGCCCGTCAGCAGCACACGGTCCGACAGAAACCTCATGCACTCCCCGACGTTGCGCTCACCACCAATCGTCAGGTACTGGCGAACACCTTCGACGACATCGAGACCGACGGTGCTCGCGCTGGCAAAATCGGCCCTGGGCTCTCCTGTGCCGCTGATGATCACCAGGCGAACATCATGCTCCTGTGCCCATGCGCGCAGGCGAACACTCCCTGGCACACCCTCGAGTTCGCCGTGCAGGCGAAGCACGATGACGCGTGCGCTCGCCAGTTCCCCCTCGAGCAACAGCAGCAACTGCTCCTCCGACTGGATGTGCAACAGGGAGATCCCCACGACGTCGACCTCTGCCAGCAGCGTCGCCTGCGCATGTCTCAGCGCCAGAAGATCAGTGTCCGCGTGCGAGAGGAGGGCGATGCGCGGGCGCGCGGAGGCATCGCGTGGTTGGATCTCCGTCGGCGCGGCATGCGGCCGGACATCCCAGTCGTAGAAATTGAAAACGTACTCGGCCAGTTCCGCGGGCGGTGTCAGAAACCGATCGGCGCGCACCATCGACTCGATGTAGTCGTAGATCAGACGCACGTGCCAGGGCGTATTGACGGAGTGGAACCACACGGCACGGCCGTCGAAGACGAGGCTGGCCACGTTCGCCAGGGAACACGGCCCAAGGCATCCCGCCTGCGTCAGGTGGACGGTGTTGCGGAGCTTCCGGGCAATCCATTCTTGCTTGAAGGTCTGCGTCGGCACAGCCGCATAACCGCGGTCGGTGTGACCGCAGCAACAACCCGTGGCGCAGTGCGACAGGTGTGCCCGGCGCTGGATGACCGTGATCGCTCGGCCGTCTGAGCGCACGACGCGAAGACGATGGAAGTCGCTCATGGTCGAGCAGTCCTTCCACGCAGGGACGCTGCTAACGACGCGTAGTCCGTGCCGGAACAGTCGCCGTCGGGGCTGCCCATGCTCCATCCGTCGGCGTTCACGTCTACTCGCACGTCGCACTCACGATCGCCATCGTCCACGACGCAGTAGCCTTCTCGCTCGAGCACGGCCGTGGCCATGGCCGCTGACAAGCCGGCACCGCGCACCGATGCGCTGCCTTGGGCGGCGGTCAGCCAGCTGAAGGTTCGACCCTCGCTGGAGAAGCGCAGGTGCCGACCTTCAAATGCGCGTGCGATTCCGCCCGACATCACCACATCCTCGGGCGCGCCAACGGCCAGCTCGCCATTCGGCATGATGAGCCACAGCACGTCCGCAATGCGAAGCGCCGTCTCGAGATCGTGTGTCGACACAATCACGGCCAGGTGATCACGACGCGTCAGGCGTCGAAGCAGAGTCATCAGTTCAATGCGCGAAGGCAAATCCAGGAACGCCGCAGGCTCGTCGAGGAGCAGCACGTGCGGCTGCTGAGCCAGTGCCCGGGCGATCAGAATACGCTGCCGCTCGCCGTCGGAGAGCTCGAGGAAGTCGCGTTCTGCCACGGCCGCCGCGCCGACGACATCGATTGCCCAGTCGACGGCTCTCTTGTCCTCGTCACTCACGTGACCGAACCAGTTTGAGTGCGCGTACCGCCCCAGCTCCACCACTCGGCGCGCAGGCAATGCTTCTACAAGCACCCGGTCGGCAAGGACAACGCTCAGTCGCCGGGCCACCTCGAGCTGCGTCAACGCAGCGAGGCTGAGTCCATCCAATTCGATCTGACCCGAGAGGGGAGGTTGCATTCGCGCGAACGTCCGCAGCAGCGTCGACTTGCCGCTGCCGTTCGGACCAAGCACGCACACCAACTCCCCCGCACGCGCGGCGAGGTTCAGGTGCTCCAGCACAACCCTGTGTGCACCGCGCGTCCGATAGCCGACAGTGAGATCTCTCGTCTGCAGAGAGACCAACGGCGACGCCGGGGCCGGAACCTGTGCGAGCGCGATCACACGACCCTCCCTCGCCGACGCAGCAGGACCACAACGACAACCGGGGCTCCGAGGAGCGCTGTCACGGCATTGAGCGGCAGCACGCCGGCATCGCCGGGCAGTACCGACACGACCTGCGCCACCAGGGCCACGATCGCGCCCATGAGCACCACGGCGGGGACAAGGACCATGTGGTCCGACGTGCGAAAGAGTCCACGGCACAAGTGCGGCACCGCCATACCGAGGAACGTAATCGGCCCACAGAACGCGGTCACGATGCCCCCCAGGACCGACGCGCCGAGCATGGTCGCAAGGCGCGCATGCCGAACGGCGACACCCATCGAGCGCGCGTAGCGCTCACCAAGAAGCAGCGCGTTCAACTGCTTGGTCGTGAGCGCCGCGACCAGCACACCAAGCATCGTGACGGGCGCGAAGATTCGCAGGCGCTGCCAGGTGACGCCTGAGAACGATCCGAATCCCCACTGCGCCCACTGCTGGAGACGTTCGGGCTGACTGGCACCCACCAACACCGTCACCATCGCGCTCACGGCGTAGCCGAACATCAAGCCCAGGATGAGCACCGTGGTCGTGCTGACGATGCGGGTGGAAATCAGCATCACGAGTCCAAGCACCAGCGCGCCACCGATGACGGCCGCGACCGTCACGAGGGCGTCCCCAGCCAGTCCGAGCGCGAGGCCGAACGCCTCGCCAGTTCCGTAGCCGAACCCAAGGACCACGAGCGCGACGCCAAGGCTGGCGCCGGAGGAAATGCCCAGCGCAAACGGATCGGCCAGCGGGTTCGCGAAGAGCGTCTGCATCTGGAGACCGGCAATCCCGAGCGCGGCGCCCGCGAGCATGGCGGTCAACGTTCGCGGCAGTCTGATTCGCTCCACGACGACCACGGCGACATCGCTATCGGGCAACGCACCCGTCAGCACCTCGAGAACTCGCCACACGGGTACCCACGTCGATCCCACGAGGATGGACGTCAGGAACACGGCGGCCAGAACTATCGCCAGTCCCGCCAGACGCGCGAGATCGCCAAAGTGCCTGTGCATCGGTTACCGCGCGGGCACAGGCATGTACCACTCGAACGCGTGTGCCGAAGCCAGCGTCGGGTGGAAGATCTTGATGAGGTCCGCGAGCACGAGATCGGGATGCGTAATGCTCCGAGACCAGTAGTCATTGCCACCAGACGCCGTCATCCTGCGCTCGTACACCCACACCTGACCCGTGCGATACGCCTTGAATCCCTCGTATCGCGGCTCATCGTTCAGCATCGCCTCGCGGCTCGTCCACCCGCCACCGTTGATCCAATAGTCGGCCTCCGATGCCCGACCGATCTGGGTCTCGAGGTCGACCGATGCCGATCCCACGGCGGCGTTATTGGCCCAGACGTAGCGGCCTCCGGCGTCAGCGATGAGCGCCGCCACATAGGACCGCCCTCCAGCAATCACGAATCTCCCGCGCGTACTACGCCCGGTCATGACAAGGGGCATGGATCCACGGGCCTGGCTCGCTCGTACCTTGAGGGTCTGGTAGCGCGCCCTCATCTCGGCATGCATCGCCTGCGCCTTGCCGTCTTCGTTCAGGAAGAGCGCCATGTACTTGATCCACTCGGCACGGCCAAGCGCTGTCGGCTCCAGCCATTCGACGTTCACCACAACCGGAATGCCTGCGGCACGGACGACCGTCACCGGAGCGCTCGGTGCCCCGCCCGTCATGAAGAGCGCCGGGCGACTCGACACAACGAGTTCAGCATCGACGACAGACGAGGGGGCGAACTCGCGCACTCTACCTGTGGCTGCGCGGGCGACGATGTCGGTCCCGATCAGGTCTCTGAGGCGCGGTACGCCGGTGAGCACGTCGAGGCGCTGAAGATCGGCAAGCAGAGGCAAGTGCGTCGTGGCCCCCGCGAACACGGAGGCGACTGGCACTCTGACGACCTGGGCGCCCGAGAGTTCGCCGTCCAGCGCCGGCAGAGGCGCGCCGCACTGCACCAGCACGTATCGCACGCCGGTAGCGGCCGCCAACGCGTTCCTGACGGTGACCACCTTGTACGAACGGCGATAGTCGACGCTGAAGTTGACCGCGTCTTCGACCGTGACCCTCTCGGGAAAATAGTCGGTCCTGGGGTCGAAGCTCTCGATACACCCGCTCGTGATGTTTCGACCGGCCGCGAGGGGAGGTGCGCCAAGTGCACTGAACGTGAGCCACGCGAGCGCGACCACCCACGGCCGACGGTCAGCAGCCCGGATCGCGCAGTGAACGCGATCGTTGAGCATTGGAAATGTCGAGGGAAGACACGAACAGAAAGGACGAGCCATCAAACGTCAGCCTCCGCGGGCAACACGGACGACCGGCTGAAAACGTGGGTGTGCTCGGAGAGGCGACCGCACATGAGGCCGACTCCGGTGCACCCTCCGTCGTGGCAGAAGGCCGACCGCTGGAACCCTGGGTAGGTCTCCTGGCTCGGAAGGGACGAATCTCGATAGAGCGATTCGCCGGTCGCTTCACCTTCCCCGGCTACAGCCGAGTGGCGTTTTAGAAGCGAGCACCTTCACTTACAGTGGCGGGACCGCGCCGGATTTTCACCGGCTTCCCCGTTATGCCCGTTGTGGGCACCCAAGGCGGTTTGAATCGTAGCACATGCTCAGTGCTCGGGCGCGGGCATGGCGTTGGCGTCGCGGGCCCGCGTGGACGCAACCGCGGCGACATTGTCGGGCAGGGCCTGCGGGATGGCATGACGGGCGCGACGTCGCCTGACGATTTTCGAGAGCGATCGGTTCCACCACATCAACAAGCCCGAGACATACAACACGATCGGAGCGAGACCGACCAGCAACCACACGACACGCGTCGAGTGTCCCCAGAACGTCCCGAAGTGCAGTCCGAACATGTCGCGCTGCAACCGCACACCGAGAGGCAGGTCCTTGTGATACGTGACACCAACCACCTCGGCCGTCTGGGGGTGGATATACACGGCGTTGTCACCCTGCGTGCGCCAGTCGTCGGGCAGCATCTTGAGGAGTGAGTGCGGAAGCTCGGGTCTCGACGAGAAGGTGAAGAGCCGGGCTTCGCCCTCGGGAATCGTGCGCATCGCGGCCGCGAGGACGACATCGATGTCGGCGGCGGGTGCACCCTCCACCGAGACAACACGCGGGGCGAGTTGTTTCGATGGCCCTCTGGTCATCCACGCCAGCGCGCTCTCGTACTGCGGGGTGAAGCTCCAGTAGGCACCGGTCACCGAGATCAGGGCGATGAGCGCGAACGACGCAAGGCCGGTCAGCTTGTGCACGTCGTAGTTCTGCCGCTTCCAACTCGCCGTGGTGGCAAACTCGACTCCCTTCCGCCACACGCGCCGGCCTGGCCACCACACGACGATGCCGCTGAGGCACATGGCGGTGAGCAGAAACGCGCCCCATCCGTTCAGCAGCGACCCGGTCCTACCCATCAGCAGGTCGGTATGCAGGTCGTAGACCCACTGCAGGAACATGCCGTTGTATTCGTCCTGCCCAAGAATCGTCATCCGGTAGGGATCGACGTACGCCTGGACGCGTCCTTGTGGGGCTTGCAGACGGAACGACCAGCTGATGCCCGGCTCTTGGTAGAGATACGCATTCTGGAGGCGATAGCCGGGATACCGCTCCTGCACCAGGGCGATCATCTCCTTGAACGATCCGCGCTCGCCCACGGCCTCGACGTGCACAAGTTGCGGAATCTGAAGGCGTTCGAGTTCCTTCTTGTAGACGACGATGCTGCCCGTGAGACAGATGGTGACGAAGTAGAGACCGAGCACGAGCCCGCTCCACAGATGGACCTGGAACAGCGCCCGGCGCCACCACACCTCACGAGGACGATTCCAGAAACCCATCGCGCTTCTCCAGAGGGCAGTCTAGCCCGGCGCCCCGTGTCTGCATAGGCGCAATCCCTTCCTGACGGAGAATTCAGAACATCTTCAGAGGCGCGGGGGCCGACCTTCTATACGATCACCTGCCGTTCAAGCCCTTCACCACCTCAGGAGCTCACATGTTCTCGATGCACGCGTCTCACATGCCCCCCGCGAGGGCCGTCTTGCTCGGGCTCGCGCTCGCGACCATCTCGGCACCCGCGGCCGCGCAAGGGACCGAGACAACGCCCTCCCCCACGCGTATCTTCGAGGAAGTGGTCGTGACCGCGTCGGCGCGCGACGAGCGCCTTGGCGACACCGGGGCCACGATGCAGATACTGGGACGCGACAAGATCGAGGCGTCGTCCGCATCGACGTTGACGGACCTGCTCGCACAATTTGGTGTCGCCTACCTCAGTCAATGGACGCCCGCGCAAACATCGATCAACCTGCGCGGCGCCAGCACCGATGGCCAGGGCAAAGATTTCAGGAGCCAGGTTGTCGTGCTGATCAATGGACGACGGGCGGGCACGGCCAACGTCTCCAAGCTCTCGCTTCAGGACCTGGAACGCATCGAAATCGTTCGTGGGCCTGGATCGCTGTTGTACGGCAGCCAGGCCATCGGCGGAGTCGTGAACCTGATCACGCGATCGGGCGTGCGAGGCAAGGCCAGGGCCGCGACGATGAACTTCGGATCGTTCGGGCAGATCGACGGCGGCGGTGTAGAAGCCGGCCAAAACGGGCGGCTCGACTACAGCTTCAGCCTTCACGGCGGGAGACGAGGCGACTACACCTCGGGTGGCGACAGCACCGAAACGATGACCAACACGTCGTACTCGCAGCGCGGCGGGCTCGCCGAAATCGGCTTCAGCCGTTCACCGCGCGAGCGATTGGCGGTGACCGTCCGCTCAGACGGCATCTACAACGCGGGCTTCCGCGGATCCGCCTGGGATCTCGACAATTTCGATAGCCGGTACAACCAGTCGGTTGACGCGACGTTCCAGAAGAGCTCCGCGAACAACGCCGTGTCGTTCCGCGGACAGTATTACTACTTCCACGACGTGGACGACATGCACTGGGGCACCGAGGTCGTTCGCATGGCCAACGGCCTTCCAGGTCCCGGTTTCGACACCGACGACAACAACCGCGTCAACGCCGGCAACGGGTTCAAGGCCGTCACCAACGTCACGCCGTGGCGGAACGGAACAACGCTCCTCGGGCTCGACGGCGAAGCCAGCACGCTGCGGAATACGCGGACGCGCACACCGGTTCCCGGCGGCGCCACGACACAGACGGCGCCGTTCGACAATAACGCCGACGTCTGGAACACGGGCCTCTACGGCGAGCACATGCAGAAGTTCGCGGGCGACAAGCTGATGCTTCGCGGCGGCGCCAGGTTCGATCGCGGCAATCAGACGGTGAAGACCACGCCGAACCAGCCGCTGCTCGTCGAAAGCTCGGCAGCGTACGATTCGGTCACATACCGCGCGGCCGCGACCGCGCGCGTGACACCAGAATTCGCCATCCGCGGTGGCATCGGGACGGGGTACCGCGCGCCAACAGCGACGGAACTGACGGCGGACTATGTGACCGTTCAGGGTGGACAGATCGTCGGCAACGAGAATCTGAATCCCGAGCGCGGACGCAGCGTCGACATTGGCACGCTGATCGAGAAAGGCCCGGTCAGTCTGGATCTGGATCTCTTCCACAACCAGATCAAGGACCGCATTACGACCGTCGCCATCACTGGCAACCGCTCGCAGTACGTCAACCGTGGCACCTCGGACATCACCGGCCTCGACATGCTGGCGCGGGCTGAGCTGAGTCCGGCCGACGCAGCCGTTCGCTACTGGGTCGGATTCAATGGGGTCTACAACTTCGTGATGCGCGACAACGACGCGTTCACCAGGGGGCTGAACAGCAATCGCATCGACCGCATGTCGGAGTACCTCGCTTCTGTGCAGTTCGGTGCGCGGACCCAGGCGGGACTGAGCGTCCAGATTCAAGGCACGCTCGATGGCCCGATCTGGTACGAAACGGAGGAAAACCTCCTCATCCCGCAGGCCGAACCGCAGCGGACCTGGGTGCATCGCAAGGAGGCCTACTGGCTCTGGACGCTGGGCGGCTCGGTGCCGCTGGGCCAGGGCTTGCGAATCCGGGCCAACGTGAACAACCTGTTCAACGCGAACGCACACTCGGTCTTCATCGCCACCAACACGGCGCCGTTTCTGGGCGATGCTCGCTTCTCGAACGGGGGGAGCGGCAACAGCCTGCCGGGGCGGAACATCGTGGTCGGGCTGGAGTGGCGGCCCTAGCTCATGGTGCACGCGTGACGCGCCGCGAACTGCTGGCGGCCACGCTCGGCGGCTTCGCTCTCGGCACTCGAGCCGTGAGCGCGGCGGCCGTCACTGTGCGTGACGCCGCCGATCGTCTCGTGACGATTCCGAAACCGCCGCAGCGAATCGTCACAATCTTCGCGTCTAATACGGAGCTTGTCGCCGCAGTCGGCCTCTTCGATCGCATCGTCGGCATCGACGGTTTGACCACCTATCCCCCGGAGGTGTCGCGTATCCGGAAGGTTGGCGGACGACTAGGCTTCTCTGTTGACGCGATCGTCGAGCAGAATCCCGACCTCGTGATCGTGACGCCGGCACGAAATGCGATGCACCAGCTCACCGACCCGATGACGAGGATTGGTGTGCCGGTCATCGTGCTCATGAGCCGTGACGTGGCCGAGGTCATTCGTAATGTGAGGCTCGTCGGCGAAGCGTGCAGCGTTGCCGAGCGCGGCAACGTTGTGGCCGCTACCCTCGAGCAACGATTGGCCGCGATCAAGGCAAGAACAACCGGTAGGCGCGGTCCGTCGGTCACGATGATCACGGGGAGAGTCGGCACCGGCATGCTGCTCGTCGCCCAACCCAACACCTACACGGGCGACGCGATCGTCCTGGCAGGCGGTCGACATGCGCTGGGCCGGGCCATCACGCCGCAGGTGTCTCCGGAAGCGTTGTGGACGGCCGATCCTGACATCCTGCTCTACGCCGGTCCCAAGTCCGCCCTGGACGAACTGCTGACCCGTCAAGGCTGGCGCGATATGCGAGCGATCCGTTCCCAACGCGCGCACATCGTCTCTCGGGGCGAGTTGCTCATCCCCGGTCCCAGGACCTTCGACGGCATCGAACATCTCGCGGCCCTCTTCGACCCAGTGCGATCGTGAAGACGGCTCTTGCTCTTGGGCTGTGCATTGTTGCCGCCGCGGCATTCGCCGTTTGCGCCGGCAACATCTGGGCAACGCCGCTCGACGTCCTACGAGCCATGGCCGGCGACGAATCGTTGCGCGGACGACTGCTCTTCGAGTGGCGGATCCCGCGGGTACTGGCGGCGGGCCTCGTGGGGGCGCTTCTCGGCCTTGGTGGCGGCGTCTTCCAGGGAGTCTTCAGGAATCCGCTCGCCGAGCCGTATCTGCTTGGGAGCGCAGGCGGCGCATCGATCGGCGCCGCGGTGGCGCTACTCGTACCGCTCGGTATCCCCTCCTTCGTTGCCCTTGCGGGACTCTCGTTCGTCGGTGCCTGGGCGGCCACGTGGAGCGTGATTGCGGTCGCACGTCTTGCGGGAACCATCGACGCAGTCGGCCTGCTGCTCGCTGGTGTTGCGGTGTCAGCGGTGCTCGGCGCGGTGCGATCGTTCCTGATGCTCGCGCTCTCAGACGAGACCGTGAACCTGCAGGTCGTCCTGAGCTGGACGCTGGGCGGTATCCAGACGCCGTCGTGGCAAGGGCTCGCCGTTCTCGCCCTCCTCTCTGCGCTTGGCCTGGTCGCCACGTTGAAGCTGGCAACTGGGCTGGACCTGCTCGGGCTCGGAGAGGAGCAAGCGCGAGCCTTTGGACTTCCGGTCGATCGTTTTCTCAACATCGCCGTCGTCGTCGCGGCGCTGGTGGTGGCGATCGCCGTGGCCTGGGGAGGACTCGTCGCATTCGTAGGCCTGATTGGACCGCATCTCGCACGATGGCTTGTGGGGCCACGTCACAGGGTGCTCCTTCCCGCGAGCGCAGCCATCGGGGCGGCGATCGTGCTCGTGTGCGACGGACTCGCGCGGTCGTTGCTGCCGCCAGCGGAAGTGCCGCTCGGCATGATCACCGCCATCGTCGGCGGACCGTTCTTTCTCATCCTGCTGGGCCGGAGGCTGAGGGCGTAGTGGCGCTCGAGGTATCGAATCTCCGTGTCGAACACGATGGCAAGGCCCTCATCGACGGCCTCTCCATGACGTTCGAACCGGGCACGCTCGTCGGGCTCGTGGGCCCGAACGGAGCCGGCAAGACGACGCTCCTGCGGCACCTCGCCGGGCTTCGGACGCCCCGAGCGGGCCACGTGACGCTCGATGGCCAGCGGGTGCTGGCACTGCCGGCGCAGACGCGCGGCCGCCTCATCGGATACGTGCCGCAGTATTTCGAGCCCGCGTGGGACTTCACGGTGCTGGAGATCGTCGAACTCGGAGCCAGTCGAGCGGGAGGGGCCGGGGCCCGCATCGACTCGGTGATTGGCGACCACGAGCTCGAGCCGCTCAGGGACCGGCGCTGGTCTCGCCTCTCGGGAGGTGAGCGAGCCCGAGCCTTGCTCGCAGCGGTTCTCGTCGCAGAGCCCACCGTCCTCCTCGCGGACGAACCGGGTGCAGGGCTCGACATCCGGCATCGGCTGGAACTCCTCCACCGCCTGCATGCCATCGCCCACAATCGAATCCTCGTCGTGGTGATGCACGACCTCGAAGCGGCACTGCGCTATTGCGATCGCGTGGTCGTCCTCGCGCAGGGGCGTGTCGTCATCGACGACACCCCTGACGTGGTCCTGGCGGACCCACGGCTCGACGAGACGTTCCACGTGAGCTTCCAGCGAGTCGCCATCGACTCTGCGGGCGGTCCGTTGCTCCCTGCGCCCAGACGCTGATGCATTCTTCAGGAAGTCTTCAGATTGGACATGACCT
This sequence comes from Vicinamibacterales bacterium, assembly GCA_040081265.1. Taxonomy (GTDB): domain Bacteria; phylum Acidobacteriota; class Vicinamibacteria; order Vicinamibacterales; family UBA2999; genus JBEBGV01. Next base: position 28,408 of record JBEBGV010000020.1, read on the forward strand.
TCCTTTGCTAGCATCGCTCCGTTCAGCAACCTTGGAGGCTCCTTGTCACTAGCCGCACGTCTTACCACACTAATCCCACTGCTCAGCCTGGTTCTCGTCGCGTCCGCTCAGGCCCAAGTAACCGGCCGTGTTGCCGACCCGCAGGGCGCAGTGATTGTTGGCGCACAGCTGACGCTCACCGCGCCTGGGCAACCTACCCGAACACTTCAGACCGGTGCCGACGGGACCTTCTCTCTCGACGGCGTGCCTCCAGGGGAATACGCGGTAACGGTGACCTCTCCTGGCTTCGTGACCGCCACACAGAACGTCACGCTACCCCTTGCCAGTCCGTTGGCGGTCACCCTGCAGGTCGCCGGGGTGAGCGAAGGCGTGATCGTTTCAGCGACCACGCAGCTTGGCCTGACCGTGCCGGAGTCCACGGGCACGCGCCTCGATCTCCCGCCGCTCGAGACACCGGCAAGCGTGGCCGTCGTGTCTGGAGACCTGATTCGAAACCTCGGTATCCCTTCGCTCTACATCGCGAGGTCGCTGGCGCCTGGAGTCACCTCGTCCTCACCGGTGGGGAGCGGCGGCAACGTCCTGAACGCGCGTGGCTTTACCGGACAGAATTCCGTGAAGTCGCTCTTCAACGGCATGGAAATCTACAATGCCGGCGGCGTCGTCAGCTTTCCCTTCGACCCGTGGAACGTCGAGCGCATCGGCGTGCTCTATGGTCCGGCGTCGGTGCTCTACGGCTCTGGCGCGATCGGCGGTGCGGTCAACGTCGTGCCGAAGCGCCCGAATCCAAACCTGCGCCAGCACGAGGTCGCGCTGTCCGCCGGGAGCTTCGGCTCCTATCACTCGGCGCTCGGTTCAACGGGCCCCATCAACGGTTGGTCGTCGTATCGGTTCGACGTGAGCAAGTACTCGTCAGATCACTGGGTCGCACGCGGCCAGTCCGACAGCCTGGCGATGTCGATATCGCTGCGGTTTGACGCGTCACCGAAGCTGCGGTTCGTCGTGTCGAACGACTACGGGGAGCAGAACCCCAGTACCTACCTGCAGACGCCCGTGATGAACAACGCGCCGGTGCCAGGGCTGCGCTACCAGAACTACAACGTCGCCGACGCAAAGTTCAACTTCATGGACGACTGGACCAACGTGGAGACGACCTGGACGATCTCGCCGAGCGTGTCGGTCTCCAACAACACGTATTTCATGTACCACGACCGTGTGTACCACGACGTGTTCACGTTCGCCTATGTGCCCGCGACCAATCAGGTGCGGCGCACGCAGTTCCGGGACATCAACAGCACGTGGGAGACGCAGTACGGCAACGCGGGCTACCTGAAGCAGTCGGGCACGATCGGCGGCCTCAAGAACGAGGTCCTCGTCGGGGTGGACTACAACCGCAACTTCTACAACCGTCGGGACACCGTGCGCGGCGGCACATCGCTCGTCAATGCCACCAACTTCAATCCGGGGAACTATTTCGATTTTTACCAGGCGGTAGCGATACCTTTCTACCGGATGCACGTGAACCAAGTGGCCGTCTTCGGGGAAGATCACTTGAGCCTGACCAACTCCACCGCCGTTGTGCTCGGCGTACGACAGGACCACTACCACGTGGACCGCCTGGACGACATCACACACGTGCGGACCCTGAGCGACCACAACGGCACCGGCTGGAACGTCGGAGTCGTGCAGGATCTGGCCACAAGCCTGGCCGTATACGCGCAGTACGCGGAGGGCTCCGACCCGGTCAACTCCTTCTCGAGCATCGCGGCCAACCAACAGGGATTCAACCTGTCTCCCGGCAAGCAGTTCGAGGTGGGCGTGAAGCAGTCGACGTGGAGCAACCGCATCGAGTGGACGTTCGCCGCCTATCGTCTCGTGAAGGAAGACCTCCTCACGCCGGCCGTCAGCAACCCCTCCCTGACCGAACAGGTCGGACAGCAGTCGTCCCGCGGCGTCGAGGCGTCGTTCTCGCTCGGCGCCGGCCCGTTTCGCGTCAACGTCAACGGCGCGAAGCTCAACGCGAAATTCGACGAGTTCAGAGCGGTGATCGCTGGAGCCTCGGTTTCGCTTGCGGGTAACGTCCCCCTCAACGTGCCGGAAGAGAGCGCCAACCTAATCGTGTTCTTCAATCCCATTCGCGCGATCGAACTTCGCTCGGTGATGCGATACGTCGGCGAGCGTTTCGCCGACAACACGAATGTCCCGTTGTCGCGCATTCCTTCGTACCGCGTCGTCGACTTCGGCGGCCGGTGGCAGGTCATCCCGAAGTTGAGCCTCGATCTCCGAGTCGACAACGCCTTGGACGAAATCTACGCGGACTCGGGATCTGCGACGGCCTGGCAACTCGGCGCGCCACGGGCCGTCACGCTGAGCGCGAACGTCAAGTTCTAGTCGAACGCCCATGAGCAGCTCCGCACGCTGGGCAGGACTGACCATCGCCGCCGCGGCCATCGTGGTCGCGGCGGCGGCCGTCATGTGGTCGTCTCGCGGCACCCCCGCGAGTGCGCCTGCCGCGGAACCCGGTGCGAAGCGCACGCTCACAACGGTCGTTGACGATGTGGGCCGGGAGGTCAAGCTTCCGATCCCCCTTCAACGAACGGTCGTCTTCAACAGGTACACAACCGAATTCATCCGTGCGGTCGCGGGTATGGACGTGGTGGTCGGCTTCGACGTCGACATGCGACGGTCGGGCAACTACTGGCCCGGCGCAAAGGCCATCATGGTGGTCGGGCAGGCGCAGTCGAACGCCACGCCCAACTACGAGGCCATCGTCTCCACCAAGCCCGACGTCGTCTTCTTCGCGCGCAATGGCCCGTGGGAGGAAGCCAGCCGGGTGCTGGCGCCTTTCGACATCCCGGTCTTCGTGATGACGGGATGGGACGTCCTCAAGCATGAGTGGAACGTCGAGACACTCGGACAACTCTTCCAGGAACCCGAGCGTGCCGCGAAGCTGAATGCGTTCTACCGCAACTATCGGGCGCTGCTCGCGTCGCGCCTCGAGGGCGTCACGCGCAAGCGCGTCTACATCGAAGAGGTCGGCGAGTACAAGGCGCTGCTCAAGGGCTCTGGCTGGCACGACATGGTGGAAACCGGAGGGGGTATCAACGTCTTCGGCGACATCAACATCCTCGATCAGCCATCAGCCAGGGGCACGGTGCAGGGCTTTGATACCGACCCCGAAGAGATCATCGCGCGCCGGCCGGACGTCATCATCAAGCTCTACTCGAATCAGTCCATTCGTATCGACGCACCAGACGCCCTGAACATCTTGAAGGGCGTCGCGGCGAGACCTGGGTTTTCCGACACGTCTGCGGTCAAGTCCGGCGAGGTGTACAGCCTCAGCTACTATCACGCGAGCGCCGCGTCGAAAATCGTCGGGGCGCTGCAAATCGCCAAGTGGCTCTATCCCGATCGATTTACCGACGTCGACCCTGCTGAGGCCATGCGCGTCTGGCTTGAAGACTTCCAAGGCGTCAAGGCTCCGGGCGGATATTGGGTCTCACTCGCACATCCGTCCCTATGACCAGCCGCTTCCAGCTCGGCTTCATGCTGCGGATCCCGCTCGCCGACGACGGGGGCTGCGACGTGGTGCGCCACTACCAGGACGCACTGGAGCTCGCGGTGACGGCCGAGCAGTTGGGATTCGACTCGCTGTGGGTCACGCAGCACCATTTCGGCTCGGTCGATTCCTCGCTACCCTCTCCGCTCATATTCCTGGCAGCCGTCGCCGCACGCACTCGACGAATCAGGCTGGGCACCACGGTCATCACGGCTTCGCTCGAGCATCCGATCAGGCTTGCGGAGGATGCGGCCACGCTCGACGTGTTGAGTGGCGGGCGCGTCGAGCTAGGCCTCGGCACGAGCTCGAACGAGGTCGAACACGCCGCCTTCTGGATACCGGCCGAGCAGCAGCGCGAGTTTCTGCATCGCACGGCGCTGGACCTGGCCAACGCATTCGAAGGGCGACCATGCTCCGGCGTGCCAGGCGCCGTTGTTCAGCCACGCACGCCGGGTCTGGCAGAGCGCATGTGGATGGCCACCTCGAAGGACTCGCATGCCGCGTTCGCGGCGACCCACGGATTCGGCCTCATCACGAACTATCGGCCGGCCGATCTGGACAAGGCGAACCAGGGCTATCTGGAGACCTATCGCGGTGAGATGTGTCGGACAGGGGCAACGCCACGAATCGGGATGTCACGAGGCCTGTTCCCCACGACCGACAAGGCGGCGGCCAGACGGACGCTCGCCCCCCATGCGGCGCGGTTCGTCGAGCGAGGGCGGCGGTTCGGGTGGCTCTCCCCTGGGTTCACCGTCGACGACTACTTTGCTCGAGAGGACTTTCACTACGGCCACCCCGACGAGGTTGCGGAGTCGCTGGACGCGGACCCCGGGCTCCCGTATGCGACCGAGCTGCTGACCGGCATGCTGTCAGCTCGTCTCACCCCGCGCGAGCTCATTCCGGTCATGGAGCGCATCGCCACAGACGTCGCCCCCGCGCTGGGCTGGGCGCCGCGAGAAGCGTGCTGATCTCGACACCCGAGCCAGACGCGCTGGCGGCAGAGGCGCGCAAAGAACTCACACACGCCGTCGAACGCCATCGCCTGAGGCAACTGTCACTCGTCGCGTTCGGCCTCGGCGTGCTCGTGTTCGCGCTGCTGGTGTCGGTGAGCCTGGGCGTGTCGACGATGAACCCGTGGGTCGCTCTCCGAGCCATCCTCTCCCCGTTGTTGCCGGCTAGCGCGGCGGCAGATATCGCTCAGGGCCAAATCGCGGTGATCCTCAACCTGCGCCTTCCGCGTGCGCTCATGGCGATGATCGGTGGCGCGGGACTGGCAGTGGCAGGCGTGGCCATGCAGGGCATCACTCGGAATCCCCTGGTCAGCCCCTATACACTCGGCATCTCGCCGGCGGCGGCGTTCGGCGCATCGCTGACGATCCTCTTCGGCCTCGCCTCAATCCCCGGCACCGGGCGATACTGGATCGTCGGTGGTGCGTTCGTCGCCTCGATCGCCTGCGCCGGTCTCGTCCTGGGTCTATCGGCGCTCAGAGGCATCACGTCAACGATGCTCGTGCTTGGCGGCGTGGGCCTGACGTATCTCTTCAGCGCGCTGACCGCCACGATTCAGTTCGTCGCCACCGAACAGCAACTATCCGCCATCATTCAGTGGACATTCGGGTCCTTGAACGGCAGCACGTGGGACGAAGTCGTGATCGCTGGCGTCATCACGGCTGCGGTGCTGCCGGTGCTTCAGGCGCACGCGTGGGCGCTCAACGCGTTTGCCGCCGGCGGCGACGAAGTGGCCGCATCGCTCGGCTTTGCGGTCGCCCGCACCCGGATGGTCGTCACCGCCGCCGCGGTCCTCGCCACTGCAGCCATCGTCAGCTTCACCGGCGTCATCGCCTTCGTCGGTCTCGTCGCCCCTCACATCGCACGAATGCTGATCGGGAGTGACCACCGAAGTCTCCTACCATTTTCAGCGATTGTCGGAGCGCTGCTCCTAATCGCTGCCGATCTTGTCGGGCGCCTCGCGTTTGCGCCGATCATCATCCCCGTGGGCATTGTCGTCGCCTATCTCGGCGTACCACTCTTCATTCATCTGCTGCTGTCGCGCCGGCAGGAGCTGCTCGCCTGATGCTGCGCGTCCAGGACCTTCACTTCCGCTATGGCGAGACATCCGTCTTGTCCGGCATCACGCTGACGATGACGGCGGGCGACGTCGTCAGCCTTGTGGGGCCGAACGGCGCGGGCAAGAGCACGCTCCTCAAGTGCGTAGACGGCATTCTGCGTCCATCGCAAGGCCACATCGCTCTTGGCGACCGTCCCACCAGCGCGTACTCCCGCAATAGCCTGGCTCGCGAGATCGCCTACGTGCCTCAGCAGGTTGCCACTGCCATGTCGCTTCCCGTGGTGGACATGATCGGCCTGGGTCGCGCACCCCATCGAGCCCACTCGACGCGTCACCACGATCGCGAGGTCGTGCTGGACGTCATCCACAGGCTGCACCTCGAGCCCTTGGCGTTTCGGTTGTTCGGTGAACTGAGCGGAGGCGAACGTCAACGCGTGCTGATTGCGCGAGCGCTCGCGCAGGAGGGTCGTCTGATGCTGCTGGACGAACCGACCAGCGCGCTCGACCTGCGGCATCAGCTCGAGACGATGACGGTGGTGCGGTCAATCGCCAAGGAACGCGGGATCGGCGCGTTGATCGCGATCCACGACCTCGCGCTCGCCAGCCGGTTTTCGGACCGCCTCGTCTTGCTGGCAGGTGGCCGCGTCCATGCGGAAGGACACTGGAGAGACGTGCTGACCGCGCGGAACCTTGAAACGGTGTACGGATTGAGCGCTGTGGTCGGTACCGACCAGGGGTTGCCGTACATCATTCCCACGCACATGGCGGGAGACTCATGAGCACGTCCACGACTGGTGAAGACACGCAGGCCATCGTGCTTGTCGCACGCTCCGCAATCGCATCGGTCCCACTGGGGGAGATGGCGCAGCTCTCTGGCATGCTCGCGGCGACGACAAATGCCGGACCGGTGCTGTTCGCCTTCACGGAACAGGGCGAGCCCTCACTCCACGACGTGATGCACCGGCTGAAGGCGCAAGGCGCGGACACCGTCGTGCTGGTCCCCCTGCTCCTACCCATGGAGCCAAACTTCGTCGCCTTTCTGACTCGAACACTACAGCGGTGGAAAACGGAGTCCCCCGGACCGTGGCCGACGATTCACGTCGGAACTCACGGGCCCGCGGACACGCAGGCGATGTCTATTGTGCTGACGGAACTCGCTGCACTCGCCGCCACAACCCAGCCCCTCGAGGAGGCGACGAACGCCGCGCCCGACGGTTCCATCGTGCACGCCATCTCGCACCAGCTTCTTGTCTGCGCCGGTGGGCCGTGTCAGGCGGCGGGGTCCGCCGTGATCTGGGGACACCTGCGCAACGAACTCAAGCGACTCGGCCTCACCGTCGCCGGTCAGGGTGTGCGCAGCGCACGAGCCAGTTGCCTCGGGCCTTGCAGCCTGGCGCCGGTCGTTCAGGTGTTTCCAGGATGCACCTACTACGGCGGAGTCGATGAGCGTGGCATCGATCGCATCATCAACGAGCACATCGGGAAGAACACCGTGGTGGCGGATCTGGCTTACGAGCCCGCATCGACGAAACAACGCTTACGCGTCGTCGGCTCTGACGCACAATTCACGAAATCTTCATGATGCACGTGTCGCGCGCACGATAGGATACTCGCGCACAGAGTCCTCCAACCTTTGTGCACATGACGTCGGACCTGCCCCTCCAGGAGGTCCGACGTCGACCACTCAGCTCGGTCGCGTGCCGTGCCCCCGCGGGCCGTCGGACCAGAACGGGTCGTCAGTCCGAACGTCAGTCCGGTCGTCAGTCCTAATGTCACGCGGCGTCCTCACCTAGGAACCCTCCGGACTGATGCGCCCAGAGCGCCGCGTAGATTCCATCCTGCGCGAGGAGCGCCTCGTGCGGTCCTCGCGCGACGATCGCGCCCCGTTCCATGATGATCAGTTCGTCCATCCGCCTCACCGTGGACAGACGATGGGCGATGACGATTGCCGTGCGGTGCGCGAGGAGCGTCAGCAGCGCGTCCTGGATGAGCGCCTCGCTTTCGGAGTCGAGCGAACTCGTCGCTTCGTCCATGATCAGGATCGGCGCGTCCTTTAAAATGGCGCGCGCGATCGCAATCCGCTGACGTTGCCAGCCTGAGAGCTTCACGCCACGCTCGCCCACCTGCGTCTGATACCGGTCCGGCAGCGCGTTGATGAAGTCGGCGGCGTGGGCCAGTTCGGCCGCGCGCTGCACCTCGGCATCGCTGGCGCCAGGGCGTCCCACGCGAATGTTGTCGGCGATGCTCCGGTGGAACATCGACGGGTCCTGAGGTACGTAGCCCACCACCCGACGTAGCGCTGCCTGCGGCACACGATCGATCGGTTGACCGCGGATCAGGATCTCGCGCCCTTCCACGTCTGAGAAGCGGAGCAAGAGCCTGGTGAGTGACGTCTTTCCCCCACCAGAGCGACCCACGACACCGACCTTCGCGCCTGGAGCAATCGCCAACGAGAGCCGGTCGAAGAGCAGCGGCTGCCTCGACGAATACCGGAAGCTGACGTCCCGAAGCGCCACGCCGTAGTCCGCGGGCCGGAAGTCAGTGGCCGGCGTCACGTCGGTCACTGCCGGTGGATCGAGCAGCAGTTCGGCAAACTGCGCCGCATCGGTCAAGGCGCCCTCAACGTTCCGTGTTTGGGGGGGAAGGCTTGGCTCAGGGTCGCATAGCGGCCATTCCGTCAACCAGGACCCCCTCTAATGTTTCCTATCCGCCTCCCGGAAGAATTGACACTGTCGGCCGCAATCGCCGGGGTAGATTAGTGTGTCGGCGATGGGCATCAGACGACATCTCACCCTCACCGTGGCGGCGATGCTGGCCGCCGGCGCCTCCTACGCGGCAACCGCGGCTGCGCAGAATCAACTGACGACGGCCACGGGCTTGCGCTGCACCTTCGCACTTCACGCCACGGGTGCCTGGAACAGATCCGGGGTACCTGACGCCAGGGTGACCCCGTCCACCCTGGTTCTGATCTTCGACTCGATCAATGCCGACGAAGGCACCGCGAAGTTGAGGAATGGAATTGCGGGAACCGAGATCGCGTTCCGACTCTCTGGAGACTACCTGCACTTCATGCAGTCGTTTCGAACTGGTCCGCTCTATACCACGACAGTGTTCAATCAGCAGACGAGCGAGGGCAGGTATAAAGCGGTGCACTCGCGGCACGAACAGTTCACCGTCCCCCTGCCAGGGGCAACGTCCAGCCCGGAACAGTATTACGGAGAATGCAGCGTGGCGGTCCAGTCCGTCACCGGACCCTAGGGATTTTCGAAGGTTCGGACAAACTCATTGGCACGGGCGATGTTCTGCCGATTCTGGGCGTTGTCCGGCGCCAGTTTCACGTATTCCCGAAACTGTTTCGCCGCCTCGTCGAACTTGCCTTCCATGCGGAACAACTCGCCGAGGTTATACCGGGCGTTGAAGTGATTGGGATTGATGCGGATCACCTCGCGCAGTGCCGCGGCTGACTCTTCATCTTTGTCCAGCTCCGCGAGTGCGAAGGACAGGTTATAAAAGCCGATCGCCGAGTCAGGGTCGATGCGGACGATCTCGCGAAACTCAACCACCGCTTCGGCCACCTTTTCCTGACCAGCCAGGGCCACCGCCAGACCGTTGCGTGCCTCGATAAAGTCCGGATCCAGGCGCAGCGCCTGCCGGTATGCCGCCATCGCCGCGTCGGGATTTCGCTGTGCTCTCAGGCTGGCGCCGAGGGACGTGTGGGCGCGAACCGAGTTCGGATCAATCTTCAAGGCCTCACGAAACTCTGCGGCGGCATCGGCATGCTTCTGCTGCAGCGACAGCACGCTCCCAAGCTTGACGCGAACGACATCGGAAGTCGGCGCCGTTGTGAGCGCCTGGCGATACTCCGTTTCTGCCGCAGGCAGTTGACGACGGGCAACCAGCACGTCGCCCAGGGCGAGGTGTGCTGCGGCCGATGCCGGGGCGAGCGCAATCGCCGCGTCCGCCAGCTGTCCTGCACGCGCGATTCCATCTGCCGAGACCACGCGTCCGCTCACCGCGCTTTCTTCGGTTCTGGCCAGCGCCACCGTGACCTGCGTCACCAGCTGTGTGACCCGAAGGTCAGTGACCGTCTGTTCGCGCTGGCGCGCCCCGGTCTGCTCGGCGAGCCGGCGCTCCAGGTTGCGCCGTTGTTCGAGTAGGCCGACAAGCGCCCGTGTTGCATCCTGATCTTTGCGGAGTCTCGCCACACGCCGCGCTGTCTCGCTGGGATCCAGCTTCAGGACAACCGAGCCGCGAGCCACGCCCGCCGGGGATGCCGATACGGATTCTGGCGACGGTTCGAGCACACCTGACAGGTACGCATCGAGCCGTTCTGGTGCAATCTGCAGCGCCTTGACGTCTGGGTGCTCGCGCAATCGTGACGTCGCGTCGGCAAGTGCCTTCTGCTGGGCCTCGAGCAGAGCCAGTTGCGCCGCGAGCTCGGACGTGTCGTCGCTGGCCACGCGACGTTCTACGGTGGCGCGAAGGTCGAGCCCCTGCGCGTGGCTCAGGGCAGGCAGCGCCAGAATAGGAACGACCGCCGCTGACAACGCCGTCCGGAGTGCACGTTCACGCATGTCTACGTCTCCCTGACGAGGCATCTTAGTGCCCAGTCCAGGCATTGAGAAGTCCCTTTCGTCGCTCTGAAGGAGAATTCAGGAGAACTTCGAACCTGAAGAATTCTTTCGCCAGGTGTCAGCAACACTTCAGATGCAAGTCGGCGCGCTTGAAGATATGGTTCGACCATCGCGCATTCTGGAGGCTCCTTGCATGGCACGTTCGATTGTTCTAACTGCGGTGCTCACCGCCACGGCCGCAACGGCGTCGGTCTCGGCTCACGACTTCTGGCTGGCGGCAACGTCGGTCGCCGGGCCACCGAGGGTCTTTACCGTCACGGGTAACGTCGGCGAAACGTTTCCCACGGCAGACACCAACGTCACCCCCGATCGCGTTGATGCGTGGCGAATCATCGGTCCTGGCGGCGAGAGCCTGACAACTACAGCAGACTTCGTCCAGGCCGGTCAGTCCGTCGCCACGAGCGCGGCTCTCCCGATGCGCGGCCCCTATCTTGGTGTCATGACGATCAAGCCTCGTGAGATCGAGATGACGGGTGACGAATTCACCGAGTACCTGCTGGAAGAAGGCCTCACCCGCATCGTGGCGGACCGCGCCAGACATGGCAAGGCGACCACGAAAGCGCGGGAACGCTATGCCCGCTACGCAAAGATCGTCGTGGGCAACGGCGAGGGCACCAGCGCGCACCTGATGGAGCGTGTCGGCGCGAAGGCCGAGTTCGTACCGCTGCGCAATCCGTCCAGGCTGCTCCCGGGCGATACCTTTGCGGTGCAGCTGCTGGTCGAGGGGCGACCGGTGAGCGGTGCACAGGTCAGCGCACTGACACATGGCGTGAAGCTCAACGCTCGAACCGATGAGGAGGGCGTGGCCGCTTTCATCACGTCGAAGCCCGGTCCATGGCTGATCCGGACGGTGCACATGGAAGCACGAGACGCTGCCTCGCCTGTGGATTGGGAATCCTATTGGGTGAGCTTGTCCTTCGAGATCTCCGAACAGACTCGCTGACCCTCCCACGTCGTCGGTAAGTCAAGCTTGGCAGGCTGTCAGTGCGTCATCGCGTAGAGGAGAATATCCCGCTCGCGCTCCCAGGAGTCCGAAATGTCCGTGTTGTGGGTCATCACCACCATGAGGTTCCCGAGGTTGTCGTAGATGCCTCGAAAGTGCGTCTCCTCACTGTCAGGGCCTCTTTCCGAGATGCCTCCACGGGAGGAACGCCAATACTGGATCCAGGGAATTTGTGGCACTTGCGTCAGTCCGAACTGAGTTCGAAAGATCGGGTCTGTCGTCGGGATGTCAAGGATCGGATAGCGATCAGGGGCAGGATGCGCCCCAATTCACGCTTCCAGTTGTCCCACGCCTGCTAACCCCAGAAATCGTCAACCCAGATGAAGCCGCCCTTGAGCAGGTATGCGCGCAAATTCTTGACTTCGTCAATAGTCAGCTCAGCCCACCCGACATCCTCCGTGTGGAGGTACGGGCACTGGAACAGGTTGTCGCTTGACACTTGAATGACCACGAACTCCGGATCCCGCCTGGTGCCATCCCGAGCCAGGATTCGCGTCACGCGGGCCAGAGTCATTTCGGCAAACCGGACCGAGAAATTGCGATCGGCGGCCGGGTAGTCGGTAGCCCACCCCATGCCCCCAACCTCGCGAGGACGGCTGGCACTCTTGTACAGCGCCCGGCAGAAGTTGAAGCCGTGTCCGAACGTATCTTTGGTCGGATATCGAGCAGGAAGCAGGACGTTGCCATCGTCGAAGTCCTGAGCAGCCACCACGGTGGCCAGGGCAACGAGCGCAATGATCAGCAGTCGTCGCATCACAGGTCCGCAGGTTCCAGCAGCGGCTCGCTGGCCAACGCAGCCATGTCGACCTCGGTCCAGGGATAGGCACTCATCCCTGCTTTCATTGCTCGTGTCGTGCCGTCACCAAGCAGCGCGCAGAAATTGTGTCCCAGCATCAGCACCGCGATGCTCGCGGCGCAGGCACGAACCTTCCTGCCGAAGCTCAGACTGCGTCGTGCGAGCCATTCATTGCACATGGGTGTTTGGTCGATCGTGCCGGCGCCATGAAATGTGGGATCGCCGTCGCAAGGACCAACCAGCCATCTCGGTACGAATCCAGTTCTCCGATCCACGTAGAGGTGGAGCCATGCCGAATCCGGAGAACGATCGGGGCGCCTCGTCGGGCTCGACGTGCGCTCCACGGCTGCGAACATCCACACCGCTCGGGCGCACAGGTTCTGTTCCACAAAGCGCTCGGCGACATGGCGGTGCAGGTTAGCTGAGCCAGCGGCTACGCGACGGATGACATCCTTGCATGCGGCGCGATCGAGATCGGCAGCGCGCCCTGACTTGTAGACTGACCGGCCAGATAGCAGCTCCTCGAAGAACACCCGGCTACGAGTCGAGACGTCGGCGGGCACATGCGGGGATTGGACCCGACGGAACGGGGCGCGCGACAGCGCGATCGACTGGTCAAGCGCCGCCTCGATCGACGCGCGCGCACGCTGTGTAAAGTCCAACATCGTAACCTCCGTGCCTGAGCAGGGAGCCGCCTGGCGGAGTGCGGAGCTCATGACGCGGACTGAAGGACGGTGACTCGGCGCAACCGCTTTCCTACCGCCCGCCACGCGAGTACCAACGCGGTCACACACAGTGCCGTGCCGCCGATCATGAACGTGATGACGACGATGTCCCAGAGTGGGCGGTAGTTGTAGAGCCACGGGAAGCTCAGGGAATGTAATCCGTTGTAGAAGAACCGTCGAGCCCAGTTCCGATTGCTGTAGGTCCCCGCGATGGTTCCAGTCTTCGGATCAATATAGTGCCGCGTGCCATCAGCGTCATGCATGAGCGCCAGAATCACCGGCAACGGTCGCTGCCGAGTACGGTCAAAGTAGAAGTAGTCGTACTCGTCAACGACGCGAGTCTCCACGGCACCCGCATCGCTGGCGGTCCGTTTGACGATCTCGGTGATCGTCTGCGGATCGAATGTCTCGATGGGCAGCCCATTGACACCGAATCGCCGCGATGTGCCATCCGCCAGGTTTGCCACGTAGAAAGGACGTCCGGCGAACGAGGCCAGCTCGATTTCTTTGATACCCAAGCCAGCATTGCGCAAGAGAAGGTCACGTGGATGCAGCGTGAAATCCGCGACTTGTGAACGGCCACGCAAAGACGTGGCTAGGTTTGGGTTCGCACCTCGCCCGCGCGCGCCGCCGATGCCCTGGTTCTGGCGGTTGCCAACGCCGCCGACTATGTTCTGGCCTGGTTGCGCCTGCGGAGGCGCGCGTTGCGGCGTCGGAAACGGCAGGAAGGCGAGCGAGCCACTCAGCGTCCACGTGACCGTCGCCAAGCCAAAGACCAGGCCGAAGATCGTGTGCCACCGTTTCTGTCCACGATACGGAATGCTCGACGGTGCGCCGGCAAAGCGGTACTTTTTCCTGGCGGGCGAATACAGCCATACACCGAGCACAACCCCGATGACCGCGCCTGCGGTCCCAACCATGGCAGTGTAGGTGGCGAAGCGGATCCAGAACGGTTGATGCTTGCGTAACGGCGTGAAGTACAGCCAATGCGGAACGGCGCTGACATATGCCTGCAGCCGCGACACTCGGGTGGTATGCATCAGCACTTCGCCCGACTCGCCAATGTAGACGTCCTCACCGCCTGGGTACGAATATTTCCAGAGCGGGCGCAGGTTGCGGAGCTGGTTGCCGACCGTCCACTGATCCGGATCGGTCATCGACTCGACGGTCGCGTCGCCGACAGCACGACCCGCCCACCTGGCGACCGCCCGTTCCCGCATGGCCTTCGGCGCCGCGCCTTTCTGCTCTTCGCCGGTGTCGGCGTAGACGAGACGCCCGCCTCCGCCGCCGCGACCGGCGCCCCCTACGCGGTACACCGGTCGCCCGTCGAAGGAATTAAGGCGGATCTGGGCGGGTGCTGCGTCGACCCCGATGCTCTCGACGAGCTCCTGAGGCGACAGCGTGATCTCAGACGGGTTAAGTACTGGCGCGTGCGCGAGGCGATTAGCCGGGGTCACCGATGGCATGCCCCAATACATCATGCCAATGCCGGATGGGAACCAGAGCAGGAACAAGGCACAAAGCGCGACACCCACCCAGCGATGAAAGAAGAGCAGGAGCTTAAAGACGCGAGTCCCCATCGTGAGCCCGCACTATACCGAAGGGTCCGCGATGTCTCCGACTGAAATTTGAGTCAGGAAGTCTTCAGGAATGGGCGCGACATCGCGTGTTAGCCTGCTGCGCCATGAACCTTCAGATCATCATCAGGCGCGCGGCCGTCACGCTGGCCCCGGCGCTGTTTGCCTTCATCGCTGTCCTGCCGGCGGCTGCACAAGACGCAACCCAGTTGACCGTCACCGTATCCGACACTAGCGGCGCGCGCATCACGGACGTTGCTGTCGTCTTGTCCCGCGCGGCCCAGGAAAAGGCCGTGACGACGGGAACGGAGGGAACGGCGGTCGTACCCGGCCTGGCCATCGGCACGTGGACTGTTGACGTCAGTCACGATGGTTTCCTCCCGGTTCGCCGTCAGGTCGTCATCCAGACTGCTCCGGTCAATCTGAATGTGACGCTGGAACTCAGTGGTCTTCGCCAGAGCGTGCTGGTGGAAGCGTCACGCCCCGAAGACGCCCTCCAGCTCGACGCGCCTGCAGCGGGCGGCACACGCCTCGACATCCCGGTCCGCGAGTTGCCGGCCAGCCTGACGGTCATCACCCAGGCGTTGCTGCAGGAACGCGGCATCAACAATGCAATGGACGCGACCGAGCTGGCCCCGGGTGTCACCACCTTCGTGGACAGCGGATCGATTCCGGGCATCAACGCGCGTGGCTTCTCGAGCACGTCAGGAGCAGTCACCGTCACCCGAGACGGTATCCGCCAGAACACCGTGCCGCAGTCAGGCCGCCCGCTCGATACGTTCATGCTCGAGCGGGTCGAGGTGCTCAAAGGCCCGGCGTCACTGTTGTCCGGCGAAGGCGCCATCGGCGCCTCCATCAACTACGTTACGAAAGAGCCGCGCCGCAACCTCGAGATCGACACGCTGGCCTCATTGGGCTCGTTCGATAAGTACCGCGCTGGACTCGGGCTCTCGGTTCCCTTCACCAGCAAACTGGCTGGACGCGTCGACTACTCGAAGGCCGACGGCGGCGGCTATGTCGATCGCACAGGCGACGGCATGCAGTCAGCGCTGGGCGCGCTGCGGTTCACCCCCACTGCCTCAACCATGTTCGGCGGATCGGTCGTGTGGACGCACGACGACATCCGGAGCTACTACGGCACGCCGATCATCGATGGCGCGATCGATCCGCGGACGCGTTTCCTCAACTACAACATGCGCGACAACCACAATGTCGCGACCAACAACTTCTACAAGTTCGACGCTGACTTCATGTTCGGTGGCTGGACGCTCCACGAGGGCGTCAGCGCGGCGACGCAGTATGTCGAGTGGCGAAACTTCGAGAGCACGCAGTTTGTGCCAGCGACCCGCCAGGTGCAGGTCGGCTCATATTTCCTGGCTAAGCGCGACGATCTTCTCTGGGGCCACCAACTGGACGCCCGCCGGGCGTTCGCACTCGGGAGACGTTCCATCACATTCGTGGGCGGCTATCAGTACCAGAACAACGACATGGACCGCTACACCGGCGGCACGATCCCAAATCAGAACCGCCTCGTCGATCCGTATGACCCGGCGCCAATTTACGACCCGGGCTTCCCTTTCGTGTTCGATCGGACGGTGAAGGTGTTCACTCATACGCTATTCGGCGAAGCGCAGGTGGCTCTGCACGACAAATTCAAGGTAGTCAGCGGTCTTCGCTGGGAGCGTTTCGAGGTCGAACGCAACCAGGTCTCGACGGGCTTCGCCGAGCACAAGTACTACCCGACGACGGGCCGGCTTGGCGCGGTCTACCTGCCGACGCCGCTGACCTCACTCTATGTCAGCTACAGCCGCGCCGTGGAACCACAGACGCCGCTCGTCAGCATCAGCGGTGCGAACATGGCGGCGTTCACGTTGATGCCCAGCCGGCAGATCGAGGTCGGCACCAAGGCCACGGTGATTGGCGGGCGCGCTGATCTCACCGCGGCGTTCTTCCAGATCAACAAGAAAGACATCCCCACCAGCACCATCGTCGACGGCGTTCGCATTCAGCAACAGATTGGCGAACAGCAGGCGCGTGGCCTCGAGCTGTCGTTCAGCGCCCGCCCGTGGGCAGGAATGCAGCTGATGTCTGACGTGACATTCCTCAACGACGAGTACGTCGAGTTCAATGAAAATCTCGGCACCGGGGTCATTGCGCGCGCCGGCAACGACGTACCCCACTTCCCCGCCACGGTGTGGAACTTGACACCCATGCAGCGCATTGGACCGGTGACGGCATCGGTCACCATTCGTCACGTTGGCGAGCGCTTCCGCGACAACGCCAACACGCTCACACTGCAACCGTATACCACCACGACGCTGGCGCTCAGCTCGCCCGTCACGAACGGCCTTCGGGTCACCCTGACCGTGCGAAACCTCACCGACGAGCTGTACATCCCGCGCAGCAACTCCGACGTATCCGGACGCGTGGCCGCACCTCGGAATTTCGAGATTCAGTTCACGCGGGTGTTCAACCCCCGCTAGAGTTACCGTTGAGCTGGTCGTTTATCCCCTGTTCATTCGTAGCCGCGCCGGAAACAGCGTGTCAAGCGTTCATTGCAACGCGAGCCACGCTCCGCCCGCCGCGGCAGTGAGCACGCCAACCACAATCGCAAGGACGAGGGCACGAATCACGTCCCCACGTCTCTCCAATGGAGGATCGCCAGGGTCGCCGATCCACAGGTCCGTCACCTGCACGCCGTCTCTCCAGATGGGTCCGACGATGCGACGCTGGAGTGCGCCTGCCGCCGCGGCCTCACTCCAGCCTGAATTCGGCCCCAGCAGAAGCGCATGTTGTCGGAGTCCAACCACCCACGCCTTGCGCCCGGAATACATCGGCATCAGTCCAGCCACGCTGACGATGGCCAGCCAGGTGAAGCGCGCCGGCAGGTAGTTCATGACATCGTCGAGGCGGGCGCCGCACCAGCCGAACTGAAGGTAGCGTGGCGTCTTGTAGCCGACCATTGAATCCATCGTGCTCACCACCTTGAAGAGCACCAGACCAGGCAGCCCCAGAAGCACATACCAGAACACGGGGCTGACGAATCCATCGGTCAGGTTTTCGCTCAAGCTCTCGACTGCAGCGCGTCGGCACCCGCCACCGTCGAGCCGTTCGGTGTCACGCCCGACGAGCGCGCTCACGGCGGTTCGAGCGGCCGCCAGGTCATGACGTTGAACAGCCGACTCGATCCGCCACACGTGGTGGATGAGATCGCCGAGCGAGAAGAGACTGTAGACAAAGAAGAAATCGACGACTCGGGCCGCACCAACGGAGGCAATCCCCGCCAGTAATACGAGAGAGCCGGTGATCAGCAGGAACGACGTCGCCAGACCGACAAACAGCAGGATGCCACCCGCGTAGCCACTGAGCCCGACTCCGCGAAGGAGGCCTTCCATCCACGTGAGCGCGTTCCCGATGATCCGAACCGGGTGCCACGCGTAGACCGGGTCACCAATGGCCAGATCGAGCACGACGGCCAGCGCGAGCACCACTGGATCGGCCGCGAGCGACGACAGCGGGCCGGTCAGCCAGTACGCCACTTTTCAGACCAGCCAAGCGCCAGTGCCCTCAGCACAAGCACCCGCACGTCCCCGTCCGCGTGGGGGCGCAGTGTCGCGCGGAACTCCGCCCATCGGTGCACCTGCGCTGCCAGGTTCGCCGCCAGGGCTGCCGCCTGCTGCACCTGCGCATCGGCCGCCACAGCCTGGGGCAAGGTCCCATGACGCACCCGGTCGCAGACGGTCGCCAGCGCGTGCGCGGCAGCTCCCACCAGCGGTTCGTAGAACACCGCCTTGCTGTTCTTCCGCAGCAGTTCCAGATCCGCCGGAGTCACGTACGGCGCGATGTCCTCGAGCAGTGTGGCTTCGCGGACGCCGTAGCGACCCAGCGCGTGGAACACGCCGCGCGTGTAGCTGGCTTCGAGCCCGTTCTGCCAGCGCAACGCTTCGAGGGTGGCTTCGCGGGTCGCACGCCCGATGAGTTCACCGAGCTTCATGTGCGGGCTGGCAGAGGTCAACGTCAGCGATCCGGCCATCGGCGCGGCGAGACCGTACTGATCAGTTCCGGTGCCGGTTGCGAGGTCAACATCACGCTTGCTCGGAACCGCCAGCCGTTGCAGTGCGGCACTCTTCCCCTCAGTCATCGTCATGACCGCGCGGGCAAGGGTTGGCGGGGTCAACGGCATGTTGATGAGGAGCATGGTGTTAATCGTCCCGGCCGGTAGCACCACCTTGCCCACGCCATTCGGGGTTTCGCGCCAGCTTGCCGGCTCCCCTGCCGCCGTGGCATTCCCTTCCACCCCCGCCGTGACGATGGCCGTCACGGCGAGGTCGACATCGACCTCGGTGACGACCGCCGCGTAGTTCATGTTCGCGGCGGTCCCCATCACGGCAGTCTCAACAGAACGAAGGTCAATCTCAGCGCACACGGTGTCGTGGTAGGCCTCTTGTCCCTGGTCCATCACGGCGTTGTGGCGCTCGTTGTGACCAGCCCCCTCACAACTCTGATGATTGACGAGGTGCCTCACGTGATCGACCTGTCCACCGTTCCGGGCCGACGTGCTCAGCACGCGATGGGGCACCTGGAGATCGGCAACCAGGAACCGGCCGGACCGTCGAAGTGCAAATAGAGGCTGCTGAAGAAGAGGTTCCCAATGCATCCGTGGTGCTCCCCAATGATTTAGCCGAGACCGAGCTCGTCGAGATGCCGCCCATGCGTTTCGAACCACGCACCGAGTCGGCGATACTGTTCGGCCTTTGCCCTGGATGGGGGCGGTTCAATCCCGAACATTTCGGCGCAGACCGCCGGATTTTCCAGCGCCCCGTGCAGGTAGGTGCCAATGACGCGGTCTCCGCACGCCCCATCCTCGGTCCCGTCGTCGAGACGCGCGAACGGTATCGTGGGTGAACCGTCACCGGAGCGCGTGATCCCGACGTGAATTTCGTAGGCATCGAATCGAACGCCCGCCCGAGTCGTGGCGCGCACAGTGCGGGTGCGCTTCTCACGAGTGAGTTCGGTTTCGACTGGCAGCAGGCCAAGACCGGATACCGCATCGCCCAACGACTCGACACGATGCGGATCACGAATCATCGCACCCAGCATTTGATACCCACCGCAGATGCCGATGATGGTGGCGCCTTGTCTATGTCGCTCCGCTGTCCATCGATCGAGACCTTGCTCGCGCAGCCATGTCATGTCGGCAATCGTGTTCTTCGTCCCTGGCAGGAGGATGAACCGGTAGTGGGCGTCGCTCGGCGCCGACAGCCAGTCAGCCCAGGTCAAGAGTCGAAAGTCGGTGGCGTTCGACAGGTGCGGCAGACGGATGATGGCGATCGTGGCGCCGGAGGGGACCTGAGCGATCGTCTCGGTCTTCAGCGCCAGGCTGTCTTCACCGTCCAACTCGATGTCCGCATACGGAAAGACACCGAAGCACCGGGACGCGGTTCGATCTTCGAGGATGCGAACACCATTGTCGAACAGCGTGGCGTCTCCTCTGAATTTGTTGATCACGAATCCCTTGAACAGCGCCCGCTCGGCCGGCGACAGAAGGTGTGCCGTGCCGATCACCGAGCCGAACACGCCGCCTCGCTCGATGTCCGCCACCAGGAGCCAGGGTGCCTGAATGCGGGTGACCAAACCCAGGTTGACCAGATCGTGGTCGCGCAAGTTGAGTTCGCTCACGCTGCCCGCACCCTCGATGACCACCACCTCGAACCGGCTGGCGAGACTCTCATAGGCGGCCAGCACCCGCGGGCGCAGATCGTCGACACAGGCGTAGTACTCACGCGCCGTCATCGTCTTCCACATCCGTCCGTCAACGACGACTTGCGAGGTGCCCCGTCCGTCGGGCTTGAGGAGGATAGGGTTCATGGCTGACTCCGGCTCGAGCCCACAGGCCTCGGCTTGAGCGACCTGTGCGCGCCCGATCTCGCCACCCGACGGGCACGGATAGGAATTGTTCGACATGTTCTGGGCTTTAAAGGGTGCAACCGACACTCCCCGGCCCCTCAGCCAGGCGCATATTGCCGTCACCATCCAGCTCTTGCCGGCGTTGGACGAGGTACCGCCGACGAACAACGTTCGCGCGCTCACGTGTGACCCGTACGGACATGACTGCCGCCGAGCTGCTGTTCCATCCACGCCAGGTTCTTCATGAGGCGTTCCTCATGCGGTACCAGTGGACAACTCGTGCACAGTTCGCCCCGCGGAAGGAGATACCACCGGCAACAGCTCGCGCGCCGTTGATAGAGGTGGGTCACATTGCGATACGTCACCGCATGGAATCGGGGTTTCATGAGGGCGACCAGATCGTCGCCGCCAAACAACTGATCAAGGGCCGGCCATACCTCTCGCTGATCAACACCATCGAACAAGCCTGTGACGTGTGCGGCCCATGCCGAGGTCAGCAGCCCCCACGTTCCCCGACGCGAGAACCCGGCCCATGTATATAGCGCTTCGACGACTGGCGCGGCCTGATTGGCCAACTCCTGGCGCAGCACAGCAAGCAGTGCGCGTGAACTGTCACCGACTACTCCGCGCGCTTCGTGAATCGCGGTCCGTTCCAGAAACGTCGACTCCTTGAACTTGAACGACACGTTGTCGAGCGACACGTCCGGAACGCACGCGCTGCGGACATACGGCGCGATCACCATCCCCGATGACCACCCATAGCGGAGCGCAAATGAGGCAGCAATCGTCCGGCGGTCTCTCGTCCCTGCGCGCTCGCCGATGCGCAGCAGCAGCGCGTTGAAGGGTCCAGACGAGGCATCCTGGAGATCCGCGCCAGCGATCCAGCCTGGTCCTGCAGGGATTCCCACGTCGGGGCTCCATGAGGCCTCCAGTGCCCGCGCGTCAGCCAGTGCGACGAGGATCGGCGAGGACACTACGCAGCCCGCTGACGCAAGACCCAGATGAGATACGGGCCACCGACCAGCGCCATCACGGCACCCGCCGGAACTTCTGCTGGCGCGAGCACCACCCTGCCCACCGCGTCACATGCAGCCAGCAGCACACCTCCCCCGAGGAAGGCGCACGGCATGAGCACACGATGGTCGGCTCCGATGCGCGTACGCACGAGATGAGGTACAACCAGCCCGACGAAGCCGATCGGGCCCGTGAGCGCGACCGTCAAGGCCGTGAGGATCGAACCAATCCCGTAGCCGGCCAGAGTCAGGCGCGCCACGGATGTCCCTCGGGTGCTGGCCCACGACGCATCAACGGCGAGAAGATTCCACGAGCGCGCCTGCCGGATGACGAGGACCGACGACAACGCCACCGCCGCAACGAACGCCGCCAGCGTCGGGTAGTCGATCGCATCCAGGCTGCCGATCAGCCACCGCGTGATCGAGAACGACTTGGTCGAGTTCACGACGCTGTAGATGATGATGATCGCCGCGGAACAGACACTGTTGGCCGCGAGCCCCGACAGCAGCAGGCTGAAGGACGACACACGACGGTCGCGAATAGCCGTGCCCGCAACAGCGAGGAGCACGACGCCGGCGCCCGCGAGCGAGGCAACCCAGACGGCGGGCAGTCCGGCGACGACATCCCAGTCCAGCCAAATCGCGAGAACGGCTCCAAGCGACGCACCAGCGGAGATGCCCAGGGTATAGGGAGTCGCCAGCGCGTCACGCAGCATCGCCTGAAACAGCGCGCCGGCGAGTGACAAGGCCCCTCCGGCGAAGAGCCCGAGCAGCGTCCGCGTGACACGCAGGTGCACAAAGATCGACCAGTCGGGTTCCTGCCTCGCGCGCACGAGCGCCAGGTCCAATGCGAACGGTCCGACCAGCGGCAGGAACACGGCGGCGGCGCAGAACGCGGCTCCGAAACCCCAGATCCAACGCCGGCCGCTCACGACCGGGCTCACGAATATGCCACCCACGGGCGTCCGCCAGGCGTGGCGGCGAGCACCAGCCGATCCGAGAAGTGCGACAGCCAGTGCCCCGATGCCGTCGCCTCCTCCACCGGCATGTCGACGGCAACGCGTCCCCCCGCGATCACGATGAGGCGGGTCGCAAACGTCAGGGCGAGGTTCACGTCATGCGTGACCGCGACACAGGCAACGCCGCGGCGGCTCTCCTCCTGTAGCACAGAGAAGCAGTGCAGTTGCTGGTCGATATCCAGATGCGTCGACGGCTCATCCAGCAGCAGCACCTGAGACGCTTGAGCGAGACACGCCGCCAGCAGCACACGCTGACGCTCACCGCCGCTCAGCGTCTGCACCAGCCGGCCGCGCAGTTCCCAGCAGTGGGCGCGACGCATCGCCTCTTCCACCATCCGACGGTCTTCATCCGACTCGAACCAGCGGTCCGTGTGAGGATAGCGTCCCATCAGCACCAGTTCGTGCGCGACAAACGGCAGATCGGATCGGACCACTTGCGGGAGATGCGACACGAATCGTGCCCGCTCACGAGAACCCCAGGAGTCAGCCCGGCGGTTGTCGAGCACGACCGAACCGGACCGAGGACGACGAAGACCAGCGATGATGTCGAGCAGGGTACTCTTGCCCGCGCCGTTGCGGCCCATGATGGCGACGACCTCGCCACCACGAACATCGAAGGTCACATCGACGAGCACATCGTTGCCGCCTGCGCTCCACGCCACATGCTCGACGCGAAGCAGCGAGGGGTTCATCGCCCGGTTGAACCGTTCAGCAGCATCGAGACCCATTGGGCGGCCTCGACCACCCGAGGACCCGGTACAACAAGGGCGTCGGTCGTAGCGGCATGGACACGCCCAGCCTTGACTGCAGACAGGCTCGCATACGACTTCCAGAGGCGTTCATTGACCGGCTGCCGACGTGTCCGTTCAGCGTCGGTGTCCCCCATGTCAACGGTGTCAATGATGACGTCGGGGTCGAGCCTGAGAACAACCTCCATGGAGATGCGCGGATATTCGGGCTGACCCGCGATGTCCATGACGTTAGTGCCGCCAGCGATCTGGATGAGATCGTTCAGATATCCACCAGGCCCGATCGCGACCAGGTCGGTCAGCGCTCCAGGACGACGGCCGATGATGAACAGGACGCGCGGGCGCGGCGATATCTGCGTCGGGCCGCGGACGCTCTGAAGTCGTCGTTCAACGTCGGCGACCACCTGATCGCCACGTGCGGCAACGCCAGCGGCCGCGGCGATCTGGCGGATCGATGAGAACACCCGGGCCAGGCTGGTGCCCTGCGCAATCTTCGAGTGCGGGATGCGCAGGGATTCCAGCCGTCTGGCCGGCGCGGCGGCCGCTTCGTGAATGAAGACGAGGTCCGGCCTCAGCCGTGCGATCGCCTCCACATCCGGCGCCAGATAAGAGCCAACCTTCGGCAGCGCTACGACCTCCGCCGGGAAGCGGCAGTAACTGGACACACCCACGACCCGATCGCCCAGACCGAGCGCGAAGAGGGTCTCGGTAATGCTCGGCGAGGTCGAGATGATCCGTGCTGGCCTCGTCTGCGCTGCGACCGGCAGGCTCGCGACGCATAGCAAGGCTATCGTGGCGCACAAGCACCGCAGCCTCCTGCGATTCAGGAGCGTTACCATGCGCGTGAGAAGCGGTTGCCGGCCTTCCCAGTCGCTTCCCGAAGCGAGCCGCTGACGCCCGCGTCGTGCTCGAGCTTCCGGCCGAAGAGCCACAGCAGGTCCGACAGGCGATTGACGTAGGCGAGGATGCCTGGCTGGACACTGACGCCAGACTCCTGAAGGCGCACGAGGTTCCTCTCCGCCCGGCGGCAGATGGTCCTGGCCACATCGAAGGCGGAGGCCGCACGGTGCTCGCCTGGAATGGACCAGTCTGCCAGCATGCCCTCGATCGCTTCGAGTCGATGGACCTCGGCGGTGAGCCGCTCGACCATCGCGCCGTCGATGACGATCTGAGGCTTGGGACTTTCTGGCGGCGTCGCCAGCGATGAGCCCACCCGAAACAGATCCTGCTGAACCGTCTTGCTGAACGCGGCCATCTCGACGTCCTCACAGATCGATCGCGCGAACCCCAGCGTCGAGTTGAGTTCGTCGATCGTGCCGTAGGCTTCCACCCGGTCCGACCCTTTTGACACGCGCACGCCGCCGGCGAGACTGGTCTCGCCGGCGTCACCCTTCATCGTGCTGATACTGCGCATGGGTTCCGCTCCCTTAGAAATTCAGCTTGTACGAGAGCTTAAACGAGGCGCCCTGCAGCGGGTAGCCGAGCTTTTCGTAATAGAACGCATCGAACATGTTGTTGATCGAGACAACGATCGACTGACGTTGCACGACGCGGACCGACGCGGTCGCGTCGAACACGGTGAAGTTGTCGTAGGTGACGATCGGGAAGCCGGGCAGGTTGAAGTTGTTGTCCTTGCGGCCGCGCACGTAACGGCCGGAGACGCGAACGGCGAGCCGGCTCACATCAATGTCAGCGCCCGCACGAATGGTGTCGAGCGGCACGTTCAGGATGTCCTGCTCGGGACCGTCGGCGGCGCAGGCCGGAAAGGGTCCTGGCGAGCACAGTCGTTCCTTGCGATTGAAATAGTGGGTCGTGTTTGCGTACAGCCCGATGTGGGCGCCAAGACGCTGGGCGGCTTCGATGTCCAGACCGCTGATGTGTGCGTCGAGGCCGTTCTGCACCGACAGCAGAATCGGAGCCGGGGCCGGCGGGCTGCTGATGACGATGTTGGAGATGAAGCGATTCTTGACCTTCGTCTTGAACGCCGTCACGTCGATTCGCGTACTCTGCGACGACCACTCGGCACCCACATCGAACGACGTGCTGCGCTCCGGTTGCAGATCCGGGTTGCCCTGACTGATCTGCGTCCGTCCACCAACGATTGTCGTGGTGAAGCCGGTCAGCATCGACGCTTCGGCAGGGATGAATCCGCGACCGAACGCAAAATGGGCACGCAGGCCGGCGACCAGTTCGTGCTTCACGCCAAAGCTCGGGTTGAACACGTCGAAGGTTGCCTCCGACGGCGTGAAGTTCGTCTTCAGCGGAGTCTCGAGCGTCTCGGCGGTGATGTGATCCAGCCGTCCACCAAGCGTCACGACGGTCCGCCCGTCACGCAGCCTCAGCGTGTTTTCAACGTACACCCCCACGGTATTCTTGCGCGCATTGGCCGAGAACGGGGCGGTCTGCTCACCCGTTCGTGCGAATGAACGACTGACGCTCTTCACCCGCTCGTAGTCGAGTCCGACAACGATGCTGTCGACTCGCGAGACGTTCCAGGAATCGCGCGCCTGCACTCCGGTCCAGCGAAGATCACTCTCGAACGACAGGTACGGAAGGAACGGTAGGTCAACGGGGTTGCTTGTCGTCACGTTCGAGGTGTGACTGCTCTCCGTCGCCGTATAGGTGGTGAAGGCCAGGTCGTGGGCCTGGATGCGTCCGGTCACACGCCCGTCGCCGGCGTTGCGCTCGATGTTCTTGCGGCTCTGACCGACGTTGCCGGAGGTCAGGTCTGGCGGCGAGTTGATGTCGCGCCCGCGGTACACGTCGGCGTGGCCATCCAGGCGCCAGCCTTGCCCGAAGACGACGCCGAGGCGGCCGCCGGTGTCGTAGGTCTTGTAAGCCGTCGCGGGGCGCACTTCGCCGTTGCCCATGCGGAGGTCGTCTCGCTGATTGAACGTCGCCGCATTGACATCGAAGTCAATCCGAGACGAGGCGTTCCCTCCGGCGCGGGCGGCAAACTCCGATGCTCCAAAACTTCCAAGCCCGATACGAGCGCTGCCACCCACCTTACCGGCGGACTGTCTTGTGATGACGTTGACCACCCCGCCCATCGCCGACGAGCCGTAGACGGCTGACGCCGCGCCCTTCAACACTTCGATGCGTTCAACACCGTCAACCAGCAACGCAGCAAGATTGGTCACGCCCGAGGGATGGCCGTTGATGAGCAGCAGCGAGCGCTTGTTGATGCCGCCGGTCTGTGGCCTGAATCCGCGGATCCCGATCCCCGAGAGCGCCCCGGTATATTGCACGACGTCAACACCAGCGTTCTTCTTCAGGATGTCAGTCAGGTCCGCGCCGACGGAGCGCTCCAGATCGACCGAATCGATGATCTCGATCTTCTGAGGGGTCTCCGACAGACGCGTCTCGACGCGCCGGGCGGTCACGACTACGCCTTCGACAAACCCTCCAGCGGCGAGGACGATGCGCAAGGGTGCAGCGCTCGCCGCCTGGTCGAGGGTCTGCGTGATGGGCGCGAACAGATTCTGCTCGACCGACAAGGAGTAGGTGCCGGACGGCAGGTCGCGCACCGTGAACGCACCAGCCGCGTCTGACGCCGTGGTCAGGACGACCAGGCCATTGGCGTCGCGCACCGTGACTCGGGCGCCGACGATCGCACCACCGGCTTCATCAACGACCACGCCGGACGTGGATGCCGATGACTGCGCAAATGCTGACTGAGGCTGAAAGGCGCAGAGGGACAGGAAGAGGGAAAGCGAAACGGATTGGAAAGACGAGCAGGCACGAGCCATCGATGGAGCCTCCGCGGGCAGCAAGTATCCCTGGGTAGGTCTCCTGGCTCGGAAGGGACGAATTCGCTAGCTGATTCGTCGGTCGCTTCACCTTCCCCGGCTGTTGACCGAGTGGTGATATCGAAGCGACACGCCTTCACTCACAGTGGCGGGACCGCGCCGGATTCGCACCGGACTTCCCCGTTATGCCCGTCGTGGGCACCCAAGGCAGAAGGGCATCCTAGCACATTGCCCCTCACGACCATCGGCACCTGACGATGAGTTCAGAATCTCTTCAGATCCCAGCCGAGGCAACCTTGTCTACACTCCCCGGCGAGGCCCCGTATGACGTTCATCAGGAAGTGGTTGATTCTCAGCCATCGCTACGCCGGCATCGTTCTGAGCGCGCTGGTCATGCTCTGGTTCGCGTCGGGCATCGTCATGATGTACGCCGGTGGCCTGCCACGCGTGACGCCGGCGTTACGCCTGGAGCGCATGCCGGATCTCGACCTGACCAGCGTGCATCTGTCCGCGGCCGACGCAACCGCCCGATTGGAGGCCGCGGGGTCGACCGCGCGAGCCGGCCGGGCGCAGCTTCTGACGGTGATGAATCGACCAGCCTATCGGGTTGGCACCGCGACCGTGTTTGCCGACACGGGCGATGTGATGGCGGCGCTCACCGTCGATGAGGCGCGCCAGGTCGCAAGCCGGTTCATGCAGGTCGCCGACGACCGCGTGCGGTTCGCGCGGACGCTGACCAGCGTCGATCAGTGGACGCTGGGACAGGGCCGCGGGCTACCCCTGCACAAGTTTCAGGTCGATGACGAGGGCGGCACAGAGATCTACGTGCAGCCGCGAACCGGTGAGATTGCCACCATGACCACCCGAACCAGCCGGGCGCTGGCCTGGGTCGGCGTGATTCCCCACTGGTTGTACTTCGCGGCGCTTCGTGCGAACCAGCCACTGTGGTACCAGATCGTGGTCTGGACATCCGCCGCGGCGTGCGCGGTCACGATCCTTGGAATGGTGCTCGGGTTCACACAGTTCAGAAAGGCCCGCCCGTTTCGACTCGCCAAAGCCATTCCATATGCCGGCTGGATGCGCTGGCACTACATCACCGGCGTCATCTTTGGGACCTTCACCTTGACGTGGGCGTTCAGCGGCCTGCTGTCGATGGAGCCGTTCGAGTGGACGAATGCGACTGGACTAGAGCCACCGCGCGACGTCTTCACAGGTGGTCCGGTGGACCTCGCGCAGTTTCCGCTGCTCGAACCTACCCAGTGGAATCAGGCTCTCAACGGCCGCGGCATCAAGGAGATCGAGTTCGCGCGCATCCAGGATGAGCCCTACTTCATCGTCCACCCGACGCCGCTCACGAGCACAGAGGCGACACGCGGTGAGCGCCTTCACCAGCCTTACGGGGTCGCTGGTCGTCTCGAAGGTGACCGGGTGCTCGTCTCAGCACGGACGCTGCACCCGCGCACCGATCGGTTCAGCACCGCGTCGATCCTGGAGCGGTTGAAGCATGCTTTTCCAGACGAGCCCATTGTCGTGGCTGATCTGCTGACTGATTACGACTCCTACTACTACTCGCGCGGATACCAGACGCCACTGCCCGTCCTGCGCGTCAAGTTTGGCGACCCAGCAGAGACCTGGTTCTACATCGACCCGGCCGTCAGCCAGGTGGTCGCACAGGTGCACCGCCTCAATCGAGTCGAGCGGTGGCTCTACAACGGTCTTCACAGCCTTGATTTTGCCTTCTGGTACAACTCACGACCCCTCTGGGACATCGGCATGATCGTCCTGCTGCTGGGCGGGCTGGCGTCCAGTACCATCGGCTTGTGGCTGGGTCTCAAACGTATCCGGCGGGGATTGGTCCGGGCATAGTACGAATCCCGCAGGCCTCAGTTCTCTGACGGCAGCTCGACGTGATCGATGACCAGCATGTTTACAGGTCCGGTCTGCGGATCGAGCTTCAGCCCGAGCTGCTCCTGAACGGCGGTGAAGATCGATGGCCGATCGGCGGGTCCGATCGACGCGCCGGCCCCTGCATTGGGATCGAGGCCAGGCAGCGCCTGGAGCGGCGTCCACTCGAGTGTTAGATCAAAGAGGCCCATGAGACCGGTGCGATCGATCACCATGCGTCCAAGCTGACCACTCAGCGCGCGCCCGACTGAGTCGAGCGCGACGCGCTGCCCGGCAAGACGACCGAGCGCAGGCGCGCCGCTGAACGCTCCGCACGGTGGTGTCGGCAACGGAAGGTTCGGGTCTGGCCGACCGCCGGCCTGCGGCGCCGAGCGAGGATCAAGGCATCCGGCGTCGTCAGTGTGCGATTTCAACTGCCGTCCCATACGGCCGGGGGTGACCTGCACCCACGCGTAGACAGGTTGCTGTCGAACTTCGCGGTGCACCGCCAGCTTGAACCGCTCAGCGAGCAGCGACTGCAGCATCTGGCCGATCTGTGCTGGCGTCGCACCCGCCGGCGCGACCTCACCGGCAACCGGCCCGAGAGCGCGCGCCTCGAGGTCCACGCGCGTGGTCGTCGCCCACTCCGGCATGCCTTCAATTTCGAATCGCTGCAGCGGTTGATATGCGTTCGCGATCAATACGTCGATGGGAATGTTGGTCCTGAGGAAGCGACCTCCCACAACTGGCGGTGCACCCACTGCCCTATCGCCAGACTTGTTGACCTTGACCGACGCGACCTCGAACGACAAGACAGAGGCGGGAGGAGCCTGTGACGGCGCCTGAGCGGCCGTGACCGGCGCCTGCGCCTGAGCCCGACTCAGGAAAGCCACCTCTGCGGACGTAGGGGCATGGGCGGCAATCGAGAGCTGCACCTCAGCCCGTGGAGCCGCTGTCGCGTGTGGCATGGACAGCGTGACCGCTCGAAGCGGCGCGAGCGCGGCCACGAACACGACCGTCACGGCAACGACGACAATCCCGGCGAGGCCCGCCCGACCTCGTGGCAACGTCGAGTCCAGCACCGCAGCGATACGCGTCGTCAATTCATCGCGGCTCGCCATGGCCAGCACCGGCCTCTTCGGTTCAACGGCCAGGCGCTCGGCCAGGTCCACGAGCTGCCGGGCGTACCGCGTCGGCTCCGCCTCCCCCAGCACGGCATCGTCGCACGCACGCTCCGCTTCAACCGTCAGCTTCCGCCACATCGTCCAGACGAGCGGGTGGAACCAATACAGTGCGCATACGAGTCGACTGGCACAGTGGATGAGGCAGTCGGCTCGGCGAACATGCTCGAGTTCATGCACAAGCGCTCGACGAAGGGCACTGCGGCTCCACTGCCTGCTGTCTGACGGCAGCAACACGACAGGTCGCATCACCCCGTACGTCATCGGGCCGGCGATCGACTCGTGCACGAGCAACGTGACGGATCGCTTGATGCCCAGTGCTGCGGCGAGCTTGCGAAGGCCCGTCTGCTCGGATAGAAAAGGGATGCCACAGCGGCGGTATCTGCGCAGCTGGTAGAGGCCGGCGCAGACCGGCGCGAGGCACACGAGTACGCCTAGCGCCCACACACCGAGCAGCAGTGTCATCCCGTCGAGCGAACGCGCGCCGGCGTCCTGATCCACCGGCGTGACGGCCGTTGGAACTTCCTGTGCCAGGACCGGCCCCGCCAGCAGACCTGCGACATCCGGCGGCTCGGCGCTGGTCACGGACACGACGACGGGCACGTCGATGGCCGCAGTTGGTCCCACCACCGCGGCGATCGGGAGTGCGAGGAGCGCAAAGAAGCCGGCGGCCAGGCCTACGTGCCGTACGGAGGCCCGCGCCCGACGCATCAGCCACGCAACGAGCAGGCTCGCGAAGGCGATGATCGTCGCCTTGACGAGAAACGAGGCAGCGAGAGCCACGCTCATCATCGTTTCTTCTCCTTGTGCACGCGATCAATTTCTGCCCGAAGCGCCTTCAGCTCGTCGGCCGTCCACGATTCCTGCCTCACGAGGGCGGTCACCATCTGGGCCAGGGAACCTTCGAAGAAGGTTTCCACGTATTGCCGCAGGGCGCTCTTCTTGGCGCTGATCGGCGAGACGGTGGCTGAGTAGAGAAACCGCGCCCCGTCCTGGGTGTGCTTGAGGTGCCCCTTCTTTTCGAGCCGGGAGATCATCACGCGCACCGACGACGCGCTCGGCGGGTTGACCAGTCTGGCCCGAATGTCTTCGGCAGAGGCGCGGTTGTCGAGTGCGAAGACCGCGTTGACGATCTCGCGCTCGCGGCGGCTGAGATGTCCGGGGTGCGGAGTAGATGCTTTGCCCATCGCCGCGCATCATAGAGCGACATTTGTCGCATGTCAACAGATGACGCCGGACCTGAAGGTCCCTCAGAACTCGACGTGCGTTTGTGCCAGCAGGCGGCGCTGCAGCAGTTCTCAGTTGGACGATCGATAGATCTGCTCGAGCGTGACGACGACGCCAAGGCGTCCGTGCTCGAGCTCGCTCCAGTGGGCGCCACCGAAGAGCAGCCGGCGCTGTGAATCGCCATCAGCGGTCGCATTCCGGATCAATCAGATCGAGGCCGCCGACGCCCGCCCAGCCGGTGACGCCCGCGCGACCTTCGCCGAAGAACGACAGGCCGCGGCGCTTCACGTCCCTGGCGACGAACGGGTTGTCGGTGGCGGTCAGGCACTGGGCGGTCGCGACGATGTTCGTGTTCTCGTAGCTGCCCATGATGATCGCCACGTTCCGCGGGCGATCTTTCGCATACCAGCCGTACTGGTAGAAGCCCGAGATGCTGACGTTGCTGGCGGCGCCCTCTTCGAATGGACGCAGGGTGACGCGGCCGTCAATGCTCTTGTACTTGTCGAGCTCGGCGTGGCCATAGCCCTCGCCGTTGTTGACACCCACGTGTACCTCGGTGCGGCCGCGGGTCGCCTTGACGCTGGCGCCGAGATCGGTTGCCCCCGGAATCAACTCGAGGCGTTCGGCGAACAGAGGCGCGATTACACGGTAGCGATTGAGCGATTCCTCGAACGACAGCCACGGCGTCTCGTGCAGACCGAACATCACGGACGTGCTGTCGGTGACCTAGACGTTGAGTGACGCGTATTCGAGACGCAGCGTGAGATTCCGGTTGAGACTGGCGTCAGTGGTCGGTCTCACGTCCGGCGTGAACCGCACCTGCACACGATCCGAGAGCCGCGCGCGGATATTGAGGTAGCCACGCGTGACGTCGAAGGCGTTGTAGCCGTCCATCTCGTGCAGGTCGGCGGTGTACTGCAGAAACGTTACGACACCGAACGTTACCGCTGGAGGCAGCGCATTCTCCACCGGCGTCTGAGAGGATGGCGCGGGGGTCTGCTGCTGAGACCGGGCTGAGTTCGACCGCCGTGGGGAACAGCCGTCGGCTTCGACGACCTGCATCAGCAAACTTATCGGTTCGAGCCGATCTGTAATTTGGTGGAGATCGCCCTGTCGCGCCATCGATAGGTAGCCACAACGCACCGCGCGCAGGCGCGGTCAAGGGCGGCGCAGCCGCCGAGCGCTCGCGCGAGGGCACCCTTGACGGTGCCGAGCACGGTGCCAGCCTGTGATTTCGATGGCTGAGCGCCTGGACCAGGGTGCAGCAAGGGGGGAGCGACCCGGCCGCCCACGGGCTCTGATTCCCGAAGGGGTCGCTCCCCCCTTGCCACCGACGTAGGGGTCGACGGGAGAGACGCAAGTTCCGTCAGTGTTTCCAGTGCAACTTCGCAGCTCGCGGGGAACGCGCAAGGGAACTCGTAGGGGAACTCGTCGTGTTGATGTCTCGACGGTGCGGTGGAACCAAGCCCCACCGGATCAGCGCATCCCAAGCAAGCCTCGGTTGCTGCAGGATTGACCCACACTTCCACAACCTGACAGTTCGACGATCAGAGCGGAGTCGGTCGTCGTGAAGGCGCTATGAGTACGGCATGCACGCGCCGCGCACGACCGACGTTTCGGAGAATACCAACGGCGCTGCCGGTCCTGATACGCGCAATGGTCGATTCCGAACGTTGACTGTGTCGCGGCGTTGCTCTCGGTGCGCATGCGCTGAGTCGCCACAACGTCTTGCCTCGATCAGCGGCCTTCGTTCGTCCGCACGCGAATCGCACCATTTTACGAGCACGACCTGAACAGGCACGTACCACCAACACCACTCAACACCGCAGCCAGAACGCTGTCGAAGGTTGCGCTTCAGCGACTGACACATCTCCATGACCATGCCCAACAGCCGTACGCGTCACGTCGGACAGGCACTCGATGACGACGCGCACCGGCTTCTCACGGTGCGCGACGCCGCCCGGTTTCTAAACGTCACGGTCTCGTGGGTCTACGAGCACATTCGCGACGACGCCCGCGATCGCCTGCCGGCGCTGAAAAACAACCGGTGTCAAGCAATTCTGGACCAACCCGAGAACACCATGGTGAGCGGCGACATGAGTAGGACTCGGTCGTGCGACAACCACCAGTTACGAGTGGGGTCGCGGGACGTTCTCGAACGGGTGGACGGGTCCACTTCTTCTGGTTCACGATAACCGTCGCGACGTGGTTCCCAGTGACCATCGGCTTCGTCGACCGATGTACAGACCCCGGGTTTCGTGGGCCGATGTACAGCGATCATCAGATTGGTGGGCTGGTTCTCCGTGGTCTGGTAGTCCGAGGGTCATACGCGAACACCCCTTGGTAGTCCGATGACCTCACCGCCAGCCGACGCTGGACACGTGGGTTAGCCGTCCTGCAAGGCGATATTGCTTATGTCGCACACCGGCCGATATCCAATGGCCGGATAGATCTTGTTGGTGGTGGCATTCGTCAAGTCTGTGTTGATGCAGCAAAACGTCACGCCATCGTCGAGGAGGCACTGAGTCAACGCTGCCACACATGCGGACGCATAGCCGTGCCGTCGATGATCCGGTGGCGTGTAGGCAGTCCCGATGCGGACACTGCGGTCACTCCGGCCAGCCCATGTCGCCATCGAAACAGCGCCGCCGTCATCCCACACGACAAGGCGCTGGTTGATGACATCCTCGCGAATCGTCTGAGCCGGATCGAGCGGAGTACCGGTGCGGGCTTCCCGGTGGAACGCGATGGCCCATGGGATGACGGTCGGCAGATCGGACTCCACGGCAATTCGCAAGCCGCCCGGCGGTTGAGCAGAAAGGCTCTGCACCTGGCGTGCGACGAACAACCGCATCCGCATCAGTGGTCGCCACCGAGTGCCTGCACGTCGCGACCAGAGATTCGCAAAGGTGCTCACGGCTGGTTCCGGCCCGAGCACCGCGGGTAGCGTTTTGTATTTGGCAGCAAGGTCCTCTGCGAGGCATTCCAACGTCGGGAGCTCCGCCCTCGTGATGATGGCTCCAAACGGCGGGGTCCGTACGCTGCACGCCGCGATGTCGTCACCGTCCTCAACCACGGCCAGGTAGCAGTCTTCCCCGAGTCTGGGAGGGTGAGTGCCAGGCAAGCCACGAATGCCCAACATCATGCTGTTCTCGGCTTCGCCCCGCAGCAGGAATGCTTCGGCGCGACTGAGGAAAGCAACAGGATCTGAAAACCGGCTACTTGCATCTTGAGGCTCCGGTCATCGTGCTTCGGCCCGTGGGCGCGCCGCTCGGAAAGTGGACCACCTGAGGGATGAATCGTACCGAGAATCTCGGAGGGTGAATTGGTTAACTCAGGCCACCGCGGTCTGCTGAGACTTCTGTTAGGGCATCCTGTTCCTATAAGGTCCCTCCCGTGACGACAACGCGCAGGGACGACGTCCCAGTCGGCGTGGTCATGGGCTGCCCCAACGGCGGGAGGTCCGCGATCATCTTATCGACCGCCGTCCGTGCTGTCTCGTCGTTCGCGCGCACATAGCGCATGAACGTCTGCGCGGAATGCCCCATGATCTTCGCGCCTGTTTTCGCGTCTCCGCCGATCAGTGGCGCAAGCGCCGTGGCGAAGGAGTGCCTGAAACAGTGCGGCGTGAAGTACAGCGACGCCCCCGTATGCGGGTCCTTGACGCGGCGCGCTGCGACGACGACCTGGTAGTACAGCTCCTGATACCACGGCACCATCGTTTCATCGGGCACCCGGGACCGGTCGGACAGCCGGTCAAACAGGTCGTGTTTCACGAAGAGCTTGAGTGCGGCGAGGCCATAGTCGTTGAGGGGAATGCGCCGCCGGCTGATCACCCGCTCCATCCGACCGGCATTTCGGCGGTGCTTCTCGGTCGGCATTAGCACGGCGCGTTCGTTCAGCCGCACATCCTCCGGCTCCAACATGGCGACTTCCCCGACACGGGCGCCCGTGTGCGCCATGACCGATGCCCGGATGAACGCCTTCGCATTTCTCGTGCGATCCGCTGTGGGCCGATAGGGGACGACGTCATGCCGCATCGCGTGGACGATCGCACGGACCTCCTCGTACGAGGGCGCTTGCGTCGTTCCGAAGTCCGAGGGTGAGATGGGTGACTCCAGGCCGGCACTGCGGCAGGCGGACTGCAGCATCTGGCGAAATGAGCCGATGGCGAAATATCCGAACTTCGTCAGCTTTCCACCGCCCTGGTACCGATCGGGATACGCGAGGTACTGCCGGGAGGCTTCGAGTCCGTCCGGGGTCAAGTTCACCACACGCGGCTCCCGCTGTTCCACGACCACGCGCACCACGCCGTGCCCATCGACCGTCGTGTAGCGCTCGACGACGCGTTTGGCCGGAATGCGCAGCTGACCGGCGCGCAGGTCGAACGCGCGAGCGTCACGAATCGACCACAGCTCTTGAATCGTGATGTGGGCAAAGCCGAGTAGTGCGGCGCGCACTGAGGCAAACGACGGGTACTGTCGTTGGGCAACGACCGGCGGATTTCGGATTTGGTCTAGCAGCGTCATCACGACCGACAGGGGCTGCGCCTTCTCGACTTCTGGAGACTTCGGTGGGAGCCGGTCCTTCAACGCTAGGACCGGGTTCGCGACATCGGGGTACAACACTCCGAACAGGTTGGAGAGGTGCAGGGCGCGCGTGCGCAACGTCGCCGAGGCCCAGCGGCGCTGCAGCTTTCCGCCCTTCTTCTTCCGTACGACCGTCGCTTGCTTCCAGTCTTCGAGCGCCAGTTCAACGAGCTCTGGTGTGATCTTTGTGGTCTTGAATCTCGAGCCCAACTTGTTCGACAACCATTCGTCCCACAGGAACAAGCTGCGGACACGGCCACGGTAGTCCGACGCGCTGGCGCGCCGCGCCAGGTAGGCCTTGACGTCGTCTGTGAAGATATCTGACCCCTGGCGGGCCGCATCTCGGCGGAGATCGTTGATGGCCGTCGAGCGTTCGTGCTGCAGGTAATCAAGGGTCGTCTGAATCGAGTCTCGAACATCCTGCGGATAGAGCTGGTCGAAGTCTCCTGTCCCTCGTCGCTTGGCTCGAACACGCCACACCCAGTTCACGCAGGATGCGAGATCCGCAGCTGTCCGCAACGTGCGTCGAGTGTGCGGGTGGACGCGCGTAATGCCGACGGGCAGTTGCTGTGGTGACGCCATGCGTGTCTCTATTCCTTGCTGCGCAAAAGATACCGCAGTACGTCGATTCCAGCGAACTGGACCCGCCGCGTTGTCGGGTGGAGCGGACGAATCGGAAATCGGTTGCGTTGCCGAAGGCGGAAGATCGTGGCGCGTGACATGCCGATCCATTTCGGGAGCTCGTCGAGTTCAATGACAGACGGCAACTCGCGCGCTAGACGTGCCGCGTATTCTCGTTCCGCCTCGCTTAGAATCCCAGCCACGAGTCTCTCCCTTGCAGGCTAGTAAAGGTTGAGAGTGTGCGTCCCGTAGTGTCAGCGGCGGCCCGGCGGGTGCCACGTTCCCCTGACTCATCTGGCGCTCGCTGAGCTCCCGTGTGTGGACTGTCGCCGCGCCGAGTGCGAACGCTCGTTGCGGTGACGTGGACGTCCGTGCGCCGGCGGGTCAGGGTATTCATGGGCAGCGTGACTCCCGCTTCGCCATGGCGCGCGCGGGCGTGCGGCCCCGGGCCGAGCGCTCGAGGTCGCTCAGCCTGCGTCGATACTCGGCCTCCGTCATGGTTCCACCGAAGTCCTGCAGCTGTCGCTGCAACGCCAGACGTTCGGGCTGGAGTTCGCGCAGGGATCGGTCTGCCACCGTCGCTCGATCGAGACGCGTACGATCGCGAGATGCGGCGAACGTCTCTGGATGCCTCACCAAGGTGAAGCGATAACACGTGTGAAGGCGGCCCCGTGTCCGCCCCGACTTCGTTCGGTAGAACAGTGGAGCCGGTCCATCGCAGTGCCGCTGCAGCATTCTCTTCACAGACGCGACACTGACTCCCGACCACTTTGCGATCGTTGGGTAGCTGACAAAGCAGTTCCACTCCCCCGTCTGGTCGTCTGGCCCCATGGCCCGCATGACGACCAGCGCGACGAGACGCTCCAGGGTTGCGTAGGGAGCGTGGCCCCGCTTGGGAAACAGCCGGTCGAGGGCAAACACCACCGGAGAGGGTCGCTGGTCCCCAGCACCAGCGACCGAACTGCGCGCACTGGACGCCTGGGCCACAGCCGGTGGAGTCATGCGTGGTCGTCTCCAAGGTCGCCCACTCCTATCGCGCGATGACGAGCGGCGTCTCCTGCCGCCCAACGGACGTTGGTCCCACCATCTGCCCCTTGCCCTCCGGAGTACGGCTCGCCTCGATCGCGGATAGCTTGCCGACCTGCCGGCTCAGGGCGTCGCCGAGTTGTGCGGTGCTATCGGTGTAGATCTGGGCATCGAACCGACCTCGAGAGATCGCGACGTACGCCAAGCGCCGATTCACGAGCGACTCGTTCCCGCGCTCGGTATCGACGTGGACAAGCACGCGATCGGCCGTCTGCCCTTGACTGCTATGACTCGTCACCGCGTAGCCGTAATCCAGATGCGGCTGCGCCTCCACGGCGAGGGCCACCGCGCGCCCGGACTCGAGCCGGAGGTGCAGTTGGCCGCCGGCGTCGATGCGCTCGAGGGTGGCTAGCTCGCGATTGGCGACATGGCGCTCCCGGTCCGGTGCGGTGAACTGCACGCGGTCCCCCACCGCAAAGGCGCGGGCGGCTTCGCGGTAGAGGGTGACGCCCTGGAGCCGGCGTGGGTCATACGTGACCGGCTCGCCGTTGTCACGGGTGACGGTGATGCGATTGTTCCCGGCATCCACCTGCGCCACGCGCGCATACTCGCCCGCGGCGATGCCGACGGCCCGGCTCCCCTTCTCGTAGCGCACGACGTTGCCCGGTTCGTACTGCTCCGCCCATTGGCGATCGGCCCCCGTCACGTCCTGTCGTGGCACGAGGACGCGCGCGTGGTGCTCGTGCGCGTCGACGCGACCGCTGGTCTGCATCACCCGGTGGATCGCCTGATTGATCTCCACGCGCGACTGGTTATCGGGAGACACGACGAGTGTCCCGTTCGGCGATTGTGCGTAGGCGTGCGCGATGGCGGTGAATCGCTGTTGCCGATCCGCGACTTCGTGCACCCGTCCTTGGCTCTGAAGATCCTGCATGGCGCGGTGTACCTCACCCCGCGACAGGTGTTCGACGACCTGCTTGAGTGCGGGGTCCTGCTGCCGGACGATGGCGTCCAGCCGAACTGTCGCGATGCCGGCCTCCTGGAGCTGGCGATAGGGGCGCCCTGCGTCGACGGCCTCATGTTGCCGGACGTCGCCCACCAAGAGCACGCGGTCCTGGGGGCCGAGGCGATGGAGGAAGTCGTGCATCTGTCTCGTGCTCGCAAGGCTCGACTCGTCGAGGACGTAGAGGCGCTTGGCTCCGTCGTGCGGGACATCGGGCCGCACGAGATGTCGCTGCAGGGTGCTCGTCGCGATGCCGGCGTCGGCCAGCTTCTGCGCCGCGCGTGACGTGGGCGCAAAGCCCTCCACGCGGTAGCCCTCCCACTCCGCGCCTTCGCGCACCGCCGCGAGCGCCGTCGTTTTACCGGCGCCGGCGACGCCTTCGAGCGCCACGACTCGATCACGATTCGCGAGGACACGGTCCACCGCCTCCTGTTGATGCACGCTCAAGTGCGGAGAGGCGACCTGGACCGCCTGGCGCGTCAGGCTTGTCGCGAGTGGGGCATACGCCTGCTGGCCTGTGCGCATCGCCTGCAGGGTGTCGCGCTCGAGGCGTACCATCTCGGGTGTCGTGAACGCGCGCCCGGGCACACCGGGCCGCAGCTCGACGGGAATCAGCTGACCAGCGGCGACGCGCTGGCCGAACTCGCCTTTGATGGCGTCAACGGTCACGTCCCCCATCGACCGCTTGAGCGCGTCACGCAAGAGCGCCCGTTCGTCCACGACGGCCTCGCGCTCCAGATTCCGGTCTCGGGCGTACGTGACGGCGGCGTGCGCCGTAACCTGCGGTGCGCGGTGTTCGCCGCGGCGCGCGCGATCGCTCGCGCCCTGCACGACGAGAGCCGGTTGCTGGCCGTGTGCCTCGGCGAGTGCGCGATGGAGGCGCTGCATCTCGTCGTGGGAGCCGTGTCCCTTCGCTTCGCGAGTCTGGTGCGCCGCGATC
>JBEBGV010000021.1:0-65135 GCA_040081265.1 Vicinamibacterales bacterium
GTGCTGAAGCGGCTCGACCTCGGCGGGGGCGCGCCGCAGACACTGGCACCGGCCAGCAACGGCGCCGGCGGGACGTGGAGTGCGGACGGCGTCATCGTCTTTGCACCGAGCATGACGACGCCCTTGCTGCGCGTGGCGGCCACCGGAGGTCCGGTGGGCAACGTGACTACGCTTGGTCCGCGCGAGTTGGGCCAATTCGCGCCGTCGTTTCTGCCGGACGGACGCCGGTTCCTGTTCTTTCAGCGCGATGGTGTGGACGGGCCCGGGATCTACCTCGGCGCACTCGATGCGAACGCCCCGATGCAGCTGACGCCTGCCGCCGGCAGTGGGGTGTTCCTGCCCTCGGGCTGGCTGTTGTGGGTGCGGGCGGGCACGCAGACGCTCGTGGCGCAACGGCTGGATGTGGACAAGGGCGCGCTCACCGGCGAGCTGGTGACGGTGGCCGACGGCGTGGGCGTTGACGCCAATCTCAGCGCCGTCTCTGTGGCGGCGTCGGGACTGGTGGCCTACCGGGTGGGGACGGGCGGCCAGCGGCAATTGACGTGGTTTGACCGTTCGGGCAAGGCGCAGGGCACCATCGGCGACCCGGACGCGACGCTCTCCAACCCCCGCGTGTCTCCCGACGGCCGGCGCGTGGTCGTGGAGCGCGCTGTGCGGGGCAACACGGATCTCTGGCTGCTGG
This sequence comes from Vicinamibacterales bacterium, assembly GCA_040081265.1. Lineage (GTDB taxonomy): Bacteria > Acidobacteriota > Vicinamibacteria > Vicinamibacterales > UBA2999 > JBEBGV01. The sequence goes on from JBEBGV010000021.1 coordinate 683, forward strand.
ACGGCCCGCGCACGATCCGATTCACGTTTGACCCGGCCAGGGACTATCGTCCTGTCTGGTCGCCCGACGGCACCCGCATCGCGTTCAGCTCGGGTCGGACAGGGCACGTCGATCTGTACCAGAAACTCGCCAGCGGCGCGGGCTCGGAGGAGCGGGTCCTGGCCTCCGACCAACTCAAGGTTCTCAGCAGTTGGTCGGCGGACGGTCGCTTCCTGCTCTACCTCACTATCGACCCGCAGACGCTGGAGGACCTGTGGGTCGTGCCAATGCTGGGAGCACGTGCGCCATCGGTGTTTCTGAAGACGCGTTTCGAAGAGGCGGTCGGCCAGTTCTCGCCGGACGGCCGCTGGGTGGCCTATTACCAGACGAACGAGTCGGGAGCGAGGGACGTCTACGTGCGGCCGTTTGTCCCGCCGGGCGCAGTGACCACGGCCCCCGGGGTGGCAGAGGGCCAATGGCAAGTCTCGACAGCGGGTGGCTTCCTTCCCGTGTGGCGACGTGACGGCAAGGAGCTGTATTACATCAGTCCCGCAGGCGAGATGATGGCCGCGCCGATCACCGTGGTCGGGGACACATTTCAACCGGGCGCGCCGGTCGTGCTTTTCCCCACGCGCATCGTCGGTGGTGGCGGGGGGCAGATGGGCGTGAATTACGATGTCGCTCCCGACGGGCGCTTCCTCATCAACACGGAGCTGCCTGGCGACGCCGCGCCGATCACGCTCATCCAGAACTGGCAGCCAGGATAATAGCGCTCGTGCCCGATTCGTTCTCGCGACTGGCCTTTCGGCTCCACGCAATCCAGCGCATGTTCCAGCGTGGAATAGCCGTTGACGATGTCCGTCAAGTGGTCGAGGGCGGCAACGTCGTTGAAGATTACCCCGACGACGCACCCTATCCGAGCCGCCTGCTACTGGGCTGGTGTCAGGCGCGCCCGATACACGTCGTCTGTGCGCACAATCCAGGGGATCGCGAGATAATCGTCGTCACGGTCTACGAGCCCGACCCTGAGAAGTGGGACAGCACCTTCACCCGGAGACGAGCATGATTTGCGTGATCTGCAAGCAGGACGAGGTCCGGTTGGGAAAGGCGACGGTCGTCTTCGAACGCGACGGGACCACTGTGGTGATCAAGGGCGTTCCCGCCAGGATTTGTGCGAACTGCGGCGAAGAGTACGTCGATGAACTCGTGACCCGAGAACTGCTCCAGACAGCAAGTGCGGCAGCAGTCGCCGGTGTCCAGGTGGAAATCCGAGAGTACGTCGCCGCATAAGCTCCAACGACGGACCGTGCCCCGGTCGGTAAATCCGACGTCGCCCACCGGCACATCGCTCTTGATCTGTCGCGCAGTGGCGATCTATCCGGGTCGGGGAACTTTGGGGGGCCAGACCCGAAAATCGGTCTGTCCTGCTGATGAGGATCTATCGACTGAAACGCGAAGCGCAGCGTTCGGCGTATCCGTCGGCGCGCAGCCGCGAGTCGCCTTGAGTGCTTCGAGTGTGGTCGGCGCGTCTTCCGGTTCGGTCGGTTGTCGTGGCTTGTTGGGTTGCCGTCATGAACGGCCGACCCAGTAACCCGGACGACGCTTGAGATTCATGATGGCGAGAACGCGCACCCGTTCCGCCCTCACTCGGTACAAGAGTGCATATGGGAAGCGCCGGAGGAGCTTCCGGCGAATCGTTCCACCGACGATCGGACTGGCTTCGGGATGCTCAAGAATGGTGGTCGTGGAGCGTTCGACTTCTGCGACGAAGGTGGCCCCAAGGCCGGAATGTTCGCGCTCGTAGTACTCGGCCGCCTCGTTCAACTCGACCTTCGCCAAGTCGTGGAAGGAGGCGACCATTCAGCCCAGTCGCGCCCGCGCGTCTCGAAACACATCCTCCGCAGCGTGGCCCGGCGCCCCCGTGGCGTCCCATGCCTCATCTCGGCGCTGCGCCTCTTCAGCCCACAGTTGCAGATTTTCAGCGTCGGACAGCACTTCGAGGCTCTCCAAGAGCTTCGCCGCGAGGCGAGCCCGCGCTGATGGCCCAAACTTGAGTGCTTCGGTTTCGAACTCGTCGATACTCATGTTCTAGATTCTACGCCTCAACCTGGACGAAGCCCTTTTCAGCCCAACGTCCGCGCTTCGGCGACGCGTTCACGACCGCACGCCTGCAGCGGTGTTGGGCAGCAGGGCGTCTGTGTTCTGGCCGCAACCGAGCTAGGTTGGCTTCCAACCTTCGAGTGACGGCCAACGGTTTCTCGCGACGCTGCGGGCGGAGGGAGACTCACGGGCCCCTCGGCAGATCGGTAACGAGTAGTCGCGCAGCGTTTAGTAATCCTCCGTCAGCTGCCCTTCGCCGCAAGATAGCGCGCCAATCCCGACCCTGGTCCACCATCGTGTCCCCAGGCATCTGTCCGTGGCCGTCTCTGGGTGTTCTGGCTGTCTCATAGGCAGCTCACGGTGAGCCAGTAAGACAGGAGAACGACCCAAGCACTCGAATCTCCGAAATTGAGCAAGGTAGCTCACCGTGAGCTGTTCGCCCAGTTCACCCTGAGCTGTTTACCCAGCTCACGGTGAGCTGGGGGGGTGGTCAGGGTGAGCTACTAAGACGTCCCATGAAGTCGTCCCTTTAAGTCGTCCCTTGAAGAAGAGACGGCGCAGGGAGCGAGCGGGGCGGGATGATGGCCACAGATGCCGCGCTGTGGAGTCAGTCCCCGCATCGGGGACACGTTCCTCCGCGCGTCTGAGCTGGATGAAGTTCGTGACTTCTACGACAGAATCACGATGAATGCGCGAGTGTCTCGGGGGCGCCTCGGGGGCGCCTCGTGGACGCCAAGCGCGCCCGCGAGATCATCGACACGACCCTCGGGCGGTGAACGTCACCTGCTCCGAAGCAGCGATCGCAGACGCACTCGACGCCATCGCCTGCCTCAACGGACGAGCCTCCGATCCTGCGGGTACCGTCGACGCGCCGTCCACGACCTGGTAGCGGCGGCGCAGAATGCTCGGACGCTGCTTCGCAGCGGAAGTAGGTATGACACGTCACCCCCCCGCCGGGTGCTGCGGAGGAACTTTCGTTCACAGCGGGGAACCCGCGTGAATCGAGCCACTTGCATCGAGCGAAATCGCCGGACGTTTCCGTACGGGAACCAAGGTCCTCAAGAGAAGCCGGTCGGGTGACGCCTCCCTTGTGGCTATGCCCATACTGGCATACACTCGTCAGGTCCATTGATGGCGAAGGCGCGACAAGGCCAACCAAGCCCGAAGCCAGTCCGCTGGGTGGGGAGCAGCAAGGAAGACCTCAGCGCGTTCCCTGGGGACGTCAGACGACGAGTCGGCCGTGCGCTCTGGGACGCACAGCTTGGCGTGAAGGCACCGTTCGCCAAGCCGCTCAAGGGTTTTGGCAGTGCGGGTGTCCTGGAAGTTGTAGACGACTTCGACGGCGACACCTATCGGGCCGCTTATACAGTCCGGTTCGGCGGCATCGTCTACGTCTTGCACGCGTTCGAGAAGAAGTCGCGCACAGGCATCGCGACACCGAAGTCGGATCTGGATCTGATCAAGCGTCGACTGGCCCGAGCGAAAGAGGACTACGAACAATGGCAAGACACGCAGACATCAAAGTGACGACGAGTTCCGGCAATGTGTTCGCCGACCTGGGCTTTGCCGACCCAGAAGAGGAACTCGCCCGGGCGCAACTTGCCAGCCGCATCCAACAGATCATCAAGCAGCGGCGCTTGACCCAAGTGGCGGCAGCACGCCTCATGGGGGTCGATCAACCGAAGGTGTCTGCCCTGCTCAACGGGCGCTTGGCGAACTTCTCCAGCACGCGGCTTATGCGCTTACTGACCGCGCTCGGCCAAGACGTGGAGATCGTCGTTCGCGCCAAACCGCGGAATCGGCAGCATGGGCGAATCCGAGTCATTGAAGCCCACGTGTGAGCCAGACGCCTCAACTCCGGATTGGAACCCAGCGTGGATCGCTGGGGGCGATTTGGGGGTTCAACTCGGTTATTGACCGGATCTGACATTTCTAGAGGTTCGTGTTTCCTAGGAAACTCGCAGATCTGGCCATTTCAGCCACGCCTGTCAAGTCCAACTCCCGCCGCCTCCACCAACCTTCGCGCTCATGTCATTCGAAGGTTGCCCGCCGTGCCACGCACAGCTGCCGTTTCGCGAGGTCGACATCGCTCCACACGAGCGCCATCATCTCGCCGCACCTCAGCCCTGCGTCCCCGCCCAGTAGAACAACCAGCCACGCCAGCTCCTCGGCCCTTGGGGCGTCCAGGAGCTGTTGATACTGCTCGAAATCGTAGACGCCGGCCGTGCGATGACGATGTGCTTCGACGCCTGCGTGCCCGCCGGGTACGATCGCTCACGTGGGTGTCGTTCTCCGGACTGCGCGTATGATGCAACTGTCCGCGGCCTCGCACCACGCGCGAGAGACAACGCGAAATCCCTTTCACCAAGGAGTGGTCGATGCGTACACCTACCCCGTTGATGGTCCTGGTCGCCCTGGGCTTCACGCTCAGTCTTGCATGCAGCTCGAGCACCGAGCAGCCAGCGGCAACCGAGACCAATCAGGCCACGGAGCAGCAGGCCCGTATCTGGGAGTTGCGCACCGACGAGAGCCAGAACGCCTCAGACCCCGACAACACGAGCGAAGTGGACTTCACCGCCAATGGCACCAGCGGCTTCCGCTACGCCGGCGGCCCTGCCGGCACGTTGTGGGTACCGGGTCAGACGGCAAGCGGTGTCTATACGCTGTCTGGCACCTTCACGCTCAACACGCCATCCAGCCATCCCAACTACTACGGTCTGGTGTTTGCCGGCAGCAGCCTCGGCGAGGCCGCCCAGCGTTACCTGTACTTCACGATCGCGCAGGACGGCACCTATCTGATCAAGGTGCGCGACGGTGACGACACCCGGGAACTCGAGGGTGGCCAGATGATGAGTCCGGCCATTCAACGACCACAGGGTAACGCCTCCGCTGTCAACACCCTCGAGGTCCGCGTCACCACCGATGCTGTGGCCTACGTCATCAACGACACGGTGGTGCATAGTTCGCCGCGCACGGGCGCCTTCGCCGCGACGGACGGAATCGTCGGAGCGCGCGTGAATCATGTGACGGATGTGACGCTGACCAACTTCACGGTGAAGTAGCCTGGCACTAGAGCCGGTTGGTCCGCTGGCGAGTGCGTGCGTCAGAGGCGCGCGTTGGACCCGCAGCGCGCGCTAAGGCCGACGTCTCAGCCACGCGCGCAGGGGTTCGGCTTGCCAGTGGCTGAACGCCGCGCACGCATCGATTCGCTCGAGCGCGCCGCGAAGGGCCCGTTCAGCGGCGGGCACGGGATTCGCCGTGAAGAAGGCAGAACCAGGGGATCGGCGGGCAGCTCGTGAAGACCAGTGGGGCTTGCGTCGACCCTTCGATCAGGCGCTGGGGAAGTAGCCGCAGATCGACTTGGTCTCGAGATATTCCTCGATCCCGAAGACGCCGAACTCGCGACCGTTTCCCGAGCAGCGGTAGCCGCCAAACGGGGCCCTGAAGTCGTGCGGCGCCCCGTTGAGCCGCACCTGACCCGTCCGCATCCGCTTCGCCACCCTGCTGGCGCGCGCCGGGTCGGCGGACACCACGAAGCCGGACAGCCCGTACTGCGAATCGTTGGCGATCCGCACGGCATCGTTCTCGTCGTCGTACGGCAGGATCACGAGCACGGGGCCGAAGATCTCCTCCTGCGCGATGACCATCTCGCTCCGCACGTTGGCGAATATAGTCGGCCTGACGTAATAACCGCGCTCCAGCCCTGCGGGCCGACCCAACCCGCCCGACACCAGGGTGGCGCCTTCATCGATCCCAATCTGGATATAGCGCTGAACGCGGTCGAACTGCGCGCGGCTGACCAGCGGCCCTACCGCCGTGCCATCGGCCAGCGGGTTGCCGACGACCACCGTCGCGGCGGTCTCCTGCGCCAGGCGCACAACCTCGTCGTGGAACCGGCGCGGCACCAGCATGCGAGCCGGACACGCGCACGCCTGGCCGGAATTCAGGAAGACTGCCTGCACGCCCTTCGGCACGAACGTCGCCAGATCGGCATCGTCCAGCAGGATGTTCGCTGACTTGCCGCCAAGTTCCTGCGCGACGCGCTTGACGGTGAGAGCGGCGTTGCGTGCCACCTCGATCCCGGCGCGCGTGGAACCGGTGAACGACACCATGTCCACCTGCGGATGGGTGCTCAGCGCAACCCCGACAGTGGGGCCGTCGCCATTGACCAGGTTGAAGACGCCAGGCGGGACTCCGGCCGCATCCATGATTTCGGCAACGATGAGGGCATTGAGCGGTGAGATTTCGCTGGGCTTGAGCACCATCGTGCAGCCGGCCGCCAGCGCCGCCGCAACCTTGCAGCCGATCTGATGGAGCGGCCAGTTCCACGGCGTGATGAGCGCACAGACGCCCACCGGCTCGCGACGCACCAGTGACGTACCGAGCTGGTGCTCGAACGGATAGGTCTTCAACACCTCAATGGCGGTCGTGAAGTGTACGAGCCCGAACGGCACCTGGGCATTTTTCGCCAGGGCTGCAGGCGCACCCATTTCGCTGGTGACGGCGGCGGCGAGATCGCCCGCGCGCGCTTTCCAGGCCTCGACGATCCGCTCGAGCAGCGCGATGCGCTCTTCGGCCGATGTCTCTGAAAAGTCTGGAAATGCCGCGCGGGCCGCTCGCACGGCACGATCCACGTCTTCGGCGCTGCCGAGCGAGATCTGTGCGACCACCTCCCCGGTGGCCGGGTTCTCGACGTTCTGCAGTCGTGTCTGGGATGGCGGCACCCAGGAGCCGCCGATGTAGAAACGTGTGGTGTCCATCATGAGAAGTGATCAGTTCGCCGCGGGAGCCACGATACCCAGCAATTCCACTTCGAACACCAGTGCCGCGCCACCGGGGATGTCCTGGTTCCCGGCATCGCCGTAGGCCAGACTGGACGGGCACACGAGCCGCGCCTTGCCGCCGACCTTCATGCGTTGCAGACCCTGTGTCCAGCATGGAATCACGCGTCCGAGCGGGAACTCGATTGGTGCGTTCCGCGCGTACGAGCTGTCGAACTCGGTACCGTTCCTCAGGGTCCCGCGATAGTGCACCTTGACGGAGTCGGCCGGCGTGGGCGAGACCCCTGAACCGGCGGTCAGCTCGGTAAAGACGATGCCGGTGTCGGTGCGAACCGCCCCAGCCTCTGATGCTGCGGTGGCCAGGAACGCCGCCGAAGCAGTCTTCTCCTTTTCGGTCAGCCTCAGTGCCCGTTCCGCCGCGAACGGCTGCACCTTCGGTCCCCACTCGTCGAGCACGAGTATCGGTTTGCCACTGGTGGCGTCCGTGATGGCGCGCTTCACGATCTCGAGTTCGGCGGCGTCGAAGTCGAACGTCTTGAGCGAACGCTGCACGAGCAGGCCGAGTGCATAGATTGTCTTCTGCTCGTCGGTCATGCCGGCAGCGGCGTCAGCCTGCACCGGCGTCGGCTGCGGCGCAGCCGCACGTGGCGCCGCAGCCGGCCCGGTGGCCGGTGTGGCAGTGGGTGATGGCACCGGAGTCTGGGCCAGCACGATGGTGGGCAGCAGGACGATCAGCAGCGAAAGGCGCATGCGTAGAAGGTAGCACGCTAGCCGAGCGCGCCGAGTCCGGCCTGTGCGCACTGGCCGTCCTGCGGGCTGGTTCCGCCCGAGAGGCCAACCGCTCCCACGACCTTGCCGCCCCGTACGATTGGCAGTCCGCCCTCGACGGGCACGGCGCCCTTGATCCCAAGCACGCGGACGCCCTCACCACCGCCGGCGAGCATGTCCTGGAAGACCTTGGTTGGCCGCTTGAATCTCGCGGCTGACCGCGCCTTGTCCTGGCAGACCGTCGTGCTGCCGAGGGGGGTGTCATCCATCTTCTCGAAGTAGACGAGGTCCCCGTGGGGGTCGACAACGGCCACCGCCATCGTCCATTTGTTGGCCGAGGCTTCCTTGAGCGCGGCCGCCCCGACGATCTTCGCGTCTTCGAGAGAAATTGAAGGTCCGTACGACATCACATGTCTCCAATCCGAGTGTCGCGAGTATGGTGCGCCTTATCAGAAGCGCGACGAGCGAATCCACGTGTCCGCGCGCGCCCAGCTTGCCAGCAGGTCCGCATTCACGGCCGCATCGACCTTGCCCTGACCGGTCAGTGCCTGTTGAAGTCCGAGCAACGACCAGCCGTTGTGGGGATGATGGATCAGTTCGGCGCGGTAGATTGCCTCCGCATCGCTGAACCTCCGGGCCTCGAGCAGCGCCGCACCCAGCCAGTGGCGGGCCGAAAAGGGCAGCGGCTCAGGCTCGTCGTAGACGAGCGCTTCCTGGATGTCGGCGGCGGTGGTGAACGCCGCAAGGGCGGCCGGGAGATCCCCGCCCATTCGCTTGATTTCGCCGTCGAGAATACCGGCGACCACCGACAGCAATTCCTTCGCTGGTGACACGCGGAACACCGCATTCGAGGTGGCCGCCGTCGTGCGCACGCGCTCGAGATAGACCCTGGCGAAGTCGGGTTGTCCCTGCTTGAGATAGGCATAGCCCTGCGCGAAGTCCCAGAGCCCGCCCTGGATGTCGCTCTTCGGTCGGCTGGTCACCTCGAGCACCTCGTCGAAGCGACCGAAGCGAATCAGGGTGAGCACCTGGTAGAACGAATCGCCGGTCAGCTTCGCGTAGTCCTTGCCAGCGCGCATCGCAATGGCGCCCTGGCCGTCGTACGACGCCGCATAGAGCAGCATGTGCAGGTTGTGTTCCGGGTAGATGGCGAAGCCTTCGCCGACGGCGGCTTTCAAATCGGAATGCCACGCCTCCAGATTGGCGCGGACCGAATCGCCCCACCGGCCGACTTCGTTCCAGGTGTGCGACGGCATGTGGTTGATGTGGCTGGCGCCTGGAATGGAGCGGCCAAGGAACTCGGCACAGACCTCGGCGCGGCCGGGTGCGACAGTTGATTCGGTGGCGTGGACATACAGATGGCAGGCGCCGGGATGACGGACGTTGCGCGAGAGCACCGACTCGAGCACCGCGTGGAGGCGTCTGACATTCGGGTCGTTGATGTCGCGCCGCCCTCGTCGCGGTTCGAGGAGGAACAGTGCATCAGCGTAGAGCGTGGCAATGTCGAGGTCGGCCGGATACCTTTCGGTCACCTGCTTCATCGCTTCGGCATACGCGCGGTCCTGTTGGACCCGCGTCGCGGCGTCGAAGCGTTCGACGTAGCGCACGGCCATGGCTTCGATGAGCGCCCGTTCCCCGACGTCGGCGCGGTCCTTCAACGCCATCGCCTTCTGGATGGCGGCAAACGCGTGCGGCGCCTCTTCGGCGGTCATCGGCGCGTTGAGGTACGAACCCCATGCCCAGGCCTCGCCCCAGTAGCAGATCGCACAGTCCGGATCGCGTTTCCACGACTCACGGAAGGAGCGGACCGCTTCGGCCTTGGCAAAGGCGTACATCATCTGGAAGCCCTGGTTGAAGTACGCCTGTGCGTCGGCGTTCCGGCTCGACATCGGACGCGTGAACTCGCCGAGTCCGGTCGTGTAGAGCTGAATCGGGTCGGTGTAGCGGTCGTAGATCGAGCGCGTGGCCGGCGTTGCCTGCGCGTGCATGACGATTGGCAATGCCGCAGACAGCGATGCGACACAGAGAATCAAACGGGCACGCGTGGTGAGCAGGCTCAGCATGATGCGCTCATTATGCTGTACAGGCGTGGCGAACAATGCCCGGGGTGATAGCATCACCCGCCATGACCACAGACAAGCCGGCGTCGCTCGGATACGCGTGGTATGTCGTATTCGTCCTGATGCTCTGCTACACCCTGTCGTTTATCGACCGGACGATTCTGAGCCTCCTGGTCGGCCCGATGCGGCGCGAACTGCAGATCAACGACACGCAGGTCGGCCTGCTGCAGGGGCTGGCGTTCGCACTTTTCTACACCATCTGCGGCCTGCCGATGGGACACCTCGCCGATCGCTACAACCGCCGCAACATCATCGCCCTGGGCATCCTGGCCTGGAGCGCGGCGACAGCCCTCTGCGCCGGCGCTCGAAGCTTCACGTCCCTGTTCCTGGCGCGGATGGGCGTGGGTGTTGGCGAGGCTGCGTTGTCGCCCGCCGCCTTCTCGCTCATCTCCGACTACTTCCCCAAGGAGCGGCTCAGCGCGGCGCTGAGCGTGTACTCGATGGGTGTCTTCATTGGCTCCGGTCTCGCGCTGATGGTCGGCGGCCTGGTCGTGCAGGCGGTGACCCAGTTGCCGTCCATGGACGTGATGCTGATCGGTGTGATCGCACCCTGGCGTTTCACCTTCCTTGCCGTGGGTCTGCCCGGCGTGCTCGTCGCCCTCCTCGTCTACACCATCCGGGAACCGCTCCGTCGCAATGCTCTTCGTCAGCAGGATGGCCAGGCCGCGCGCCTGAGCGTCGGCGAGGCGGCGGCCCAGCTTCGCATGCGCTGGGAATCGGTGCTTGGCGTGTCGGTGGGCATGGGCGGACAGGCCATGTGTACCTATGCATTCACGGCCTGGGGCCCCACGTTCTTCCAGCGCGTCCATGGATGGACGCCTGCCCAGACCGGCCGCAACCTGGGGATCGTCATTCTGCTGACAGGCTGTGCCGGGATGTATCTCGGCGGGGCACTGTCGGATCGCTGGCTGAAGCAGGGCATCCGCGAGGCACCGCTCAAGGTTGGCGTCCTTGCCGCGATCGGTACGGCGCTCTTCTTCGGCATCGCGTTCCTCAGTCCTGGCGCGAGCGCAGGCTGGACGCTGGCGTGGCTCGTGCCGGCGCTCTTCTGCCTGGCGTTCCCGATCGGCAGCGCCTACGCCTCACTGCAATTGATCTTCCCGAATCAGGTGCGAGGCCAGGTGACCGCCCTGCTGCTCGTCATCTTCAACCTGATTGGACTGACGCTCGGTCCGCTGCTGCCCGGGGCACTGAACGACTATGTGTTCGAGGATGGCCGAATGGTTGGCACGTCCATCGCCATCACGGTGATCTTCGGCTCTGTCGTCATGATTGCCCTCTTCAGGTCCATCTACGGGCCGTACCGCCGGCACCACGCGCTGATGCAGCCGCTCGAGGACGCCGCACGTGCCTGACCTTTCGCTCGAGCCTCTCTGTCGTATGCAGATTTCCCTGGCCGCGCCCCTGGATCTCGGCGAGACGCCCGCCGGCAGGCGCCGCATCATCGCCGTCACCGGTGGCTCCTTCACCGGGGAGCGATTGAGGGGCCGCGTGTTGCCGGGAGGTGCGGACTGGCAGCTCATTCGTGCCGACCACGTCGCATCGCTCGACGCTCGATACACACTCGAGACCGACGATGGTGCGTTGATCTACGTCGAGAACCGCGGCTACCGTCACGGCCCCTCCGAAGTCATTGCCCGACTGGCGGCGGGCGAGCCGGTCGATCCGGCGTCGTACTACATGCGCACGACCCCGTGGTTCGAGACCAGCGACGCCCGCTACGCCTGGCTCAATCGCATCGTCTGCGTGGCCTCAGGTGCACGACGTGCCGCTGACGTCGACCTCCAGGTGTTCGAGGTCCGATGAACGTCACTATTGTCGGCGCGGGTATCGGCGGCCTGGCCACCGCGTTGTTTCTGCATCAGCAGGGTCACCAGGCGCGCGTCTACGAATCGGTTGGCGAACTGCGCGAACTCGGTGTCGGCATCAACCTGCTGCCCCATGCGGTCAGGGAACTTGACAAGCTCGGGCTCCTGGAGCGCGTCGCCGAGAGTGGCGTCCTCACCCTTGAACTGCTGTACTTCAACAAGCTGGGCCAGCGCATCTGGCAGGAACCGCGTGGCATCGATGCCGGCTATAAGTGGCCGCAGGTGTCGATCCACCGTGGACGGTTGCAGCGCATCCTGCTCGACGCGGTGCGCGAACGCCTCGGCAACGACAGCGTCGTCACCGGGCATCGGCTCACCGCGGTGGCCTTGCAGGAGGCTGGCGTCACCACGACGTTCTCGGTCACTGGTCCGACGGCGACCGCCATCGATGTGACCGCCGATGTTGCCGTCATGGCCGATGGCATTCACTCTGCCGCCCGGCGCCAGTTCTATCCCGACGAGGGCATCCCTATCTATTCAGGGTCGATGCACTGGCGTGGCACGACCCTGATGCGGCCGTTTCTGTCGGGACGATCGATGTTCATGGCCGGCCACAGCGCCGTGAAGTTCGTGGCCTATCCCATCACCCGGCCAGACGCCAACGGCCTGGTGCAGGTGAACTGGATCGCTGAAGCGCGCCGCGAACAGCCCCTCAACCGCGAAGACTGGAATCGCCCCGGACACATCGACGACTTCCTTCCGCTGTTCGAGTCATGGACCTTCGACTGGCTCGATGTGCCCGGCATGATTGCTGGCCACCAGCAGATCTACGAGTACCCCATGTGCGATCGGGATCCGCTGCCGCAGTGGACGTTTGGACGCTGCACGCTGCTCGGCGACGCCGCGCACCCGATGTACCCCATCGGGTCCAACGGCGCGTCGCAGGCCATCCGAGACGCCAGTGCGCTGGCCGACGCGTTTGCCCGCCACAGTGATGTGCCGGCGGCTCTCGCGGGCTACGAGCGGGTCCGGCGCGAGGCGACGACCGCGATCGTCTTGTCCAACCGTCGGATGGGGCCCGAAATCGTGATGCAGATGGCCGAGGATCGAGCGCCTGCCGGCTTCTCGACGATAGACGAGGTGGTCTCCAGGCAGGAACTCGAGGCGGTGGCCGACGGGTACAAGAAGGTGGCCGGCTTCTCACGCGACGCGCTGAACGCCGGTCTCTCCGTCCTCGACGGCGCGTAGGGCCCCGCACGCCGTTCTTTCATGTCTCGCAATATGAGACAGTCTGAACTATCCTGCGACGCCATAGTAAAAGGAGCGGGCCCGTGACAGCAGCGAGAACCGCGGTGAAGGCGTCGGCGCGAGCTGAGCAAGGCGGCCCGTACCGCGTGCAGGTGCTTGACCGGATGTTGAGCATCCTCGATCTGCTGGCGCAGTCCGACTCTGATCTCGGTCCGTCGGAGCTGGGCGAGAAGTTGTCGCTCCATCGCAGCACCACGCACCGGTTGCTCAAGGTGCTCGAGCGCCACCAGCTCATTCGGAAGAGTCCGCTCGAGGGCAGGTATGGCCTGGGCATCAAGCTGTTCGAGCTTGGCAGCCGGGTGGTGTCGCAGTTCGACCTGGCGTCCCGTTCACAGCCGTTTCTGCGACGTCTGGTCGATGTCGCGGGCGAAACGGCGCACGTCTGTGTGCTGAACGACGCGGAGATGGTGTCGGTTGCCAACGTCGAAGGTCCGTGGACGCTGCGGACGCCGTCGACGGTCGGCCGCCGCACGCCGCTCTATTGCACCTCGGTCGGCAAGGTGGTGCTGGCCTATCTGCCGACAGCGGAGCAGAGCCACCTGCTCGATCGGGTGCAACTCGTCCGCCGCACCAAGCGAACCACGACCAGTCGCCCCGCGCTCGAAGCCGAGCTTCAGGTGATTCGCCGGCGCGGCTTCGGCATGGACAACGAAGAAATCGAGGAGGGACTCCGGTGTATCGGTGCACCCATCTTCAATCACCGCGGAGAGATTGCCGCGGCCATCAGCGTGGCAGGCCCGGTGTTTCGCGTGACCCGGCAGCGGCTCCCTGAAATCGTTCGCGCGGTCAAGACCGCCGGACGCGACCTCTCGCATGACCTCGGATATCGACCGTCATCGCAACCGTAAACACCCTCATGTTCACAGCGCTCAGGAGGCTCACGTGAAAGCACTGCTCGCGATCGGCGTTGCTGTCGGCACCGTCACCGCACTGACCGCCACCGCACTGACCGCGCAACAGCCGGCCACTGCTCCCCGCGGAACGTTCGAGTCACACATCGCCGCGGCGCGGATCGCGGCGGGAAGCGACGAGAACGGGATGTTCCGCCGCCTCTGCGAAGCCGTTATCGCGGCGCCGGTGACGCCGCCAGCTCCGCCGGCCGCACCAGCGGCACCGGGCGCAGGCCGCGGCAACGCGCCCAGGCCGGTGCCGGACCGCGCCACGTGGCATGCCGAACCCGCCAAGGTGTTCGACAACCTCTACTTCTTCGGACAGACGGAGTTCTCCGTGTGGGCGGTCACCACGTCAGAGGGGATCGTTGTCGTGGACACGATCTTCGACTACTCGGTGGAAGACGAGGTTGTCGAGGGCATGAAGAAGCTCGGGTTGGACCCGACGCAGATCAAATACGCCATCGTCAGTCATGGACACGCGGACCATTCCGGCGGCGCAAAGTTTCTTCAGGATCGTTTTGGCACGCGCATCCTCGCTTCAGCGGCTGACTGGGACCTGCTCGAGCGTTCCAATGGCGTGGTGCCGAAGCGCGACATGGTCGTGACGGACGGGCAGAAGCTGACGGTTGGCGACACGACCTTCACCATGTATCTCACTCCTGGTCACACAGCCGGTACCATCTCCACTGTGTTTCCTGTCAGAGATGGCCGACAGTCTCATCGGGCCGCTGTGTGGGGCGGGACGATGTACAACTGGCTGAATAACAATGGCCGCGGCTATGTCACGCCGGCGACGCCGACTGCCTATTGGTTCAAGCTGTATAGCGACTCCGCGAGCCGCTTTCGGGATGTCGTGACGGCCGCGGACGTCGACGTGCTGTTGTCGAATCACACCGAATTCGACGGCTCGAAGCGGAAGCTGCCGGCGTTGGCTGCCCGACGCGCCGGGCAACCGCATCCGTACGTCGTCGGCGTTGAAGCGGTCGCTCGATACCTGACGCTGGTCGGCGAGTGCGCGACGGCGGGCAGCGTCAAGTTCAGTCCGGCACAGTGACGCAATCGAGCATCGGGCGGTCCTCTCATGATTGAAATCAGTCGCCAGGCTCTATCCGCCTATCCGGATGTGTTCACCGCGGCGACTACCGATGCGCTCGGTGCGCTCGCCGGCTTTGAGCGTGATCGCCGTGAACTGATGGCCGCGCGGCTGGCGCGCCGAAACGACCGCGCCGTCAACCGTCGTCCCATCGAGTTCCTGGACGCGGGTGCCACCATCGGCAGAACCCGGGTGCGCGTGCAGGCCGCGCGCGACGGCCAGTTCGCGGGACCCGAGATTCCTGCCGATCTGCAGCGTCAGTGGATTCAGGGCACCGGGCCTGGGGCCCGGCCAAACACACCGCTGACCAAGAGCCTCCGAAACGTGGCCTATGCGTTGCTGTCTGGCGCCGACGGCTGGATGTTCGACGGTGAAGACGCGCTGGGCCAGCTCGGCACGATGTCGCTCGACAACCAGCGAAACCTTCGGCTGGCAATCGGGAACGACCCTCGGTTTCTGGCGGTCGCTGAAACCGTCTCGGCAGAGATGAATGCGTGGGCCGGCGGTTTCTTCGGCCGGCCGATCGTGACCGACTGGCAATGCCAGCTTGGTTTCACCACGAAGATCTTTCGCGCGCGTGGGCTTCATCTCGATGACCGTCACGTGCGGTCGTCCGACGGTTCGGGCTTCTCGGCATCGATCGTTGACCTCGTCCTGTACGTCGTTGCCAATCACCGACGGCTGACCGAGGCGGGATCGTCGATCGTCCTGTACTTGCCGAAGATCCAGACGGCGGAAGAAGCCGCCCTCTGGAACGACATGCTCAGCGCCCTCGAGATGCATCTGGGTCTGACGCCAGGGACGATCAAGACCTACGTCCTGGTCGAGCAACTCGAGGCGGTCTTCCAGTTGATGGAGATTCGCGCCGCGCTCGGTCTGCACTTCGTGGGCTTCAACACCGGGCGATGGGACTACATCAACAGTGTCTCCGACGCGATGGCCTGGGATCCCGCCTTCATCAATCCCAACATCGACGTCATCACGATGACCTATCCCTACATGCGAGCCTACGAGGATCGCGTGCGACGGGCGGTCAACACGCCCGATCGCAATGGACGCTTCGCGCTGTGGCAGGGTGGCATGGAGCCGAATATCCCTGTCGGGTCAGCCGACGGAGTCCGCCGGGCGATGGAACGCGCCGTCGCCGGCGCGCATCGGGAGCAGCAGGCGGGCGCGAGCGGCAAGTGGGTGGCGCACTGGAAGATGGTGCACATCGTCAGGCCTGTCTGGGAGGCGATCGGAGAGACCAACCAGTCCGGCCGGACGATGCCACCGCTGACGTATACGGCCGCCGACGCGCAGGCGCTGACCCACACTGAAGAGGCGACGCGCTCGGTTCGCGGCGCGCGGGATCTGATCAGTGTGGCGGTGCAATACGCGAATGCGTTCGGTCAGGGCATGCAGGCGGCCGCGCTCAAACCGGCCGACTCCTTCGGCGACGATGACGTCCTCTATTTGATGGAGGACATGGCCACCGCCGAGATCCGGGTGAGCATCCTGTGGGAGTGGCTGCACAAGCGCGCTGGTCTGGCCGATTCCGGCGGCGCCGAAGGTGCGGTCATCCCGTTTACGGTCGATGTGTTCGATCGTCTCCTCGCCGAGGAATACAGCAAGCTGGTCTCGGCCAGCAACCGCGACGTCCATGACGATTCCAAGCGGACCACGTTACCGATCGCGCGGGACCTGGTGCAGGCCTTTGTGACCAGCGCCGGGAAGCTGCCGTGGTTTGTCGACCTGCTCAATACGACGCTGGGTGTTCACGACGTGACCGAGGCTCGAGCGCGCATCGAGTCGCTCAGGGATACGTTCCTCAGGCAGCGGGTCCGAGTCACCGCGAACCTTGATTTCGACCGCGACGGTCTCGAGTGCAAGCCCTAATCGACGCGCTCAGGAAGATCTGCGGCGATGGTGCGGTGCTGTGCGAACCCGCCGCTCTTCTCGCCTATGAGTGCGATGCGCTGCCGCACCTGCGCGCGACTCCTGCTGTGGTCGTGCTGCCCACCTCGACCGAGCAGGTGCAGCAGGTGGTGCGTGCCTGCGCCGCGGCCGGCGTGCCCTTCGTTGCGCGGGGGCACGGCACGGGACTCTCCGGTGGCGCGCTGCCAGCCGCCGGGGGCGTCGTCATCGCCCTGGCACGGCTGAACCGCGTGCTCGATATCGACATCCCGAATCGGCGCGTCACGATCGAACCCGGCGTCACCAATCTCGAGATCACGCGACAGGTCGCCCCCTTCGGCTACTACTACGCTCCCGATCCCTCCAGTCAGCAGGTCTGTTCGATCGGCGGCAACGTCGCCGAGAATTCCGGTGGCGCGCACTGTCTGAAGTACGGGTTCACCACCCATCACGTCTTGCGCGTGGATGCGGTGCTCCCGGACGGAGAGCTGGTCAGCATCGGTAGTGACTTCGCCGATCCCCCGGGCCCTGACCTGCTGGGGCTGTTGATTGGCTCGGAAGGCACGCTGGCGATTGTGACCAGGGTCGTCGTGCGGATTCTGCGCCGCCCCGAGGCAGTGCAAACGCTGCTGGCGGCGTTCGACACCATGGCGGCCGGCGGCGCCGCCGTCTCAGGCATCATCAGCGCCGGGATCATTCCCGCAGCCGTCGAGATGATGGATCGCCTGGCCATCGAAGCCGCCGAAGCCGCAGTACAGCCGAACTTTCCGCGCACCGACACCGTGCTCATCGTGGAACTGGACGGACCTGAGGCCGAGGTTCGTGAGACGTTCGCGATGGTCGAGGACGTCTGTCGAACTGCCGGAGCCGTGTCGTTGGAGGTGGCGCGCACCGACGAGCAGCGGATGCGGATCTGGCGTGGCCGGAAAGCGGCCTTTGCGGCGATGGGCCGCGTCTCGCCCAACTACTACGTACAGGACGGCGTTGTCCCGCGGACGATGCTTCCGGAGGTGCTGGGCCGTATCCGCGCGCTGAGCGACCGCACCGGGCTGAGGATCGCCAACGTGTTTCATGCCGGTGACGGCAACCTGCACCCGCTGATCTGCTACGACGAGCGCATCCCCGGCCAGGCGACGCTGGCCGAAGAAGTGGCCGGCGAGATCCTCAACTACTGCGTGGAGGCCGGGGGCTCGATCACGGGGGAGCATGGTGTCGGCGCTGACAAGAAGGACTACATGCCCCGTATGTTCTCCGAGGACGACCTCGCGGTGATGCAGCAGGTGCGGGACGCGGTCGATCCGCAGCGGCTGTGCAACCCTGGCAAGATCCTGCCGGCGCCTCGCCTGTGCGGCGAGACGCCAGGACCCTATCGTCAGCACCCCGTCGAAGCCGCGGGCCTGGGCGAGCGATTCTGACTCCGATGGCAGCCGGAAGCGCCACAGCCGAGATCGTCACGCCGGCGGACGGGCCACAGCTCGCCGCGGCGCTTCATGCTGCGGCGACTGAGCGCAAGGCGACTGTCATCTCCGGGGGTGGCACGAAGATCGACTGGGGCCGAACCGCGTCGCGGATCGATCTGGTCATTCGCACCTCGAAGCTGACTCATGTGACGCATCGCTTCGGTGACCTCACAGCGACCATCGGCGCGGGCGCGACGCTGCTCGACGTCAATCGCGAGCTGGCGCAGCATGGTCAGTGGCTTCCGATCGACAGCGCGTTCGACGGCGCCACCATAGGCGGAATCATCGCCACCAACGATGCCGGTCCGCTCCGGCACTTTTTCGGTACAGCCCGTGACCGTGTGCTTGGTGTGACCCTTGCGATGACCGATGGGCGTCTCGTCAAGGCGGGCGGAACCGTCGTGAAGAATGTGGCTGGGTACGACCTGGGTCGGCTCGTCAGCGGATCCTTCGGGACGCTCGCGGCGATCGAGTCCGCTACCTTCAAGGTTGCGCCGCTGCCTGCGGTCTCGGGCAGTGTGAGAATCCGCTTCGTGTCTCGAGAGGCGCTGCATCAGAGGGCACAGGCGCTGGCCGAGAGTCCTCTCGAGTTGATGGCCTTTGATGTTCATGCCGCGTTCACTCGCGACGAGGCCGTCTATCACCTCCTCGTGAGGGTGGCGTCGACCCCGGTGGCTACCGCGACGCAGCTCGAGGCGGCGAGAGCGATGACAGGAACTGATGCCGACGTGCTGTGCGACGGTGAAGAAGCGGAGCTATGGCGGAACCAGGTTCGGGACCCCTGGACCGGGACGGGAGCGGTGGTTCGTCTGAGTTGGCGCCCAGCGGACCTGTCGAGCGTGCTGGCGCTGCTTCAGGACATGCAGCATCGTGTGGAGGTGCCCATCGTCATGACCGGGCGAATCGGCACCGGTGCGGGAACCGTGCGGATCGACGGGGCCGCCCCCGCGCAGGTGGCCGCGATCCAGCAGCTGCGGTCAGCATCCCTGCTCGGCAATGTGGTCGTGCTGCGTGCTGATCCGGTTGTCAAAGACACGATCGATGTCTGGGGACCAATGGGGAGTTCCGCGCGGGTGATGGACGCCATCAAACGCAAGCTGGATCCGGCAGGAATCCTCAATGCGGGCCGCGGGCCAATCTAGCAGCTTCTTATGAGTGTCCAGGACGTACCGTCGACGCGGCTGATCGAGCAGTGCGTGCATTGCGGGTTCTGCCTTCCAACCTGTCCGACCTACGCGCTGTGGGGCGAAGAGATGGACTCGCCACGGGGCCGGATCTACTTGATGAAGGCCGTCTCCGAGCAGCGCATGACGATCGACGCCTCGTATGTGCAGCACTTCGACGCGTGCCTGGGATGTGTCGGCTGCGTGACCTCCTGTCCATCGGGCGTTCAATACGGGACGCTGATCGAACAGGCGAGAGCGCAAATCGAGCATGAGCACGTGCGTTCGCCTCTTGATCGGTTGTTTCGAGCGGCGCTGCTGTCCTTGCTTCCGTACCGGTCGAGGATGCGGATCGCTCTGCTGCCGATGATGCTGTTCGGAGGCCTGCTGAAGGCGATCGTACGCACCCGCAACGTCGGCGACCGTGGCAGTGACGCGCGATGGACCGAACGCCTGGCCGCCCTTATCCGCCTCGCGCCACCGGTGTCGTGGGCATCTCTGCGCGCCAGGAAGGCGACCGACGCGCCGGCCATCGGCGAAGAGCGGCTGAAGGTCGCCGTTCTGACGGGTTGCGTCCAACAACTCGCATTTAGTCATGTGAACGCAGCCACCGTTCGTGTGCTGCAGGCCGAAGGGTGTGCGGTGACGGTGCCGTCGGACCAGGCCTGCTGCGGTGCCCTGGCACTGCATGCGGGGTATCCGGACCGGGCGCGCGCGTTTGCACGCGACGCCATCAAGGCATTCGATCGCGCGAAGGTCGATCGCATCGTCGTCAACGCCGCCGGGTGCGGATCGGCCATGAAGGAGTACGGCCACCTGCTCGCCGACGATCCGATGTGGGCGGACCGTGCGCGCGCGTTCAGCGCGAAGGTGCGCGACGTGTCGGAGGTGCTCGCTGACCTGCCGCCGCGGGCACCGCGCCATCCGATCGCCGCGCGTGTGGCGTATCACGACGCCTGTCACCTGGCGCATGGACAGCAGGTGCGCGCGCAGCCGAGACAGCTCCTGCAGGGTATTCCCGGCCTCGAACTGGTAACGCCAGCCGAGCCTGAACTCTGCTGCGGCAGCGCGGGTATCTACAACCTGGTACAGCCAGCGACGGCCGCGGAGCTCGGCGCCCGGAAAGTTCGCAACCTGGCGGCGGTGACTCCGGATATCATCGCCACCGGCAATCCGGGATGTACGTTGCAGATTGTTGCGGCCGCCCGTGATCGTGGCTGGGAATGGTCGGTCGTGCACCCGGTGGAGCTGCTGGATGCGTCGATCCGCGGAGACATCGCGCTGCTAAAACATCGGTAGAGCCGACAGGAGAAGAGCCGGGTGTGGCAACACAACTATGAACCCGTAGCGGCGAGCCTTGGGCTGTCGTCCCTGGCCGCGGCTGTTCCGATCGTGGTGATGTTCGTTCTGCTCGGACCGCTGCGCCGTCAGGCATGGCAGGCAGCCACGGCTGCTCTGGTCTCGGCTCTGATCGTGGCGGTGGCCGTCTACGGGATGCCGCTGTCGATGGCGCTCATCTCTGCGGCATACGGTGCGGCGTATGGCATGTTTCCCATTGCGTGGATCGTGTTCGCCTCCATCATGCTGTACCGGGTGGCGGTGGATGCCGGCAAGTTCGAGATCATCAAGCAGTCAGTCGCCAGCCTGACCGACGACCGTCGCCTGCAGGCACTCTTCATCGCGTTCTCGTTCGGTGCCTTCATCGAAGGCGCGGCAGGCTTCGGTGCCCCGGTGGCCGTCGCGGGCGCGATGCTGGCGGGCCTGGGCTTTTCACCGTTCTATGCCGCCGGTATCTGCCTGCTGGCCAACACTGCGCCGGTGGCGTTCGGGTCGATCGGCATTCCCGTCGTGACGCTGGCCAACGTGACGGGATTGCCGCTCCTGCCGCTGAGCGCCATGGTCGGTCGCCTGTGCGCGATGATCTCGATCGTCATCCCCGCCTATCTGGTCGTCGTGATGGCGGGGTGGCGACGGGCGAGGGAGGTGTGGCCGGCGATTGTGGCGTGCGGCGTGTCGTTTGCCAGCGTCCAGTTCTATGTCTCCAACTACATGGGGCCGGAGCTGACCGACATCCTCAGTTCGCTGACCTGCATCGTCGTCATGGCGCTCGTGCTGAAGTTCTGGAAGCCGGGTTCGATCATGCGGCATGACACGCCACAGAACGTGCAGGTGGTGACCTACGGGCCCTATGAAACGGTCATGGCCTGGATGCCGTATCTGCTGCTCGTCGTGTTCGTGCTGGCGTGGGGAGAGCCATCCATCAAGGGGGCGCTCGATCGCTGGACCGATGGGCTCATGCCGTCGTTCCTGCCCAAGGCGCCAACCGGCCTGAATGGGCTCGTTGTTCCTGGTCTGCACAACACGATCATCCGCATGCCACCGGTCGTGACGGCCCCGTCTCCGTATGCGGCCACCTTCGCGGCGAACTGGCTGACCGCGTCCGGTACCGCGTGCTTCCTGGCCATTCTTGCCACCGCCGTGGTCCTCCGGGTGCGTCCGTCACAGCTGGTTCACGCCTACGTCGTGACCCTGAAGCAGCTGAAGTTCGCCATGTTGACCATCGCGGCGATGCTTGCGGTGGCGTATCTCATGAACTATTCGGGGATGACCTCGACGCTGGGACTCGTGCTCGCCGGGACCGGGAACCTCTTCCCGTTCTTCAGCGCCATCGTTGGCTGGATGGGCGTGTTTCTCACCGGAAGCGATACGTCAGCAAACGCGCTGTTCGGCAACCTGCAGGTGGTGACCGCGACCGCGCTGAACCTGAATCCGATCCTGATGGCATCGGTGAACTCCGCGGCCGGCGTCGTCGGCAAGATGATCTCGATTCAGAGTATTGCGGTGGCCGTCGCTGCGACCGGGATGAGCCGGGATGAGGAAAGCCGCCTCTTCCGCTTCACCTTCAAGCACAGTGTGCTGCTGCTGGTGGCGATCGGAATCCTGTCGATGCTCTACGCACATGTCTTCCCGGGACTGGTCCCGGCGGCCCCGATCCGCTGAGTGGGCGGGGCCGCACATCAGAAAGGAATTGGACGATGAATCGATTTGTGACAGGACTGGCGCTCGCGACCCTCATGGGAGCCGGGGCTTCTGCAGCGCAGGCGCCCGCCTCTTCGAGCGTTGACGAGCTGGTGTCCCGGGCGAAGGCGGCCGCGGGAGTGGACTGGACGGGCACGTTCAGCAGGCTGTGTATCCCTCCGCCGCCTGCGGGTGCCAGAGCCGGGGGTGCCAGGGCAGGCGGGCCTGCGGCTGGTCCGCCGGCGAGAGCGACATGGTATGCGGAGCCGGCGAAGGTTGCCGACAACCTCTATTTCCTGGGAACCAAGGCGCACCACTCCTGGGCGCTCGTCGGCAGCGACGGCATCATCGTGTTCGAAGCGTTGTTCGAATATGCGTCGGCCGATCAGATAGAAGAGGGCTTCCGCAAGCTCGGGCTCGACGGGAGCAAGGTGAAGTTCATCGTGCTCTCTCACGCACACGGCGACCACGACGGCGGTGCCCGATTCATTCAGGACATCTTCAAGAACGCGCGAATGGTGTACGGCGCGCCCGATTGGGACGCTGTGGAGAAGTCCACCAACCGACCAGGCGGCAAGCCCAGACGCGACCTCGATGGCACCGACGGCATGAAGATGACGATCGGCGACACCTCGGTGCAGATCGTGACGATGCCCGGCCACACCGCGGGCACGCTGTCGTACCTGTTCGAAATCAAGGACCGTGGTCGACCGCTGAAGGTGGCGTATGTGGGCGGGACGGCGATCCCGTTCGACGGTGACGCGGCGTATTACGACCAGTACATCAGTTCGACCCAGAAGATGGCGCGGGCGGCCGCCGACTTTGGCGCGACCGTGCTGCTCTCGAACCATACCGAGTTCGACAACGGCTACTACAAGGCGCACACGGCTGCGAACCGCAAGGGCGCGGACGTGTCGAACCCGTTTGATATGGGTGCCGCTGGCGTGGCTCGTTACTTCTCGGTGGTTGAGAACTGCACCGCAGCCGCCAAGCTCAGGTCAGGAAAGAGGTAGAACCGGCCGCAGTCGAATGACCATGCCGGGCGCTGCACCGAACACGGGAATAGTGGTGCCGCGCCCGGTAGGATTCTGCAGCAACACGTAGAACAGTCCATCCGGCCCGGAGATGATCTGGCGGACGCGACCGAACTGCTCGAAGATCGGCTCCTGCTCGACAACCGTGCGGCCGCTGATCTCCAGACGCATCAGCTTCTGGCCGGTGAGCATCGACACGAACAAACTGCTGTTACGCCAGCCGGGATAGCGGTCGCCCGTGTAGAAGCTGATGCCGCTCGGCCCGACCGAGGGCGTGTACCAGACGATGGGATCTTCCATGCCTGCCTGGCTCTGCTGCGTCAGGCCGTTCTGCACGCCCTTGGTGGTGACACCCCAACCGTAGTTCTTGCCCTTCTCGATGATGTTGACCTCATCGCCTCCGGTGGGGCCATGCTCGCTCTCCCACAGCAGGCCGGTGCGCGGGTCAAACGCCAGGCCCTGCGGGTTGCGGTGGCCGTAGGACCAGATCGATCCGATCGCACCCGGAGTGTTTACAAACGGGTTGTCACGGGGGATTGAGCCGTCCTCGTTGACGCGGTGCAGCTTGCCACGGGGATCGCCCAGGTTCTGCGCGTTGGCGGGCTCGCCGCGGTCTCCCAGTGTCCAGAACAGGTGGCCCTGGCCGTCGAACAGGAACCGTTGGCCGTAGTGGATGATGGACGGGCTGTAGGTGCTGTCCGGCAGGCGGGCGACATCCTGCTGTTCGACCCACTCGTTGCTGGCGTTGACCTTGCCTCTGACGATGCGGGTGTTGGACGGCGGCAGCGGGCCGAAGCCTGGTGGCGGGCCGGCCACACCCGGTGGCGGGAGTGGGCCGCTGTAGCCGGGCACCAGTTCCGAATACGAGAGATAGATCCAGCCGGTCCTCGCATAGTCAGGGTGGATGGCGATGTCGAAATAGCCGCCGTCCTGACGCACCCAGGCGGTGGGCGTGTTCTTCACCGGGTCGCCCAGCGTGCCGTTGGTGCCGATGATGCGGATGCGGCCAGGACGTTCACTGACCACGAGTCGGCCATCGGGCAGCAATCCCATGCCCCACGGCGTGTCGAGACCGCTGGCGACGGTCTCGATCCGCACCGTCTGCTTTCTGGTCGTCAGCAGCTGGCCGTTCGGATCTGCAACATAGGCGGGACGCTGGATCAGGTTGCCGCTCTGGATGCGGATCCAGGTCACCAACGCATCCACTTGCTCGTCGCTGAAGACATCCCTGAACGCGGGCATATCGCCGGCGGGCCTGCCATCCAGAATGGCCCGACGAATTTGCTCGTCGCTGCGGCTCTCCAGGAAAGACCTGGTGAAGAGGCTTGGTCCGCGTGCACCGTTGAGGTCTGCGCCATGGCAGGAGGCGCAACGCTCGGTGAAGATCGTCTGTTGCGGATTAGGCCCGCGCCCACCCGGTGCGGCGGGCCCGATGGGGGCGCCCGGGGGCGGGGCCTGCTGGGCCAGCACCGCGGCGTAGCCCGCGAGGAGGATGACCGCAACCGAATACAAACGCAGGTTCGTCATGGCCGACGACCGTACGTCTTGGTAAAGCCGTTGCGCGTGTTCGTGACGCTGAACGTGCCGTCCTGCTGTGCCGTCACCTTGATCAGATAGGCCGGCGTGTGAGCCGCGGCGGCCGCGCCAGCCGGACCACGCCCTGGTCCGCCACCGCGTGCGGCCGGTGGAGCGCCCGGCACTGGAGGAGGCGTCGTCAGCACTCCAGCTATCGTGGCAGGTTCATCAACATTGGCGATGAAACGAGCGGGCGCGTTGTCGAGTCCGACGTTGTACGACCAGTGCAGCTGCCAGAGATCTTCGAGTCCCGGCGTTGAGTACAGGCCGGTGAACGCATCGGGCGTGCCGCCCTTGCGCGTGCCGTTGTTCATGACGACCACGCGCGGTTGCAGCGCCTGCACCAGGGCAGGAGATCCCGATCTGTCGAGTCCGTGATGCGAGGTCAGATACAGATCGACAGTGCCGATGCGATTGGTCGGGCACATCAGGTCCAGCTCGCCATTCCACGTGAGGTCCCCGAGGTCGATCGTTCGGAAGCGGCCGAACGTGAGCACGAATCCGGCCGATTCGCCGTTGTCCGGATCCACATACGCGCTCTCGTCCTTCGGCGTCACCCCCGCGCAGGACGGGTTCCTGCCGCCGCCTCCGGGCAGGTTGCTCCGGATGAACTGATTCGCTGACGCGACTGCGGTGATGTCGATGCCAGCCATCTTCACCTTGTCGCCGGGCTTGACGATGGTCCGCTTGCCTCGGCTGAGCGTCTCGTAGGCGGAGAGGAACTCGGCAGACACGATCCGATCAGTCGGGTGAGGCGCGCCGTGATCGTAGAAATGTCCGACCGGGAATTGCCTGGAGACCTCCAGCAGCGCGCCGACATGATCGCCGTGGTAGTGGGTCGTCCACAGGTGATCGATCCTGGTTACCCCGGCGGTGCGCAGGGTCTCGACGATGCGTCCCAGATCGCGTTCGCCGGCATTGCCCGTGTCGACCAGCAGTGTGTCGCCAGAGGGGCCGACAACGAGCGTCGACTGTCCGCCCTCGGTGTCGATGAAGTAGATCGTCAGCGGCAGGGGGCGCCCCTGTGCGGCAAGGCCCGCGGCCGCAGCGGCCACACACAAGGCAGCGATCACGACAATGTGACGGCGAATCGTCTTCATCGGCATCCTCCCGCCGGCTCAGTCTGGCTCAGATCTACCCGCGTGCACGACTGCGTGCGCATTATGCAACAGCCCGCCGTTGTCGGCGCACCTGTGCGATGATGTCGCCCGCACAAAAAGGAGTCGCACGATGCGCATTGCACGGTTCATGCTCGCCGCCGGGCTCACGCTCTGTGTTCTTGGTCTGGTCGTTCAGGCCGCACAGGGCCCACTGATCGGCGGCACACTGACGCCGGCCAGGCCCGATGCACGTGGCTGGGGATGGCAGGTCAAGGCATCGATTAATCCCAACACGCCTCGGCCCTTCTACAACAAGGCCAAGGAACTGCTGTTCCAGGATAAGCAGATCACCAGCTTCACCATCTCCAGCTTCAACCCCGATCTCTACTGCGAAGTCGGCAAGCACTTCGACTACATCTGGTTCGAGATGCAGCACAGCACCATGTCGTGGGACGAAGTGCGGCAGATGATGCTGGCGTGTCCGGGGGTGGGTGCCGCGCCGATGGTGCGCACGCCGGATGCGCTCGAATCGACCATTCAGAAGGTGACCGACATCGGCGCGCTCGGCGTCATCGTGCCGACGGTGGACGATGCGCTGGAGGCGCGGGATGCGGCGCGGTTCTCCCGCTTTCCCCCTGTCGGCCGGCGCAGTTCTGGCGGCGGTGCGTTCGGGCAGATGTGGCCCAACGTCAACTACCGCGCGACGATCAACGACAACATGCTCGTCACGGTGATGATCGAAACGCTCGAAGGCGTTGCCAACGCCGAAGAGATTGCAGCCACCGCCGGCGTGGACGTCATCATTCTTGGCAACAACGATCTCTCCAGCTTCTCGGGGTGGGCGCAAAACGATCCGCGCTACCAGGACGCGCTGGTCAAGGTCCATGACGCGGCACTGAAGTTCGGCAAGTACTTCGGGAACGCCGGCCAGCAATACTTGAGCGGTTACGTGCTGAGCGCCGATACGCGCATGGTGCAGAACGGACCGGCGCGCGATGGCTGGCAGCCGCCGGCTCGCGGCGGCGGGGCCGGGCGCGGCGCGGCCCCCGCCGGGCGCGGTCGAGGCGCCGGCACGCCGGAGGAACCGGAACCCGTGATTGGCCTGCCGGGCGGCGCCCCGCCGACCACGGCACCCGCCGGTGGTCGAGGCCGTTAAGCCGGAGTCAAATCGATGCGTCATACACGCCACGTCATCGGGGGAGTGCTCCTCCTGGCTTGCGCCGGCCTCGGCGCGCAGCAATCGCCATCGCCGCGGTCGACTGCTGCGGGCGTCTACGCCGCCGACCAGGCGTCGGCGGGCGAAAGGATCTACCTCGACAGGTGCGCCAGTTGTCATGGTGCCGATCTCGGTGGCGTCGAGCGCGCGCCGGCACTCACCGGCAGTACCTTCAACGACGCGTGGCAGGGACAGGATCTGCAACGGCTGCGTGGCCGCCTGGCGGCGATGCCGCCGAACGCGCCTGGCAGCCTCTCCGACGCCGACACCGTCGCGGTCATCGCGTTTCTCCTCCGTTCCTCCGGCATGCCCGCCGGGCGGGCACCGCTGTCGAGCGAGTCGGCGCAGCTCGCCTCGATCGTGTTCGGTCAGGCCCGGGCCGGCGCCGGCGTCCCTGTCGCCGCCGCTCCGGGTGCCGGCGCTGCTCGTACCACCCCCGCAGCGCAGACACCAGCCGCGCCCCCGGCCGAGTGGACCACCTACGGCGGCACGCTCGCAAGCGATCGCTATTCGCCCGCCGACCAGATCACCAGCGACAACTTCAACCGGCTTCAAATCGCCTGGCGCCTGAAGACCGACTTCCTCGGCCCGCGTCTCGACACGCTGTATTCCGCGACGCCATTGGTGATCGGACGTGTGCTCTACACCACCGCGGGCATGCGGCGCGCAGCCGTTGCGCTCAACGCGGCGACCGGCGAAATGCTCTGGATGCACACGGAAGACGAAGGCAGGCGTGGTGACAGCTCGCCACGAAACGGCGCGGGTCGCGGCCTCTCCTACTGGGCGAGTGCCGATGGCGCCGATCGGCGCATCGTCTACGTCACGCCCGGGTATCGCATGATCGCGCTGGACGCCAGCACCGGGCAGCCCGTCCAGTCCTTCGGTCGCAACGGCGTCGTCGATTTGAAGCTCGAAGCCGATCAAGACATCGACCTCGAAACCGGCGAACTCGGCTTGAACGCGACGCCGCTCGTCGTCGGCGACGTCATCGTTGTCGGCGCCGCGCTGCGTCCGGGAGGGGCGCCGCGCACGATCAAGAACCAGAAGGGGTATGTCCGGGGCTACGACGCGCGCACCGGCAAGCGGCTGTGGATCTTCCACACGATCCCGAGGCAAGGCGAGTTCGGGTACGAGACCTGGCTGGAGGGGTCGGCCGATTACAACGGCAACACCGGCGTGTGGGCGCAGATGAGCGCTGACGCTGAGCTCGGATTGGTCTACGTGCCGACCGAGATGCCCACGGGCGATTACTACGGCGGACATCGGCCGGGGAACACCCTCTTCGCCGACTCGATCCTGGCACTCGACGTGAAGACCGGCGTGCGGAAGTGGCACTACCAGACCGTGCATCACGATGTCTGGGACTGGGATCTGCCGTGCGCCCCGATGCTCTTCGACATGAATGTGAACGGTCGCCGCGTGAAGGCCCTGGCCCAGCCGACCAAGAGCGCGTTCCTCTTCGTGTTGAATCGTGAAACCGGCGAGCCGATCTGGCCGATCGAGGAACGGGCGGTGCCGCAGTCAGACGTGCCGAAGGAACAGACCAGCGCCACGCAGCCGTTCCCGACCAGGCCGGCGCCATTTGATCGTCAGGGCGTCACCGAGAACGACCTCATCGACCTGACGCCGGCACTCAAGGCGGAAGCCCTCGAGGTGATCAAGCGATACAAGATCGGACCGATCTTCACGCCGCCCGTGCTGAGCAGTCTCGACGGTCCGCTCGCGACGCTGCAACTGCCGGCCGACGTCGGCGGCGCGAACTGGCCCGGCGGTGCGATGGACCCGGAGTCGAACTTTCTCTACATTCACTCCCACACGGCCGTCTACCTCAACGCATTGGTCCCGGGTAACCCGGCGCAGACGGACATGGCGTTTGTCTCGGGTCAGGCGCGCGCGGCCGGAGCCGGGCCACGAGCCGGCGGCCCCGGGGGAGCAGACGGCGCCGGAGGAGCAGGCGGCGCGCGGGGCCGTGGCGGCGCAACGGTGCAGGGCCTGCCGCTCATCAAGCCTCCCTACGATCGCATCACCGCGTACGACATGAACACCGGCGACATCGTCTGGCAGAAGGCGCACGGCTCCACACCCGACGAGATCCGGAATCATCCAGCGCTGAGGGGGGTGAACCTGTCGGCGCGTCTCGGTTCGCCGGGTCGTACCTTCATCGGAGTGCTGGCGACCAGGTCGCTTCTGATCGCCGGCGAAGGCGGCGTACACACGAATGACGCCGGAAGGCGCGTCGCGCTCCTGCGAGCCTACGATAAGCGCACGGGCGAAGACGCCGGTGCCGTAGAAATGCCGCAGAAGCAGACCGGCTCGCCGATGACCTACGTCGTCAACGGCAAGCAGTACATCGTCGTGGCGGTCAGCGGGAACGATGGCGCGGAACTGCTGGCCTACGCCCTGCCGTGACGAGCGTTGAGCTCGGTTGGTTGGCACCGGCGCACTGATCTGCCATGATTCCTGCTCGCCATTCATGCCTGGGAGCTACTCATGATCAGTACGACGCGGTTGAGCCTTGGATTGGCTCTCTTCCTGACCACTGGCCCTGCCTTCGCGCAGGCGCCGCCACAAGCGGCACCGCAGCCGTTCAAGGCCGGCACGCCGCTCAGCGCCACGAACGAAGCCGGCCAGGTTGTGCCGATGTCGAACAACGTGAAGGTCTACGGCAGCTTCAACTTCGCCGAAAGCTGCACGTTCGACCCGACGCGCAACGTCATCGTCGCGATGAACGCCGGCAACGCGCAGAACCTGGTACAGAACGACGGCTTCGTCTCGCTGATCAACCCCGATGGCTCCGTCCACACGAGCAAGTGGATCGGCGCGACGCGTGACGGCCTGACGCTGAACCAGCCGCTTGGCAGCGCGATCCAGGGCAACACGCTCTACACCGTTGATATCGACACGATTCGCACCTTCGACCTGGCCACCGGCGCGCCGGGGCGCGCCATCCAGGTGCCTGGCGCGACCGGCCTGAACGGCATCGCGGTCGCGCGCGACGGCACGATCTACGCCTCCAATACGCGCGGGATGGAACGCATCTTCCGTGTGGGTCCAGATGGCACGGCCAGCACATTCGTCGAAGGCGCGCCGCTGGCGCTGCCCAACGGCGTCGCGATGGATCCGCAGGGCAACATTGTCGTCGTCAACGTCAACACCAACGACGTGTTGACGTTCGACCCGGCAGGCAAGCTGGTCCGCACCGAGAAGTCGGCAGAGGCGGGCAACGACGGTGTCGTGGTGCTGGCCGACGGCACGAAATACACGAGCAGCGTGCGCTTCGGCAGTGTGTCGAGGATTCGCCCTGGTCAGCCGGCCGAGGTGATCGCGCGCGGTATCCCGAGCGCGGCATCGATGTGCTATGACTCGCGCCAGAACCAACTCGTGATCCCGATGAACCCGAACAACGCGCTGGCCTTCATCAAGCTTCAGTAGACAGCGGGCCACATCGCCAAGTTCCAGCTTCGTCCGACCTCCCTGGCCAAGTGACGCGTAGCAGCGTCTTCTGACCCAGGAGGATGGCCGGAACTCATCTACAATCGTGGCCATCCAATGCGGCTTGCGGCTGGCGACACTCTTGGCGTCTACGAAATCGTTGCCCCTGCCGGCCGGGGAGCGATGGGGGAGGTGTACCGGGCGCGGGACCGGCGGCTCAAACGCGAGGTCGCCCTTAAAATCATTCCTGAGGCGCTGGCGGCCGACGCTGAGCGGGTTGCGCGTTTCCACCGCGAGGCGGAAGTGCTCGCCTCGCTCAATCATCCCCATATTGCCCACGTCTACGGACTCGAAGAAACGGGCCCCACGAAGGCGCTCGTGATGGAGTTCGTGGAGGGTGATGACCTCGCCACGCGCATCGGCTTCGGCCCGATGCCCCTGCGCGAGGCGCTGGCCATCGCGAAGCAGATTGCCGACGCCTTGAGTGCGGCCCACGACGCGGGCATCGTTCACCGCGACGTGAAGCCGGCAAACATCCGGGTTCGACCCGACGGCGTCGTCAAGGTGCTCGATTTCGGTCTCGCCAAGACCTTCGCGCACGGTCCATCGGATGACACCGAGACGATGGCGGCGATGACACAAGTCGGGGTCGTGGTGGGCACTCCGAAGTACATGAGTCCGGAGCAGGCAACGGGCCAGCCCGCCACCCGCGCTGCCGATATCTGGGCCTTCGGGTGCGTGCTCTACGAGATGTTGACGGGCCGCGCGGCGTTCGAGGGCGACACCATGACGGCGCTCATGGCGAGGGTGCTCAACGCGGAGCCTGATTGGTCGGCGTTGCCGGCCACGACGCCGCCGGTCGTCCGCCGCCTGCTTCGACGGTGCCTCGAGAAGCAGGCCTCGTTGCGCTTGCGGGACATCGCCGATGCGCGATGCGATCTCGAGGACCAGGTCGCTGATCCGGGCGAAGCATCTGCCACGGCGCTGCCGAAGGTGACGAGTCGGGAGCGTCTCCTGTGGGGGGCGGCGCTTGGCCTCGTGCTCGTGGCCACTGGAGCTTGGGTCGTTTTCCGTCCACCGCCTGAACCAGCGATGTCCGAGGTGCGCCTCGAGATGTCGACACCACCGGAAGGCCTCCTGGACTCCGTATCGCTGTCGCTCTCCCCCGATGGTCAGCGCGTGGTGTTCGCGGCCGCGCTCAATGGCCAGTCGCAGCTCTGGGTTCGTTCGCTCGATTCAGTAACGCCCGAGCCGTTGCGGGGAACCACCGGCGGGCAGTATCCCTTCTGGTCGGCCGACAGCCGCTCGATTGCGTTTTTCGCGGATAGCTCGCTGAAGCGGCTCGATATCGATACCGGGACGTTGAAGGCGCTGGCGAGGGCGCAAGCGGGCCGGGGCGGCACCTGGAACAGCGACGGCGTCATCCTGTTCGCACCCACTGCCTCCGGCGCCATCTTTCGGATCGCCGCGACCGGTGGCGAACCGGCGGCGGTGACGAAGCTCGATCTGCCGCGGCAGACCGACCACCGCTCTCCCTCGTTCCTGCCCGACGGTCGCCACTTCCTCTACTACGCGCGAGGCACGACGGAAGGGCGTGGCGTATATCTGGCAGATCTGGAGTCGGAGCAGACTCACTACCTGGCCGATGCCGACGCCGGCGGTGTCTACATTTCGAACGGATACGTACTGTTCGTTCGTCTCGGGTCACTCATCGCGCAGCGGCTCGACGTCGGCAGCGCCGCTTTGACAGGATCGCCAATCGTCGTCGCTGACCGCGTGGCGGCCTTCGGCGGCGTGAGTCTCGCCGGCCTGTCGGCGGCGGCAGACGGTACGTTCGTGTACGGCAATGCGCGCCCGGCGACGCGCCAGCTGATCAGAGTCGATCGCGCCGGGCGAGAGGTCGAGAAGATCGGCGCGGCTGACGACATGGATATGACCAGCCCGTCACTGGCGCCGGACGGTCGGCGTGTGGCGGTGTCGCGGTTCGTCGACAGCAACTGGGATATCTGGGGACTCGAGATCGGGAGTGGCGCCTTGACCAGGGTGACATCAGACCCGGCCATCGACTATGCGCCCATCTGGTCACCGGATGGCCGGACACTCGCGTTTCGCTCGGGCCGGCGCGGAAGGATCAACCAGCTCTATACGACGCCAAGCGACGGTGGTACTGGGGAGCTGCTGCTCGAAACACCGCTGCCGAAGTATCCCAATGACTGGTCGCGTGACGGTCGTGTGCTGCTGTATCACAGCACGGGCCTCCGGACCGCCAACGACATCTGGGCGCTGCGCCTCGACGGCGACCGCCAGCCAGCCGTGGTCGTGCAGTCAGCGGCCGACGAGCGTGACGCGCAGCTATCTGACGATGGCAAGTGGATCGCGTATCAGTCCAACGACACCGGTCGCTACGAAATCTACGTGCAGCGGTTCGACCAGCCGGGGGGCCGTGTGATGGTGTCGAACGCGGGCGGCGCGCAGGTACGCTGGCGGCGCGACGGGAAGGAACTGTTCTATGTGGCGCTTGACGGCCAGTTGATGGCCGCGCCGGTTCGTGAGAGTGATGACGAGCGCACGCTGATACCCGGGGCTCCGGTGAAACTCTTTGCCTCCCAACTCGGTGGGGCATTGCAGGACGTCAACCGCCAGCAGTACATCGTCGAGGGCAACGGCCAGCACTTTCTGGTGAACCGCCTCATCACCAACTCCGAGTCAACGCTCATCACTGTCGTGATGAACTGGCAGGGGCAATAGCCGCACGAGGCAAACGTACGGGCAATGAAGGAGAAGAAATGAAACGTGTCGCGCTTTATACCGCGGTTGCGCTGTGTGCCGGGCTGGCGCCAGCAGCGGCGCAGAACCTCGTCATTACCAACGCCCACATCCTCGACGGGAAGGGCGGCGACATCGCGCGCGGCACCGTCGTCGTGCGCGACGGCATGGTCGCATCGGTCGGCACCGCCGCCGCACCAAACATCCCGGGCGCTCGAGTGATCGACGCCCGTGGCATGACGGTCATGCCCGGCTTCATCGACGCGCATCGGCACATCGGCACCGGCGACACCTGGGCCGGCGCCGAAGCCGCGGTGCGCTTGCAGGAATTCCTCGACGCCGGCTTCACGTCGGTGCTGTCGGCAGGCGACGGGGCCCCCGCCCTCGAACTGCGCCAGCGCACCAACGCCGGCAGCCTCAAGGGGCCGCGCCTGTTTGTCGGCGCGCGCGTACCGCTGGCACGTGCCGCAGCGCCTGGCGCTGCGCCGGCCCGCGCGGGTGGCGCCGGCCCTGGGGCACAGGCGCCGGCAGGTGGTGGCGGTGGACGCCGTGGCGATCCCGCCCGCTTCGATAACTCCCGGCCGCCGCTCCGGCCGACCGCCGCGGCAGGAGCCGTGCCGCGTGAGGACACGGTCAACGCCGTGGACACGATCGCCAAGGCCGGCTACGACTTCATCAAGACGACGATCACGGCGACGCCCGGCGGGCCGGAAACCGACACACTGAAGGTGGTCGTCGAGGAGGGCCACAAGCGCAACCTCCCGGTCATTACCCACGCCGTGACGGTCATCGACACGCTTGCAGCCGTGGAAGCGCGGCCCGACGTGCTCGTGCACACACCGCACATCGGCCGTCTCGAAGAGGACCCGGCAGCGCTCGAGAAGATCGTCAGATCCGGCATTCCGATGACGACGACGCTGGCGATTTTCTTGCCGCACTTCGACCAGAACAACGAGCCGCTGTTCCGCGATCGCTTGCCGTTCCCCTGGGAAACGATCTCGAGCGCCGGCCAGGGGCCTGTCAACGCGCGCCTGCTGTGGAACGCGGGGATTAGCTACGGCTACGGCACCGATACCAGCTGGCATCCGCGCGAGACGCTGCGCGACGAGCTGCGTGCGCTCAACCTCACGTTCTCCCCCAGGGACATCGTGCGGATCATGGGGCTCAACGCGGCGCGCTCGGCACTCAAGGACAAGGAACTCGGCTCCCTGGAGCCCGGGAAGCTGGCCGATATCGTGATCGTCAACGGCAACCCGAATGAGGATTCATCCGCGCTGCTGAACGTCATGACCACGATCAAGGGTGGCGTGGTGATGGTGGAGAAGCGGTAGAGTCCATGCGCCTCGTCAGGGTCGCCCTCGCGATTCTTCTCGGCCTCGGTATCGGGATTCGCCTCGGCGTCATGCCGGGCTCGGCCCAGTCCGCTGGCGCGGGCAGGGTCGTGGCTATTGGGGACGTGCATGGCGACCTCGGCGCCTTTCGCACCGCACTCCGCACGGCAGGGGCCATCAACAGCGCCGGTACCTGGGTTGGCGGGTCGATGACCGTCGTTCAGATGGGCGACCTGATTGGACGCGGCGACGAGGAGCGTCAGGTCCTCGACTTCCTCTTCGATCTGCAGGGCCGGGCCGCATCGGCGGGCGGAGTGGTGCACGCGCTCACCGGGAACCACGAAGTCATGGGCGGGCGACTGGATAACCAGGCGGTTGGTCCCAATCCGTTTCCCGCCTGGGAGAGCGTGCCAGGGCTGCGCCGTGACGACCCGCGGCTGTTGCGCCTGCCCCCCAATGCGCGTGCCCGTGGCGCGGCGCTGATGCCGGGAGGCCCCTATGCCCGCAAGCTCGCGGCGTTCCCCGTCGTTCTCCGCATCGGCGACACCGTGTTCGCTCACGGCGGTGTCGTCCCGCGTTGGGCCAGGTACGGCATCGAGCGCATCAATCAGGAGGTCCGGCAGTGGCTGCTGGGGCTTGCGCACGAACCTGATTCCTCCCTCGGTGTGGACGACGGCGACCGGGTGATGTGGACGCGCCAGTTCTCGGCGAACGTCACGGCCGGGGATTGCGGGGTGTTGAAAGAGTCGCTTGGCATTCTCGGCGCGAAGCGCATGATCGTCGCGCACACCGTGCACCCCGAGATCACGGCCAGATGCGACGAGCAGGTGTGGGCCGTCGACGTCGGGATGTCGCGCGCCTACGGCGGCCAGGTGCAGGTGCTCGAGATCGTCAACGACCGACTCCGTGTGTTGCGACCGTGAAAGGCAGCATGCAATTCCCACGTCCTTTTCGTGAACCTTCGTCAGGCTTCGTGGCGGTTGCCCTCACCTGTGTGCTGGTCGCGGCAGCGTGGGCGAGCGTTGTCGGTGTGGCGGCCATGCAGGCCACGGGGCCACAGAGGCCACCACGCATCACGCTCCCGGACGGCCACCTGATACGTCCGGCGGATGATCGTCCGGGGCTGGCAATGGCGCCGGCGGGGGACCGCTTCGTGTATGTGGCGAACAATCGCCTGTACTTGCGACGTCTCGACCAGGGGGATCCCGCCGAGATTGCCGGATCGATGGCGGCGGAGGGACTTTCGAGCCCGTTGTTCACGCCAGACGGCGAGGCGGTCGTGTACTGGAGTGGTGCGCAGGGTGGCCGGTTGCAGCGGATCGGTGTGGATGGCGGCACGCCCAGCACGCTCGCGCCGGCAGACAATCCGTTTGGTCTGGCCTGGGGTGGCAACGGTGTGCTCCTGGTAGGCCAGGGACCAAAGGGGATCGTGTCTGTTCCTGCCGCCGGCGGCCGTCCGGAGACGCTCGTGCGGGTCGCCGCCGGCGAGATCGCGCACGGGCCGCAGATGCTTCCCGGCGGCGACGCCGTCCTGTACACCCTGATCGATGAGAAGACGGCCCTCGATCGCGGCTGGGACCACGCTCGCATCGTCGTCCAGGCTGTGGGCGGCGGCGCCCGGACGGTTGTTCTCGACCAGGCGCGCGATGGACGCTATACGTCGAACGGCTACCTGCTGTTCGCGCGTGACAACCATGTCTTCGCCGTGCGCTTCGATCCTCGCGCACGCACCACGACCGGAACGCCGGTACCGGTCGTCGATGATGAAGTGCACATGAACGCGTTCACCGGCGGGGCACACCTTGCCCTCTCGGAGTCCGGCGCGCTCGTGTACCTGCCCGAGCGGTCTGGGGAAACGCAGTTCGGACTCGTCGGGCTCGATGGCACCCGGCAGATGCTGGGGGCGGCCAACAACCTGGCGAATGCGCCCCGCCTGTCGCCCGACGGCACGCGCGTGGCCATGGCGGGTGTCAGCGACGGCAATATCTGGCTGGCCGACCTCTCCAACCCTGCCGGCCTGCACAAGATCCGCACCGGGTCGTATTACAACTTTCCAGTCTTCAGCGACGACGGCACGCGGATCATCATCGGGACCAATCTGCCCAACGGCGTCGAGACGGTGTACTCGATGCGCCCGGATGGATCTGGCGACCTGGAACTGCTCGCGCGCCCGGCCCGCGCACCGGAAGGGTGGAAGCCAGGCACCCAGACCTTTTCGTACATCTCGCGTCGAGGGGCGCGGGACTACGACCTGTGGACCTTCGACCTGTCTACCTATACCTTTGCGCCGCTGGCCGTGATTCCCGGTAGCGCACAGCTCAGCAGCCGCTTCTCGCCGGATGGCCGCTGGGTGGCGTATATGTCGGAAGAGACCGGCGCATTCGAGGTCTGGGTTCAGCCGTGGCCAGCCACTGGAGCCCGGTATCGCGTTTCCGAGCAGGGGGGGCGGGCGCCGATCTGGTCGCTCGATGGCCGCGAGCTGTATTACGACGTCAACGGCCGCATGCACGCCGTCAGGTTTCAGGGCGACGGGACGCCGATGTTCAGCGAGCGCCGGGAACTGCCGATCGCGGGTTTCATTCCAACCGGGCTCCGCCGCACGTTCGACCTGATGCCCGACGGCAGGCGCTTTGTGATGCTGTTTCGGGGGCCCTCCACCCTCGGCGTGGTGACTGACTGGACCGCGCGCGCGGGGGTTCGACGGTGAAGGTACATTAAACTGAGGTAGATATGCGCGGCTCAAAACGCGACGTGATGATTCTCCTGTTCGGTGCGATGGCGTGGCTCTGGCCTGGCGTGAGTGTGGCTCACGACCACCCGCAGAAGCACACGCATCTCACCATGACCAACCAGCCGCGCACGGCGATGGCGTGGTACCGGGACATTGTCTACGACCGCACCTACAAGGATCCCGAGCGAGTCAGCCTGGATATCTACGTCCCTGATCCGGTGCGTGAGCGGATGCCCGTTGTCCTCTTCGTCCATGGGGGCGGTTTCAGAAGCTCGGACAAGGCCTACTACAAGGATCTTGGCAGCAAGCCCGACGGGCTCACACGCGACATGGGCGCGATCTTCATCCCCATGAACTTCAGATTCCTGCCGGAAGGGGGCTACCCCAATAGCGTCCAGGACGTTGCGAATGCGCTGGCGTGGATCCACGACAACATTGCCGCCTATGGCGGCGACCCCGAGAAGATTGTCCTGATGGCGCACGCCACCGGCATTTTTTCCGCGGGGCTCACCGCCACCGACGAGCAGTTTCTGAAGAAGGCCGGGAAGAGCCTGGACATCGTGAAGGGCTTCATCGGCGTAGACGGAGCCTTCTTTGACGTGACGGCTGGAGGGTTCATGCGGAATCTGCTTCCGTCGGCGACCGCGGAGCAGCTTCGTGCGGCCTCACCGATCCATCAGATTGCCCGCGGCAAGAAGATCCCGCCCGCCTTGATCCTGTACGGCGGACAGGGTGGCGATGTGGGGCCCCAGTCGGAGGCCTTCGCCGCCGCCCTGCGGGCCAACGGCTTGAAAGGCACGGCGGTCGAGATGTTCTCGAAGGACCACTTCACGGCGAACGAAGACATCGGGGTTCCCGGGGATGCGACCACGATTGTCGTTGCGCGATTTCTGCAGGACATCGGGGTCGTCAGTAAGCCGCAGCCCGCGGCCGGTCGCTAGAGAGGCGGAAATGGGCCACATGCGAATGACCATTGTCTGCGCGCTCGGGCTCGTGTTCGCGGCGTTGACGCTGACCGGGGCCGGCCAGCAGCTGCCGCTGCGCCAGAACGTCGAAGTGCTGCAGCGCAGCCCCATCCGCATCGAGATGGTGAAGGACGGGCTGTTCGTCATCCGCGGACCATTCTCGGAGTGCATGCGGACGACGTGCACGCCGACGCAGCGGAACCCTGACGGCCTGATGCACGAACCGGGTGACGTCGCCGTGCGCGTGACGCCCGCCGGACTGATTGTCGTCGACAACAAGTTCACCGACCAGACCGCCGAAGTGCTGGCGCAAATCCGCACGGTCAGTTCGGCGCCCATCCGCTACATGCTGAACAGTCATCATCATGGCGACCACGTGAGTGGCAACGCCAACTTCCAGCAGCTGGGAGTCGACATCATCGCGCATCAGAACATCCGCGCGAACTTCGTTCGGATGAAGGCGCCGGGCGCACCCGACATCACCTTCGCCGATCGCGGCGCCGTCCACCTGGGCGGCGTCGAGGTGCAGCTGTTCCACTTCGGCCGCGGCCACACCAACGGCGACACCATCACCTACTTCCCGGATCTGCGTGTCATCCACATGGGCGACCTGGTGATCGACGGCGCTCCGGTGATCGACTACCCTGGCGGCGGCAGCGCCATCGAGTTCGTGACCACCATCGAGCGGATGCTGACGCTTGATTTCGACGTGGCCATTCCCGGCCACGGCAAGCTCTTCACCAAGGCCGACGTGCAGGCCTACCTCGTTCGCCTGCGAACGATGAACGCGCGGATGCGCGAGCTTGCCAAGAGCGGCGTCCCGAAGGATCAGCTCGCCACGCTCGACGGCGTGCGCGTGCAGCTGCGGCTGGCGGATCTCGGCTGGGAGAACTCGGTGAGCACCACGGCGTTCATGGGCGGCGTCAGCCGCTACTACGACGAGATGGCCGCAGCGCCGTAACGGGTCGAGGCGACTGGCGCTGCGATGGGGGTGGCAGTCAGTGTTCAATTATGAGCAGCGGACGGCCACCTCTACCAGGTACACTTGCGCGCAGGAGACATCCATCATCATGAGCGCAAGCCACAAGCCCACCGACACACATATACGTCAGCATCGTGCAAAGAAGCGGGCCAAGTTCCGCGCCCGCATCGCGGCTTCACCTGCGGCCGGACGCGCGGCGATCGAAGCGAAGCTGCTGCGAGCCTATTCGCCATTCCACTCGACGAACCTGGCAAAACTGCCTCCACCGGCGGTCTAGTCCGCCATTCGCCCCCGGGCGGCTGGGGCCCGGCCAAGTATTCTGATGGGCAGCTGAACCCATGAGAATCTTTGTCAAGAGGGCTGAAATGGCCGTGGTGCTGACGCCCGACGAGTGGGCGGGTGCCGCGTCGACGTGCGGGGCATGGGACGGTCACGTGTTCCGGGCGACCCGTGTGGGTGGCGCACTTGTGCTGGGGCACCTGGGCTTACACGACGACGTGCTGGCGGTGCCCATCAATGTGTCGTCGCGCCATCCGGACGCGGGCGTTCGGCTGCTCAGCAACTTCGCCGCGACGCCGTTCGACCTGCATGGGAAGCCGTACGCCTCTGTTGAAGGGTTCTGGCAGAGTCTGCGCGCACCTTCGCCCGGCGACCGCGCGCGAATTGCCCTGTTGAGCGGACCTGCTGCGAAACACGCAGGTGCCGCCTATCCGGCGCCGTCGCACGTACGACTGGTTGACCGTGAGGTGGCGTGGGGAAGTCCCGAGCACTGGGACCTGATGCGCGAAGCCTGCCGGGCCAAGTTTTCGCAGGTTGAGGCCGCAAGTGCCGCGCTGCTGGCGACCGCGCCGCGCCCGCTTCAGCATCGCACCCGCGTCGACAGCCGCAGCATCCCGGGCCGCGTGATGGCGAGCATCTGGATGGGGCTGCGCACCGAGTTGAGCCTCACGGGCCGAGCCCGCTAGCCCTGGGGTGCAGCGCGAGTGCGCTCCTTCGCCTTCGGGCGGATTTCGGCCTCGATCCACAATGGCCGATGCCATCGGCGGCTGGGATTCCCCAGGACATCGAAGAGCATCGCGATCACCACTGGCGACGCGAGGAAACGCGGCAGATTGACTCGCCACTGACCGCCGAGCGCTTCATCGAACAGGTCGGCTTTGCCGCCTGCATGACGGACTCGCGCCGGCCTGGGCCCTCACTGTATGTCGGGGTGTGCGGTCGCCGCGACGCGGTCATGCCACGCAACGTGCAGAAGGATCCGGAGGCGTCGAGCACCTGGCACCTCAAGGACGACCTGATCGGACGTGGCCGCGTCTACTACGCCAAGCTGGGTCGCGGCCGGGCCATGTTCATCGCCCCGCGCATGGTCCCGCATTTCCACGCCCTCTTCGGCGTGCGTCGAGCTCACGAGAAGACGGTGCTGAGTGACGATGCGAGGGCGTTGCTGCGAGTGCTGCGCCGCGAGTGGGAGATCGGTACGGCCGATCTGCGCGCCGAATCCGGCGTGAAGGACCGGGCGGCGTTCACCCGCGCGCTCGACGCGCTGCAGGCGGCGATGCTCGTGGTGCCGAGCGCGGTCTATTACGAACCGACCTTCACCTACATCTACACGCTGGCAGTGGGGAGGTTCCCCGACGGGCTCGTCAAGCGCGTGCGGCGTGAGGTCGCGCTTCGCGAGGTCGCGCGCTGCTTCCTGGCCAGCGCGGGTCTGACCGTTCGCGGAGAACTGGCGCGGGTCGTCGGCGTCTCCCGCGTAGACGCCGGGCTGGGCAACCGCGCGCTGGTGGCCGAGGGCTACGCCACCATGCTGGCACCGGGCGTGTACCGACTCGCCGCTGCCGGGATCAGAAACGGAACAGGCGATTCACCTTTACGATGAACGCCCGGTTCACGAGGTCGGGATAGCGGGACGACACCGTGTTGCGCTCATCGCTGTACACGACGAACAGCTCGCTGCCAGGCTGATATTCCCAGCGCAGGCGCGCGTTGGTCGAGAGGTTGGCGTTGCTCGAGTTGTACTGCATGAGCACGCTGACAAACGACGAGGGCGTCATCGTGTAGGTCGCTCTCGTGGTCAGCAGGTGCGTCGTGAAGTCGCCCTCCGGCAACCGCACCTGGTTCAGGCTGTAGCTGGGCTCCAGGGAGAACTGGTTGGTCACGCGAACCCGACCTCCCGACGCCGCGAACGTTGTCTTGTCGCCGCTGTAGAACGAGCCACGGTTCAACGTAAACGTGGCCCGGTAGGGGCGCTGCTGGGCCAGCGAGTAGGAGACCTGCACGTCGGTGAAGAGGTAGCCCTGTACCGGCAGCGTGACGCCGCTGGCGATGTCGAACGGCTTCGGCAAAAATTCATAACTGCGTGTGACGGTCAGGCCGGTCGAATCGTCGTTGTCGAATTCCGCCTCGAACGACGCCACCTGCTCCCGTGTCTCGAGCACGCCGGTCTCGTTCTCGATGTAGTTGAGCGAGCCGGTGTAGTTGACCTGCCGTACTCCGCTGACGGACGTGGGGCGCGGGCTGAAGCGGAACTGGGCAAAGTTGCGTCGCATGTCGGCGCGGCGCACGAAGCCGATCTCCGGGTTGAAGGTGCTGTCGATCGACAGCCGCTCGAGCTCGACGCCATACCGGTCGGCGTTGTACTCGAGTTGCGCGCGATAGCTGTCGCCACTCTTCAGCGGTCCATCGGTGTGGGTGCGCGCCCAGTAGGTGTTGACCGAGAGGCTTTCGAAGAACCCGAACGTCCCGTCGACGCCGAAGGCGTTGTTGTTGCCCGTGCCGGCACTACTGACCGATCGCGCCGTGGCGAGCACGCCCACCGCGCTCCGGCGGAGAATGTCCCGTTTCAGCCGGACGACGGAGAACGTGGTGGCTGGCGCCGACACGTTGTCGACCTCGTCCGACCGAATGCTCAGGGCGCCGAGGCTGTAAGCCCCGGCTCGCCCGGTCACCCGCCCGCCAACGCGCAGCGGCACCATCTGACCTCCTTGAAGGCCGATGCGTCGGCTGTAGAAGAAGATCGGCGCTAGGTCTCCGCCGGCGTTCTGACCGCTCACCGCCACGCCGCCAAAGGAGAACGTGCCGGCATTCTCCAGAAAAAACTCGCGCTTCTCGGGAAAGAACAAACTGAAACGTGTGAGGTTCACCTGCTGCTCGTCGGCTTCCACCTGCGCGAAGTCGGTCCTGTAGGTCACGTCCGCCGTCACGCCCTGCGTGACCCCGATCTTCGCGTCGACGCCGGCATCGCCGGTCAGCTTGTCGAGGTCGTTCGGGACATTGGTCGTCGCGCTCGAGGTCAGATACGGCTTGACCTCGAAGGTCCGCGAGCTCGGCGGCGCCTCGAGGCCCACCAGCGTCGCCGCCAGTGACATCATCTGGAAGGCGGCCTGGCCCCGCGCCGGCGGCATCTTCGTCAGAAATGAAATTTCGTTGAGCGTCCGGCTGGGACGCAGCACATTGAATCCCCACGTTTGCGGTCCGCCAGATGCGTACCGCAGAGACTTGAACGGAATCGCGGCTTCGACGGTCCAGCCCTTCTCGAATCGT
This sequence comes from Vicinamibacterales bacterium, assembly GCA_040081265.1. Lineage (GTDB taxonomy): Bacteria > Acidobacteriota > Vicinamibacteria > Vicinamibacterales > UBA2999 > JBEBGV01. Next base: position 43,745 of record JBEBGV010000021.1, read on the forward strand.
CCTGTCGCCACGTCCCAGATGGCGTTCCAGTCGCGGTTGAACTGGTTCTCGTTGGACACCTGGCCGTCCATGCGCCCGCCGATCGAGTTGATCAGGAAGCCCAGGGCATTGCGGCGGTCGTAGAAGGTATCGAACACGAACATCACGTGATCGTTGCCCCTGAACATCTGTGGGTTGTCGCGCCGCATCTCGGTGGCGACGATGTTCATGTCGGCGTCGAAGCACCGGAGCGTTACGTAGACATTGGTGCTGTCGAAGGTTACCCAGACTTCGGTCTGGTCGCCTGCGGGCGCGCCCGGATCGGGCTCGATCTGGATGAATCCCGACGCGGGGCGGACCCGTTCGTACACGCTCTCGTCGAGCACGCCGTCGAGACGAATCGGAGCATCGAGCCGAACCGCGCGGACGACGACCCCGTCAGCCGAGCGCGCGATCGTGTCGGGCAAGACTGGCGCTGTCGCCGGCGCCGCCGTCTGCGCCGCGAGCGGTGCCGCGGCCAGCAGCATCAGCAGGCCAGCCGTCAGGCGTCGTGCGTGTGCAGAGATCTGTTGGGAGGAATGCTCGGGAATGAAGTAACTGGTCACTGAGGCTCTAAGTATTTCGCTGGCGGTTTTCGCCGGCGCGTTGTCAGGCGACGGCAGAGGTGTATTCATGGCTGTTTCCGCAGGGCGGCGTAATACTCTTCGATCGGCTTGAAGGGGCCGAACTTGTGCTGCGCGACGGGGAACTCGTCGGCGTACGGGCCGTACGGGTTGTCGACGGGCTTGGTGCGCTTGTCGGGATAATCCCGTTCGAGGTTGGGCATCTCGGGGCGCGGCTGCGCGTTGAAGAAGGCCGCCACGTCGAGGGCCTCGTCATCGGTCAATGTCGGGTTGCCGAGCGGCATGCGCGCCTTGACGAAACGCGCGGCGGTGAGCACACGGTGCATGCCGGCCCCGGTGTTGTACGAATCCGGCCCCCACAGCGGCGGGAACAGATAGCCCTGCCGCTTCTCGCCTGTGGCGAGCAGTCCCAGCCCGTCGACGCCATGGCACGTCGCGCAGCGGGCGCCGAACACGCTGCGTCCGTGTTCGAGGTCGGCGGCTCGTGTCGGCGGCTTGAACGGCGAGGGATCTTTCGCGGTTCGCGATGAGGCCCCCATCGCGAGATACTCGGCGCCGAGCGACCGGAGATAGGAGGCCATCGCCTTCATCTCGAGGCTGTCCATCGGCAGTGGTGCACCGTTCATGCTGCGCTGCATGCACTCGTTGATACGGTCCTCGATCTCGGTCATGTCTCCGGCACGGGCGGAGAAGCGGGGATAGTGCTCCTCGGTCTGGAGCAACGTGAGCGCACCGGGCTCGGTTCCCGCCGAGAGATGGCAGGATGCGCAGTTCAGACGGCTCTTGATATAGCGTCGCGAGGGATCGGCCTGATCCTCGCCCAGCAGTTCGGCGGTACGGGTCACGAGCCGTCGCCCGTATTCTTCCGACGGCGCTGGCGCCTCGGCGACCGCTGCCCCTGTCGACGGCGTCGGTCTCCAGCCCAGCCCGACGACGACCGCGCCCAACCCGACGGTTGCCGAGATCGCCACCGCGCCGACAAATCCGGTACCCCCTCTTCTGCGCATGATGCTCATGATCGGTCACCCTCGCGAAGAGACGCGGACGCAGGCGCGTGATCGTAGGCGCGCACGTCATCAAGAAACCGGTGCTTCGGTCGCTCAATCCAGCGCCGCAATGCCGGTGAGAGCCCCCAGGCCACCAGGAACGCCAGCGTAAAGACGACCGACGCCCACACGATCATGTCACTGATCACGGCTGGGCACCTGAGACCGGCGTGCGATACAGGCTGCGCACGTAGTGCGCCACCGACAGGATTTCCCCGGCGGTCAGACGCGGCGTCCATGGGGCCATGGGGGACCCTGGTACCCCGTCGCGCACGGCCCGGACCGCCTCGGCAAGCGTGGGTCGCTGCCCAATGAAGCTGGCGGGGGCCATCGCGACAGCGTCACGCGCAAACCCTTGACCGTCTCCCGACTCCCCATGGCACTGCACGCAGTGGGTGCGGAACACCGATTCCCCAGTCTCGAGCAACTCAGGGGTTGGTGTGGGCTCGGGTCGTGGTCGGGATAGCGCCTGGACTGCCCGCGCCAGAGCGGCCCGTTCCTCGGGACGATGATCGCGCCATGCCGGCATCGCTGTTCCTGCGACGCCGTTCCACAGCACCTGGGCAAGCCGGCCGGTCGAATACTCGTGCTCGGCAAGACGCGTGGGCGCCGGAGTCAGGAAGCGGGCGCCAGGACCATCGCCCGCCCCGGTCTCGCCATGGCAGGACGCGCAGTGACGTGCGTACAACTGCTGGCCCCCCGAGATGTCCGTGCTCGCCGGCAGTGCGGGAACAATCGACTGGTCGCGCCGCGCCTGTGCCGGATGCGCATTGAGCGGACCCTCGAATGCCATGCGCAGCATCGCATCGTCTGGGCACTGGCACGCCTCCTGCGCCTTGGCTTCGCCTTCCTGACCGGCGAGTGCCCGCGCCCGCCCGAGCGATTCCAGGTACGCCACCAGATCGCGTCCTTCCTGTGTGGGTTGCATCGGCGTGCCGTCGAAAAGCCAGGGGTAGGCAGGCATGACGGACAGGGGCACCACCGAGCGCGGATCGAAGAGGTGGGCGTGCTGCCAGTCGAGCGAGCGCGTCCCGCCGGCGCGGCTCAAGTCGGGTCCGATGCGGCGTGTCCCCCACATGTGCGGACTATCCCGGCGGGTTTCCCACGCCAGTGTTGGTCGGCCGAACCGTTCCATGTCGGTGTGGAGGTAGCGAATCTGCTGGGTGTGACAGTAGGCGCAGCCCTCACGCGCGTAGATGGTCCGTCCTCGCCGCTCGCTGGCTGTCGGCTCGAGGGGAAACTCAGGCGCCATCGTTGCCGTCTGCTGACCGAGCACCCGCGCCGGCCATGCGCCCAGCAGGGCGACCGAGAGCACGAAGAAGGCGACGCCGGCCACGCTCGCGACCAGATAGGCGGTACGCAGGACGAAACGGGGAGTCGTCGTCACGACGTCGCGCTCCGTACCGCCATGCCGGCGCCGCGCACGCCCGTGATGAGTCCCACGAGGAGCGCCACGAAGCCGCCGGCCACCAGAACGCCGGCGTGGGTTCGCACCATCCAGTACCAGCGTGACGCTTCAATCGACCGCACCCACGGTTCACCGCTCGCCCACAGTCGTCCTTGGACGAGTCCTGCCGCTGTCAGGTCCGCCACCATCACCACCAACCCGACCACCAGCAGCCAGTACGCCCATGTGATGGCGGTGGGGTTGTAGCGGGCCTCTGGAATCCGTTGCCAGGCGTGCACGACGCCGCCGGCAGCGGCGAAGGTGGCAAATCCCAGCATCGCGAGGTGCGAGTGTCCGACCACCCAGTCGCTGAAGTGCACGGCCTGGTTGAAGGTCATTTGTGCCTGGAGTGATCCCTGCACGCTCACGATCAGATAGAAGAGTGTGCCCGTCGACACGAACCGCAACGCGGGATCGCGCGGTAGCCAGCCCGCTCCCCGCATCGACAGGAAGAGGTTTGTGACCACGATGACCACACTCACGCCCAGCACCGCCGAGGCGACGATGGCGGTCAACTGCGCCGACATCGGAATCACCGAGAACACGTAGTGGTGCGTGCCATTGAGGGGATACAGGAAGAACAGCAGCCAGAAGCCGAGCATCGAGAGGAAGTGGCTGAACACCGGGCGTCCTGTCGACGCCGGGATGACGAAGTAGATCGCCGCCAGCGCAAGGGGGGTCACAAACAACCCCACCGCGTCGTGAATCCACAGTCCGCTGATGGCTGCACCCGCCGCGCCCGGCAGCCATTCCGGCGCGAGGTTACCCATCGGATATGCGAGCAACGTAAAAATCAGGCCGCCAAGGATGTACCAGCTCGACACGTACATCGACTCGATGCCGCGCCTGAAGAAGGCCGGCAGAAACTGGACCGCCGCAAGGACAAGCGAGACGATGACGACCGCGTCGATGACCAGAGGGAACTCTGCCCATTCGAGCGGCTGGCTCACGCCCGCCAAGACGAGTACCCAGCCGGGCACCATCACTGCGAAGTTCCAGAGCCCGAAAATCCACACGCCGAGTCGCTCGCTGGTGACGGGTCGGCCGGTCAGGATGGGAACGGCATGGTAGAGAAACGCCAGGAAGGCGTTGGTCAGCCAGCCCAGCATGATCCCCTGTGTGTGCGCGTAGCGCACGCGCCCCCACCCCAGCCAGGCGACAGAAGGGAAGAAGTCGGGGAGCACCAGTTCGAGGGCGACGATCAGGCCGAAGACCACCGACACGAGCACCGAGGCGATCGCAGCGAGACCGTGCGCCCGCACGAGCCGGGTGGCGACGGGAGGAGGGAGCACCAGTGCTAGCCGACGTAGAGCATCGTGAAGCCGTGCTCCTGCGCGTGGGTCACCGCCACCACGCCCGCCACGACGATCCGCCCACTCGGCACGACATCAGCCGCCATTTCCTTGAGCATCGCTTCGACGTCGCCGCCGGGCCCGGCCAGGCGCGTCGCGATGCCCCGGCTGGCCGTACCGCACACCATGATCTGGACCCCGCGACGAACCAGCGCCGGCAACTGGGCACGCTCGCCGGTGTTGTACTGGTTGGCGGTCGGCGCCGGCTTGGCGTCGGGGGCGAGCTGGGCCCCGTACTTCTTCCAGATGGCGTCGCCGTAGCCGTAGGCCGTGGCCTGATGGCGCAGGCACATGAGAATCGCCATCTCCGACTCTTCAACACCGTAGCCGGTCCTGTTGCCGTTGAAAATATTCCCAGCGAATCGGATTCCGTCGGGAACGCCTGCCGGGGAGGTGATGTCGAGCACGACACGGTGCTTCCCGGGCATGTTCGCCATCCATGCGTCCTGCGCGTGGAGCGTGGGGCTGAACGGTGTTGCAGACCCTATCTGGGCTGCGGCCGTCTGGCCACCAAGGGCGCTGACCGCGGCGGCGACGCCAAGGCCAGTGATGACCGCGCGTCTCCCATTCTCGTGTTTCTTCATCGATTCTCCTCGGGGCAAAGGTGACTGCCGGGCCGATTATATGGCGACGGCTCGGCTTGCAGCCTTGCGATTGGGACGCTAGGCTTCTACGATCCTTTGGTCCCCATGGAGGTCTGATGCAGATTCGAGCATTCGTCGTGGCGGTCGTATTGGTTGTCGGTGTAGCCGTGCAGGCGGCGGAGGCCCAGACCCAGACGCTCGTCCAACAGGTACGGGCCGCTCTGAATACGCAGAACTTCGGCGAGGCCGAGCGCATCCTGACGGCATCCGAGCGGGTCGAAGGCCGCACGCCCATGTGGCTCGAAGCCTACTCATGGCTGGGAAGGGCCGCACTGGCCGCCAAACAGTACGACCGCGCAGACCGCTATGCGCAGCAGGCGCATCAGATGGCGCTGGCCGCCCTCAAGAGCCGCACGATGGACCAGGAGCCGCGCCTGCCGATCGCGCTCGGAGCCGCCATCGAAGTGCAGGGACATCTCCTCGCCGAGACGGGTGCCCGCAGCGAGGGCGTGGCCTTCCTGCAGCGCGAGTTCAACACCTACAAGTCCACCTCAATCGCCATGCGGATTCAGAAGAACCTGAACCTGCTGACGCTCGAGGGTACGCGTGCGCCGGAACTGGATCGCTCCGAAGGGCTGGGCGGCAAGACACTGTCGCTTGCCGACGTGAAGGGCAAGGTGACGGTGCTGTTCTTCTGGGCGCACTGGTGCCCGGACTGCAAGAACGAAGCGCCCATCCTCGAGGCACTGCTCGACAAGTACAAGGGCCGCGACTTCGCCATCGTCGCGCCGACCCAGCGCTACGGGTACGCCGTGCGCGGCACCGATGCCTCGCCGGCGGAAGAGAAGAAGCACATCGAGCAGGTGCGACAGCAGTACTACAGCTTCCTGCCGCAGGAAGCCGTACAGCTCGCGCCGGCCAACCACCTGCGTTACGGCGTCAGCACGACACCAACGATGGTCGTCCTGGACCGCCAGGGGATTGTGCGCGCGTATCGGCCCGGCAACATGTCCCGGCAGGAGCTCGAGACACTGATCGATCGCTATCTCGCGCCGGGCACCGCCGGCCAGCCAGGACTCTGAATCGCCGGGTTATCGAGGTCGTAGACCGTGGCCTGAATCTCCTGGATCATGCCGTCGGCGACCTTGAAGAACTCCACCAGGATCTGCTTCCACTGGCCGATGTGCTGAACGGCGTGGCCCGCAGGACCGGTCGGTGCGGCCCCAGGTGTCTGCGGTGGCCGCGCGGGCGTGTCGAGGTTCATGACGCCTATCATCACGAGGATCCCACGCCCCTCGTCGAGCACCGGGTAGCGCCGGTCGGACACCATCAGCTTGTCGGCACCGAACCCACGCCGCAACTGGTCGTTGATGCTCATGGGCTGCGCACCTCCTGACGGCACACCGTTCTCGACGCGACGAGCCGTATCGGTAATGGGCGCCGGCTTGAACGCATCGGTCCCGGCCGTCGCCAGCGAATCGAGATAGGCAACGGCGGCGTTGCTCATCTCCTCGCGGGAGGCTTGCAGGGACGGTGGCACGTAGAGGTGGTACGGATTCGGGTCAATCAGCGCTTCCGGCGTCGAACGCTGGCCCTCGCCTGGACGAATGACCAGCGTTTCGATTTCGGTGATCTTCTCGTCCACGACCTTCAACCGAACGAAGAAGATCACCGGTCGGCCGCCGTCCGGCACCACGGCATTCGATACGGCGGACTCCTGCAGGGGATCGACCGCATCCAGCCGATAGGTTGCCTCTCCCGCCCGCTGCCACAGCCCTTCGCCGACCTTGGCCGGCGCGCCGTTCTCGGTGACGCGGACGTCCGGCGCGAGCGCAAGCCTGGACGTGTCGTGTTTGGCGAGCGCTTCGAAAAAATCATCCAGGATCACGTTCAGGCATACCCGCTCGCAGGGGGCTGCCCGAGCGACGGTCGGCAGGCTGATGAAGGCAATCGCGACGATGGCGCGAACGAGGCTCTGCATGGCAGGGATGATATGACAGACTGGACCCATGCCCGCCGTGAAGCCTGCCCTGAAGATTCTCACCGCCGCGGACGTCATCGCTCAGCTCACCGCCTTGCGCGAGCAGCAGCCCGTCAGGTTCACCGCCTTTTACTCCAGTCAGCTGGGCGGCATCGTCACCGACCCCGCGCTCATGGTGATTCCGTTCGACGACCACATGGTGCACCGCGGTCACGGCATCTTCGACACGGCGGGACTGGTGGGCGGGCGGATCTATGACCTGGAGGCGCACCTCGATCGATTTCTCCTCTCGGCTGAACGTTCGAGGCTGGAGCTGTTGGGTTCCCGCGACCACATGCGCGAGATCATCATCGGCACCGCTGCCGCCAGCGGTCTGCGCGATGGCGCCATTCGCTATTGGCTGTCATCCGGCCCAGGCAGCCTGGAGTTGACGCCAGCTGCGGGTGCGCAGCCCGGGTTCTTCGTCATGATCTTCGGAGGCCTGTCGTACCCGCAGCGTTGGTACGCCGAAGGGCTGCGGGTGATGACGACGACCTATCCGATCAAGCCACCGCTCTACGCCATCACCAAGGCCACCAACTATCTGCCGAACGTGCTGATGCAGATGGAAGCCAAAGCCGCCGGGCTCGACAACGGCGTCTTCATCGACGAATCGGGCTTCGTGGGCGAGAGTTCCAACATGAACGTGGCGTTCGTCACCCGCGACGGCGTGTTCCGCCACCCGAAGTTCGCGCGGGTGCTGCCGGGCTGCACCTCGCTACGGCTGCTGGAGTTGGCTCACTCGCTGGTCGGCACGGTGCTCACTGGCGTCGAGGTCTGCGACATTCCAGTTGCCGACGCGCGCGACGCACGGGAGATGTTCCTGATCGGCAGCTCCATCAAGGTCGCGCCGGTGGTCGAATGGGACGGCCGGCCGATCGGAGACGGCACGCCTGGCCCTGCCTCCCGCGCACTGCTGGCGCTTCTGGAGCAGGACATGCGCGAGGGCGATCGCCTGATCGACGTGCCGTACTAGGCTCTGTCATGTAGGGCGCCCCTTCCGCCTACGCCAAGGCTACGGCGGACCGCCGAAGCGCAGAGCGCGAAGGCTGGTTACGGGGCGCCTGGCACCCACAGTTTTGACGGACCCTCACCGGCGAGGGTGAGCATCAGCTCGTTGAGCCGCTTCACGAAGCTCGCCGGGTCGTCCAGCTGCCCGCCTTCGGCGAGCGTTGCCTGATCGAACAGGATCTGGCTCCAGTCCGTGAACCGGGCCTGGTCGGTCTCGTTCCCCAGGCGCTTCACCAGCGGGTGACTCACGTTGATTTCGAGGACCGGCTTGGTGCCGGGCACAGCCTGCCCGGCGGCCTTGAGGATCCGCTCGAGGTTGGTGCCAGGCCCGTACCCGTCGCTCACGAGGCAGGCGGGCGAGTCGGTCAGACGCTCGGTGGTGCGAACCGCACTCGCGCGGTCCTTGAGCACGGCCTGAATCCGCTCCAGCAGGGGAGCCGCCTCTTCCGACGCCTTTGCCTGATCGTCTTTGGACGCCTCCCCGAGCTTGCTGAGGTCGAGGCTTCCCTTGGCCACCGATTGCAGGGACTTGCCGTCGAACTCGGTGAGGGTCGACACCACCCACTCGTCGATGCGGTCGTACATCAGCAGCACCTCAACCCCGAGCTTGTTGAAGATCTCGAGATGCGGACTGTTCTTTGCCGCGGCGAACCCGTCGGCGGTGATGTAGTAGATGGTGTCCTGGTGTTCCTTCATCCGGCCGATGTAGTCGGCGAGTGACACGACCTGTGCGTCGCTACCCTCACGAGTCGACGCAAAGCGCAGCAGCCGCGCAATGCGGTCCTGGTTCGCGTGATCCTCAGCGGCGCCTTCCTTGAGCACGCGGCCAAACGTCTTCCAGAACGTGGCGTACTTCTCGGGCTCCTTCACCGCCAGGTCTTCGAGCAACGAGAGGATGCGCTTGGTTGACGCCGTCTTGATGTTCTGGACCTCTCGGGACTGCTGGAGGATCTCGCGCGAGACGTTGAGCGGCAGATCGCTCGAGTCGATGATCCCGCGCACGAACCGCAGGTACGGCGGCATCAGGTCCTCGGCATCGTCCATGATGAAGACGCGCCGGACGTACAGCTTGATGCCACGTCGATGCTCGCGGTCCCAGAGATCGAAGGGGGCCTGGCTGGGGATGTAGAACAGCTGGGTGTATTCGTGTCGGCCCTCGACCCGGGCGTGCACGTGGGCGAGCGGCGGCTCAAAATCATGCGCCACGTGCTTGTAGAACTCGTTGTACTGGTCGTCGGAGATGTCGGCCTTCGACCTGGACCACAGCGCTGAGGCCTGGTTGATCTGCTCGTCCTCGGCGGTCAGCACCTGCTTCTGCGCGTCTTTATCCCATGTCTCTTTCTTCATGAGAATGGGGACCGTGATGTGGTCGGAGTACTTGCGGAGGATGGCGCGCAGCCGCACGCCCGAGAGCAGCTCGTCTTCGTCAGTGCGCAGGTGCAGCACGACGTCGGTGCCGCGGGCGGGCCGCTCCACCGTCTCCACCGTATAGTCACCTTCGCCGGCACTCTCCCAGCGCACGCCGTGCTCGGGCCCAAGGCCGGCGCGGCGCGTGGTCAGGGTGACGCGGTTGGCGACGATGAAGGCGGAGTAGAAGCCGACGCCGAACTGGCCGATCAGGTTCGCGTCTTTGGCTTTGTCCGAGGCGAGCTGCTGGAAGAACTCCCGCGTGCCCGATTTGGCGATCGTGCCGATGTGGTCAATGACCTCCTGGCGCGACATGCCGATGCCGTTGTCGGCGATCGTGATGGTGCGGGCGAGGGGGTCGTAACTGACATGAATCTTCAGGTCCGGATCGTGCTCGAACAGGGCCGGGTCGGCCAGGGCCTCGAAGCGCAGTTTGTCTGCGGCGTCCGAGGCGTTCGAGACCAGTTCGCGGAGGAAGATTTCCTTGTTCCCGTAGAGGGAATGCACCATCAGGTGGAGGAGTTGCTTCACCTCCGCCTGGAAGCCCATCGTTTCTCGTGTCGAGGCTGAGTCCATTCCTCCATTTTAGCGGCGTCATTGACTCCCCTGGGGGGCGCGGCCAGAATACGCCCAACCTCCCCCATGCTTCCCCGGACGCTCGCGCTGTTTGCAGCACTCAGTCTTTCGGTTCCCACGGCATTTGCCCAGACACCTGATTGGTCCGGCATCCTCGTCGTGACCGGTGCGCTCTCGCTGATTGACGTCCCTGCCGGCGAGGGGCGGGCGCTCACGCTGCCGCGACTCATCCGCGTGTTGCATGCGGTACCGTTTCAGGAAGACTCGCAGCCAAGTGGCTATGCCGAGCTTCAAGCCACGCTCACCCAACTGGCCGCCTTCGATGTCGAGGTTCGTCGTGCCCCTCGCGGCCTCAGCCTGGCGATGGCGGGTACCAACACCGAGCGCGACATCCTGCAGGACATCTGCGCGCGGCTCGGTGTGCGACTTCGCGAGCGGCAGAAGACATTTGTCCTCGAGCTCAAATCAGGGAGCGACGAGGCGGCCCTCCGCGCACGTCTGCTTCGTCTGGGCATCGATGTCCCGAACCTCGTCACGCGAGTGAACCGTGGAGAGACGGTCCAGGTGGCTGCGACCACCGACACGTTCCCGTCGCCGCTGTCACTCCAGGAGTGGGGGCGAGTGCTGCAGCAGCCGGTCACCGAGACGACGCTCTTTGGTGCGATCGTGCTCGACCGGCGCGCCGCGCTGCTGTTTCTGGGGCTGAGCGCGATGTCTGCCGAGACGCGCCAGGTGCTGTCGCGCAGCCCAGACCTGCTGCGTGGTCTGTATGAGGAGGCGGCTCCCATCATGGCCAGCACGGGAGGCGCCCTGCGAATCGACCCCGGTGGCAGAGTGATCCCGCCAGGTGGCCCTGACGCGGTGGCGCTGTGGGAAGCACTCCTTGACGAGAAGGTGACCGATACTGCCGGCTTCGTTCGGGCGCTGTTCACGAAGAACAGTGGTCGCCTCGCGTATCTCTACGACACGGTCGAACAACTGGACCCCGCGAAACAACGCTTCGCGCTGGGCCTGTGGCTGCCCGCGGACCGGCGCGTCGAGCGTCTGCGGGCGCTTGCCGATGCGTACGCCAGGGTGGATCCGCAGTGGATTGTCCAGGATCGCCCGTTCGCGCGGCCCAACGAGGACGCGACGACCATGCTGGCGCTGGCCGTGGTGACTCCCGCCGGATCGCCAGCAGAGCCGATGGCTCGCAAGCTCTGGGCGCGTGCGTTTGAAGGGCGTGACATTCCAGCACCCGCCGCCGACCTGGTGCGGCGTGCAGATGAAGAGGGCAGCCTGGATGCGGCATGGTTGGCGGAGCAGGTGTCGGTCGAGGAGGTTCCTGAACGCGCGGCGCGCCTTGGACAACTGGCATTCGGGCAGCGTGTGTTTGCAAACGCTCCCTCCGACACGATGGAGGACGTCCTCGTGGCGCTGCGCGGGGTCGCGCGGTATCCATCGCTGCTGCTGACCCTGGAGCGCATGGGCGTTCGCACTCCGGGAGTGTACGCCCGCGCGATCCGCGTGGCACAGGCGCTCGAGCAGATCGACGACCTCGACCGTGCGCACGTTGCGCTGGCACAGTTTCAAGGGGCCGTCGCGCTGCTGGACGGTGTGGCGCGGGCCCAGGGGTGGCCACAAGAACGCGCCGAGGAACTGGTGATAGCCCTGGCCAGCACACCGCTCGTGGACGGCAGGTTCGACGGCGGTGTGCTCGACTGGATCGAAAACAACCTGTTGCCGGCACTGCCGGCGATAGACGGGCCCGGTGGCGCCGATCTGCGGCTCGTGGTCGCGCTCGCGCAGGATGCACCCACGGTGACGCGATTTCAGTGGGAAGGCACCGCGTATGTGACTGATGTGGGTGCCACCGAGCGGCGCAATGTCGTAGAGGTGCGTCGGCGACAGGGCGGTACGTCGCTCGATACCCTACTCACGCTTCGCACGGCCACACGAGAGCTGGCCCGGGCGTCGACGGTAGAAGTCGTCAAGCGGCTCACCGGGACCCTGCGCACGATCGGTGGTCTGCTGGCGCCCGCGCGCACCTGGGCCGGTGGCTCGACCGAAGCTCTCGACGTGTCGCGCGCAGTGGACCGTGCTGTGCGAGACCTTGGCCGCATTACAAGGCCGCAGGACGTAAGTAAGGCGCTCGAAGCGGTCGTGCCGCTGGCACGCGTAGCCGATGCGCTCGGCGCCGAGACGCTGGCGGCGATGGCCTACATCCCAGCTCTCGGTGACGCCTCGAGTCTGATCGGTCCCGATGCCGATCTGTCCAAGCGTCATGCGTTTGGCATACCCACGGCACGTGGCACGCGAGAGCCCCTGGCGGCATGGCAGCGGCCACGGGTTGGCGGCGCCGCCGCCGCTGGGCAGGCGCTCACCGGTTCGTTGCTGGGGCTGGACCTGGGTCTGGTGCGCCGCCGGCTGCGGCGCATGGCTGTCGATACCATTCCGGCCGCGCCGAAGTTGAACTCGAACTACCGAGACGTGTTCGCGCAGACACTGAGCCTTCTGGGCCACCGGGTGCTCTACGACGTGCAGTTGCGGGAGGTCGCTGCCGCTGTCACGCGTGGACGAGAGATGGTCAGCGACGTCGGCCTGTCGGCGGTTGACCGCGCCGCGCTCGCCCGACGGGTGGGCATGGACGGGTTGCGGTCATCCACGCTGTCGTGGGTGGCTGGGCGCGAGCCCGCGCGCGTGCCGGCGATGTTCTCGATGGCTGAACTCTACGCGCTTGGACGCCGGCAGGACGAGGCGCCACAGGCGTATGGCGTGTCGCAGGAGCCCTTCTTGCTCTGCTACTGCCTGGCGCTGCCGGCGACGCGGCAGTGGGCGAGTGTGACCGGTCGGCCCGGCCTCGGGCAGCTCGCCACCGCTGTTCCAGACGTGGGCCTGCGTGTCGTGGAACTGCTCGCCGCGCTTGATCTTCCCGCCGCGCTCTATCCTGGCGTGCTCTCGATGGCGCTGCAGGAGTACGTGGATACGGTGCCCGCCGCTTACGACGACGATTGGCTGGCTCTGACCGGACGCGCCGCAGCCATCACACGCGAGCGGATTGAAGACTACGTGTCGGCGCTCGTGGCCAGCGGTCCGGTGCGCCTCGACCAGCCCATACCAGGGAGTGTGCCGTGAGACGGTTGGTTGCAGTGCTGATTGTGGTTGTCGCTGCGACCGGTGTCCTCAGTCGCGCCCAGTCCGCGCCGACGCTGCGCTTTACTTCGCCAACGGCAGGGACGTATCTGACCGGCGCCGTGACGCTTCGCGTCGACCTCGAGGGTGCCAGCATTGGTGTGCTCGAGGACGTGACGTTTTTTGCCGACGGGCGGCAGATCTGCGTGGCGCCAGGCAATCGGCCGCAATGCGAGTGGGACGCCGGAGCGAACCTGAAGGAACACGTGCTGCGCGCGGTCGGGCGATTGAAAGTGGGCGGGCGGTTGATCGCCAACGTGCGGACCAGCGCAGTCCAGTATGCCGAGTCGTCGGTCGTCAACATCGTGCAGGCCAACGTCTTCGTGACCGAGGGTGGGCGCTTCGTGAAGGGGCTGACGCGCGAGGCGTTCCGGCTGCTCGACGATCGGCAGCCGCGGCAGGTGACCGGGTTCTCGCCCGCGGGAAGCCCGATCGAAGTGGTGCTGGCACTGGACGTGAGCGGCAGCATGGCCGACGCGCTTGGCGATGTGAAGGTGGCTGCCAAGACCTTCCTGGCTGCGCTCGGTCCTCAGGACCAGGTGACGGTGGTGGCCTTCAACGACAGCATGTTCACGCTGGTGCGTCGGGAAACGTCGAGAGAAGCACGCGAGGCGGCGATCGATGGCCTGAGCGCGTTTGGTGGGACGGCCCTGTACGACGTCATCGTGCGGGCGCTCGAGCAACTGGGCCAGCAGCCCGGGCGCCGGGCGCTGGTGCTGCTGAGCGATGGCGAGGATCGCTCGAGTCAGGCCACCTTCGCGCAGGTGCAGGACCTGGTGAGACGCTCGGATGCCACGCTCTTTGCCGTGGGGCTCGGGCGTGGGGCGAGCGTGCAGGAACTGAAGGAAAAACTCGAGGCCCTCGCCGAGACCAGTGGCGGTCGGGTGTTATTTGCCGAACGGAGTGACGGACTGAAAGTGCCGTTCGCCGAGGTGGTCGAAGACCTTGCCAGTCAGTACACGCTGTCATTCGCGCCGAATGCCGACGGCAAGGAGCACGAACTCCGCGTTGAACTACCGGGTCGCAACGCTCGTATCCGAGCGCGGAAGAGCTACACGGTCGCCAACGCGGGTGTTCCTGCAGCGCGGTGACAGCCAGCCGTGCGAGTACGTCGCCTAGGTCTCGAGGGCGACTTCGACGATCGGTGCGGGCTGTTCTTCAGTGGTGACGACGGCAACCTTCAAGTCCGCACAGCGGGCGCGCGGCCTGAGCGCTTCCTTGAACCGGCACGCCCGGCAATGGCTCTTCACCCCGGTGGGTTCCTTGCCGTTCACCTTGGCTTCGGTGCCGAACCCCCCCGGGTAGTCGTAGTACACGTGCTCGTGCCCGTCGCGGGTGGAGCACTTCGGGCATGACCGCAACGTCCCCTCTCTGGCATAGACGCTCTTGCCCAGGGATCCGACGCAGTGCGCACACGGAGTCTTGGTCGTCGACTTCGCAGGCTTCGGCTTCAACGTGCCGGGTTCTGACGGCTCGAGGTGGTGGCTCGCGCCAGCAACTCCGATCTTGAACTTCGTACCGTCCTCAAACTCGATTGCCCAGTAGGCTCCGTCGCTGGCGATGACCTGGCCGGCTCCCCAGAGAGGTCGTGCGCGGTGACGGACCCATTTGCCTTTTTCCATACCTATATCATCCCCCATCAGCGGTCGTTCCACCGCAACTGGTGCCGCTGAGGGGGCTCAGGCGTCAAATGTCGAACGATTCTTCGAGTCACACGTCGCCGATTTCGGGCAGGAACCGCTCACACCAGGCAAAGGGAAGGTCCCAGTGGGCTGGCGCCGGGACGTTGTGATCCAGGCTCAATCGTTCGAGGGCCGCCGGTTCGAACGCCTCCCGCGAGAGACGCAGCACGCGGACACCGCGTTCCCGGGCGAACGTGTCGACGTCGGCGCCCAGTCGGTGAGACGGCAGTGACACCACCAGCACGTGATCGCCGGCATATTTCACCGCGCAGGCTACAGCCAGGTCGCAGCCCCTGAACGAGCGAAGACTTGCGTCGTCCCACGGGGCAATGGTTGCGCGTCGATGGGGTGGAAACGACGCCACCATGGCACTGACCGACGCGGGATCACGTGAACGGTCGGGCGGCATCAGCCCGCGCATGAGGCTGACCGTGTAGGCCACCGAGAACTGCTGGATCGGACTGCCGCCGAGCCTGCCGCCGCTCTTCAACCAGTAGAAGGCCGAGTAGCAGTGGCAGGCCTCGGTCTGTGCCTCGCGCGGGACGTACCCCGTGAATGTCTGGGTGACGTGTGACGTGGCATCGAAGATCCAGACGACGGGGCAATGTCCGTCGCAGGCTGGGGATGTGCGGCGGCCTGGCTTCGAGTGGCGTACATAGACGTCAGGCAGTCCCGTGGCGCGCGCACGCAGCGTCTGGCGCCACGCGACGCCGAGACCGATTCCCGCCGTGAACGGCCTGACCACTTCGACAGGAGGGGTGTCGTGCGCCAGCCGCCGTGCCCGGCCGATGAGCGCGGCGTGGAGGGCCTGTTCCGCCGGCCAGTCGCGGTAGACCCACTTCGTTCGTCTGAGCTCGGCGCGCTCAGACATGTTCAGCGCCGGTGGGGGCAAGGGCGGCAGACGCCGGCCAGTGCCCACACCCGGATCATCGGGCTCGCACAAGAAGTATTCGCTACCGACACTCAGGACTTTGCGACCATCTGTTGCCGTCAGCAGTTGCGCCGTCGCTGTCTGGTTCAGGTCGATGGCGGGATAGTCGTGAGCAAGTTCCTTGAGAGTGCGCGAGAAACGACCATTGACGCACGCTCTCGCGCTATGGACAAGGTGGCCGTCGAGCTCGGGCGTCCAGCGACCGGCAGCTGCCAGCAGCACGCGCTGATATCGGGCCATCTTCATCAGGCGGCGGGGAGACACGTCGTGATGGTCGTTGTGCGCGCGGTCGAGGGCTGAGGCCAGCAGTCGTTCCGTCGCCTCGCGCTTGTCCCATGTGGCGGCCGTTCCTTCCTGGCAGGCCCGCTCGTGTTCCCAGACGACACTCGGGATGTCGTCCAGCCAGCCCCAGACCCAGGCCACTGACGGATCAATGGCCACCATGTGCTGAACAGCACGAGGGCTCGGCTGTGCCGTGCGAGGCATCTGGCGCAGGTCTTCGCCGTGTGCGTCCTCATCGAGCAGCTTCGTCACGGCGTGCCAGTGTGCGGCGCCGCATACAAAGAGCACCTCGCGACCTTCTTTGATGTAGCGCGCAAGGTGACTGGCCATGACGCGTTCGCGGCGGTCGTCCACCGGATCGACGCGTCCGGAGTGCCAGGCGTGTTCCCAGCGGTGGTGAAACCCTGCCAGTCCGGAGACCATCACGTCGTAGTCGTCGGCGACACGGACCCCGGTAGTGGCCCTCGAAGTCGGGACGTGTTCCGCGTCAATGGCGACGACCGACGGGTGCCAGTCCTTCCAGTGCCTGGAGAGGAGCGTCGGGCAGCGCAGGGCGGTGATGATCGAATCCGCCGGCGTGATTGGAATCGCCGCACCCTGCCGAGCATCGATGCGTCGCAGGGCACCCCTGGTCGAAGTCTCCTCCGCACCCTCGCGGTCGAACACCTCGACAGGGACCAGCCTGCCGAACGGCCGCATCAGCATGGCGGTGGCTGGCGCCATACCAGCGAGGCGCTGGAGCGAACCATCGCGCTGCAGTGACGAGGGCAGCTCGACGGCGATCACGTCGAAGCGCTTGCGGCGACAGGCTTCGAGCACGATCTGCGCAAACACCAGCCGGCAGTGAATGCTCGGCACGGCATAGAGGGGGGTGTCCCGATAGCGGATCCACGGATCACCGGGCAGCGTGCGCATGAGGCTATGCCGCCACGTCGGCGAACAACTGCCTCGCCTCGGCGATCAGTCGTTCGACCTCGGATGTCGAATGGGCGGCGCGCGCACCGAGGCTCTGTTGCCTGACGATGTAGTTGAGGAGGGCGATCGCCCTGCGCGGCGACAGGTTCTGTTCCGACGCCGCCCATGCGCTGAACGCGTTCAGCAGCGCTGCATCGTTGGTGCGCACGCGTGCCGCCGCAATCGCGGCGACCTCGGCGGCCGGCGCGTATCCCATCGTGAATGCCGGTCGCAGGCGTTCGTCCAGAAAGCCAGGCAGCCCCGCCGTGGCGGCGTCGGCGTCGTTCATGGCTGCACAGAACCTGAAGCCGGGATGGGCCTGCACGGTGAAGCCGCCCAGGACAGAACTGATCGTGCGTCGATCGTCCAGGACGCTGGCCAGAAGCGACAGCGCCCTGCTGGGCACCTTTCCGATTTCATCGAAGAAGCAGACGCCGCCGACGAGCATCGCAGCCAGGAGCGGCGAGCCGACGTACTCGATGCGCTGACCGTCCGCGATGCGGGCGGTGCAGGCAAGGTCCTCAGGCATCAGCTCCTCGTGGCCCTGGATGATGTACAGGGGCTGTTGCCGCAGGCGAGCCAGCTCGTAGACCAACTCGTTCTTGCCGACCCCTGGCGGGCCGCTGAGCCGGAAGTGCAGCGCGTCGCCATCGACGCCAAACCAGGCCGCCTGGCAACAGGCGAGCAGGCCTCGGCGGCCGACGAAGCGGCTCGGTGGCAGAGGGTCCGGATCCGGCATGAGCACGGTCACCGGATGGCAGTCACCGAGCTGGACTGGCGAGAATGACTTTGTCTTCATGATGGCTCCCTTCGATCAGGGCCACCATGTTCGTCGGTCTCGGTCGCCCGCGGTCCTCCTGCACTGCGGTCACAGCCTGAGAGTGCGCGTCGAGTCAGCAAAGCGGCGCTCCGCATCGTGGCGTGCGGACGGCAGTCACGAGTGACTGGAACCGCGCCCGTACACACAACGGGCCAGTCCGTGAGGACTGGCCCGTCACAACTAGCAACTAGCAACTAGCAACTAGCAACTAGCAACTAGCAACTAGCAACTAGGAACCAGCAACCAGCTAGAAATCAAACTGCACGCTGAACTTCAGCAGCCTGGCGTTCAGGATCGACTGCGGCGTCAGCCAGGCAGCGTAGTTCTGGTTGACGGTGAGCACCGCGTCGCTGTTGAGCGCGTTGAACACGTCGATGCTCAGCACTGACCGCGCCCGTCCCACCCGCAGCACCTTGCCGAAGCGCAGGTCGAGTTCGTTTCTCCGATCCAGGTACTTTGTGTTGGGCTCGAGGAGCGCAACGGTGATGTTCGCTGCGCCGCCCGAGAGTGGCCGGCCCAGCGTCGAGTTCGCTGCCAGATATGCGTTGGTGGCGGTGAAGTTCGCGTTGATGGCCGTCTCCGCCGTGCTCCGGAAGGTGCCGCTCACCTGCACATCGAACTTGGGGATGGTGTAGACCGCATACCCCTTGGCTGAGGTGAGGTAGGGCGTGCTGCGGTCGCAAAACTGCAGTGGTCGCTGGTTGGTGCCCGAGTTCAACTCGGGCAGCTTCGCCGCCACCTCGCAGTCGTTCTCGGACGTCTTGCCCGTGCTGGTGCCAAACTGCAGCATCAGGCCGTTCTGGAGCCGCGCGCTGACGCCGATATCCACGCCGTTCCAGTGCTCAATCGCCTTGCCGTAGTCATTGGACAGCGCGTTGAGGTTCTGGGTGGGCCGGCCGAACGCGGTCGGTTTCAGGTTGCGAAGGCCTTCGAGCGTGTAGCCACCACCGTTGGGCAGCCGCGGGTCTTTCGGCAGGGTCATGCTGAAGACGTCGAAGTCGGCGGCCGTGAGCGCCAGGTCGTCGGTGGTCGCGAGGTTGAGCCAGATGCGCCGGAAGTAGCCGACGTCGAGCGACACCCGCGGCAGCAGTTCGTGCTGCACGCCCGCCGAGAACTCCCAGTTGGCTTCGCGGTTGCCGTAGCCGGTCAGGAGCGTGTTCGAGAACGTTTCGCCCGGCACGGAGGTGCCGAAGTTCGCGTTCGCCATCGCGCCGCACTCGCCGTTGGCCGACGGCAGCAGGATGTCGCACTGGGGCACGAAGTCACGGTTCGCATCGTTCCACGACCGTGTCGTGCTGTTCACCAGCTTGTTGACGGGGTTCGGGGTGCCACCGAGGGTGTTGAGCGTCTGCCCGCGGAGGTACTTGTTGAGCGTGAGCTTGAGGGCGGTCTTGCCGTTGCCCATCAGGTCGTAGGTGAGCGCGCTGCGATATGTCAGGTCTTTCCAGTTGAGGTTGTCGGTCTCGGGGAAGCTGATGTTGCGGTTCGGCACCAGCTGTCCGGGCCCGTTCTCGGTCGCCGCGAAGCTCGAGTGGAAGTAGTCGTAGCGCAGTGCCAGGCCGATCGTCATGCGGTTCATCGTCCAGCGATCCTGGGCGTAGAAGCCAAGGTCGTTGTCGAGCACATTGCGCAGCATGGTCGGATCGGCGCGCAGCGTCATCTGGTTCGGCACGCCGTTGTTGAAGCGATAGCTGAGGGCGTTGAGCGAATAGGTGCGCGTCTCCTGGAAGCCATGGGTCCGGTTGAACCCGGTCTTGAAGCTGTGCGACCCGGTCACAAACGCCATGGCCGCCCGATAGGCGTAGTTCGGTACGAGCGTGTTGTTGTAGTTGGTGAAGGCCCTGTATTGGAGGCCCGTGGACTGTTCCGTCACCGGGTTCATCCGCGGCGCAATGGCGGCCAGCGCCGGATCGTCGATCGACCCGGTGGCGGGATTGGTGGGGTGCATGTTGCCCCAGCGCTCGAACAGGTGCAGGCGCACGGCCTCGAGCAGGATTTTGTTCGTCACCGGCGAGGTCCACTCGAGGTGTTCCTGGCGAAGGCGCGGGAAGCGGAAGTCCACCGCCGTTTCCGGTGCCCGGGTGGCGCTGATGGCGTTGGGGCACTGGCACCACCGGTCGATCTTGTAGGTGCCCGCGATCTTGTTCTTGGGTGTTGCCTGCCACGTCACGCGCAGGCTGTTCTGCTGCACGCGTGACTGCAACTCGCCGCGCCGGCTCGTATCAGGCGCGTAGAGGTATTCGTTGGGCTTGTAGGCGTTGAGATTTTCGAAGACCGGTGCGAAGCTCTCGGCGCCCTGCCAGCGTGTGGAGAACCAGAACCAGACCTTGTCCCGCGCGAATGGGCCGCCCCACGATGAATTGATGTCCCAGTTCCTGTCGATTTCGTTTGGCGTGCCGAGACCCGCGTCCTTCAGCCGCTGGGTGTAGTTGTTGCCCTGGAGCGCGCCGTCCGAGATGGTGAAGAACGTCGAGTTGCTCAGCCTGTTCCCGCCATCTCGCGGGATGAAGTTGATGCGCACGCCGCCGGTCGGCAGATCAGCCGAGACCGCGGTGTGATCGACGGTCACCTCGGCCGCCGACCCCATGTCTGGAATCTGCCCGCCGATGTTGCCGCCGGCCTGTAACGTCATCGTGTTGACGCCGTTCAGGGTGACGCGCTGGTCCTGCGCCCGGCTGCCGTGCACGGTCAGGCTGCCACCAGTGCCCTGGGTCTGCGCACCGCCGACGTCATCTCCGCCGCCCGCTGTGCCCGGAATCAGGCGGGCCAGGGTCAGGTAGCTGCGTGATGTCGGGAGCGCGTCGATCACGTCGGCGCTCATCGAGGCCTGACGCGTAGTCGTCTGAACGTCGACCGTCGGGGCCTCGCCGGTCACGGTGATCGTTTCCTCGAGGGCGCCGACGCGCAACTCGCCGTCAACGGCCGTGGGTGCTGCGCCGCTCAAGGTGACCCCGTCGCGTTTGGCGGTGTTGAAGCCGGGGAGGGTAAAGGTGACGGTGTACTGGCCGGGGCGAAGATTTTCGATCTGATACCGCCCGTTGCCGTTGGTCACCGCGGTGCGAACTTTTTCGATGAGCACCGGGCTGGCGGCTTCCACGGTCACGCCCGGAAGGACGGCGCCCGAACTGTCGCGCACGACGCCAAGCAGCGCCGCCTGTGCAAATACGGTGGTGGGAAGCAAGACGGTCCCGACGATGACCGCAAGAGTACGTACGAGTCGACCCATTGAGTTCTCTCCCTTCGCTGCCTGAACGCCTGTTCTACCGACCCGGGGCTACCGACTGCCGCCGACAAATGAACAAGGACGAGACGAACGCGAGGATAAGAACTGAGCGACTTCTATAGAAACGTGAGGCGACTGGACTTATACGCTTGTCTGAGGGGCGCGTCAAGCCGTGAATGCGGCCGTGTCAAAGCTCGTTAGAAATGTCCCCTGGGTTAACTCGATAGAAATGTCCCCTCTGTGATCATCGATCCGCGACCCGCCACAACGGGACATCAGCGCG
>JBEBGV010000069.1:0-22273 GCA_040081265.1 Vicinamibacterales bacterium
GGGACGAGGTGAAGCGACTGTCCGTACCCTGAGAATCTTGGCGATCGACGACGGCTCGGCGACCTCGCCCTCGCCTAAGAGTTCCTCAAACAGCTTCTCGCCGGGTCGAATGCCGGTGAACTCGACGTCGATGTCTTTATCGGGTATATAGCCCGCCAGCCGAATCAGGTCGCGCGCCATATCGACGACCTTCACCTGTTCACCCATCTCCAGAACAAAAAGTGTCGCCTGATCGGCCAGGGCCCCGGCGTGCAGAACCAACTGCACGGCTTCCGGAATCAACATGAAGAAACGCTTCATTTCCGGATGGGTGACCGTAACCGGACCGCCGTTGGCAATCTGCCCGAGGAATGTCGGCACCACGCTTCCGTTGCTGCCAAGGACATTGCCGAATCTGACGGCTGCGAAGCGGGTCCCGCACCGACCGTTTAGCTCCTCGATTACCAACTCTGCCACGCGTTTGGTGAAACCCATGACGCTTGTCGGGTTAACGGCCTTGTCGGTTGAAATCAATACAAATCGATCGACGCCAAAGCGATATGCGCCTTCTGCAACGATTCGCGTACCCGACACGTTGTTCTTGACGGCCTCACATGGATTGCCTTCCATCAAAGGAACGTGCTTGTGGGCCGCGGCATGGAACACCACGTCTGGCCGTCCTTCGGCGAACACCTGATCAACACGTCTCGCATCGGTGACGTCGGCAATAACGGGGCGCAATTCAATGTCTGGATGCTCCTTGGCCAACTCGCTTTGAATCTCGAACAGGCCATTCTCGTAGCGGTCGAGAATGATGAGTAGCCTCGGTCGCAATCTTGCGGTTTGACGGCAGATCTCAGAACCGATCGAACCACCGGCACCTGTGACCAGGATGCACCGGTCTTCGACCATCTGGCGCAGAGGAGCGTGATCGAAGGTGACCTGGGGCCGCGTCAAGAGATCCTCAAGTTTCAGTTCGCGAATCTGCTGCACCCCGATCTGTTGACCGACAATGGCAGATAACCGCGGCAGCGTGCTGATTCGGACCTTGAAATTGGTCAGCTGTCGCAAGATATCCCGGAGCACCTTGGGCGGCGCACTCGGGATGGCGATCAGAATTTCTTCGGCGCGTGTCCTGGTCAGAATGGCGCCAAGTTCGCTGCGGGAACCAAAGACGGGTAGCCCGTGAATTCGGTGGTTCACCTTTCGACGGTCGTCATCGATAAAACCGATCGGCCTGGCGTTGTAGCCAGGATTCTGCAGCATGTCTCGAACAATCATCTCGCCTGCGTCACCCGCTCCGTAGACCAAGACGGGACGGCCGGAACTACGCGGCGTAGAGGCACCATACACGCGTCGAGCGACACGAACGGAGCCGAGTAGACCTATCAGCAGAAACGAATCGATGATGAAGACCGATCGTGGATAAAGCGTAATTCCCGCAAGCAGCTGAACGATGACGAAGAACAAAAACGTGCTGCTGCCGACGCCGATAACAATGTCTTGCGCATCTCGCAGGCTCGCATACCGCCAGACGCCCTCGTGCAGTCTGAATGCCATGAATACTGCGAGTCGGACGCACACGAGCAGAGGTAGAAGCGTGAACTGTAGTGGCGCCTGCTCCTGGGGAACCACGCCTTCAAACCTCAGCCAGAAGGCCGCCTGGTGTGAGAAGGCGATCAGAATCACGTACGCGGCCAACGTGAGGACCTTGCGATAGCCGTGGGCCTGCGTAACTAGTTTTTCTATTGCTGTCATGACCGCGCTTCCACCATCTTCGTTGCGGCTGGCAGTTCGACGATATAGAGGGTCAGCCGGAACAGTGCGCACCCAACGACTGCGGCAAACATCGCGGCCGGCGACCCTCCGAGGGCTTTAACTAAAGTCACCAATGCCAACAGCAGCAGCCAGAATCCGACTTCAGTGAGCAGAATGCGTCGGAGTTCGCCGCGCCAGTACAGGATCTGGAAAGGTGCCGCGGTAAGGGCAGCAGATACCTGAAGCAGTGCGATAGCCAGGACATAGGCGATCGGGAAGTCTGGACCATTCTTTGACAAGAGGAGCAAGACAGCGCAGCAAACACCGCCAACCGCGAAGCCACCAAGCAGGCTGCCGAGAAAGGAACCACTCGTAAAGACTCTTTTGATCGAGATGCGACCCTGAAGAAAACTGGTCCGGTGCGCACTGACGTAATAGAAGTCCACACTCATCTGCAGCACCGAGAACGCCATCACGACGAGTGTGAACAGAGGCAGGAGTGGCTTGGCAACCATGAGGGCGACTATCCGATCGACGTAGGCCACGCTCGCGCCAAGTACCGCGATCACCCACAGCATCCATCCGTTCCACATCGCCGCAATCGCGCGGCGAGCAAGGTGCGCGATCGTGGACAAACGCATCGAAACGAACTTACGTAAGAGCCGCACGGGAGTACCAGGCAGGAAGACCGTCAGCGCGCTCGCCGCAAGTATCAAGATGATAAGGGCGGCCGGTACGTTGTAGCCGCCAAGCATTACCGCAATTAGGACGCCAGATACCTGCAGAAGACCGCGAGCCGTGGCAGCGCTACCCCATGAGGTAAAGGCCCGTTCGAAGAGCTTGTGGCGAAGAAGTTCGTCGGCTAGTTTCTCGCCCGCGAAGTATAGAGTCGCGACAGCGGCAACTTCGGCGGACTTCGTGAAGTAGTAAACCACTACCAGGACGAAGACGGCACCAAGCATGCTGAGAAGCAATAGGCTGGTGACATACACGTAGAACAACAGGTAGTTCGATCGCTTCTCTACCTCGAACTCGCGAACATAGTAGCGTCGGTGAGTGTCGGCGGCTATCAGCGTAAGCGCAAGAGATGTCGCAAGAATAGTGATCGCCAAACTCGCGGCCGTACCTTGAGACAGGTAGTTGTTAGCGAGAAAGAGACATAACGGTCTGGCAGCAACTGCGCTGAGCCTGCCGACGGTGTAGCGGAGGTTTACCAGCACGCCTCAGCGCGATCCATCGCGTCGTCCAAGTGCGTAGATCACTTTGAACTGCCCCGCGACTTCGGCGGTTGCAAGCGAACGCGGAGCCTCGTACGCCGCGCCGAAATCTTCACCTAGGAGGCGCGGGACTCTTTGTAGCGGACCGAGAAATAGGCGCTTCAAAAGACGCTTCCCTCGCATCGTACGCGGCACTAGGCGCAGGCGCACCGCAGCCCGCTTCAGAAGAGAGACCAAAGAAGAGCGGCCGTGTGTACCCGCGTTTGAGGGAAATCCGAACAGCGTTTCCACGTCTTGAAACCGCGTCCGCAGCAACCCCGTTAAGGCCTCCGCAGAGTAATAGTGTGTCGCAAATGGACTGGGGTTGAAGTCAACCCATTCAGTGTTCACACTTACAACGAGCAGGACGCCGCCAGGTGCGAGAACACGATACGCTTCGTCAACAAAGCGCTCAGGTCGTGGGAGATAGTAGATGGCCTCATGCAGAGCAATGACTCCAAAACTTGAGTCGACGAACGGAAGCCGCTCTGCGTCTAGTTGTACCAGAGGTATGCTGCCGCCATAGACCGACGCAGCTTTTCCGAGAAGTGACGCCGTTATGTCAGCACCCACCACAAAGGGCGCGACGGCACGGAGATATCCAAGGCCCTGCCCTGAGCCACAGGCAACTTCCAAGGTTCGACGACCCGAAGCGAGTGTTCGCGTGTAGCGATACCGCGAGTAGAACATCGACGCCGCCTCGCGCGTGATCCGGTCGTCAGGCGTTTCCGTAACTGTCGAGTAGTCACGTGCCATCTTCAACCGCTGAAGAAACGTCGAATGACCTCAACGGTAATAGCGACGTCCTCTTCTGTGGTCTCGGCGCTCATGGGCAGCGAGACGGCCTCTCTGCACAGTCGCTCGGTCTCTGGCAGTAGAGGATCCGGAATGCCGAGTGCGGCGTGCCTCCAGAATGGTTTGGCCCAATGCACCAAGGTTTCGACGCCGTTGATCTTGAGGTGCTCGCGGAGGTCGTTACGACGGCTAGTACGGATGACGTAGTTCTGGAAGCTATCACGCTGACGAGATTCATCGAAATGAGGCAGCGCAAGGTCGCCAACGCCATCAAGACCGGAGCGATACCGCTCGGCAATGTCTCGGCGATGCTCGACCCACGACGGGAAGTGGCGGAGTTTGACGTCGAGCACAGCAGCATGAATGTTGTCGAGCAATGCCGTATAACCGTGGTGGTGATACTCGCCGGTCTCGCGGTCCTCACCGTTGTAGCGGAGCCGTTTCGCCATTTGCGCAACTGTTGGATCATTGGTCACGATCGCACCGCCGTCGCCTAGAGCCCCCAATGCTTTGAAGGGATAGAAGCTGAAGCAGCCTGCAAGACCAAACCCACCGGCCATCTTGCCTTGGAAAGTAGCGCCGAGCGCCTGGCAAGCATCCTCGACAACCTTCAGGTTGTAGCGATCTGCCAGTCTCGCTACCCTCTCCATGTCACATAGCCGTCCATTCAAGTGCACCGGAAGCAGAATCTTGGTTCGCTCGTTGATTCGTCGTTCAACATCATCGAGATCTAGCTCGTGATCCGTGCCGATATCACCGAGTACCGGTGTTGCCCCAACATGCACGATCGCTGACACGGTGGCGAGAAACGTATGGCCCGCTGTGATGACTTCATCTCCCGGACCAACACCGGCGGCCAGGAGTGAAAAATGGAGCGCATGGTAGCCACTGTTTAGGCCGACCGCGTACTTCACACCGACATAGTCTGCGAAGTTTGCCTCGAAGTCCCGAAGTTGCTGCCGGAGGACTAGATCGCCTTTGGCGAGAGTATCGGTGAGAGCGTGGTCAATCTCTGGCTTGAGACGACGGTAATGTTCCTGGGGATCGACAAAACGTACTCGATACAATTCAACCCTCTTCTGAACTAGTGCAAGCCCCTGTTCCGCCACCAGCGGAGGTCGTTAGCGCCTCTCACAAGGCTGGAGCCGTCGTCAGCGGTGCCTACGATGTCCGGCAGTCCGTCGCCATCGACATCGACAATGATGATTTGATTTGCGGCGTTCCAATTCGTCCGGACGGAGTGCATCGTCCAAGTACTAGCGTTCCCGGCGTTCTCAAACCAGACGACCTCATCGCCCTGCGACCAGGCGCTGGCAACGACATCTTTGTCTCCGTCGCTGTCCATATCCGCCGACACTGCTTCGAATGCAAACGGTAGCGCGCCGATTGTCTGTTTGGTCCACGATCCCCCGTTGCCCCCGTTGGAGTACCAGGCCACCTCGTGCAACTCCTCAGGCGCGAGGTTGAGACGCATGCCGAACGCCATCACGATGTCGAGGTCACCGTCGTTGTCGAGATCGATCGGTTCACCGTGAATAGGGGCTCTCGACTGATTGTCAACGACACGCCTGGCCCAGCTTCCGGCTGGCACACCGCCCGGATTCGCGTACCAAATCACGGCACTCTCGTGATCCGCCGGACTAGCCGGCACCGGTATGCTTTGCTGCCCTGCGCTCGTCACAACGAGGTCCTTAAGTCCGTCGTCGTCGATATCGGCGATTCGTATTGTCCTCGGCTCTGAAATGTCGTTGTCGATGATGTACCGCGGCCAAGCCTGGAGAAGTCCATAGGGTCCAGGATTTCGAAACCACGTCACGATGTTGTCCCAGCTTACGGATGCAACGTCCAATCGCCCGTCAGCATCGAGATCGGCGATCGCCACATCGTATGGTCGACCTGTTTCTGCGGTGATAACGCGACGGTCCCAAACCCCTGTCTCTGGCGAGGCATTGTTCACGTATAGCAGGATGTGACTGTCGCGGTTGTTCACCGCAACAACATCTGGCCGACCATCGCCGGTAACGTCGCCAATCGTCAGGCGCTCGAGCCACCCAGCCTCGCCGACAGCAATCCGGTGTTCCACAAAGTCTCCGGCACCGTCATTCTCAAACCAGTAGAGATCCGAATCGTCTCCAAAAGCGTTGGCCGATACCAGATCCTGGTCGCCGTCGCCGTCGAGGTCTCCAGCCGCGACACCATACGCGTAGCGATAGTCACTGCGAACCAGCTGCTCTGCCAGGTTGATCGGTCCGCTCTGCGTGCCAGCGGTACCTTGAAACTCTAGTCGAACCTGATCGGCAGTCTTGCGGCACTTACAAATGCGGACGTCGTCGAGGTCGCCGTCCGTAAACGCCAGTTGAGCACCCTGACTAAGGCTGTAGCCGCGCATGAAGTCACGGACGTAGAAGTGCAAGCCGGCGTTGTCGAAACCATTGCTGTTCTCTGCGGGCTCGTTCACCGCTTCGGGTACACCGTCGATGAATAGACTGCCGGTAGAATCCGCGCCTCGGTGAACGTAGACAATGTGATGCCAGGCGCCGTCATTGACGCGCGTCATCGACCGGACTATTCGACCGCTTCCGTAACGACGAAATTCGACTTGGCCGATGTGCGCCGGATCCGCGGCATCAGTGGCGATCTGAAGACTGGCGCTGACGTCCGCCCCACCGCCGCCGATCAGGGTGCGTCCAAAATAGCCATTGTCGTCAGACTCGGTGCCGCGGTACCAAAGAGAGAGCGAAAAATCGTCCCAGGATCTCAAGACAATGGACTGCTGCAATGAGACGTAGGCTCCGTCAGCGGCTGCGAATCGCAACCCCCTTCCTCCGTTCAGGAAAGGCGCTACGTCGGCGATTCGGTCAGAGTCATCCATCCCGTGAAGAGTCCCGTGGATCGGTATTGGCGAGTCGTCATGTATTTGGGGTGCAGGGTCTCCATCAGCTTCGTTGAACGACCACCTATGATCTGCGGGCCCTGCCGAAGGGTACTGGGCCGATATGTCGCTGGTCGAGTAGCGACAAAGGCAGATTCGTACGTCGTCTAGTTCACCATCTGTGAATGCCTGATTCGGTCCCAGCAGAGCGCTATAGCCGCGCATCAGGCTGTCTACATAGAAGCCATAGCCTGCCAGGTTCCAGTCGTCTCGATTGGCCGAGGAGGCCCCTTCGGCCTCGGGGACACCGTCGACGAACAGACTGCCGCTGCGAGTCAAGCCATGGTTGACGTAGACGATATAGTGCCACTGCCCATCGGTCACAACACTGGTCGAGCGGACCTGACCTCCGCCGCCGTAGTGGCGAAACGCTACCTTACCCTGGTCAGCAGGCGAGCTGCTGTCGGTCAGAATCACAAGATTCGCGACTATGTCTTCGCCGCCGCCACCAATCAGCACTCGCCCCAAATAGCTGTTATCGTCGGATTCCGTTCCTCGATACCAAAGCGACAACGTGAAGTCCTCGGAATCGCGCAGCGCAACTCGGCGACGGAGGATTACCGAATCCTGTCTGGCAGCGGTGAAGCGAACCGCGCGACCGCCGCCAACTAACGGTGGGGCAGTCGTGCGATCACCGTCCGTCAGATTCTGAAACGTTCCATGATTCAAGAAATGCGAGGCGTCGAGAACTTGTGGCGCCGGCCTTGAGTCAGACTCGTCGAATGCCCAGTGATAGTCAGGCTCGGCAAGCGGCGCCACGAGTTCCGAAACGTCTGACTCGGTATAGGAACAGCGACAGATCCGGATGTCGTCAAGTTCACCGTCGGTGAACGCTTCTCCAGGGCCTTCTGCAACGCTGTAGCCCCGCATAAAGCCACTGACATAAAATCGATACCCGGCAGCGTTCCAAGCGGGATGATTGGCTGCGGCTGCACCGACGACCTCGGCAGCGCCGTCAACAAACAGATCACCCGTCCTGGTGGCGCCGTGATTGACGTAGACGATGTGGTGCCACTCACCATCGTTAACGACTGAGCGTGATCGGATCGCGCTACCGCCGCCGAAATAGCGGAACTCTACCTTCCCCACGTCGGCCGGATATGCCGGGTCCGTAACGATCTGTAGATTTGCCGCGATATCATTCCCGTCGCCACCCACTAGAACCCGACCAAGATGTCCATTGGGCTCTGACTCGGTGCCGCGGTACCAAAGCGAGAGAGTGAAATTCTCGTCGTCGCGAAGGGTGATTCGGCTTCGCAGGGATGCGTAAGAGCGGTGGGCCGCGGTGAACCGGAGAGCGCGTCCCGCTCCGATTGACGAGGCGGCGGCCGTCCGATCGGCGTCGTCCAGATTGTGAACAGTACCGTGATCGCCAGCGCCACTGTCCCGTAGTTCCGGCGTAGCTGTTGCGTCGGCTTCGTCAAGGCTCCAGTGGTTAGTATCCGCAGCAATGGTGGCCGCGATCGACGCGACTTCGGTCGGCCTCAGGCGGCACCGGCAGACCTCGACGTCATCAAGGTCACCGTCTGTAAAGGCCTTGCCCGCACCGGCAGAAACACTGTAACCGCGCATGAAGTTCTGTACGTAGAAATGGTGCCCTGCTGCGTCCCAGTCGTCACGATTGTTTGAAGGTGCGTTGGCTACCTCGATCACCCCGTCGACATACAGAGTTCCGGTGACTGTCGCACCGTCATTGACGTAAGCCACGTGGTGCCAGCGACCGTCGTTGATCGCGGTTGTCGATCTGACAACGTCCGCACCGCCGAAGTGTCTGAACTCCACTTTTCCCAAACTGCTTGGATCATCGGGGTCCGCGGCGATCTGAATGTTCGCGGCGAGGTCGTCCGAACCGGTTCCGACGAGCAATCTACCGAAGTACGAGTTGCTGTCGGTTTCCGTACCGCGATACCAGAACGACACCGAGAAGTCGTCCACATCGCGTAACGTCACGCGCTCGGCAAGAGAGACGTAAGATCCTACGGAAGCATTGAAGCGCAGCGCCCGACCGGTGCCAACCCCTGTTGCCGGATCGTCAAGTCGTGAGCCGTCTGACACGTTGACAAACGTACCGTTATTATTTCGAGCCGAGTCGAGAACTTCTGGCGGCGCACGACCGTCTGCTTCATCGAACGCCCAGCTGTGCCTCGGAACGAGTTGTGAAATGTCGGTCTCTGTGTATGCACACTCGCAGATCCGAACGTCGTCGATCATTCCGTCAGTGAAGGCCTGATCCGCGCCGCCTGTAAGGCTGTACCCGCGCATGAAGTCTCGGACGTAGAAGTGGTAACCGGCGGCGTCCCAATCATCTCGATTGTTCGACGGCTGCCCGGTCGCCTCGGCAACGCCATCAATGTATAGATCACCGGTTACGGCCTCGCCGTGATTGACATACGCAATGTGATGCCAGCGACCGTCGTTCACGCGGCTGGATGAGCGCACGACGTCACCGCCACCCAAATGCCTGAACTCCACTTTGCCTGAGTCAGGCGCGATTTGGAGGTTACCGGTCACATCGGCGCCGCCGGTGCCAAGCAAGACTCGGCCGAAGTACCCGTTGTCGGCTGACTCGGTACCGCGGTACCACAGGGCGAGGGTAAAGTCCTGACTATCCCTGAGCTCGATACGACTCGCGAGCGATGCGTAGGAGCCACGCGCGGCGTCGAATCGCAGGCCGCGTCCGCCGTCTGAGGCCGTGTCGACCGAACGATCGGCATCAGTCAGATTGTGGAAAGTGGCATGGTTGGGAGCAGCGGATCCGTCAAGCAGCTCTGGCGCGCCCAGGTTGTTCGCCTCGTCCATCGACCACCTATGTGTCGGAGCGAGCGTCAGCACATCAGCCTGAGTTAGGCTGCACCGGCAGATGCGAACGTCGTCGAGCTCCCCATCTGTGTAGGCGTTGTTGGCTCCACCTGTCGCGCCGTAGGCGCGCATGAAGCTTGTGACTTTGAAGTGCAGCCCCGCGTTCGCCATGTTGTCGGCGTTGTTTGCCGGTGAGCCGAGCACTTCAGCGACACCGTCGATATACAAATCACCCGTGGCAGTCGCGCCATGGTTGACGTAAGCAATGTGGTGCCAGCGCCCGTCATTGACGACAGACGTAGAGCGGATGCGATCACCTCCGCCGAAATAGCGGAACTCGACCTGCCCGATGTGGGTCGGATCGGCGGCGTCCGTAATGATTGCTAAGTTGGCGATTGAATCATTGCCACTGCTACCGAGAATTACTCGGCCAAAGTAGCTGTTGTCGTCGGCTTCGGTTCCTCTGTACCAGAGTGCAAGAGTAAAATCGCTGGTATCAGGGAGCACGACCGCGGACGTGAGCGAGACGTACGCCGCGTTCTCGGACTGGAACCGCAACGCGCGCCCCTGACCGAGCAATGGCGGGGGATCAGGAATTCGTTGACGATCGCCCAGGTTATGAAGAAGGCCCTCGTTGTTCGTCCCTCCGGAATCGAGTGCCGACAGGGCTTGCTGGCCATTGGGTTCGTCGAAAGCCCAGCGATAATTCTGAGGCTGGGCGCTGGCTGTTGAGCACCAGGCACACAGAACTCCGACGAGCGTGAAAACGGCTATGGTTCGGTAGCGCAAGACTTTCATCAACGTCGGTTCGTCACGCTCTGCGGATCCGCTTGACGTCCTCGACAATGGCCTCGACTGAAAGCCCGTACTTGGCCGCAAGATAGTCGCGTGAGCCGGCACGCGATACGAACGCGGACGGTAGGCCGATTCTCTTGAGGCGCGCGCCTTCTGTTGGGTGCTCCGCCATAACTTCGGCAACCGCACTGCCAAGTCCACCGACGATGCTATGTTCCTCGATGGTGATCACCAGACCGGTGTCAGAAGCAGCGGCCAGGACGGCATCGACGTCAAGGGGCTTGACGGTGGGCATGCTCAGCAGGCGGCTGCCGATGCCCTCGCGCTGGAGTTGATCCGCTACCTTACTGGTCGTCGCTAACATCCCCCCGGTCGATATCAAGGTCAGGTCATTCCCAGCGCGGAGCATCAGCGCCTTACCGATCGACAGAGCGACAGGGTGTTCATGCACTCGTGGATCGCCGGCGCGGCCCAATCGCAAGTAGGCGGGGCCATCCATCTTCGCCAAGGCCTCGGTTGCCGCGATCGTCTCTGCTGGATCCCCCGGCGCCATAATCGTGATATTGGGCAGTGCGCGCATCACTGCCAAGTCCTCGGTGGCATGATGCGACATTCCCAATGCGCCGTAGATCAATCCGCCACCCACAGCAACGACCTTGACGTTGGCTCTGTGATAGCACGGTCCGTTGCGGATCTGCTCCAAACACCTAAGGGTCGGGAAGTTGGCGATTGAATACGTGAAGACGATCTTTCCGCTCAACGCTAGGCCGGTAGCAACTCCGGTCATGTTCTGCTCGGCAACACCGGCGTTGATGAATCGCTTTGGATACGCCCGTGCGAACGACTCGATGACGCCGAAACCTAGATCACCCGTCATCAGCATGATCCGCTCGTCTTGACCAGCGAGTGTAACGAGCGTCTCGAAAAAGGCAGTCCTCACTAGATACGCTCGCCCAGTTCCGCGATTGCCCGGCGCAGTTCATCACCTGCTGGAGAGCGGTAATGCCAAAGCAGCTGATGTTCCATGAAACTGACACCTTTGCCCTTGACGGTATGCGCAACAACGCACGTTGGCTTACCTGGCGAGTCCGGGACTTCAGTCAGAACCCGGTCGAGCGCCTCGACATCGTGACCGTCCACCTCAACTGCATGCCAACCAAAGCTCGCCCACTTTTCATGTAGGGGATCGAGACGCAAGACCTCGTCGACGGTACCGAGACTCTGAATCTTGTTGTAGTCAACGATCACGGTTAGATTCGCGAGCCGGTGATGACCGGCGAACAACGCTGCCTCCCAGTTCGAACCTTCGTCACACTCTCCGTCGCTCAGCACGCAGAACACACGGAACCCAAGGTCTCGACCGGCGAGGGCCATCCCGGTAGCGATCGGCAGGCCATGTCCCAGTGACCCAGTGGAACACTCGATGCCAGGGACATCAACGTGTGTTACGTGACCCGCGAGTCGGCTGCCATCGCCGTAGAACGTTTCAAGTTCGTCGAGCGGAAAAAAGCCTCGGTCCGCCAGCACGGCGTATAGGCCCGCGCATGCGTGTCCCTTGCTGAGCACGAAGCGATCGCGGCAGGGCCAGAACGGATCGTGGGGTCGAACGTTCAGCACGCGACCGTAGAGGACTGCGAGAATCTCCGCCATTGACAGCCCGCCGCCGACGTGCGAGCTCTTGGCGCGACTCGTCATCTGAATGATCTGCAAACGAAGGCGCTGCGCCAGCGTCGTCAGCTCTTCCTTGACGGTGGTCGTCATTGCCGGACGAGAAGTAGCGGGCGTCACAGAATCGCGTAACCGACGTAAGGATCCCAGTCGAACCGCTTCAGTTCAAGATTTCGAATGCCCACCGTATCCAATAGCGCTCGTGCTTCACCTGGCCAAATTGGATTGTCGAGCTGGTCGAATGCAACGACAGATCCCTTGGGCATTCGAGGAAGAAAATGCTCGAGTGCCACCTTGGTCGGCGCATAAAGATCAAGATCCATGAACAACAAGCTGACGACAAGATGCTGGTTCGCTTCAATGAAGGCTGGAACCGTTTCCACGACGTCGCCCTTCACTAACTGGACTTTCTCGATATGACCGAGAAAACGATCCGTGTCGTAGACATCAATCACGCGCTTCAAGTCGTCGTACGACGATGCGGCCAGCTCTCCTGTCTTCGGCGTCCGGTGCGCGTTCGTGTCTTTGGCGTCGATACTGGGAAATCCGGCAAATGAATCAAAGCCGTAAATGCGTCGAGTCAAGTTGGCAGGTTCGACCACTGCGCTCAGATGAGCCCATGTCATTAGCCCGAATCCGCGGAATACGCCGCACTCAACGATCGAGCCTTTGACAGGCTGCGCGAGCTTGAACAGCTCATACAACGTGATGAAGCGCGTGATGGTCTTGCGGCGAGCGTAACGCGGGAACGTTTCTAGCTTGGCTTCAGTAGAATCCGCGCTGTCATCGAATGCGCGGACCAGCGACGATCCGACCTGAGCTTCAGTAGGCGTCTGTAACGGTTTCATCAATGATCAGCTTTCAGTTCGTTTGGGTCGACGGCGTAAGATGCGATGCCGAGTGCCGCGAGCGCAGTGCGTCCGACAATCTTCAAATCCTCCCAGAACGTGCGGTGCCGGACATAGTCCAACGAGAGCTGCATCTTTCGTGGGTGAATCAGTTCCAGATACGTTTGGTCGGGGTCCGACGCGCCTTTCAGAATCTCCGCCTCGTTCGCAAACCGCAACGACGCGGGATCCGTGATACCTGGACGCACTGTCAACACTTCTTGTTCCGCATCCGAGTACAACCTGACGGCCCATTCGACCTGCGGTCGCGGACCTACAAAACTCATCTCGCCCTTGAGAACGTTGAACAGCTGTGGGAGCTCGTCCAGTTTGAAGCGTCGAATGAACTGGCCTACCGGTGTCAGCCTCGGGTCGTCACCGGCGGTTGACGTTCCCCCTCGTTGGTCAGCGTCAACCACCATGGATCGAAACTTGAACATCCTGAACGGACGACCGTAGCGCCCAATCCGCACACCAACATAGAACACCGGACCAGGCATTCGGATCGTGATCGCGAGCGCAACGAGTGCCATCAAAGGCGCCAACACGAAAAGCAGTGTGGCGCTCCCGATCAGATCGAAGAGTCGTTTGCTCAGAGAGAATCTCGACGCACGAGGAAGCTCCCAATTGCCAGTCCGTCGACGCGGCTGCTCTTGAACGTCCGGAGCGCTTCGTGCGGCGTGCAGACGATAGGTTCTTGGATATTGAACGATGTGTTCAGTAGCACTGGTACACCCGTGCGCTGTTCGAAGGCGTCCAGCAAACGCCAGTAGCGAGGGTTGGCTTCTTTCTCGACCGTCTGGATTCTCGCCGTGCCGTCAATGTGTGTGACCGCAGGAATAGTGCCGCGTTTGGCGCCACGTACGGGAACAGTAATGTTCATGAAAGGGCTGTCAGCGGGCGCGTCAAAGTAGTCTGATGCCCGTTCTTTCTTGACCGATGGCGCGAATGGGCGAAACAGTTCCCGCTTCTTGATCTTCTCGTTAATGGTGTCCCTGATGCCATCGCTTCTCGGATCGGCGAGAAATGATCGAGAGCCAAGTGCCCGCGGACCGAACTCCATGCGTCCTTGGAACCACGCGACTACGGATCCCGCCGCTAGGGAATCCGCCGCTTCGTTGATGAGTCGTTCTTCGCTCAGACGCTGAGGGACAGGCACGCCTTCATCTCTCATCGCGGCAACGATCTGATCGTCGTCGTAACCAGGGCCGTAGTAGGCGTGCGTCATTCGGAAGGATCGAGGTCGTCCGAGCACTTCGTGATGGACAAGAAGGGCGGCGCCGATGGCACAGCCAGCATCGTGAGGTGCCGGTGGAACGTAGATCGCATCGAACGGGCCGTCGCGAAGGAGCTTGCCATTGCCTGTGCAGTTCAGTCCGCACCCGCCGGCGATCACAAGATTCCGCCGTCCGCCTCCTGCAGCAAACCCCCACCGCGCTAGATCCGCGACCACGGCTTCGAACGCAGCCTGCGCGCTTGCGGCAATGGCTTGGTGATGCTCGGTGAACGGATCGGCCTCGTTTCTGGGGGGGCCCAGTAACTCCATCAGCGGCGCCTTGAAGCGTCCGGAGAGCGCTGCGTGGTAGTCGACCAGGTCGGTGTTCAACTGGTAGCGACCGTCGCCGGCAGACACCAGCAATCGCTCCAGAAATTGTTTCAAGAACGTGGGCTGACTGTACGGCGCCAAGCCCATCATCTTGTACTCACCGTCGAGCATTCCGAGACCAAGAAATCCGGTGATGGTCGAGTAGAAGTGACCGAGCGAATGCGGCCATGGGATCTCACGAAGAGTCTTGAGGGTCGTACCACTGCCTACGGAGATACTGGTGGCGAACTCTTCGCCCGCACCATCGATGGTGAGGATCGTTGCTTCTTCAAACGGCGACGCGAAGAATGCACTCGCCATGTGACTTCGGTGGTGATCAAGGTAGTGAACAACTGCCGCCGTCGCCCCGAACTTCCTCTTGAGGATCTCCTTCACACTGAAGAGCTCACGCCAGCTCCCCTGACTTGATGCGTTCTCACCGGCGCCAGCGTGGGAGAACTCGCCCCAGGCACGGCTGAACCGAGCGACGAACTGACTCGGATTACGGCACGCCGACGAGAGCATGGCGCGAGTCCGAGTGCCAATCCGCCACGGTTGCCAGTAGACCGCGATGTGGGTGACGTCGGCGAGGCGGATGCCCTCGTGCGCCAGGCAATACTCGACCGAACGGAGGGGGAAGCATCCTTCGTGCTTCACGCGCGTAAAGCGTTCCTCTTCGACAGCGGCCACCAGCTCGCCATCCTTCAGCAAAGCTGCCGCGCTTTCTCCCATCGTAGCTAGCCCGAGTATGTACACTCTGATCCTGAATCAGCTCGGAAGCGCCGAACGCATCGGGCCGAGGTTGGGGTATCTGCGAAGGACTGCGCGTAGCTTGTCTGGCACTGAATGTGCGCGGGTGGTCCACTGATACTGGCGCACGCGCCATCCGGCGCGCTCAAGCAAGGACAGCCCCGCAAGTTCACGCCAGGTGACAATTGGGCCACCCGTGAAGAGGTCGGCGGCGTGCAGATATATCAGCGGCGTAAAGCCATTGGCAGTCGCCTCGGTGAGTAAACCGAAGATCATTCGAATGGGTAAGAGCCTGAAGTACGTACCCCCGATCACCGACATACGCACACCACACAGGCGGCGAATGTAGAGTGGAAATTCGTAGAGACTGGCGCCGCTCGGTAGCATGTGGTGATCCCATGCCTGTCGCCGCTGCACCGCACGTCTCGACATCCTCAAGCTGGAGTCGTATCTGAAGCCGCATTCGGCCAACGCTTCGAATGCCCACTGGTCAGCGACATCCATCGAGAAATTCGGAGCTCGAAATCCCGTTACGTCCTGGCCGGAAGCATCCTGCAACGTTCCTCGACTCCGTCGGAGATCCTCGACAAGGCGCTCGCGTGTCATTGCGCACACGTTGTCGTGTTCATCCGTGTGACAGCCAATTTCGTGACCGTATCGAGCCAGTTCCGACACGAGTGCGCGCTGGGTGCGGCCGATCTGTCCAGTGGAGAAGAACGTCAGCTTGGAGCTACCGTCGACGCCTTCAAGGGCATCGAGAAGCAGATCTACTCCTCGACGCGTCTGATCGGTTGCGCACAGCGGTGGCAAACCGAGTTCTCGCATCATAGCGTGCTTGGAGTCCTCCAGATCGACAGACAGGTAGCTGCCGAGTGGCTCGGTCATCGGTCTACCTTCTCTCTGGCTGGAGACTCGGCTGCCGATCTTTCGGCCCGCGGCCCAGACGCCTCCAGAGCTGGGCATGAAAGAGCTGTACGACCCCGACGAGCGAGCCCGCGCCGTAGCCCAGATGCAAGGTCGCAAACATTATCGGCAAGAGAGGGACCGCTGCTAAATCCCGTCGCTGCCACCCGGCAACACACGAGGCCGTTACGCACGCGAGACCGTAGACGACAACAAGTGCCATCGTTACCGGCCTTACCAACGGCGTTAGCGCCGAAAGCGCCAACATTCCGATCAACGTGAGTACGAATGCAAGCGGCACCAGGTGGCGTGGTCGAACCGGAACGATGTCGCTGAGAGCGAATGGCCGAACTGCCCAGATTCCGTTGGCCCAGTTGTGACGTGCAAAGGCGGTGTAGGACGTCCGTGCGAAGTAGTGACTAACGATCTCCGGAACAAACATGATTCGACCGCCAGCACGACGAAGCCGGAGATTGAACTCCATGTCCTGACCACGAACCAGTTGCTCGTTATAACGACCGACGTGCTCGAAGACCTGTCTTGGGTAGCATCCGCCAAAGACGGTGTCGACTTGGCACGGTTCGGACCGATGAGTTCGAAAAACAGAATTGCCCACTCCGAAAGGGTGGCTGATGCTGATCGCGATCGCGCGACTGGAGGGCGTGTCACGTGAAGGGATCGTGTGCATCACGCCACCGACGTTCGCCGCCCGGTACTGACGTAGGGCTGAGATGCACTGGCGGACATAGTCTGGGGCAACGCGAGCGTGAGCGTCGATTCTCACGATAACCGCGCCGCGCGCCTCCGCTATCCCCATGTTTAGAGCAGCTGGCGTAACTCGCTTGTGATTCGACAGCAGTCGGATATGCGGGCGGTTACGCGCGTAGTCGCGCACTAGATCTGGTGTCTCGTCGTCGCTGAGGCCGTCCACGACGAGGATCTCAAGGCGATCGACCGGATAGTCGCCCTTCGTGATGGAGTCAAGACAACCAGTGATATACGCCGCCTCATTGCGGCATGGAATGACAACCGACACGTTCGGCTCTGCCTCGGGTGGCAGGGCAAGCCATGGCAACCTTGACTGGAGTTCGGTGGGAGTCAATGAAAGTACGCAGTGAGCACATATCGCTCGCCAGCTGTACACGGACGGGCGCGGTGGATCGCTGACGTATCGATAGCCATCACCGTCCCGGCTTTGCACAGCACCGGAACGGGCTGCGCCGTATTCTCACCGAGGCGATCGATCAGCGCGTCGTCCAGACGCGCATAGCTTCGCTTGCCGGTCAGGACATCACCCGGAGTGATGTAGTCACCATTGACAAGCCGTCGCGCCTTGAACAAGGCGCTATGCGTGCCGGGAACGAACTCGAAGGGCCCTGTTTCATTGGTCGTATCGGTCAGAAAGGCAAATACTTTGATCTGGCGACGAAACGAGTCTATATGCCACCGACCGAGAATCAGCTTTTCATCGTCCCTCGGAATTGGCCGGTTACGAATGGCCAGTAACGTAAAGGCCTCCGCTGGCTTCCTTTCCAGCGCTGAGACAAAACCATTGCACGCAGACCAGAACGCGAGCATCAACTGGTCGCGTTTGTGGGCATCCCAGATGCGTAATTCCGAACCGCCGTAGTTCGACTCAGTTCGATCATCTGGTTGATGCGCATCCATAAAGACTCTTGCGGCCTGGCAGAACTCGGCGTCGAAGACCGCTGGCAGCAGGAGGACGCCACTGTCATATAGAGCCGAACGGGCTCGATCGATGTTGTCGGGCGTGACGAACGCATTTGCTGGCGTCAATCCTTCTCCTTCCTCTAAAGAAGTCCTGCGCTGGTCAGACCGATCGCCAGGATCTATGCTCGGCGCGCAGTATCGGGCGAGAGGAACGTGGTCGCGCCACGACCCCCGGCCGAGCGGGACGTGCCTCCTGAGTAGTCTGCGGTGCGTGACGAGGTGTAAGAACCGCAATCCCAAGAACGCCCGCAAAGGTCAGTGTCGTATTGTCGAAGATCGACAGCATGTCGAAAGGCGACTGAAAAACGAACAGGAGCATTCCTAACAGCAGGAGCGCTCCGGCAAACGACAGTCTCCGCCCTGGCGCCACGAGCCGATCAAAGAGAGAGCAGATCCAAACAGCGTAGATTGCGGCCGTCAATGGGCCAAACGGAAAGCCAAACGCGTACTCAAACGCTGCCAGCAGGCCAGGGGAGGTGCCCTGCCGTTCGGTTACGCGCTCAGCGGTGAGTAAGACGTAGTTCAATCTCGAGAAGGCACCGATTTCTGGTCGCCGTGACTCAGCGCCGACGAGATAGCCGGCGCGAAAGAAGAGCGTTTCAAACGGCAGTGCCAGTGGCCACGGTGCCTCTTGCAGAATTTGCTCCCGTGGTGTCGAGGCCATGAACGTGTGCGCGTAGTAGTGCGTAGAGAGACTGGACACCAGGTAATAGAAGTAGTTCGCTGCTGTGTCCGAACGCGTTTCTTCCACGACATCGGATATTGAGCTGACCAGGTCTTTGTTACCAGACGAAGATGTCTTGATCGCTTCTCCTGACACCCACGCTGCGAGAAACAGGCTCGCGGCGATTCCAATCGCCGCGAGCGTCTTTGCGCCCTGCCGAAAGGCGGAGCGGCCCTTTTCGACGAAGAGAGCACGCTGAAAGAATGAGGGGATCAAGGCGAAACCGAGAAACGCCAACGCAATGACGGAGCTCGCTGTTCCGTTGGTAAGAGCCATGAACGACAACGCAAAAATGAGGTTCTCGATCTGTTTCTTCCTCAGAATGACGGGCTCGGGCTCCCTGAAGATTCGAAAGGTCAGATCAATCAGAATAAGGGTGCTTAGGATATTGCCCACCAGCAACAACACGGAGTTCTGGTCCGAGATACCCACGGTCATGTAGCGAAACGAGAGAAACCCGGCCGACAGATAGGCAAGCGACAGCACCAGAGCAAGAACGGACAGCGGTAGCCGATGACGATCGTAGAATTCGACCGCGCGAACAATCGCCCGCCGAAGCAGACCTGGCGGCCCCACTGACGGCCGTGGCTGATACACCCTTGCGCCGATCAATGTAGACACGAACACGAACAGCGCCGTCAAGACTGCATTGAGATTGGCCGGCACCACCCAATAGATGCCAGCGAGATTTGGACCAAAGACACCCTGAGCAACAGCCGGCATGAACACAAACGCAGCAAAGTACGCGACGAAGACTTTCTGCCCGTTCGTCATGCCTGTGCCATCTCTGGATCTGCAGGCAGCACAGCGCGCAACAGATTCAATCGGCGCGAGGCCCGCGCCAGCAGCAGCTCCGTCCGTACGACGCGGGCTTCGCGCGCGGCCCACACGCGCGCGGCTGTCAGGCGGGACTCTGTCTCATCGACCGTGGACAACATAGCCAGCAGATGTTCATCGAATATCTCGTCTGAGATCTTCAGCGGCGCGAAAGTCCGCACTCCCAAGTATCGAGCTTCAAACAGACCGCTCGAGTACAACCCGACGCACAGGTCAGCCGTCAGCCATGAAAGAACTGAGTCCGCCTGAACGCGAATGTCAGGATGTCTGAGTGCCTGGCAATCGTCAAAAGCCACAGACGTGTTTGCAGGATGCGGTGAGTACACTAAGAGACAGCTGCGCCCGTGTTGCGCAAAGGACTCTCGAATGATTGCCATCAGCTGGCATTCCAAAGCAAACGCGGCGCTTGTCCGGTAGTCGGCTTCGAACGCGGTGCCACCGATGATCGCTACCACGGCGCCCGCGGTATCAGGGACACAGCCAAGCAGGCTCTCAACTCGCTCCGCCAATGCGTCCTCGTCCGCGTTCCAGCCTGTCAGGCGGCGGTTGAAGTAGGTGTTGATCGCCCGTGTTCCGTCCATCAGGTGCGAGAGCGGTCCTGATAACCCGAGACCGGGTAACTGCGCAATGAAAGCGGGC
Organism: Vicinamibacterales bacterium; assembly: GCA_040081265.1. Taxonomy (GTDB): domain Bacteria; phylum Acidobacteriota; class Vicinamibacteria; order Vicinamibacterales; family UBA2999; genus JBEBGV01. The sequence continues at coordinate 20,039 of JBEBGV010000069.1, forward strand.
CTGGCGATATCGCGCCGTGCCGATTGGTATGTTGTCTCGAGGTACGTTGCGAGTGCTACGGTCGGCACACCGTGCTGTATTTCAAGCACGCCATCCGACGTCGACGACAGAAGCTGCTGCCAGCGTAGTGCCTCCGTCGAGAACGAGTTGCTAGTCAGCAGCAGCGTACGGTGTCTGAGGCAAGGCCGGAAGATATGCTCGAAAACCGTTGCAAGCACCGCGGCCGCAATCACTTCTCGGACGGATGCTCTTCTCTGAACGATGTTGATGGCAAGAATCGCGATCGCCCGAAATGCTGCATGAACGGCCACCACGGGCGACCAGACCAAGGCGTGCAGTATAAGGCGCTCGTCAACTACTTCTTCTCGCTCAGCCGTCGTGGCGTGTAGCTCGCTCACGCGGACGGGATCGCACAAGACAAGTGGTGCTGTATCGAGGTCGTCAAGATACTGAGGCGGACAACCTTCGCAACCCGGCAAGGGCGACAAAAGGTGCCTGAGGCGATCGCGTAGCGACCCGGACATCGGAAGGCGTCGACTCGAAAGAGCAACGACAATCACCCTCCGGCCGGCAGTCGCATTTCGCAGCTTGATCAGACGCTTACGGGATTCCAACAGGCCTCTAAGCCAAGATTGCCGCACCGCGAGCGGCATTCTTGGCGTCGCCTGTTTCAGCGGCGCACCGCCGCTAAAGTTGCCCAACTGTCTCTCGGTGTCGCGACGCATTGTCGAAAGGGCCGATACACCTGCCAGAAGGTAATGGATCACGCGTAGGTGTCCCTGAATCGACCGGTAATAGTCAGGTCAAGCGGAACATCTCGAAGCCGTACCAAGACATTTCCCTGCAGGTGCGACCAGGCGCAGGCCAGAAGCATCCTGAGTCCGTCTTCGATGAACGTCTCTTGAACCGGCGGTGAGGCGGAGCGCACGTGGTGAATCAGTTCGCGCATCGCGATGACTGTGGCTCCTTCCTGACCGCTCACCTGCACGACTCTTCGGTCAAGAAAATAGGGCCCGGACGGTCCGTCAATCTCGATTCGCGATCCGTCGCCGTGCACAACCAAAGTGCCTTTCGATCCGGAAACGCGGAGGTTCCAGCCCGGCGCTCGAGACACCGTGCCGATTACGCCATTCTCGAATCGAAAGACGGCGTGTTCGACTATTGGATCGGAGTCGATCTTGCGGTTCGACAAGATTGCCGTGGAAGAGTCATCGAGAAGCCCCCATGCGTGAGTAGGCGCCACTGGACTGCCGGAGAACTGAAGTAGTAGGTCAACGCTATGCGGATGCGTCCACAGCAGCTGCGAATGCCCGCAGTCGACGTTGACATGACGAATCTCGCCGATCGCGCCGGCGTGAACCAGCGCGCGCGCCTGTCTGAATGTTGAGTGATACCGACGGTTCACTCCATAGAACAGCACCACCCCGTGCTCGCGCGCGGCGACCAACGCCTCTTCGCCGGCCTGAAGAGAGTTCTCCAAAGGCTTCTCGGCATAGATTCCTTTCACGCCGTGGTGACAGGCGTGACGAACGATCTCGGCTCGACCTGGAGTCCTCGTCGCAACGGTAACGATGTCGGGGCGGACCCTTTCAATCAAGAGACGGTAGTCAGTCTCTAGGATCTTGACGCCGTAGTGAGCACCGCGATCGATCAACTGTCGCTCGCTTGTATCGCAGAGCCCGACCAGCTCGACCTCACCAGTCGCGATGAGCGCCTCGGTGTGAGACAGCGGCAACCAGCCGTCTGGAATCGTCTGTTCGAGACGAGACGTGTTGCCAGCACCCATGCGGCCACAGCCGATGACAACGGCTCTTAGGCGCGCCATCTGAGCAGGACCGAATAGCCCGGTCGAAACACCCCAGAGAGTTGCTCGTAGACGGCTGCCAAATCTTCGAATCGTGACTCAGAGCCAAGAACGGTCTCGGCGTTCAGTCGGCCGTCGCAAAGAAGTCCAAACAAGTAGCGCAGATTGCGCTTCAGAGCGAAGCGGACCTCGGACGGCGCCCCGTCGGTCGGGGTGTGACCACAGTGCCGAATTGTCAGTTGCTTGTCGTAGAAATACTGTGAATCGAGAGGATTGAATGCTGGCGGTAGTAACCCCCTCCCAGGAAACCCGAGGCAGACGATCGTGCCATCAAGTCGAGCAATCTGCTGGCTCAGGAGAAAGTCTTCCCACCCGTCCGAGCAATTGACCACGATGTCGACACCGTCCATGCCGGAGAGCGCCTTCATCTC
>JBEBGV010000137.1:0-6060 GCA_040081265.1 Vicinamibacterales bacterium
GAATGGCAGCGATGCGCCGCACGTTGTGCGTGAAGGTCTGAGCCTCGTCGCTCGTCAAAGGCCTCTCAAGCAACGCGGTCTCGCGATAGCTGAGCCACTTCTTCAGCACCTGATAGCCACAGAGCGTGTAGTCCCACACGTCGATCGGAACGTCTTTCCACCGTGTCGTGTCGTTGAGGTGAACGTCCACAAATGCCTCGCCACGCGTCCCCGACGTAACGCGTCCGGGTCCCGGCATCACGACTTCGCCCTGACCGGCATAGCCCCATCGCGCAGCCACCGACAGATCGGCCTCAGGGTGCTTATTGGCCTCCGTGGGAGCGACGGCCAGTTCGCCAATGCCTTTCAGGTCGGAACGGACCTGCAGGTCCGTCACGCCAGGCACCGGCACTTCCGGATCGAGCAGTGCAGCTAGCTGTCGACCCAGCGCCGCGCCCGCGCGAAGCGTGTCTGCACTCTTGGGAAGAGGCACCCGCGGCCAATCCTGCCGCAACGCGCCGGCGTTCTCGTCTCGGTATGCTGGGGCATGCAGAACGGCCACGGTGTGGAAGAAGAGTTCCTCATGGGCGGCTCCGAGTCCCGTAAGGTATGCGAGACCCGCGGGCGCTAGGTTCGGGCGATGTGTCACGCCACCGACTGAGAACAGATTCGGATGCGAACCGTGACTGCCGAAACTGTCTGGACCGATCCGAACAAGAAGCGGAAAGAAGTTACTGAAGCCGTTTCCGAAATTGTCGGGGAGAGCGGTCGTAACGTAGCCTCGGTCGAAGTCTGTCTTGGCCTGTCTCTGTCTCGCCTCGATGAAGACGTTTCCCGCAAACGTGTTCGCAAACAGTTCCGGACTCTTGCGACCGAGCAGCGACGTTTCGGGTTCCCAGTAGATCCAGCGGCTGTCAAAGGGACGATAGATGTAGGGAACAAGATACTCGGGCAGATAGCCCCGCCCGATCAGGACGGCCCTTGTCGCCTTCGCATCTGCGGCGTGCGTCCCGTCCATTGACCCCGGATGCCTCTGCGCCATCGCGACGTCAGAAACGGAGGGATCGAAGAAGTCCCTCATGCGTCGGTACAACCTGGAGCGATCAATGTCGACCACAAGATTGTCTTGCTTACTCTGGACTCCCGGGAACGACTCTGCCAATAGCTCGGGGAGCAACGGCCAGCCATCGTAGTCCGCCCGCGCCCCTAGCGGAACCAGCGGCAATCCCAGGGTTGTGACTGGTTCAAGTCTCTGCCACTCCTGGTCTGCGGAGAGAAGGTTTGTCCGCTTGTCCTTACCCCACCAGTCTCGAAACCTGACGTCAGCACGCTTCCCGAGGGCGGCAGCATCAGCTAGCCGGCCTGGCTCATGTCCTTTTCGCAGTCGGACTCGGCCGGGCCGTCGTTCCAGCATAGCGATAGCTGTGCCGACCTGAATCCCTTCGCGATTCCGCTCCGTCGAGAACACGCTCGGATCGGGCTTGCCATCCGGTGTCTTCTTGCCCGTCTTGTATTTGTCTCCGTTCAGGGAATCGATGCTGATGGCGTCGAATACCTCCATGAAGCGCTCCCGCATTCCGGTGTGGGAGAGGCCGTCAAGCCAGGAGTAGTTGGAGATGTAGCAGACAATCCCCTTCGCGTCGTCCCGCGCGGGTCCAGGGGCGGGGTCGTCAGTGTGCGGAACGCCTTCAGTGATGCGGCGTTCGGCCATCCTGAAGAATCGGATGTAGAGGTCGTTGAGGCCCTGGCCCTGCGGTGCCGCGACCGCCTTTGTGGTTCGGTAAGCTTCACTCAGCGATCGTTCCTCTTCCACGGCCATGTCGGCGAATCCGTCGTACGGCGGATTGCCGATGATGACGAGAATCTGCTCCTGCCGCTTCACATGGTCTGCGGCGTCGCGCTCTTCGCTGAACTCTGCGAACGGCAGATCCTTTGGTGACTTCACCGGCACCCATCCCGTAAGCGCGTTGGTGAGGAACACGCCTGCGCGCTCGTCCTTCTCGTGGTCGAGACTGGCACCCCACCGGGTCAACAGCAAGTCAATCTGCAGGTGCGACACGACGTAGGGGGCTGGGAGCAGCTCAAACCCGAACAGGCGCTTCTTGGCGGCCTCGCGGATCTTCAGGCCAGCCTGGCTCTCGCCATAACCATCAACTAGGCGCTGACGAATGAGCTTGAGCGTCTCAACGAGGTAGGCACCGGTGCCGCAGCACGGGTCGAGCACCACGACGCTCGGGTCCGCCAGTCCGTCCGCCAACCCGAAGTTCTCCTGGAGCGCACGATCGACGCGGCCCACCATGTAGCGCACGATCTCCGGTGGCGTGTACCAGACGCCGAACTCCTTTCGCAGTCCGGGGTCGAACTCGGCGAGGAATGGCTCGTAGAAGTACTGCACCGCGTCGCCCATGTCGTAGCGGGCGAAGAAGCTGACGCGGTCTACCCGGGCCAGGCAGTCCTCAGTCCAATCCAGCACTTCCTCGAGATTCAGTGCACGGATATTTGCCGGGTAGGCGACCTGGTGAAAGAGGCTCCGCAGAATCGGGAGGCCGAGGTGGTCAACCGCGCTCTTCCAGTGAAAGCGATCCCCGGGCTTCGGGTGCGACTCGTGCCACAGCACCCAGGCAGAGTAGATGCCGTAGAAGAGCGTCTGGATGAGCGTGGACTGGAAGAAGTGCGTGCCCTTTTCGCCCTCGAAGCGAACACCCAGCGCGCCACTGAGAGCGGCCTTCACAGGCTCCAAGGTGCCCATCGGCGCCACTTCCACGCGGGCTCTAGCCTCGCGCGCGTAGCTGGCGAGAAAGGCAGCCAGATCCTGTGGCGTAGAGATTCGCGCGTTGCTCAGCAGGGCTCGGCGCAGAAACTGCCAGAGGCGCTCATGCTCCGGGTGGTTCGGATCCTTTCGGAGCGTATGTACCTTGTCCCAGAATGCTTCTTCACTCGGGGCAATGACGTACCGTTCGCCTGCCACCGGCTTGCCGTTCTCCCAAGAGAAGAGGGCGAAGGTCCGGTAGTTTGTGATGAGCACCTGCTGGTAGTGATCGAGATAGCCGCGCACCTGAGGCGTTTGCTCAAGCCCGGAGATGTCCTGCCTCAGCCCCTTCACCTCTATCACGCCCCGCTCGGGCTTCACCGCGAGCAGAGCCGGTGTGTCGTCGGAGTGCCGCCTGAGCGCCTTCGCCGTGAACAATGCCCCGTCGGGAATCCCGGCACCCGTGTTCGATGGATGCAGCACGGCGACGATCTTCGGTTTCAGTTCATCGCCAACGGCATTCAGCAGGTTACGAAGCGCTGGATAGCCGGACGTCTCTGGCACGCCCGCGCCAAGAGACTGATGGAGGTCCGAGAGGTAGGCGGTGACGGCGTGCGAAGCGGAGGCCATGTCGGGGGGCAGGGGAGCCGCGGCTACTCTAGCATTGGCGTCACGGCCGGGGATCACGCGCCGATGAGGGCTGGGCATTGGGCATGCGATCTGCAATCGCCCGTCCACCATGCGAGCCTCACACCGGCGGCCAGACGACCTCACTCCTCAGGGGCCGGCCGTTCCGTTACCATCTCCGGTAGGGCAAGAGCAGATGCCAAAGATTGCAGTTCCCATCACCCCGGCCGTCCTGGACTGGGCAGTTTCCGAGTCAGGCTTCACCCTGCCGCAGTTGGCGCTGGAGGCGGGCGTCGAGTTGCAGGACCTGACGGACTGGCTGGAGGCACGCGCGCTGCCAGGCGTCGGGGAAGCCAGGGCTCTGGCCGGGGCACTGCGGCGGCCGGTGGCCGCATTGCTGCTGCCCGCTCCACCTCGCAGAGAGCAGCCGGATGTCAGGTTGCGGTACGCGCCAGGCGTGGAGGGCCGCAGCCTAAGCCCGATGGAGCGCCGTCAGTTGCGAAGAGCATCTCGTCTGCAGCGGCTATTGGTATCCCTTGCAGGCGAGATGCATGAACCTCCTGCTGCTCTGCCGGGCGTGGCACCGCACACCGACGCGACCCAGGCGGCACGCCTGGTGCGCCAGGCCCTCGGTGTCAGCACCGAGGATCAGTTCCGGTGGAAGTCCCCGTCGGCGGCCTTCGACGGATGGCGCGCAGCGGTCGAGCAGCTGGGCGTGGCGGTCTTTCTGTTCCGACTCGGACCGGAGAACTGTCGAGGTTTCTCCGTCTGGCACGAGTCTGTGCCGGTGGTTGCGATCAACACGGCCTGGAATGACCAGGCCCGTACTTTCACGCTCCTCCACGAGGTCGGACACCTGGTGGCCCGGACGAACTCCGCTTGTGCCTCAGGCGATCCGGCCGCCGGAGAGAGGGAGTGGGATCCGGCAGAACGCTGGTGTGAGAGCTTTGCAGCGGCCGTACTGATGGCCGAAGACGCCGTGCGCGAGATCGTCGCCGCGCGCCTTGGGCCGGGAACCCGCAAGGTTCTGGATATCGCCCAAGTCCGGCGTGTCGCCGCACCGTTTCAAGCCAGCCTGCGTGCCACAGTGTTGCGGCTGATCGAACTGGACCTTGCCCCGTGGAGCCTGTACCACGAACTCACCGTCGCCAGCGACGCCAAGCGCCCCGGGGGCAGAGCCACGGGAGGCCGGGACCGGCAGGACATTCAGGAAGACTCGCTTGGATGGAGGGCCACGAACCTTGTCAGGCGCGCCGTCGATGCCTCCGTCGTGACGCGGGCCGAAGCCCTGACCTATCTGGACGTTCCTGACTCCGCCCTTGACCAGATGGGCTCTCGCAGCTCCTGATGGCGCAACCCGTCTGGGTTCTGGATACGTCGTCACTAATTGCCCTCAGGAGCATGTACAGCCGGGCACGACACGCGGAGATCCTGACCGCTCTCGCCGGTCTTGTTGAGAGGGGCCGGCTGGTGTTCCCCAAGGCCGTCGTCGACGAGCTGGAGCGCTACGCGGGCATCGACAATCCGGCGTTGCGTTGGGCCAAGACACAGGCTGGAATGGCAACGAGCCGCGAACCGTCGTGGCAGGGCATCAAGAGGTGCTGTCACAAGTGCCCGAGGTCCTGGATCCGGACAAGGAAGGCACCGAAGAGGCAGACTCCTACCTGCTTGCGATGGCGCTGGAGCTCCGGGCCGAGACAGTCGACGCTCGCATCGTCACCGAGGAGTTCAAGACTTCTGGCGCGAAGATGAATCTCGGCAGTGCGGCCGGGGCACTCGGCATCGCCAGCGTTTCCATCCGGACGATGTTGAACGCGGAGGGGATCGTCGCCTTCCAGGACCTCGGCTAGCGGCGGCGACCATCTAGAATTGCGGCATGTCGAGAACCGTTCGCCGGCTCCTCATCGCGCTTGCGGTGCTCCTGGCCATCCAGCTCGTGCCCGTGAACCGGGACAACCCGGAGGATCGCCGCGGGCCTGCCGCGACGCCTCAGGTGGAGGCCATCCTGCGGCGTGCCTGCTACGACTGCCACTCGAACGAGACCGTCTGGCCCTGGTACAGCCGGGTGGCGCCGGTCTCGTGGATGGTCGCCTACGACGTGCACGAGGCGCGCGAGCACCTCAACTTCTCGGACTTCCAGGACTTGTCCGAGGGCACCCAGGTCAAGGTGTGGGCCGCGGTCATGAAGGAGATCGACGAGGGCGAGATGCCGCTCTGGTACTACCGGCCGTTCCATGCCGCGGCTCGACTCACGGAGGCTGACATCGCCATCCTGAGAGCCTGGAAGTAGCGGATGTCACGACGCGTCCTCTTCATGGTCGCCACGACGTGCGCGGTCGTGCTCGCCGGAGGACTGTGGGCTCAGGCGCCGAGCAGCGTGTGGGCTGGCGTCTACACGACGGAACAGGCCGCGCGCGGCAAGGCCGTGTTTGACGGCCGGGACTGTGTGACCTGCCATGCCGAAGACGGCCGGCCAGGCGACGACGGCGTCCCGCCGATCGTCGGGCCCTACTTCATGAGCCGGTGGGATGGGCAGACCGTGGGCGATATCACGGCCTTCGTGTCGGAGAACATGCCCCGTACGAAGCCGCGGACGCTGACGCCGCAGGAGGTGGCGGACGTCACCGCCTATCTCTTCAAGCTGAACGACCTCCCGGCCGGGTCGACGGCCCTGCCCACCGACGTCCCCGGCGCGCGAGGCATCC
>JBEBGV010000070.1:0-21761 GCA_040081265.1 Vicinamibacterales bacterium
CGCCCACCAGCTTGGCCGGATCCTTCTGTCCCGTCGCCACGGCGCCAAGCGCCAGCGGGAAGCTCGCACCCCACAGGAGCGCCGCAGGCAGCATCACCCACAGGGATCGCAGCAAGTCGAGCTGGAACATGTAGCTGAGGCTGGTGGAGATCGAGGGGTTGATCGGCCAGTACGGGAGCGACTCCCCGGTAACGTGGGCGGCCCAGGCAATCGCCGCGCAGAGAAGCACCTGACACCACCCGAGCGCCATGCGCGGGCTGGCGACGCGACGCGCCAGCTCGGCACCTACCGTGCTGCCGATACCGAGCCCGACGAGGAACACAGCAAGGATCAACGAGAAGGTATAGGCGGTGCCACCAAAAAGGAGCGACAGCAGCCGCGTCCACACCACTTCAGACCCAAGCGCCGTGAAGCCCGACAGGCCGATCGCGACATAGACCAGCGTCAGCCCGCTCCCCGACCCGGCGGAAGTCTCCTTGGCGCTCGGCGGCGTGTATGGTGCAACCTTCGCCAACGCCAGGGCAACCGCAGCCACAAGCACGTTGAGCGCCACGGCGGCATACGTGGCCGTGGGCATGTCGTAAAGCCTGAGGAGGTAGTAGCCGGCGACGAGGCTTCCAGCCACCGCGCCCGCGAGGTTCCCGCCGTAGAAGTAACCGAGCCAGGAGACGCCGGACGGCGTGGCCTCGACCCATCGCGCGATGGCGGGCAGCGTCGCACCCATCAGCAGCGTCGGCGGAATCAAGCAGATGCAGGCCACCGCTGCCCGGAGCACGATGCTCATCGTCGTGCCGCTTCCACCAATCGACGTGTAAGCGGCGCCAAGCGCGGGCACCGCAAAGAGCGCCAGCAGGCCGAACGCACCGATGCCCAGCTCGAGATAGGCGTAGACCTTCAGCGGGTGATGGGATGCCGAAATCCGGCTCGGCAGCAGCAGGCTGCCGAGACACATCCCGCCCATGTAGATGCCGAGCAGGATGCCCAGCGACACCGCCGAGGAACCCACCGATAGCTGGAGGAGCTGAAACCAGACCACCTCATAGATGAGGGCGGCACAGCCAGAACCAATAAAAAGCAGAAGCATTGCCGGCAGCCACGGCCCGGAATCAGCGGCGGCTGAGCGCGATGTGGATGAGGTGACGGTCATGTGAACGGGCAATACTATCAGACCTTTGCACGTGTTTACCCTCGCCCATTGGTCACCGTCCCTAACGACCAACCTCCCCGCCAGGCCGACGCCCCAACCCGCAACACACGACGTAACGCATATTTAACGACCACCCACCGAACGCCTCAGAAGACCGGGGCCTTCGGTGGTCAGTTGCTAACGGTTTGCTAACGGACTGTCTGCCGGGCCTCCAAAGAGGCTGGCGTATACTCCCGGCGAATGGCGCTGGCAGACTTGGACATCGTCTACACCAACCTGAGTGCGATCACGGTCCGAAGGATGCGCTGCGGTCACTGCGGGCGAGACGTGGCGTCCAACCAAGGGTGGCAGCACGGCAGGATCCCGCATATCACGATCGCGATCTGCCCCATGTGCGGTAGGCCGAATTACTTCGAAGACGGTAATCAGATGCCGGGGCCGCAACCCGCAGGTGAAGTCTTGCACCTGCCTCCGGTCGTGGCCTCCCTTTACAGCGAAGCCCGGTCTGTCATGGCAGCGCACGCCCCAACATCAGCGACCTTGGCACTGCGGAAGCTTCTCATGCATGTCGCCGTAGAACAGGGCGCAAGCCAAGGTTTGACGTTCCAGCAGTACGTCACATACTTTGAAACCAAGCAGTTGGTACCCATCGGCGCGAAAGCGTGGGTGGATCACATAAGAGCCAAGGGCAATGAGGCAAATCACGAAATAGTCACAATCAGTAAGACGGACGCGGACGAACTGCTCGTGTTCACGGAGATGCTACTAAAGCTGATCTACGAGTTCCCGAACCGTCTCGCCATCAAAACGCCGTAGAACGATCGGACTGCCGGTTCGACAAATTGGTCCGCCCTCCTCAGCAAACAAAAGAACGTCTTTAAGCGCGCCCTCGTTTCTTCAGACGAACACCTAACGTTCGACTGTGGCGCTGCTCCAAAGCCCCTGAGCATCACCGGGAAGGCATCCACGATCTGAGCGATCAGGGCCGGTACCTTCTTGGCCCCGTCCTTAAACGAGGCTCCGAGGTCTGACACCACCATCAATAGTGGCGCTTGCGTCAGCAGATGCCGGCCTGGGTTGCCCCGTAGGTTGCCTGCTCAACGGTGTAATTGCTTCCGTTCTCGGACGACAGTTGGTCGATCAAGCCTCGGCAAGAGAATCCAGAAATCTTCAGGTAAGCCGCAGCAGACCTTGCTGCTTGAGTGTTCCAGTCGATGTTCAGGCTGTCGACCGCAGCGGTGGCATCTGCAACGCTGAATTGATTTCCGAATTCGGAGGAGAGCTGGCCGATCAAGCCTTGGCGTGAAAATCCTGAGATCGCCAAGTACGACTGCGCTGAACGAGCGGCATTTCGTTGAGCTGGAGGCAGAGACGTAGCGGAGCCTGACGAACTGGCCGTAGCATTCGAGGTGGCGGCTGGCGTCGGCCCGCTGACACTCGGCGAACCGCTTAGCATCATGTACAGCACGACGCCGACAACGCCCAGCGCGAATAGCGCCACGGCGGGGTTAACCGGTTGCTTCAGGGCCGACGGTGTCGCCGTTGAAACTGCCCGCGCTGCTGTGCCAGCAACTCCAGAAAGGTCATCACCGCAAGCCGGACACGTTTCCCTGCCGCGTGCGATGGTCGCTTTGCAGAAGGGACATTGAATCGTTTCCTTGGTCTGGTGCGCTGGGAGTTCTCGCTTGCAGTGCTTGCACACAACCGCCGCGTCTTGGATCTCCTCCGCGCAGAATGGACACTTCTTCACTTCATTTACCAGAGCCAGTTGCATTAAGTTTCTGCGATGCAGCGTCGAACAATCCTCGTAGTTTGAGCATATCTCCCTCGACAAGGAATTTCTGCGCCTTCAACATTCGACCGGCCCCAACTGCGTAACTGACCTCACCCCTCGGGTTGTTGAAAACCGTGAGTTGTAACTCACCTCGCGTCGTGTACCGGACTTCGAACATCTTGAACTGCGTTGGGTTCGCCTTGACCTCAAGCAGCGCGTCAAGACCCTTTAATAGTTCTGGGATTTCGTCGGCATCTACGAATGAGCGTTCCTTGCGGTACTGGCTCTCGGTAACCTCGACTAGCAAACCGCGGGCGCTTCCCCCTTTGGCGTCCCGTATCTCCCGCACACTCACAGAGACGAGACCGTAGCCGAGGCTGCCGATTTCATCGTACCCGAGCGTCACGACTGATCCTGCCGCCGGTTCGAATCCCTCCAGCTTCGTGGCTGGGGGCGGAGCTGGTTGAGCCACCCCGGGTGGCGTGCCAGGCGCGCCTACTTGCGCCATAAGGGGCATCGCGAAGATGACGACAAATGCTGCTGCGACTACCAAACGGCCAGCTTCACGCATACCGCCTCCATACTTGAACCGAGTTCAGCTTGGCTCCAAACTTGAACCGAGTTTAGCCTGGCTCGCGCTCCGGGCCGCCGGCTGTGCAGAAGCGCACAGCGGCGGGGGCGCGGAGGATCACGATCGACCCCTGACGCCGGAGGAAGCGATCCTCAAACAGCGGTTCGCGGACGAAGACGGGCCTGATCCCGATCGAGCCGATGGACTGGGCGGCGTGCGTGGTACCGTTGAGTTGCAGCATGACCACTCCAACCAAGGCGATCCTCCATTTGGTGCCGGCGCCGGACGGCAAGCCCTCGATGGAGGATTTGATCCGACTGATGGTCGCGTTGACCGGACGAGCGCCGACCGCGGACGAGATCGCGGAAGCGCAAAAACACCTCAAAGATTGATCGCACAGGTTGGATTGCACATCGTGCGAGCGATGCCATACTTGCGAAGGTTATTCTGGGTTGGCTGATCAGGAGATCGCTGCTAGGAACACCCGATGAAGAAGTGCCCCTTCTGCGCTGAGGAGATCCAAGACGAGGCAATCAAGTGTCGGTATTGCGGCAGCATGCTCAGTGGGGTGGCCCCAAGGCCGATTCACGGGCAAACAGGATTGAACCAGGCGGACGATGTCGCAGCCGCCAGTCAACCGGTCGTGAGTGTCCTTCCGGAGAGTAAGCAGACGGTTTTGAACAGCCGCATCGCGGAATACGTGAGCAAGGGCTATCACGTAACCAGCCAGACTAGCGATACGGCGCAGCTTCTTCGACCTAAGCGGTTTAGTTTCGTTCTCTTGATTGTCGGGCTCGCGCTCGGGATCTTTCCCGGCGTGTTCTACGTATTCTGGTATTTCGCAAAGCGGGACACGTTGGTCTTCCTCAACACTGACAGCTACGGACACGTTACAGAGGCGGGCAACCAGAGCGCAACTCCGTGGCTGATCAGGCATTGGCGAATCTCGTTGGCGGCGTTTCTAGGTCTTGCAGTCCTTGGTTCGCTTCTACCAGATGAAACGCTCAGAAGTTCGACCGCGCCAAGCGCCACCCCTGCCAACGCGTCGAGCGGCGCAGCGCCCGCGATTCAGGAAACACCGCCGGCTACGAGTGCGACCCAAGCACGCGCGCAGGCAATCGAGGCACAGTTCAGCCTATTGGACGGTTCGCACCGAGAACTCACGAGAGCGATCAAAGGGGCAATGAATAACCCGGCGTCGTACGATCACGTCAAGACGCAGTACTGGGATGGGAACTCAAGCTGTATCGCGCTTAAGTTACCTGCGGACGGGTGCCTCATCATCGAAACTACTTATCGTGGGACGAACGGCTTCGGGGCTGTCGTTACGAACACGATGATGGCGATCGTCGATATGCAGGGCAAGATTCTGGATATGCGGCCCAAAGAATGAAGGGCGCGTGCGCGTTGTGTATATTCGGTGGCGAGCCGGTGTGTCGCTCCACGGGGGGGGATTGAAGGAAGCATGGGCAGCACTCCGACCAAACCGGTTCTGTACCTTGTACCCACGCCGGACGGTCGACCCGCGATCGAGGACCTCGTTCGGCTCGCGATCGCGTTGACCGGTCGCCGGCCGACTGCCGAGGAAATTGCACGGGCGCGGACAACCCTCGACGATGACGACGAATGACCGACACAGGACGCGTGCTGCGGTTCCCCCGTCGCACGCGCACCGCTCGTGATCGACTTGCAGCAGCTCGATCAGGACCGCCCGCACTGGTTGTCGGGCACCGCGCACACGCGACGAGGACGATCGCGTCGTGAACAGGATTCGCACATGCCACTAGATCACGATCGACCGCTGACACCGGAGGAAGAAATTCTCAAGCAACGCTTCGCGGACGAGGACGCAGGCCTGATCCCGATCGAACCCATGGAGTGGGCGTCACCGTACGTGCCGATCCCGACCGCCCCGGGCGAGACCGTGGCGGTGTTCGTCCGGAAGACCCCCTCTCCACCCAGCGCGGGAAGCCTCGGTCTGTAAAGGGTCAGTTTGACCCAGTTGAATAGGCTCGCCTTTCAGTGGGTCAGTTTGACCCATTGAAGACTCGTCACTTCGTCTGTCGCCCCATCGCTCACCGCCCGTTGAACCGCTTCGGGTTGCGCGTCGATGAACGTCGCATCGTCGGCGTACTACGAGTCGGTGCTGGCGCACCTGCCGGCCGAGATCCAGCCGGTCATCACGTTCGCCTTTATCACAGGCTGGCGCATCGCCTCCGAGGTGCCGCTTGAATGGCGGCAGGTCGACTTCGCTGCTGGCGAAGTTCGGCTTGATGCGGGCACGACTAAGAACGACGACGGTCGCGTGATCTACATGTCGAGCGAGCTGCGCATCATCCTCCAGGCACTGCACGTCGAACACGAGCGGCTGGAGAAGGCTGGGCACCTCATGCCCAACGTGTTCTTTCGGGAGGTGGCGAAAGGTCGGGGTGGCGTCAAGAAGCCTCGTGCCATCACTGCCCTCACGAAAGCATGGAAATCGGCCTACCGAGCGGCTGGCTGTCCCGGACGTATTCCGTACGACCTGCGGCGCACCGCCGTCCGCAACATCGTCCGGGAGGCATTCCGGAGCGTGTGGCCATGATGATGACGGGGCATAAGACGCGCTCAGTTCTTGAGCGTTACAACATCGTCTCGGATGGAGACCTACGGGACGCCGTGAAGCTCGATGCCGCGTCTGCGGCGCAGGGGCAGCGCCAAGCCAGATAGGGTTCACGAACACTAGTCCGCTCGCGACACCATCATCCCGCGCCCGTATACTGAGCGGCGCAATCATGATTACGATTGATCTCAAGTGGCTCTTTACCACGCTGATCGCTCTTTGGGGTGCTGGCCTGTCGACGTGGCAGTTCTTCGAGCGGCGGAAAGACAAGCTCGCTAGGATTCGTGTCTTCTTTAACCCGATCAGCATGCTGTCAATCCAGCCGGGGAACCCGACCGTTCCAATCCTTTTTATCAAGGCGAAGAACATCGGCCTTGTTGACGTTCATTTCAAGCCGACGAATGCCGAGGTCGAGGTCGCCGGCATGGATACACACTTTCTCCTCAGCTATCCGGACAGCGATGTGACGTTCCCGGCAACCTTGAAGGCGGGTGACGCGTTCACAACATTCACACCGCGCAAGGCGCTAGCGGACGCCATCGCTGTGCCGTTTCAACAACTGAATCTCCGGACTAAGCACCTGAGACTGCGAGCGAACGTGTGGGACGCAGTTGGAAATATCTACAGTTCCGATTGGGTGGACACCGACCTGGACACCATTTCCAAGTGAGCGCCGAGCCCGGTGTCGACTGGGAACGAACTCTGATCGCACGAGGTCATCGCCGGGATACGAAAGCCGTAGCTCCTGACCTGCGTCGGTCTGGTAGATCGCGCAAGCGAGGATGCGGTCCTTGGGGCTCAGCAGATCCCAGAGAGCCTCGACCAGCTCCGGGCGTGGCTGCTGTTGAGAGTGGGGTTGCCATCCGCTGAACAAGGCTTCGCTCATGGTCGTTCGCTCCTCGCCAATGTTCCGGTAAAGCCGCGACGGGCGAGGTCACCACCAACGCTCAACGATTCGTGAACGTAGACACCGCGAAGCTAAGTCCCCGACGGACCACTTCTCCCACCCTGTCGGCACGGTCCTGTATCATCCAGCACATTCAAGGCCGACGGCTCGAATGTCTCGACGACGAACCCTTGGAGGACGACGCGATGGCACGACTTCAGGACATATCTTTGGCTCGGGGCGGTCGAGAAATCACCGGGCGCAGGGAGAGAGCGACCGCTTGCATAGTCTTGGGGCTGGCACTCCTGATTCCCGCCCAAGGCCTTGCTCAGCCACCAGTTGGCGCAAAGACTTTTGTTCGTTCGGGACGATGGGGCGTCACGATCTGCGCCAGATATGCGGGCAGCGCCTTGGCGTTCACCAAGCCGATTGCATCCGTTCAGGTGTGGCGCCGGACGGGAACGACCTGGGAGTTGTTTCGGGAGACCTCGACCGGCGATCCCGAGGCCACCCTCACCAGGGATGGAGTTAGATGCAACTCGATTGCAATGGAACGCACGGGCACATTTGCGCTAACCGGCAACTCGTCGCGCAGCTCCATCGTGTCCGTCGATGTGGTCGGTGGGGGCAAGAAGCTGACGTTCCCCCTGACAGTGAGCCGTTAGCCGCTTCGCGGCAACCCTCCAACCCACGCGCCTCTCGGCACGACATTTTCAACAAACGCCACTCTATCCAGACTGGCCTTGATCAGTGCGCCCTCATACTCGGCCGATGTCGCCAGAAACAACTCATGCCGCTCAAGAAAGTGCGTCACGCCCTCCGGTGTAGCAACGAGGTGGTGCATCGGCGTAACAGCCATGCGGCCGTGAGTTTCCGATACCACAAAGCGGGCAACCTTCAGCTCCGGCTCATCGACCATCATCACGCCTTGCACGATTCCAGGCGTCCTCCATTGCTCGGGTGTGAACCAGGGTTCGATGATGAGTAACCCACCCGGCGCAAGATGCAGCGTGAGGTTGGCGACTGCCGAGTTCAGTTCTCCCACCGACCTCACGTAGCCGATACCGCTGCCGAGGCACACAACCACATCGAATCGACGCTGAATGGTGAACGAAGTCAGCGCACCGTGATGGAGTGGCACCCCTGAGAGTTTCTGCCGCGCCACATCGAGCATTGGCGCGGATGCATCGACTCCTTCGACATCAAACCAGTTTCTCAACAAGGCGAGATGCGATCCCGTCCCACACCCCACGTCGATCAGCGTGCGGGCAGACGGATGCCGTTCGTGAATAAGAGCGCGTAGCGATGCTGCCTCCTTCTGGTAGTCCCTGAACGAATAGATGCGGTCGTAGAACCGTGCCGACAGCTCGTAGGGCTCAGCCATGCGCGAGATTTTGGCACAATCCACCCAACGGATTTTGATTTCGGTGAGTGAGGATGGATCACTCAGTGCGGCTTGTAACCCGGTCCCGTCGCCACCCACCGATGCCCACACTTCAGACAATAGAGCGTCAGGGAGGTGTAGGTAGTGTGCTGCACGACGGCGACGGGTTCCTTGCAGGCTTGGCAGCCCACACCAGTTCTCACAATCTTCGGTGCTGGAACTGAACGAGAGGGTTTTGACTTCGCTGCCATGCTCGTTACTTGCTCGGTGCCCACAACCCCCGCTCCTCCTCCCGCGCCTCCCGCTCCAAGGCGCGAAACTGCTCAATCAGTTTGAACGGATAGGTAGTGAGCGCGTTGCCGTAGCCCTGCCTCACGATCTCCGCGTTCAGAAAGAGGCCATTCGGTAGATAGACGTAGGCGAGGGTGCGATTGAAGCGGTCCTTGAACGTCTAGTGCGAAGAGCACCAATGCGTGGGCAGCGTTCAGCACCTGGACGCAGCAGGGCGACAAGTTGGTCGGCACTACGGTATTACGAACTGAGTTCCACAGCGATCACATACCCACGTCCGCTGCCACTCCTCCATGCGCTTCTCCCACGCTGGAAGCTGGGCCTTCGTGCGTTGGCGCATCCAGTAGATGATGGCGGCACCGCCTCCGATCATTGTGCCGAAGGCAAAAGTGTTACCCCATACGCTGTCGGCAGTGCCTAGGACTTGGACCAAGGCTAGATTAGAAAGTCCATAGACGAAGAACAGCGCCACGTAGAGAACGCAGCCGTAAGCCATATGGCTCGGCGGTTTCGGTGGCGCGGCCTGTTGGGCCATCAAGCTCTGAGAAGTGCCTGTGGTAGTAGCGACGCCTAGTCCCGCCTCTCCTCCGATGGTTAAACCGGCACCGACGGTTGTGGCGATGGTATTACTGGTCTGCGAGCGGTGGACCACAGATGCAGCGTGAGCTTCGGTGCTCTTGCACTTCGGGCAAGCGTGCATACCATCCCTGTCTATGAAGGAGCGGACTACTCTGTCATACGCATACAGTTGCGCGCCTAGTCTCGCCCAGGCTCTTGAACTAACGGGCCGTTCCAGATTCAGAATCGAGGTGGATCATCTCCCCGCTTGCCGACAGAGATCGTCATCGGACTTCTCCCTGCAATCGACGAACTGTTCGGCTCCACCAAGGCCAGCAACGTACGCGAAGCGCCACGTACTCCCGCCTGGCATGTCATAGAGTAGCTCGTTAGCCGTAAGGACCGAACCAGTCTGAGTCAGACGATCCTTGGGAGCTTCGTTCCCGACGTCATAGTAGTAGGCAGCCATTAGTTGGCCGGGCGTGCGCTGCAGCTCCTTCGCGTGAGCATGCACCTCTTCTGCGCTCACGCCCGCTGATAACTCAAATGTCCGTATTCTGTTCCTCCTGTCATCCTGGAAGTACCCGGCTTCGAGGATCCGAGCGTCTCCGCAGCCTGTGATGCTCAGGACCACAAGCATGCCTGACATGACAAGGGTCACGAGTTTTGTTGACGGCATCGTTACCAGCATCCGCAAATCATAACGGCCTCGCAGAGGCTTAGCGTGAGCGTTTGCGGCCTTCGAGCTTTCGGGGAATGCCTCGCGCTGCTGGCGGCCGGCCTTTGTCCCCTTCCTGCCAACAGTCGTCGCCTTCATCTGACGGGCGATCATCGACACGGGAAGACGGTTTCGATCCAGCTTCATTGGCACTCCCGACAAGGCGGGCGGCGGACCACTAGAACGCGCCAACCTTAAGGAAACTGTTGGCGAGCATGGTGGTGGTTCGGCCTGTTCCTGCCGCACCGTTCGCGAATAGCAACTGTAGGCTGCCCTCACTTGCCACCGTCGTGACGACTCCTCGCACTCGAATGACGGTGGTCTGGCCATTGCTGATGTTCGCGATTCTCGTCGCGCCACTCGCTGTGACGACCGCGAAGGTAGTCTTACTGGTAGCTCCATCGACCTGATGGTCCCCCAGCCATCGAACCGTCGCCCCCGCGGGCACGGCGAACGCGAACTTGCAGTCAGTCGACGAACTCCCTGCCGTGGCGCACAGGACCCAGGCTTCGAATTCATAGGCTACGTTTGCAGCCAGAGCAACAGTCAGGTGCTCGTCCTCAACAAGAATCGCGCTGTTGATGACGCTCTGGTCCTGGCTCTTACGAACGAGGATGTGACCTGCGCCAGCCGGTCCCGCAATGCCCTGGGTTCCTTGCGAACCAGGGGGCCCGGGAGGACCTTGCGGCCCCGTTAGCCCGTCTCGACCCGGCAGACCTGGCAGCCCGTCTCGTCCTGGCAGGCCCTGGGGACCTTGCAGGCCCGAAAACACAACCGACACCGTGGCGCTTACAGAGCCCGTCGCTCCGGTATCCGGATCAGTAGAAGCGCACAGAACAACGTGTGTACCAAGGGCCAGCACGTTGTCGGACACGAATGGAATGCCATCGGCCAAGCAAACCGGTGTACCCGCCGTCGCCGTCACGGTGAATGGAACCGCCGCCCCACCGACATTGAATGCCGCAACGCCGGTAGGAATCGTCAACGCAACTTCTGGAGGCGCAGAGAAGGTGAACATGCGGACGCGGCCAGAACTATTGCTGGCGCCGCTCATGCCAATCGCGACTGTCAGGCCATCGGCGCTGATGGCCGTTCCCCTGCCCAGTCGGTCATAATCCGCTTCTCCGTCAATGTCCGTTCCGACTCGCACCCAACTGGCTCCATTCCATTGGTATCTGCGTGCGCGACCAGCGCCGGCACGGCCACCAGCAGGGTAGAAGTCAGCACCGACAATGACCGTAGTCCCGTCGCCGTCTACGGATACCGAAACACCTGAAGCATCCCCGAAACTCTGCGGTCCGATGTTCGCTCCGACTTGAACCCAGCCAGCACCATCAAAGTGGTACACGCGGGCATGGGGTGGGCTTGACTGCCCGAATGGGGCACCAATGACGACGGTGGTCCCGTTGCCACTGATTGCAACAGACTGGCCTAAGAAGGAGGCCGACGAACCACCGTTGATGTCGCTCCCGAGTTGTGCCCATGCCGCGCCCGTCCATCTATACGCACGAGCCTGGCCGCCCCTAGGCGGGGACACGTCATAGTGGTAGGGCGACCCGATGACAAGGGTCAGGCCGTCGCTGCTCAATCCAAGAGCGAATCCCGCCGCATCCCCCGCAGCCATACCATTGATGCCAGGACCGAGCTGGGTCCAGGTGAACCCATCCCATCTGTAAACGCGACCTTGTCCGGCATCGATGCCTCCACCGTCGTGCCCCCTGGCGCCGACGGCGACGATGGCTCCGTCGCCGCTCATCGCTACCGAGGAGCCGGACTGGTCATCCATACCCGAGATGTCCGGTCCGATTTGCGTCCAGACACCGGCCTCAAGCCTCAGTATCCGGGCCTTGCTCCGGCCTTCAGCACCAACGGCAATCGTGAGTCCATCGCTGCCAATCGCCACTGAAGAACCGAACCGTTCGAGTTCCGCCCCAAAGATGTCTGCGCCAAGCTGCGTCCAACTGCCGCCCACCCGGCGGTACACGCGAACGAGGCCAGCGTTCATGCCGTTGTAGTCGTTGCCAGGCGCTCCGATTGCGACAGTGAATCCATCGCTACTCATTGCCAAAGCTGAACCAAATGAGTCTTCGGCCTCGCTGCCGTTTATGTCGGCGCCGATCTGCACCTGCGCGAATGCGTGGCCTGCGCCACCAAGCATCATGATGGCCGACAGCAGGAGGAAAAAGCCCATCTCCACGAGATGACATCGAGACACGGGCGCGGCATGCTCACCCTCAAGCACAGTTCCCAACCGGTTACGCATAAACACGCTCCGCCCTCATCGCGGCATTCGCTGCCGGCCGCAGCGTATTACGGTTCACGAGGCTTCACATCCACCTTGGATCGTCAAAAGAGCTCGCTAGGTCTGGAAGAGTGGCGAGGGCAAAGGACTCGAGCTTGAAAACTGCCCTGCCAGTCACCACGCTGACGCAGGAGTTAGAGGGCGCTTCTATGACGTACGCAGGCCATCGGTTGGGACTGCTGGAAGGGGCCGGGTATACCTCGCCTTGAACCAGCTTTGCTAACTCTCGTCCCAGGCGACGATGAGCAGCCACTCTTCGGGAGGGCATTGGTTCGCTTCGAGCTTGTTGATCACGGTCTGGCCGGGCCAGTCGCCAACAATCGCCGAATCCAAGTCGAGCACCCAGCGCTCATGCATGTCTGGTGGACCAGCCAAAATGACCGGAAGGATGTCCCTGGCGCGGGCGGTGAGAATGCGCGGGTATCCTCCGCCCCCGTAGTCCACGGCGAGTCCTGCCTTGGCCAAGCTGCTCATCCAGTTCAGTCCGTACGGACCTGCCTGCCAGACTGCGACGCGAGCACCTTTGGCAGAATCCGGCCGCGCGGGCAGCAGTGCGCCCTTTGCCTGTCTGAACGCGCTGATGTGCCAGCCGACCATGCTTGGATTTTAGCGTCCCGCTTTCGATAGGCCCGCGGACTCTCGCTCGGGCGCAACCAGGCATCGTGGACCCTTACCGGCTGTACCGAAAACACCGACCTTTCGCCCTGGCGATATCGCGCGCCTCCGCAAATGCTTTCGCCTCAGCACGCTGCTGTCCCCAAATCAGTTCAATTCGGGACGCTGAAAGCACCAGCGCGCGATTCGTGCGGCATCACTGCCTTTGCCGCGTTGATCTCACCCTCAATCGATCGGTGGTAGGAAATTCGTAGTCGACCTGCCAGCGAGCCAGAGCGTACGGGACTGGAGGCGCAAAACAGGTACTTGAGCATGCGCGCGGGAGGCGCCCCCACCGGGATTCGCACGCCACTGGAACAGGTAATTATGTTCACAAACCCACCGTGCGGCCCTCGGCCTCACGCCACCCAAACTTCACGAAACGGCATAGAGATGCCCATTTATGCTAATGTTTTCATAAGTGGAGATAGGGCGAATGGCCTCTGCGGGGCTTGCGGTCAAAGCTTAACCTCATGTACAACGCCTACGCGCTGGTCGTTTTGGCGTGTATGAACCCTCCGGGCTATCGCGTGAATCGCGGGGAGGGCTCGTTTAACCGGAACGATCAGTCGATAGCCCGTAGGCGTGCCAATTGCCACCTATCAACAGAGAAACGTACTCGGCGGTTGCCAGGGAGCTCTTGTTCGCTCTCTATAACACCGCTATTCGCAGTGCGCTGCTGGTTGCACTCGCGGCGATTCATTGGCTCGTTGACGTCGGGTTCTCGTATTTTCTCGCGGATTGGAAATTCTTCGGAAACGCCATTGGACTCGTCACGTCCGGTGGATTTGGAGTGGTCACCGTTTTTCAGATGTGGGAAATCGTTGTTCTCTTCTGGCCTTGGAAGGGACGAGTAGCTAATGAATCCGAAGCCGTCAATGGACCTGCCGAGCCTGCCGTTTAACGAGGCTGATGCTGGCGTGGTCCAGCCCGCAGTGAATCGCCCACGGCGGCCGATCTCTGTCAAACAAGTCGGTACCGCTCAGAAGACTTTCCAACTCTATTGGTGTGGAGGATTGGTATCACTCGGCATTGGCCTGCTCGCGATGCAGTTCTATTCTGCGACGGTCGATCAGGCCGCTGCGGTGGCGAGCGTCTGGCTCGTAGTTACTTACCTTATCGGCCGTGGCCTGACTCAGTGGCTCAATTCGCTGATCTTATGTCCACCACCGGAGCCTTTACTGAGGGATCCCTGGGTTACCGGGGCAGCCTGGGCAACCGTCATTGGACTGATTTGCTGGTTCTTGGCGGCCACTAGCGCCCTTAGTGCAGGGCTGTATTTGGTGCTCAATCTCCGATGGGCCATCCAGCCTGCGCTTGCTATGTGCGGACTCTTGGCCTCCGGCGGCCTCGGTCTTGTGGTGTCGGCTGGGATGCTGATTTGCATTCGAGCCGGAATGTTCGATGCGCTGGTCTCTGTTGCGAGGTATGAACTCCTAACGCTGACGATTGAACTCGGTGCGTCCTTTGGGTCGTACAACGCCACTCGCCTACGGGTTGTCCATCACCAAGGACACCGGCTGTCCATGTAGTGTTCCACAAGTCTCAGACCTTTTTCTTCAGCCCCCGTGTCGGTTTCCTCATGGGGGCCATCTCGTACGCGTAATCGTCTGAGCCCGTGGCGTTCACGGTAGAGGGCTACTTTAAGAATCCTCGTCGAACCCGCGCGACCCCGAATCCCAGGTATTTCCGGTCGAGGGCCACCTTGAGTCAGCCTGCGGCTGGTTGAGATTCCAACCAGTCCAGGAACTGACTCGATTCCGGTTCATAAAAAATCTGGGGCAAATCCTGCGGTAGCGAAGAAGCGATGCGCTCAACTCTGCGTTTCCAAGCTTTGTCCATAAACATTGCATCAGCGAGAACAAGGGGCATCAGCGCATGGCCGAAGTCAACGGCATCGTTCGGGGTCCAGGCAAAACTTCGAGCCTCCTCGACGAGGATGGCGTGTACTAGTGCCGTCAAAGTATGTACGACTGGACCGCGGTCAGTGATGACACGGGCCTTCTCGGGCGTGTCGCGACACGCCTGCCGAAGTTCCGCGACGCGACGCACGGACCGTGCTTTCGCCTTCGACAGCGTGTCGCGAAAGAACGCGCCATCTGGAAAGTGGCTGCGCATAACCGAGAGAGCATTTCCTAGCCGGATCTCACTACTGCGACCGCGCGTCAGCTCGTATACGATCTGAAGCAGCTTCCCATCCAACGCGGGGTGCGCCTCACTTGCGCGCCGGGTGGCCCGCAGTACTGCCCACACGTCCATTTCGATGGGAACCCAGTACGGCCCGACGGCGTCGAGGAACGCGCAGGTGGCCTCCAGTGTCGCTCCCGCGGTCTGAACGACTTCCGAAACGTTCGCGCTCGAAAAGAGCACTTCACCGCGGCTTGCGAAGGCACCAAGAAATCGCGCTTTGTGCTCGCGATTTGTCGAAAAATGATGCAGCGCGAACTGGTCAAGGTAGACCGCCGGCCGACGCTCGCACTTAACGACGACATCAATCCGATCGCCGACTACTCGGGTTGTGATCATTCCGCTCCGTCAGCGGAGAAGAGCATCCGCAAGACGGCCTGCCAGGTGTGCTTTGCTGATACTCATACCGCGCATCGGATCTCGCGGCTCCACAGTAACAGAACCGGGCGTTTCCTTTGTCGCGCACCGACACTAGAGTACGGAACTAGACGGCAGGATCCTCACGTCCGCCGCAACAAGATGAGATCCCGTAGTCTCTCGTCCCGCAGCCAGACGCCTGCCCTGCCATTACCACGGGCACCAGTGGGAGCCTAATCAGAAAGGCTCCGCTGCCACTCACGCGGGTCTGAATCGCCTCCGCGCTGCCAAGGAAGCCGGTCATCAAGATCACGCCGAGAATTGACGTCCTAGGGATGAAGGTACACCAACGCCACCATGGATTGAAGTAGGCCCAACTGAATCATCGTGGAACCAGCAAAGGTCGGCGACGCTTCCGACCGCCAGGCTCTTGCGATCGACAGCCGACCACGTTGACTTGACTCTGGCGAACCTCTAGAGTTTTCGCGATGCTCACTCGACTGGGACATCCCCGAGGGTGCGGCAACCCGAACAATTACGGCACAGATACACGCGGAGTCCATCGTGAGCTCGCATCGAGACTCACTGACTTTCTTGTGTGAATGAGCTCCAGCGGACGTTTCCTCATGAACATTCAAGCGGGCTTCTCTGCATGCTGGGCCCTGGTGATCGCACACGGTCCCACTCAAGTGACACATTTTCCAAGGGTTGCTGTAGTCGTTCTCGGTGTGGCCCTACTTGGGTGTGGGAGTACGGGGACGCCGGTGTCTCCCACAGTTTCAGAACCGGGGACGAACGGTCTGGAGCTCGTATCCGTGAGTCCAGAACCGGGCTCAGAGGTAATGAGCAATATCGAGGCCAGCTTCGCCGGAACAGTTCGCTATACGCTGTCCTCGGCGGATCAGGGGATGTTGCGCGTTTCAATCTCAGATCAGAGTGGCGCCCCGATGCCGATTTTCCTCCACAGTCCGGACCGTCGAATTGAAGCGACTGTGACCCGAGGCACGGGCCTCGTCACTCTGATTCCTTCTCTTAATGTTCCGGGGCTCGGGTTGAGCTCTCTGACGGTGACATACACGCTGACGCCCTCGGGCCCGGGCGCACCGGTTTCCACTTCTGTCAAGTATTCAGTGCAGGGAGCTGGCCTTGTGCTTTTGAGCATGCAACCCCCGGCTGGATCGACGCTGAGACGTGGTCAGGTCATCCAGTTTCAAGGAACGGTCCTGTACAACCTCGACGTTGACTCCGGCCGTCTTTCTCTCGTGATTCAGGACCAGGCAAATAGGAACCTGCAGCGCGGGGACGCGCCGAGTGTAGTGGTCTCACGCGGACGAGGCGAAGCGACGCTAACGCAATCACTCACAATTCCGACGTCCGACGTCAGCGCCATTAATGTTTTCTTTGCTCTGAGGCCCGCTGGTGCTTCGGTGTCGAGCAATGTCATACTCGCGCCCTTCACCGTCGAATAGAGCCGACACATGCGCCATGCATCCGTCAACGTTGCACGCGTCGTCGTACTAGCGGTCCTTCTAGCCAATTGCGGCGCTTCATCGCCGACGACGCCGTCACCCGCAACAGCGCCGTCACCAGCGGCCGCTGCAACGCCGCCGTCATTATTCCGAGGTGTGGTCGCAGCGACTCGAACCAGCGATCCGACCTTCGCCGCGGTTGCGCGGAGCACTACGGGTGAAGCCGTCGGAGTCATTGGGGACGGGAATCGGGTGTCTGGGGCGGCTTATGCCATCAAGGGAAGGGGCGGTTTCGTCGTTCTCGCCGGCGCTGATGGCCTTCCAGCGTACGCCTACTTCGAGGACGCCATCCTGACGTTTTCCAATTACACCCAGAACAGCGTTGACGTTACTACTGCGCCTAGAAATGGAAGCCCTCTGCCCCCTCGTACAGTGCCGATAGATCCGACACTTCTACAAGGCTTCCGAGCAAGTGCTGGAACGACTTTTTCTCTTCGCTCTGATCGAAGGAGTTTGACACTATTCGACCAACAGTCGTTCGCACGCGCCCTTAAGCTCGCCGGCGAATATTCGACATTCGTTGGAGCAGTTGCCTGTGTGGGAGGCCTTTTCGTGTCGACGGTCGCCGCGCCGATTGTGGCCGTTGCCTGTGCCAGCACATTTCTCACTGCCCTCACCTCGATCGTTCCGGCCGTCGATGGTCCGCTCCTCGAACAGACACAGGCCTTCATAGGTCAGGCGGACTGTGCCATAAACGCAGACTGCCTGGACGTGACACTGCAGGTCCTCACCGCCATCAACAACACCGCGGCCTCCACTGCTAAGCAGTTCGACGGGCACTGGGCCGGCCGGTCAACGGCCGTGGCTTTTCAATTGGAGTTCTCAGTTTCGAGCACTCAGCTCTCGGGCTTGAAACTCGTCTTCAGCTCCACATCGGTGAACGGGTGCTTCTTCCCCGCACTTTCCGGCGGAACGAATCCTGGCCAGTCGGTCATTTTGAGTGGCCAACGCTTCACCTATCAAAACACTGGTCCCCTCGGTTCCAGGGGTTTGTCGCACACCCTTGCGATAACCGGGACTCTGAACTCAAGCTCGAGCGCCAGCGGTAGTGCTTCATTGACGATCAATGATCCCACCGGTCCAAGCACGTGCAGCTCGCTGACCGTCACAGCCCCTTGGATCGCCAGCAAGACTTAGGCTGTAGCTCCGCAAACGACGGCCGACGAAGTAGAACAGCATGACGGGGCCGAGCGGTTCCTCGGCGCGGAGTTCGCCGTCTGACTCGATTGCCTCCGACGCAGTTGTGTCGGCAGAGTGAGTGCGGAGTGAGACATCCGCTTAAGCCCCCGATGGTTCAACTCATCAAAAGCGTCCGAGCAGGAATCCTTTCACGCGGATGGGGATCGCGGGTGACTGCTATTGGTGTATCGACGCGTTCCGAAAACACCACTCTGCGGAACACCTAGCTGGGCAGCCAGATCCGTCCAGAAGTCCCCAAAACGGCGCGACCGTCTCGACAGGTTTACGGGACGCTCCCCTGTATAAGCGGACGCAAGCTGCGGACGTCTCGTGCCGGGGCCATGGGGAATCTCTCCCGGGGGACGGCCGGCGCGGTCGAGCCACTTCCCCACCTTGCCGACGCACGGCCAGGTCGTGACGCCGGAGCGTGCGCTAGAGTTCGCCTCGGCGAATCCTTTCCACCTTTGCGTCCCGCTCGGACGCAAGTCGCTCGCGCTCACGCCGAAACTGCCTAGCGACCTCGTCGATCTGCGCGGAGTCGGCGGTTAGCGGACCCTTCATCGCGGACTGTTCCAGGACGTCCTGCTCGGCGATCTTCGAGCCGTAGAGACTCCGCACCTCGGCGATGGCGCTCTTCTGTTGGCCAGTCATCGGGCTTGCGGTGACACCTTCCTCCGCGTCCTTCTTCCGCAGTCGTTCCATCGCCAACTCGATCGCAGACTTTGGGCCGGCATCATCAGACATGGGCTCAGCTTACTTGGTGTTTGGGGGCGCGGTCCTGCTTCTTCCGGCAGAGCCGCCACCGACCCTGCCCGCCATCACCCATGGCTCAGAGGAAAGGTAGATGGCGATTGCTTGGCTTGTCACCTCGACGCCAAGCGTGCTCGATGGAGCACCGACGCGGGAACGCACAACGCTGCCGCGGCCTTGCGCGTCGACAGGCTGCTGACTCGTTCGAGATCGTGGACGCTGATTCGGCGCGGCCGTCGTCCCAGGCGCTGGCCCTGCGCCCTGGCACGCGCAAGTCCGGCTCGAACGCGTTCGGCGATTCTGGCGCGCTCGAACTCGGCGATCGCCGCAAGGATGTGCATCTGCAGCTTGCCGGCTGGCGTGGTGGCGTCTATCCCCTCTGAGAGAGAGACGAAGGCGATCCCCAGCGCCTGCACATCCTCCAGCAGGGTCACAAGATGCCTCAGGTTGCGGCCGAGCCGATCCAGTCGCCAAACCAGGAGGACGTCGAAGCGACGGCGGCGTGCATCCGCCAGCAGCGTGTCCAGCGCCGGGCGACGGTCCGTCGCTCCGGACATTCCGGTGTCGACCTAGTCGGCGACGCCCCACCCACGTGCTTGGGCGTATCGGTGGAGTTCGAGAAGCCGATTCTCGCAGGTCTGGTCGTGCGTGCTGACGCGGGCGAAAATCGCCGCGCGCGAAGGCAAGTGAGATGTGTTCATGGCCGTCCTCGAAGGAATACGGCCGGTCGTGGCGGGACTGCTAGGATCGTCGGCAGCCTCGTCAGCCGGTTACTCGGTTGACTGGTTAGGGTCGGGTCACAGTTGGCGCTGTGGCTCGGCCCGCTTTCGGCTTCTTGTACTCCGCCTCCGAGCGAGACCGCAAGAACATTCACGATCCGCCGTGGGTCAAACCGAACTGCTCGGCCAGCTCAGGTAGACTTTGCTGCAACGACGAGAGGGGCGCGTCTTGTTGAAGGGCGGCAAGCAACCCGACGTGATCCTGCCGATGTGCGTAATCCCGCGTAGGTGCGACCGGCTCGAGCTGACTAAGAAGAAGGGGCTCGAGACCAAAGGTGCTTGATGAGGCGTGCATCGCTAAGCAACACCCCTCTGCGATCGACGTTCACCCCAGTTACAGACCGGAGTCTGATTCGCTGATGGCGCTGACCCACGAAGAACTGAAATCCACGCTTTGGGACGCCGCCAACACCCTGCGCGGCTCCGCCGTCGATCGCACCGACTGGAAGGGCTACATACTGCCGCTGCTCTTCTTCAAGCGGATTTCCGATGTCTGGGACGAGGAGACGACCGACGCAGCCGAGACCTTCGGCGATGTCGATCCGGCCGCGTTTCCCGAAGTCCACCGCTTCTCGGTTCCGGAAGGCTGTCACTGGAGAGACGTCCGCGAGACCGCGTCGAATGTCGGATCCGCCCTGCTTCACGCCATGCAGGAAATCGAGCGCGCCAACCCGGACACGCTCTACCGTGTCTTTGGCACCGCGGACTGGGGCAACAGGGAGAAGTTCACCGATGAGCTGCTCAAGGATCTGATCGAGGGGTTCTCGGCCTTCTCGCTCGGCAACAAGGCCGTCAGCACGGATGTCCTCGGCGACGCCTACGAGTACTTGGTTGGCAAGTTCGCCGACGTCACCCGCCGGAACAAAGCCGGCGAGTTCTACACCCCGCGCAGCGTCGTCCGGATGATGGTTGAGATGCTCGACCCGAAGGAGGGTGAGTCCATCTACGACCCGGCCTGCGGCACGGGCGGGATGCTGCTCGGCGCAATTGAGCACGTCACGCGGCAGGGCGGCGACCCTCGGACCTTCTTCGGCAAGATCTACGGCCAGGAGAAGAACCTCACCACCTCCTCCATCGCGCGCATGAACCTGGTGCTGCACGGAATCGAGGACTTCCAGATCGCCCGCGAAGACACACTCCGCAACCCCGCCTTCGCGGACGCGAGCACAGGTGGTCTCCTTACCTTCGACTGTGTCATCGCCAACCCGCCCTTCTCGCTCAAGGAATGGGGCCGCGATCTGTGGGAAGCGGATCCGTGGAACCGGGCGAAATACGGCATCCCGCCTGAGAGCTATGGCGACTATGCCTTCGTGCAGCACATGATCGCGTCGATGGCGCCGACCGGGAACAGCCGCATGGCGGTGGTGCTCCCGCAGGGCGCGCTGTTCCGCAAAGCGGCTGAGGGCAACATCCGCACGGCGCTGCTCAAGGAGGATCTGATCGAGGCGGTCATTGGCCTGGCCCCGAATCTCTTCTACGGCACCTCGCTCGCCGGCTGCGTGGTCGTCCTCCGGCGGAAGAAGCCGGCCGCGCGCCGGAAGAAGGTGCTCGTCATCGACGCGTCGAGGCTCTTCAGGAAAGGCCGCGCCCAGAACTTCCTGGATCCCGCGCACAGCGAGCAGATCGTCGCGTGGTACCGCGCCTTCGAGGATGTGGAGGACTGCGCCAAGGTCGTGTCGCTCGACGAGATTAAGAAGGAAGGCTGGACGCTCAACATCTCGCGCTACGTGCTGCCGCCCATCGGCGCGGACATCCCGCCGCTGCCCGAGGCCGTCGAGGCGTTCAAGACCGCCCTCGCGGAGGCGCGGGCCGCCGAAGACCACCTGCGCACGGTGCTCACCGAAGGCGGGTGGCTCACGTGAGCGCGCATCTGTCCCAGAGAGAACTCGAGTCGCACCTGTGGGGTGCGGCCACGCTGCTGCGCGGCCTGATCGACGCGAGCGACTACAAGCAATACATCTTTCCGCTGCTCTTCTTCAAGCGCCTGAGCGACGTGTGTCAAAGCTCGTTAGAAATGTCCCCTGGGTTAACTCGATAGAAATGT
The DNA here is from genome assembly GCA_040081265.1 of Vicinamibacterales bacterium. GTDB lineage: Bacteria > Acidobacteriota > Vicinamibacteria > Vicinamibacterales > UBA2999 > JBEBGV01. The sequence goes on from JBEBGV010000070.1 coordinate 21,713, forward strand.
CCCCTCTGTGATCATCGATCCGCGACCCGCCACAACGGGACATCAGCGC
>JBEBGV010000138.1:0-5958 GCA_040081265.1 Vicinamibacterales bacterium
CCCGTCGGGCGACCAGAATGGATAGGTCGCGCCCTCGGTGCCCGCCAGCGGCTGCGCCGTCGTCGCCCCCAGCGACCGCACCCACAGGCGCGAGGCACCGTCACCCGACGCGACGAACACGATCTGCCGACCGTCGGGCGAGAGCGCAAACGACCCAGGCTGGTCGGTAGCGGGCGTGCCGATCTCGAGGCGCGTCTCGGGTAGTGGACGTGGTGGCGTTTCGCGCAGATGCCGCAGCGTGGGCACCGCCATCGCGACCATGCCGAGCGCGGCGACGGCGAAGGCGGCCATCCAGGCCAGCCGCCCACGCGGAGCCGACGACGTGGCTGATGATGTCGTCTGCGATGCGGCCGTCTCGAACGCGCCCTCGAGCGCGAGGCGCACGTCCTGAATGTGGGCGAGGCGGGCTTTCACGTTCTTCTGAAGGCACCCGCGAAGCACCTGCCGCACGCGAGGCGGCACGGATGCGGGCACCACCTCCCAGCGCGGCTCCAAGCGCGTCACCGCACCGAGCACGTCGGCGACGTCCTCACCATCGAAGGCGCGATGCCCCGACACCATCTCGAACAGCACGACACCAAACGCCCACACGTCCGCACGGGCATCGACCGCGCGGCCTTTGGCCTGCTCCGGTGACATGTACGCCGCCGTGCCGAGAATCATCCCGACGCCGGTCATCATCGCGGGCGTGGTGATCGTCGGTGCCTGCGACACGCTCGGCGACATTGCGCTCGGCGACTCCATCGCCTTCGCCAGGCCGAAGTCCAGCACCTTGACCGTGCCGTCGGGACGCACCTTGATGTTCGCGGGTTTCAGATCGCGGTGGATGATGCCCTGCTCGTGCGCTGCCTCAAGGGCTTCGGCGATCTGCTTCGCAATCAGCAGCGCTTCATCGACGGGAATCGCGCCCTGCGCGATGCGATCGGCCAGCGTGGGCCCCTCGACCAGCTCCATTACGAGCGCGATGGTGCCGTCGGACTTCTCCAGCCCGTAGATCGCCGCGATGTTCGGATGGTTGAGCGCGGCGAGGACTTCGGCTTCACGCTGGAAGCGCGCAAGACGCTCGGTGTCGCCGGCGACTGATGCGGGCAGCACCTTGATGGCGACCTGCCGCTTCAGGTTCGTGTCGGTAGCGCGGTACACCTCGCCCATGCCACCGACGCCAATCTGCGCGGTGATCTCATACGAACCGAGGCGCGTGCCGGGAGTGAGGGCCAAACTGCTGTGGATTATATGGGCGAGAGCGGCCGGAGACCGGATACGTCCTGTGTGACGGCATGGTGGCGAACGATATTGCCAGAAAATAGCTAAACCCTTTGCGACTGATCAGGAGCGATGTGCGGTGTCCCGGCCCCGAACGGGCGCGAGGGCTACTTCGTCGCGTCAGGGTTCCAGTTTTGGATCAGCGTGATCGGCGTCACGTCGCCAGGCAGTTCCGTGTTGATGAGGAAGCGCCCATCGGGGGCGACGTCGTACTGACGCCCGATCTGCGCGTCCACACCGCCGCCGACGATGCGCGTGGGAAAGAGCACCACCGGCGCGCCGGGTTCAAACGTGTCCCCCGCCGTGGTAACTGGCGCCGCCATCATCGCGCCAGACGGGTTGAGAAAATAGAGCTCCCTGCCGTCGCGTCGCCAGGCAGGCATGATGCCGCCCCCCGTAGACACTTGCCACTGGCCCCCAGCGGTCGCGGCCGCTGCGCCAGGCCCGAGAAACGGCCGCACATAGATCTCGTTCCGCCCCGACTCGTCCGACTCGTAGGCGACCCACCGGCCGTCTGGCGAAAACTCACCGAAGACTTCGCGGAAGGGGGTCCGGAGAAACACTGACGGTGTGTGATCACCCACCATCGGCACCACCCAGAGGTCGCTGTTGGTCTGCGGGCCGTTGCTGAGATACAGGAGGAAGCGCCCATCCGCCGACCAACTGGTGGGCACCTTGAGCTGGTCGGAGGCCACGAGCAGCTCCTCACTTCCTGCGCCGTTCGTCAGTTTCTGGTAGAGATCGCCGATACCCGTTCGGATCGAGTGGAACACGATCCGGGTGCCGTCGGGCGACCAAACGGGACGGATCTCACGCGTCGCGTCGAAGGTGAAGCGGCTCATGCGGGCACCGTCCGCGTCTAGCAGCCAGAGGTCACTGTTGCCCTGCACCGTGCGCTCCACGACGACGCGACGACCGTCGGGGGACACGCGGGAAGCGCCAAGAGTTGAGTCCGAGGCGCCGACGGTCCCGCGCGCCGTGCCCGACCGGTCCACCCAGGTCAGTTGCCGCTGGCTCGTCGCGCCGGTGCGGTACGCCACCAGCCCCGGAGCCGCCACTGACCAACCACCTGTCAGAGTACCGACGATGGCCCCCATCCCGTCGGCCAGTGTCACGGGGTCTCCGACGAGCGTCTGCTGATCCAGGTCGAGCCGCTGGGCTACGAGCGTGCTCGCCCGCCCCCAGAGCAGCCAGCCCCCGCCACCAGACACATCACCAGGCCCAGCAGGCAGATATACGGCCTGGCTCCGGTCTGGCGCCAACCGGGTCGGGGCGCTCCCGTCGAGCGCACTCAGGTAGATCCCGGTCGCGTCTGACCCGCCGTACGACGTGAACAAGACACGCAGACCGTCAGGCAGAAAGGACGGCGCTTGGTGGCCCTGCTGCTGCGGGCCGAGTGTCGTCACGGCACTCACCGGCCCCCCGGTGGCCGACACGCGCATCAAAGGGGTCGCCACGCTTGGCGCAAACACGATCACGCCCGCCGCGTTCCACGTCCCACCGAAACCGTTGGCGGCCGGCGCCAGCGTCTGCGGCGCGCCGCCGCCGAGGTCGAGCCGCTTGAGCGCGCCCCCGGCGAAGAAGCCGACGGACCGGCCGTCCGGCGACCAGAACGGCCAGGCCGCGCCCTCGGTGCCCGCCAGCGGCTGCGCCGTCGTCGCCCCCAGGGACCGTCGCCACAAGCGGGACGCGCCGTCCCCCGAGGCGACGAACACGATCTGCCGGCCATCGGGTGAGAGCGCGAACATCCCGGGCCGGTCGGTGATGGGCGTGCTGATCTCGGTGCGCGTCTCAGGCGGCGGCGTCTCGCGCAGATACCGCGCGGCTGGAATGGCGAGCGCGGCCATCCCCACCACAGCGGCGGCGGCAACCATCCACGCCACACGCGCGCGTGGCGCCGCCGACGTCGTCACAGCTGTCGTGAGCGGCCCCGCCGTCTCGAATGCGCCGTCGAGCGCCAGGCGGACATCGTGGATGTCGCCGATGCGCTGCTTCAGGTCCCTGTGGAGGCACCGCTTGAGATAGACGACGAGCGTGGGCGACAGTCCTGAGGGCAACGCCGTCCACTCCGGCTCTCGCTGCAGCACTCGCGACAGCACTTCCGACACGTCGTCGCCACCGAACGCCCGCTGCCCTGTGAGCATCTCGAACAACACCGCGCCGAACGCCCAGATGTCGGCGCGCTTGTCGACGGTCTTGCCGCGCGCCTGCTCCGGCGACATGTACGCGGCGGTGCCAAGAATCATCCCGACGCCCGTCATCATTGCGGGCGTGGTAATCGTGGGCGCCTGCGAGACGCTCGGTGACATGGCGCTCGGCGGCTCCATCGCCTTCGCCAAGCCGAAGTCCAGCACCTTCACCGTGCCGTCAGCGCGCACCTTGATGTTCGCGGGCTTGAGGTCGCGATGGATGATGCCCTGCTCGTGCGCCGCTTCGAGCGCTTCGGCAATCTGCTTGGCGATGGGCAGGGCTTCGTCGATCGGGATTGCCCCGCGTGCGATGCGCTGGGACAGGTCGTCACCCTCGACCAACTCCATCACCAGGGCACGTACACCGCCAGACTCTTCGAGGCCGTGAACGTGCGCGATGTTCGGATGATTCAGTGAGGCGAGCGTCTGCGCTTCACGGGTGAACCGCGCGAGGCGGTCCGGATCGTTGGCGAACGAATCAGGTAGCACCTTGAGCGCGACATCACGATTGAGCTTCGTGTCACGGGCCCGATACACCTGCCCCATGCCGCCCTCACCGATCTGCGCGAGGACTTCGTAAACGCCGAGACGCGTACCGGGAGTGAGACTCAAGTGGCTGCAGTATAAGGGCTAGAGAGGAGCCGGGCGAGATAGGTCCTGCTCAACGGCGCAGTGACGAGCGATTTTCCGGTCTTGGACCCCAGAAAAGCCCCGCCGCGGATTCCTATACGCTGCGCGACTGATCGGGACTGATTCTCGAGGGCGGCGCTCAGGAAACGGGCCGGCGGGCGCAGGTCACTTCTTCAGCGTGGCCTGCCAGTTCGTGACCACGGTGATGAGAGGAACCTGCGAGTCTCCCTCCGCCGGCACCGTCGCGAGAAACCGTTGGCCGTCGCTCGAAGGCTGGTAGCTGTTAACGCGGACGCCTTCAAACAGCGGCCGTCCCTGGCCGCGCTCGAACGTGGTGCCAAGCTTCACCGGCACAGTCATCAATTTCTGGTTGCCCTCGCGATAGAACAACTCCTTGCCGTCCCGCGACCATCGCGGGTCTGTACCGCCCCCGCCCGAGATCTGAAATTTCGAGCCGTTCGCAGGGACGTGCTGGACGTAGATCTCGTACCGTCCCGACTCGTCAGACTGGTAGGCCATCCACTCGCCGCCAGGCGCGAAGTGGCCGCTGCGTTCATTGGCTGGCGTCTGCAGGAACACGACGGCTTTCCGGTCGCCACCCGTCGGCAACAACCAGAGGTCGTCCTTGGTCTTCTCGGCCCTGCTGCTGAACGCGATGAGCTTCCCGTCCTGAGACCAATCGCTGACGCCGATGCTGTTGTAGGGGCCTTGCAGAAGGACTTCGGGACGGCCCGACCCGGTCGCGCTCAACTGCTGAATTTCATCGTCCAATGACCGTTGGGCCGTGAAGGCGATGCGGCTGCCGTCCGGTGACCAGACGGGGCTGGAGTTCGCCCCAGGCCCGAAGGTGAACTTGGACAACACGCTGCTCTCAAGACTCTGCAACCAGAGATCGGCCACACCGGCTGTGGTGTTACCCACGGTGAAGACCACCGTCTTGCCGTCTGGTGACAGGGCCGCACCGCTGATCTCATCCGGCTTGGAGACCGGGCCGAGACGCTTGCCCGATCGATCCAGCCAGACCAGTTGACGGTTGCCGCCAGCAATCCCGGCCCTGTAGGCCACCGTGCCGTCTTGAGAGGCGGCGAACGCGCCGGACCCGACGTGGCCGGCGACGCTGACCTGCTCGGCGATCGGCACCAGGCCGCCTGTCGTCTGCAGCCGCTCCGGATCGAACGGCTGCGCCATCAACGTGTTGTCCCGCCGGAAGATCAGGAAGCCGTCGCGACGCTGCCGGCCCTGTGGGTCCTGTCCAGGCACATACGCGGCATTCGACGTGTCCGGCAGAACGCGCGCAACCGCGGCGTCGGACAGCGTTCCCCCATAGAGGCCGGCATCCTTGGCGGCCGTACGCAGAAATAAGAACTTGCGTCCGTCGGGAAGGAATTCCGGAAAACGGTCATTGTCGGTGGCTGCCGATGCGCTGGTCACAGCAACGGGGGTGCCTCCGGTATCTGCAACACGGTAGATGCCGCCGATCACATCGGGCGCAAACAGAATGACGCCGTCGCGATTCCACGTGCCGCCTCGCCCGTTGACGACGTCGCACAAGGTCACCGCCAGGCCGCCCGCCGCGGCAATCTTCTTGAGCTTGCCCTGGGCGAAGAACCCAATCCCGGTGCCGTCGGGCGACCAGAACGGATAGGTGGCGCCATCGGTCCCGGCCAGAGGAACGGCGGTCACCGAATCGAGCGAGCGAACCCACAACCGACTCTGGCCAGCACTTGCCTCGACAAACACCAGACGATGGCCGTCAGGGGACAGTCGGAACACGTCGATGGTGCTGTTCTCGGGCGCGCTGCCGGCCGCCAGCGCCGACCGCCTGCGCTGGCGGCGCATCGTCGGCGCGCTGATCGGCTTTTCGGGTTCGGCCTTG
>JBEBGV010000139.1:0-5891 GCA_040081265.1 Vicinamibacterales bacterium
GATGACGCCCAGGCCAAGGGCCTGCTGCAGGATCATGCTGGCGATGGTCGAGTTGTGGGTGCCGATGAGCTTCAGCACGGCGATCTCTCGAATCTTGCCCAACGTCATCGTGTAGATGATGAACGCCACGATGGCGGCGCTCACGATGGTCAGAATCACCAGGAACATCCCGATCTGCCGCGACGCGGTGGCAATGAGCTTGGCAATGAGAATCTCCTCCATCTCGACACGCGTGAAGGCCTGCACGTGCTTCCATTGACGGAGGTAGGCCGCGACACTGTCGGGCGCGTGACCGGTGCCCACGCGGACCAGCACGGCGTTGACGGTGTGGCTGCTGGTCTGCGACGCCTCGATGGCTTCGAGCAGCCCGGGGACGCCTGGACGATTGAGGGCCGGATTGCCGGCGCTGCGGGCGCGCTCGTTGAAGATGGCGTCGTTGTCTTTGAGGAACTGCGCCTCCTGTGCGTCCTTGAGCGGGATGAAGACCATCGGGTCCCCGCCGGACGACACCATCCGCCGCGTCAGGCCGACGACGATGTAGTCGTGCCGGCGAATACGAATGCGGTCGCCAATCGCGAAGCCGGCGCTCACGTCCGCCACCGCTTCGTAGTGACTGCGTGTCACACGCCGACCGGCAATCAGGTAGAGCGGTTCACCGGGCTCACCGGGCACGAAGCCGACGACCATGGCGCGCACATCCGTCGCGCCGCGGCGGACCTGCATCGTGAGGTAGGTCACGTTGGAGGCCTGCGCGACGCCCGGCAGCCCGAGCAGACTGCGATAGATGTCGTCGTGCACGCTGGAGGGCTCCGCATACGGGCCGAGCGTGTCCTTCTGCACGACCCAGACGTCGGCGCCGCTGTTATCGAGCAGCACCTTGGCGTCATCGACCATGCCGCGGTAAACGCCTGCCATGGTGAACGTGACGCCGATGAGCAGCCCGAGCCCCAGCCCCGTCAGGACGAACTTGCTCCACGAGTGCAGGATGTCCCGGCCGGCCAGGCTGATCATGGCACCGCTCCCCGCAGCGCGGGCACCACCGTGACGCGGCTGCCGTCGTCGAGGTCGCGCTCGCTGTAGACGACCACCTGGTCACCCACCTGAAGGCCCTCGAGTATCTGCACCAGCCCGTCGAGTCCCTCTGCCCCGGTGGTGACCGGCACGAACGCGAGCTGGCCGTCCGCGTAGCGCCAGACGCCCTGTTGTGCGCCGCGGTGGCGGAGACTGGCGTTGGGCACCACGACCGCCGCCCTGACCACCGGCAAGGCCAGCGTGACCTCGGCCATCTCACCACTCGACACGCCGTCTGGGAGGCGATCGAACGCCACCTTCGCGATACGTTCCTCGGTGATGGCATCACTGATGGGTTCCACGCGCACCACCGTGCCCGCCACGGTGACCAGCGGATCGGCACGGCGCGTGATGCGGGCCGTCAAGCCGGCACGCAGGCCAGCCGAACGGGCCTGGTCCAGGCGCACGCTGATCCAGACACTGCGGGGATCCTCGAGCCTGAGGACCATCTGACCCGCCACGACCGTGGACCCTGGTTCCGCGTCCCGCGCCGTGACGAGGCCATCGACCGGGGCGACCAGGCGAAGGTTGCTCCGCTGCTGCTGCGCCCCGCCGGTGTCGGCTTCGAGCCGCGTCACGTCGCGACGGGCCGCCACCAGCGTCGACTCGGCGGCGATGAGCTGCGCCTCGGCGGATTTCTCGACCTGCCGTGCGGTGTCCACTGCGCTCTGGCTGGTGGCGCCCGCGGCCCCCAGGGCTTCGGCGCGGCGCGCCTCCGTCGCGGCCCATGTGTGCCGGCTCCTGACATCTCGAACCTGCGCGTCAGCCGCGGAGACAGTGCTCCTGCCTCGCTCGACCGCCGCGGCGGTCGCGGCGACGCGGGTATCGAGGTCCACCGGCTCCATTTCGGCAAGGAGCTGCCCGGTGGTGACGGTGTCGCCGACGTCGACGAGGACGCGCCTGACACGGCCAGGGGCGATCGGCCCAATCGCGTAGGCCCGTCGGGCCTCGACGGTGCCGATGCCGAAGAGGGCTGGCGCCACGTCGTGCTGTGCCGCGGGCGTGACCGTGACCCGAATGGGCGCAAGCGGGCCACTCTGCGTGGCCACCCAGCCAAGCGCGGAGAGCAGCCCGAGGCCAACCACCGCCACCCAGACCTGCCGGGGAACCCTGAAGCGCCAAGTCACGACGTGTCTCCTGCTCTGTGCGAACGCCTTATCCGCCACACCGCGTGGGCACGGGCTGTCGATCTGTGCCGTCACTACATAGGAGTCAGCGCGACGACAACCGGTTCATACCGCAGGCATGCCTCACTTGTCCGTGAACTGGGTCAACAGGACCGACACCGACGGCGCCGCCACGATTTCATGGACGACGCCAGGTTCGAGGGTCACGAGCACTCCTGGCGTGAGGGACACGCTGGTCCCGTCGTCCTTGAGCGTGAGCGTACCGCTGCCCACGACGCACTGAATCGTGATCGGCACGGGCGCTTTGTGCGCCGCCAGTGTGGCTCCGTTACGCAGCGTGATCTGCACCAGCGTGCGACGCGACCCGGTGAACAGCGACACCACTTGCTTGTCGGCTCCGGGTTCGATCGACGACTGCAGAGCCAGGACTTTCATGGGGTTCTCCTTGGCGGCGCTTTGAGGCGTTGGAATGCTCGCGTCCGGCCGCGCACCAGACGCCGACGCTGCGTACACCCCCAGCGCCAGCATGACGGCCGTCGTCACAGCTGTGATGAACGACGCACGAATGGACATGTTGCTGCCTCCTGTTGCAGTGTGACGCGTCCATCACCCGCCTGGCAGTGACTTTTGTCACGCGCTCGCGGATGGTTCCGCGCCGTCGCGCTACTCGGACGCAGCAAGGTCAGCTTCCAGGCCCTGAAGGTCGAGGATAGTGATGACTCTCGCCTCGACCGCGATGAAGCCCTGCGCCTGGAGTCTGGTCAGGTTCCGCGACACGAGTTCGCGGACGGTGCCGACGTGCGCAGCGAGTTCCTGATGACTGGGAAGGGTGATGATTGAGCCACGCGCGGACGGACGGCCGCTGGTCGCGGCTTGGCGCAGCAGCCAGGAGACCAGTCGATGCCGTACCGTGGTGAAGGACAACTCTTCGATCACGGCCACCACCCGCCGCTGGCGAGCCGCCACCACCTGGAGGATCTTCAGGGCGACCTCAGGACGTTCCAGGCACAGCGCTCGCACGTCGGAGCGTGAGATGAAGAGGACCTCGGTGTCGGACATCGCGGAGGCCGACGCGGGATACGGTCCGCCGTCGAACACCGGCAGTTCCGCAAAGGAACTTCCCGGTTCTTCGACGGCCAGAATCTGCTCTCGCCCGGAGGCCGACGTCTTGAAGATCTTGACCCGGCCGGACACGAGGACGTAGAGGCCCTCACAGGCACTGCCTTCGGCAAACAGGACGTCGCCCTGTGCATACCGGCGAAGGTGCGCCCGATCGGCCAGAGATGTCAGCTCAGCCTCGTCGAGCGCCGCGAACAGCGGCTGCGCTTGGAGGCTGACCACGGGACTCGACACTGGTGTCATCTTGTCATCGGACGTGCCGTGGTCGTTCGACAATCCGCGGGTCGGCGTGCCGCCCGCTCCTACCACCTGGTCACCGCGGTGGCGTGGAGGGCGCCCGCGCATGACGACGGTCATACGGAACCGCAGCGGTGCTCCGTAGACTGCTGCAAGGGCCCTCAAGCTCATGACCGAGCACCCGCTCGCCATCGGCGTCGACGCGGCCAGGCTGCCGCTGGATGCGCTGTGCGACCACCTCGTCGCCGTGCCGCACGCCAGGATGCATGCGGCCGTGCCGCGAATCCGCTCGCGCCTCGCAGCCCTGGCCGCACGCGAACCAGAGGGGCCAGCGACAGGGCTGCAGGCCGCGTTCGCCGACCTCGCGACGCGGCTGCTCGCCCACCTCGCCAAGGTGGAGAACATTCTGTTCCCGGCGGTGACCGCGCTGGCCGATGCTGAGCGTTCGGGGCGGTCTCGTCCAGCCCTCGCGTTCCCCACGGTCGTCCATCCCATCCGCGTGCTGGAGGCCGAGCACGATCGGCTCCTGGCGGCGCTCGCCGAAGTCGAGGCGTTGAGAGGCGAGCTCAGCCATGCTCCACCCGACGACGCCTGGCACACGATTCAGGACGATCTGACCGCGTTCCACGCTGACCTCGCTGCTCATGTGCACTTCGAAGCCGAGGTCCTGTTTCCGCGAGCGATTGCACTCGACCAGAGGCTGTAGTGCCTCTCTGTCCAGTAGAATGCAGCCGTGAGTCTGCCGAATGATGACCAGTTGCGGCGCATGGCGCTGTTTCGGCGCCTGACGTCGGAGGATCGTGCCCGCGTTGCCGCCGTGTCACGCGTTGTGCACCACGCGCGAGGCACCACCGTGTTCTCCGAAGGAGAGGATGCGGACGCCTTCCTGGCCATCGTCGAGGGTCGGGTCAAGGTCTACAAGTCGACGCCCGCCGGCAAGGAAATCATTCTCGAGATCTTCGGGCCGGGCGACCCGCTGGCGGCCGTCGCCGTCTACGAAAGCGCGCCGCTCCCGGCATCGGCACTGGCGCTCGACGACGTGACCTGTCTTCGCGTCGAGAAACGGGACTTCTTCGAGTTGCTCGAGTGCCATCCTGCGCTCGTCCGCGGCTTGTTGTCGGGGCTCACGATTCGCCTAGCGGAACTGACGCGGCGTCTCGCCGAGCTCACGGGGGCGAGAGTCGAGGCTCGGTTTGCCCGCCTCTTTCTGAAGCTCGCGCACCAGATCGGTCGCGCTGATCGCGGCGGCACGTTCGTGCCGATGCCGCTGGCACGTCAGGAACTCGCGGATCTCACGGGCACCACGATCGAAAGCGCGATCCGGATCATGAGCCGGTGGGAGAAGGAAGGCGTGCTGCACACCGACAAGGACGGCTTCGTGGTGCTCGATCGCGCCGTGCTAGAAGACGCCTCCGCGACGTGACGTTCCGTCACGGCTCGTAGCGCATCATCGCCATGAAGCCGTTGTCCATGTGGAACTGCTGGTGGCAATGGAACAGGGCGAGACCCGGCTGATTCGCGGTGACGTCGATCTCGACCTGCTTCCACGGCGGCACGGTGACGACGTCTTTCATCAGGCCCGAGGTTGGCCGGCCGTCGAACCGCACGAGTTCGAAGGTGTGCCGGTGCAGATGCACGGGATGCGGGTCGGCGCTCTGGTTGTCGAGCGTCCACCGGTACCGGCGGCCGGCCGTCACGACGATGTCGTCGGTCTTCGGATACGACTTGCCGTTGATGGCCCAGTGATGGCCGTCGCCTACCGCCCGGAAGGCCAGCGTGAGGCGGCCATCTGGTTCACGAACCGCCGGCGACTCCGCGCCGAACAGGGTGTAGTCCCACGGCCGCGGTACCGGAGGCTCCCACCGTGGTGCTCCGGTGGCGCCGGCGTACTCGATGACGATGCCGAGCCCTTTGTCGCGCTCGGCGGCGCGCGGTGCGCCGAGGATCCACACGCCGGGCCGGTTCATTTCCACCACGGCATCCACGCGCTCGCCCGGCGCCAGCTCGACGATCGGGACCGGCGCCGGCCGCGGCACGGGGTTGCCGTCGAGGGCCACGACGCGAAAGCGGTGCCCGGGCAACGCGAGCTGGTGGGTCAGCGTGGCGCTGGCGTTCACGAGTCGGAACAGCACGCGTGCGCCTTCCTTCACGCGCACCGGCTCCCCGGCACCGAGCATCCGGCCATTGATCGAATACGCCTTGAACTCGACGTCGACGCCGCCCTGGCGGCGCAGCGACGGCTCCCACTCGTGCAGCAGCAGCGGCACGTCGGCGTCGTAGGCGCCGGGATCGAGCCCGTCGTCGACCAGCATGGCGCCGAACTGGCCGGTGTAGGTG
>JBEBGV010000140.1:0-5863 GCA_040081265.1 Vicinamibacterales bacterium
GGGTGGCGGAGGGCGCGGCGGCGTCGCCAACGCACCCTCCGGTGGACGCCTGAAGGTGGTCACGACCAACCTCAGCGCCGGCTTTCTGCGTAAGAACGGCGTGCCGTACAGCGCCAACACCACCGTCACCGAGTACTACAACCTGCTGACCGAACCCTCGGGAACCCAGTGGTTCGTCGTCACGACGATCGTCCACGATCCCGTGAACCTCGCCGTCGACTACATCACGAGCACCAACTTCCGGAAGGAAGCCGACGCTGCGAAGTTCAGGCCGCAGGCCTGCAGCGTCTCGTAGCGGGTTACGCTTCGGACGGGTTCCGATCGTCGTTCATCCAGTTATCGAACTGCCGTTTGGCTTCGTCTTTGGCGATGCCATAGCGCTGCTGGATCTTGCCGACGAGCTGCTCGGAACGCCCCTCGACCTGATCAAGGTCATCGTCGGTCAGCTTGCCCCACTGCTCGCGGACCTTGCCCTTGACCTGCAGCCACTGTCCCTTGAATGTGTCTTCGTTCATGACGCCTCCTGTGCGATGAATGGATTGCTACGCATCGAAGGTGCACGTGGTATGCCACGAGCGGGATGGCGCCAATGGCCACGCGGAGCGAGCACAACCGTAACGCCGAAGGCAGCTTCTACAATCGCGATTGTGTTTTTGGGTGGTGCACGTCAGAGCCGGTCCCATCCCCGATCCAGCAATAGCTGAGTGACGCGCCCGCGCACGTCGTCTCGAATCTCGCGCACACGCTCGAGCGGCTTGCCTTTGGGGTCTTCGAGCGGCCAGTCGGCGCGCTGCAGGCCGGGCACATACGGGCACGCATCCCCGCACCCCATCGTCACCAGCAACTGCGCGTGCTGTGCAAGGGCGTCGGTCAGCCGCTGCGGCTGGGCGCTGCGCAAGTCCATGCCGGCCTCCTCCATCACCTCAACCACCTCCGGGTGCACACGGTCACCAGGGTTGGTCCCGGCCGACACTGCGCGTGCCTTTGCCGGATCGGCAAGACGATTGAACCAGGCTGCGGCCATCTGCGACCGTCCGGCGTTGTGCACGCACGCAAAGATCACTGTCGTCATGACTTGAAGAACCAGCGAAAGAGAAACGTCGCCACGAGCGCGCCGGCAACCTGTGCCGCCATGAATCCGATGCTGTCGGAGGGACGAATGCCCGAGAACGTGTCGGTCAGCGAGCGTGCCACCGTCACCGCCGGGTTCGCGAACGAGGTTGACGCGGTAAACCAGTACGCGGCCGTGATGTAGGCGGCGACCGCAAACGGCGTGGCCGTCGCACGCGTACGCGACACACTCTGAATGACGGCGAGCAGCCCGAAGGTCGCCACGAACTCGCTGAACAACTGCGCCGGTCCGCTGCGCACGCGCGTCGACAGGCTGACGACCGGCAGGCCAAACATCACGTGGGCCGACGCCGTGCCGACGATGGCGCCGGCGAACTGGGCGGCAACGTAGGCGCCGGCTCGCGCCGAGCTGAGTCGAGCCTGAACTGTCTCAGCGAGGGTGACGACCGGGTTGAAGTGCGCGCCAGACAGGGGACTGAAGGTGAGAATCAACGCGACAAGCGCGGCGCCAGTCGCCATGGTGTTGGCCAGCAGCGCCACCGCGGCGTTGCCCCCGGCGAGGCGCTCGCCCATGATGCCGGACCCGACGACGGCCGCCACGAGGAAGGCCGTGCCCAGGACCTCGGCGGCGACCGCACGCGAACCGTCAGTCGCCACCGCAGCAGACCGATGATGATGCCGCCACAACGGCCAGAGGCTTTCCACAACACTTCTCGAAGCGTTGCCGATCCTTCCCGACAGAGGCGACGTGCGACATCGCGTGGGTGGCCGACCTGACAATGCCCTCGAGAACCGGGTCGAGCGCAGCCATACGGTAGTGCATCCAGGTGCCCTCACGCCTGGCCTCTACCAGCCCCGCGGCACGCAGATACGCAAGATGCCGTGACGCCGTCGGCTGCGGCAGGCGCAGCGTGTCGTGAATGTCACAGACGCACACCTCACCCTCGACGAGCAGGGTGAGAATGCGCAGGCGCGTGGCGTCCGCAAGCGCCTTGTATGTGGACTCGAGCGTGGCGATGTCTACCTTCACGTCTGGGCGGCTCCTGTATTCGCCTTGACAAATATAACACGGCGGTCATATATTCGCTTACACAAATACAAGGAGCGGGCGATGACCGATATCAGGACAGTCGTGCAGCAGAAGTACGGAGAGGCGGCGTTGCGGGCACGGAGCGGGCAGGCCAGTTGCGGGTGCGGCAGCGCCGCATCCTGCTGTGACGACCCCATCACCTCAGACCTCTACGACCAGACGCAGGCCGCCGGTCTCCCTGAAGAGGCACTGAGGGCGTCACTTGGATGCGGCAACCCCACCGCGCTCGCCGAACTGAAAGCGGGCGAGGTGGTGCTCGACCTGGGCTCAGGCGGCGGCATCGATGTCCTGCTCTCAGCGAAGCGGGTCGGGCCGACCGGTAAGGCCTATGGTCTCGACATGACCGACGAGATGCTGGCGCTGGCGCGCGAGAATCAGGCCAAATCAGGCCTCACCAACGTCGAGTTCCTGCGCGGTGAAATCGAGCACATCCCCCTGCCCGACAACTCGGTGGACGTCATCATCTCGAACTGCGTGATCAACCTGTCGGCCGACAAGAACCAGGTACTCGCCGAAGCGTTCCGGGTGCTCAAGCCCGGTGGCCGCTTTGCCGTCTCCGACGTCGTCGTCCGCGGCACCGATATTCCGGAGGTGGTGCGCCGAAGCATGGAGTTATGGATCGGCTGCGTGGCGGGGGCTCTGGAGGAATCAGAGTATCGACAGAAGCTGATCGATGCGGGCTTCGCCGCAGTGGAACTGGAACCCACGCGGGTGTACAGCAGCCGTGACGCTCAGCAGTTCCTCACCGCCAGCGGACTCGATACCGCCGGGCTGGCCGAACAGATTGACGGGCGATTCATGAGCGCGTTCGTGCGGGCGACCAAGCCGCTCGAGCACGGCGAGGTGAAACCGGGCGCCGGTCGCATGCTCGCTCAGGCGACAGGGTCTGCCTGCTGCGACTCGACCTGCTGCGCGTGACGACGGATTGGGCGACACTGTCGCCATGCCGGATCACTCACCCATGCGGATTCGTCTCTCCCAGGAACGCCGTGCGAGCCTGCTGAGAGCGCTGAAAGGTTACTTCGCCACCGAGTTCGACGAGCCTCTGAGCGATTTTCGAGCGGAGAGCCTGCTCGACTTTCTCGTCGAACAGATTGGCCCGCCCGTCTACAACCAGGGCGTGCGTGACGCCGCGGGCTTCGTCCAGGCGAAGCTCGCGGACATTGAAGGAGAGATCTACGAGCCCGAGCAGGGGTGAGGTACGGCCTACTTGAGCTCAATCGCAGCGATGCGCGACTCCCCGCGTACGACAGTTTCGGTGTGGGTGCGGTTTCGCGGGTTGAAGCGGATCGTGCCGAAGGAGAACTCGTTGTTGGTCTTCGAGCCGTCCGGCGTTGTCGCCACGATCGCCCCGGGCTTGAAATAGACGGTGACCACATCGCGTCCGTGGAAGTGCATGGGTGAGGCAACCCCGGGCTCGAAGGTGTAGTCCCACGCCGTGATCTTGTAGTTGTCGATGGGTTTCCTGAGCTGGCCCGGGCGAGGAAAGGCGTCAGGAAACCCCGACGTGTTGGCAAGCGCCGCCGGCGGTGGCTGTTTCAGGCTGATCGCCACCAGACGCGTTGCACCTGACGCCCGGATGGCGCCTTTCAGGCTGGTGCCGCGCGGGATGAAATCCACCTTGCCCTGGAGCGACTCCGGCAGCATGTAGACGAGCACCGCATCAAAACGCCTGAGCTCCATGCTGGCGCTCGCCACGACGGCCGGCATGTCCCGCACCGTGACCATGGCGTTATCGATGACGGGCGCAGGCACCGGAGGGGTCTGGGCACTGGCCAGGGCACTCATGGCGACAACCGCTGCGAGAATCAACCTCACGGCGCGCGATCCTACAGCAGAGCGGCCCAAAGAAAAAGGCCGGCCGCACATCGCGGCCGGCCTGATGGCTTTTTGACGCCGGTGGCCCTACTGCCAGCGGGTGTCGCGCGGCTTGGCGGGGTCGGCGGTGATGTTGACGACCGCGCAGTGGTGATACGACCAGCCACCGTCCACGGCCACTCCGGGATGCTCGGCCATGAACTCAATCACCTGAATCAGGCAGTTCTTGCAGTCGAAATTGGGAATCGGGACCTCCGCGGCGAAGTTACGCGTCGGCCGCTCAGTATGCGGGAAGAGTCCGTCCACGAGCACCGGCGCGACCGGCATCGTCTGGATCTCGGCAGCCTGTGAGCGTGTGCCGTTGGCCGTCTCGTGCGTGGTGACCACCGGATCCTTCGGGAGCTGGGCCGCAGTGCGGGCCAGCGCCACCCGATAGTGGCCGGGATGGAAGATGGTCTCCTGCACCAGCAGGTTCATCATCGTGCCGCCCTTGAGCTCGGTCACTGCGCCACTGGCCACACCGGGGTTGGCCGGTGTGCCGCGACCGGGGTTGGCCGACACGCCACCGCACGGTCCAATCTTCTGCGGGTCGCCCAGCTCGTTCTGGAGCAATGAGGCCGCCGGGTAGACGAGCACGAAGTGCGCGTCCGCCATGGTCGAGAGACTGGCAATCGCGATCGCCGTCAAGAGAATCGTCTGTCGCACGAGAAAGCTCCCTTCTATAGGCCGGGACCACAGGACCCGGCGCCGCGGGGGTTTGGACGCAGAGGAGACACAGAACGATTCACGTGCTGCGCGTTCACGTGAAACTGAACCAGCCGGTGATAATGTACTTCTCTTCCGTGGGGGACACCACCCCCCTATGATGATGCGTCCAGTCTGAAGGCCAGATTAAGGTCAGACCTTTCCGCGGCTGCACGGTCACGCCCTGATACAGGAACTCGGTGCCTCCGGCGTCCTCGACGTCGTTCAGGTAGGTCATGAACACCAGATGGCGCGCCGCCGCCGGCATCCCCTTCCCCCACCGTTCGCAGTGCCAGATCTTGTAGCCCCCGCCAGGCGCATAGTGCTGGATGTTGATGCGCTCGGTGATGCCCCAGGCGTCAAGCGTGGCGCTGGCCTGGTATTTCTCGACGTACTGCTGGCAGACGACCCTGAGGTTGTTCAAGTACTTCAGCACCGGAGCATCGGTGAAGTGATCGCCGTCGATCTGGAGGTCACGGGAGTCCTTGATGTCCAGGTCGACCTCACCCTCGCCCACCTGTCCCGCCACGACATGCTCGCTGTTCTTGAAGTAGGCGACGAGATCGTCGCACACGTCCAGTTCCGGGATGAACCAGGCGCCGATGAACGATTGCCGTCCACCAAGGTCCACCTCAGTCATGCATCCTCACAATGTGGCGGATTCTGTCCCGCCGACGCCACTTCTGCAACAGCGTTTGCGGCAGCTGCCCACTTTCTGTCGTTGACAGCACCCGGCCCGCGGACCCATGATTCGCCCCGCACGGAGGACAGAACCATGAGCAGCGAGTTCGACGACCTCGGCGGCGCTTCGCACCCCCTTCTCCCCGAACACCCGCTCTCGCGTCGTGACCTGCTCAGGCGCGGCATCACTGCCGCAGCCGGCAGCGCGGCGCTCCTCGGCAGCGGCACCGCCGCGTTCGCCCAGGCACCGGCGGTGCAGACCGGTACGCAGGCAGGCAGGACGTTCCGCGCGTTCATCAGCCCTCCCGGTGGCGGACAACTGCGCAGCGTGGAAACCGTGACGCTGCGCGCGATTCAGGATCATCAGGTCGTCATCCGCACCGAGGCGGCGCAGGCCTGCTACTCGATCGTCAACCTGCTCGCTCCCGTGGCACCGCCGGCGCCTCCAGCCCCCGGGGC
>JBEBGV010000071.1:0-20900 GCA_040081265.1 Vicinamibacterales bacterium
ACCTGGGCCTCGTCGCCCGAGATCTCGACTTGAGTGACGCCCAGCGACAGCAGATCCGCGGCATCGTGTCCAAGGCGCGAACCGACAGTCAGCCTCTGGCCGATCGCCTTCGGCAAGCGGCTGAGGCTCGACGCAAGGCGATGGCGGCGCGTCCGGTCGATGAAAGCCAGATCCGCTCGACCACTCAGGCGCTGACCAGCGCGCAGACCGACATGGCGATCGCCCGCGCACACATGCAGAGCGACGTCTTCGCGCTGCTGACACCCGAGCAGCAGGCAAAGGCGACGCAGGCCCGTGAACGTCGTGAAGCGCGCAGACGACCCAGGAACTAGACCCCGGGCACCAGGGGAGAGGGGATAGGGGAAGCCCTATCCCCTGTAGTTGCCGAACTGCAGCGCGACCCCGAAATCCTGTTCGCGCAGCTGTCGCATAGCCTCCTGGAGATCGTCGCGGGACGGGGAGGAGAGGCGCACCTGATCGCCCTGAATCGATGCCTGCACCTTCTTCATCTTCGAGTCCTTGACGAACTTGAGGATGTCTCGTGCCTTGTCAGTCGGGATCCCCTGCTGAAGACTGATGTCCTGACGGACGGTACTGTTGGCCGCGGGGATGGCTTCGCCGCGGGTGAGGTTCTTGACCGGGACGTTTCTCCGCACGAGGCGCGTCTGGACGATCTCCCAGAGGGCGTTGAGCTTGAACTGATCGTCGGCGACGAGAACGAGCTTTGATTCCTTCGGGTCGAAATCAATCGAGGCCTTGGTCCCCTTGAAGTCGTAGCGTTGTGCTACTTCTTTCCGCGCCTGATTGAGCGCGTTGTCGACTTCCTGGAGATCAACGTTGGACGTAATGTCGAAGGAGCACTGCGTCATCAGCACTAAATCTTACTACTCACGACCAACTACCCACTACCAACCACTCACTACCAACTACCAACCAGTCCCGCGCGTCCACTACACTGCTTGCCGTGACCGATGATCGTCCACGCGTCGGAGTATCGCGCTGTCTGCTGGGTGATTCGGTGCGTTACGACGGCGGCCACAAGGCCGATCGTTTCCTGCTCGACATCCTCGCCGCGCACGTCGAATTCGTACCGGTGTGCCCCGAGCTGGAAGTTGGCATGGGTCTCCCGCGCGAGTCGGTGCATCTGCTGTCCTCCAAAGACGGGGTCAACGCTGGTGGAGAGCGCGTCAGGCTGGTGGGCGTACGCAGCGGCGAGGACTGGACGGAGCGGATGACCGCGTGGTCATCGCGCAAGATGACGGACCTTCAGGATGCAGGACTCTGCGGCTTCGTACTCAAGAAGGACTCTCCCAGCTGCGGTCTGATGCGGGTTCGAGTCCATCATCCGACACGTGCCGTGGCGCGAACCGGGCGCGGGCTGTTTGCCGAGACGCTGTCGTCCACCTTTTCGACCCTCCCGCTCGAGGAGGAGGGACGCCTGCACGACGCGCGTCTGCGCGAAAACTTCATTGAGCGCGTGTTTGCCTTCCGCCGGGTCCGGGCGTTCTTTGGAAAGAGCTGGACGGTCGGCGCCCTCGTCGCCTTTCATACCGGACACAAGCTGCAGCTGCTGGCGCACTCGAGGGTGGGGTATGACGCGCTGGGACGACTGGTGGCCGACGCGAAGAAGCTTCCCCGGGCTCAGCTCGCCATCCGGTATCAGACGACGTTCATGGCGGCGCTCTCGAAAATCGCAACGCCGGGGCGGAACGCCGACGTCATGCTCCACATGCTCGGCCATTTCAAGCACAGCCTGGCCCCGGGAGACCGGCAGGAACTTCTGCAGCTCATCAGCGACTACCGCGCCGCAATTGTTCCCCTCATCGTGCCGCTGACCTTGTTTCGTCACCACGTGCGGGTCCATGGCGTCGATTACCTCGAGGGCCAGACATATCTGGAGCCCAGCCCCCGGGAACTGGCGCTGAGGAATCATGCCTGAGCGGGGTGTCGAACCATTTGGCCCTTTGCGACGTCGAAGGGGGGACCGCCCCGTGTTCGGGGTGGCGGTAAGCGGATCGGCGGGTGGGACGTATTACCCTCAACACAAACGGCACGTCAGCGTGGAGCTGGCCTGCTATTCTGATCGCACCACCGCGGGAAGTTATCGTCTATGAGTATGGGTGACGCTGGCGAAGGCCTGGTTGATGCTGAGTCTCGGCTCGCTGAACGGATGGAAGAGCGGGAGGAAGAGAAGCGGAAGGCCAGGCTGGGCTCCAAGCAGATTGATCCGGAACGGGTACGCCAGCGTGAGTCTCTGCGCCTGGCCAAGACCGAACTCGAGCGGCAGCTCAACCTGACCACCAACCAGGCTCGAAAGCAGCAGCTTGGTCACGCCCTGGCCGAACTCGACAAACGCATTGCCGGGCTGGGCTGATGAGTGACGCCGGGGGGAGTTCTTCCCCCCTCGCGTACCACCACGCGACGAAACACGGTTTCGGGCGATTCGCCAAGTCGCTTGGCTATCTGGACTGGGCAAACCAGCCCAATCCCTTCCGACGGTTTCCAGGCGCCCCGCTCACGCTGCTGCCGAGGCGGGCCGAGCTGCGCGACGTTCCGTACGAAGCCCTCTATACCAACAAGGTTCCCACCGAGGCGGTCTCCCCCGAGACGATCGCGGAGTTTCTCCGCTGTGCTCTGGGGCTGTCGGCCTGGAAGTCGCACGGTTCGTCTCGATGGGCGTTGCGGGTCAATCCTTCGAGTGGCAACCTTCACCCGACCGAGAGCTATCTGGTCTGGGATGGTGGCGTTTATCACTACGCGCCCGACGAACATGCTCTCGAGCAGCGGGCGGAGTTGCCCGGCACCGGTTGGCCTGGGCCTCGGGCCGACGGCAGCGGCACGAGCGCATGTTTTCTCGTCGCGCTGACCTCCATTCACTGGCGTGAGGCCTGGAAGTATGGCGAGCGTGCCTTTCGCTACTGTCAGCACGACATCGGTCATGCGGTGGGGGCGCTTCGCTTCTCCGCTGCGATGCTGGGTTGGCGGATGACGGTGCTGCCGGCGTGGTCGCACGAAGATGTCAGTTCGATGCTGGGCCTCGATCGCGCGCAAGATTTTGGCGACGCGGAGCGTGAAGAGCCGGCCCTCATCGCCTTTGTGACCGCGGCACCGCTCGACTCGCTGAACGTGGACCCGGCGCCACTGGTCGAGGCCGCCCGGTCGGCCACGTGGCGAGGACACGCCAATCGTCTGAGTCCTGCCCATACGGACTGGCCGACCATTGAAGCAGTCGCCCTGGCCACGGTGGACCCTGGCGACGAGCCTCGGGACCCCATCGCAGTTGGTAGCACCCGCTACGTGGGTACCAGTGACAGCCTGCAAGCCAGACAGGTCGTCCTCCGGCGTCGCAGCGCGATCGCCTTCGACCCGCGAGGGACCCTGCGCAGGGAGACGTTCCTGTCGATGCTCGAGCGCCTTCGACCGACGGCTCCGCCGTGGGATGTGCTGACATGGCAGCCGCAAGCGCACCTCGCCCTCTTCGTTCACCGCGTGCAGGACCTCCAGCCGGGTATCTATGCGTACCTGAGATCGGGAGACGGGGTCAGGGACGACTGGGGCAGTCGCATGCGCAGTGACTTTCTCTGGGAACACGTACCGGCGACGGGCTCTGGCAAAGACGACGGGCTGTTTCTGCTCGCGCCGCTCGACGTGCGCGTCCTGGCCAATCGCCTCTCGTGCGATCAGGATATTGCCGGGGATGGATTCTTCAGTCTCGGGATGCTGGCGCGCCTCGCGGCGGTACGTGAGCAGGGACCGTGGATGTATCGCCGGCTGTTCTGGGAGTGCGGGCTGATCGGCCAGATTCTCTACCTCGAGGCGGAAGCCGCCGGTGCACGCGGCACCGGCATCGGATGCTTCTACGACGATCCCGTGCACGAGGTGCTGGGGTTGCAGGGTGACGAGTGGCAGAGCCTCTATCATTTTTCGATGGGCCTGCCGGTCGAGGACACCCGACTGACGACCGAGCCTGGCTATGACTGGGAGCGGGCGCCGACATCCTGAACCGGGGTCTGAGATTCCAACCCCGGCACTGACCCTGTCAGCCCCATCTCCCTTGTCACGCGCCGCAAGTGTTCCGCGCCGTCGACGTGAAGGTGCGGCGGCCAGTCAGGCGGCAACGACGGAAGGGGCGTCGCTGCCGCTTCCTCGAGCAGGCGCATCCAGTCGCTGACGGCTCGTGCCGGCGTAGCGTGCCTCGTCCACCACTCGCGCGCAGCTGTCCCGAGTGCGTGCCTTCGCGGTCCATCGCTTGCCAGTCCCCGCAGTGCCAGCGTCAGTGAGTGCTGCTCGTCGCGCGGGTCAATCGAGACGACAACCGGTGTCATCTGTGCGAGGACGTCGCGGGTGCGCCAGGTCTGCGGATCGAAGGCTGGCCAGTCGGCCGTTGCCTCGCCTTCGAACACGATGACGGCTTTGCCCGCGGCCATCGCCGACAGGGCGGGCGTCAGGTCGGGTTCCTCTCCAGGTGGCTGGAGTGCAAGGACCACCTCCGTGTCGGGAAACGGCGCGGCTGCAGAGGGTTGGTCGGGGCCCGCTGCGAAAGGAGCGACGGTGCGGACAGTGAGGTGCGGCCAGCTGGCTTCAAGCGCTGTGCGGCGGCTGGCGGTGCCGACAACGACGATGCGGGAGGCCTGAAGCGCCGCACGCAGCATCGGCCACCGGCCGCGAGCGAATCCGCTCGGTGTTTCTGGTGGCGGATGCCCGTGATTGAACCTGAACTCGGCGTTGTAGTCGGTATCTCGACGATATCGTTCGAGTGCGTGCACGCGCACGTCGTGCAGCGTGCGCTCCCTGAGCAGCAGAATGCCGGGGTAGTTGAAGAGGTAGCCCCAGATGAATGCGCTGTGCGGGTCGTTTCGGGGTTCGTAGACGCACAGATCGTAGGGGCGCAGGGCGTGTTCGACGACAAACCCGTGCGCCTGCGGCTCGGTGACGAGGTCGATGTGATGCGCGGCCCGGAGGCCGGCAAGCAGCGCCTGCAGCGCAGAGGCGTCGACAGAAGTGGTGGATGCGGCGCGGAACCAGGCGACTCTCATCAGGAAATTGACGTTTGGATGAGCCTTCTATAGCATGAACAGGTTTGCGAAACTCTTCACAAGCGGTCCTGTTGGGGGTGTTGCGCGAGCCATGTCGGGGAGGTTGTAACTGATGGACGGGTGGCTCGGGGTCGTCATCATGATGGTGCTTGGCGTGGGATTCGCCGGCACGATGATCGGTGGTTCGCTCCTGCTGGGTCCGCGTAATCCCACCCCTGAAAAACTTGCTCCCTACGAATGCGGGATGCCCGCTGTCGGTGACGCGCGGGAACGCCAGTCGGTCAAGTTCTACCTGGTGGCGATGATCTTCCTGCTCTTCGACATCGAGGTGGCCTTCCTGTATCCATGGGCCATGGCGCTGCGCGACCTGGGCTGGCCAGGATTCGTGCAGATTCTGACGTTCTTCTTGATCTTGTCGGTCGGCTTCATCTATGTCTGGCGGAAGGGCGTGCTGGACTGGGGATCGACCGCGCACCGCGCACGGACGTCGGCGCGTAAGGCGGCTTAAGGGTATATGGCCCACGAACACGAAAGTCACGATCACGGGCTCGGCCTGCTGGATCCGGACCTGCCCCTGCTGACGACGACGGTGGAGAAGGTCGTGCAGTGGGCGCGGCGGTCAGCGATCTGGCCGGCGCAGTTCGGCCTCGCCTGTTGCGCGATTGAGATGATGGCGATGGCCGCCAGTCGCTATGACATCGCCCGTTTCGGCGCTGAGGTGTTCCGCGGTTCTCCCCGCCAGTCCGATCTGATGATTGTCGCCGGCCGGCTGTCGCGCAAGATGGCGCCGGCCATGCGCCGCGTCTACGACCAGATGCCTGAGCCCAAGTGGGTGATTTCGATGGGTGCGTGCGCGTCGGTTGGCGGCGTGTTCGACAACTACGCGATTGTCCAGGGCGTGGATCAGGTCGTGCCGGTCGACGTCTTCGTGCCGGGATGCCCGCCGCGGCCCGAATCGCTGATTTACGGCATCGTGCAGCTGCAACAGAAGATTGCCCGGACCAGGGCCTACTAGCCGCGACGTGATGGACGCCTCTGCGATTATCGATGCGGTGAACGCCCTCGTGCCGGACGGGGGCTGCGAAGCGACGCCCAGCGTTGACTTTCCCACGATCTACGTGCCGGCGGCTCGTTTGATTGATGTGTGCCAGGCGCTGCGTGATGCGCCGGCCCTTCGCTACAACGTGCTCATCGAGCTCACGGCGGCTGACTATCTGCCGCGGCTGCCTCGCTTCGAGGTGGTCTACCACCTCCTCTCGATTGCTCATCGCGCGCGGCTGCGCGTCAAGGTTCGGGTCGCAGACGGTGAGCTCTTGCCGACGGCCCAGGGCGTGTGGCCTGCGGCTGGATGGCCCGAGCGTGAGGTCTACGACATGTTCGGCATCATCTTCGCCGGACATCCGGATCTGCGACGCATCCTCACGCCAGACGACTGGGAAGGCCATCCGGCCCGGAAGGATTACCCGGTGCAGATCAAGAAGGCCGTGCAGACCTATGAGCCCCTTGAAGTGACCCAGGAAGAGTTCCAGGCGAACCTGGAACGGGATCGCGTCCGTCGGTCGCTGTAGGAAGTGCAGACCTCAACTGGTGGTGTAACGGACATCGATGGCCGAACTTCGCACTGAAACACTGACCGTCAACATGGGGCCGCAGCACCCCAGCACGCATGGCGTGCTGCGTCTGGTGCTCGAGCTCGACGGCGAAACGATCCGGTCTGCGCGGACGACGATCGGCTACCTGCACACCGGCATCGAGAAGACCGCCGAGCAGAAGAAGTGGCAGCAGGTCATCCCGCTGGTCGAGCGCATGGACTACCTGGCTGCGCAGTCCAACAGCCTGGCGTACGTGCTGAGCGTCGAGAAGCTGCTCGGCCTGGAGATGCCGACACGGGTGCAGGACATCCGCGTCATCCTCGCCGAGTTGCAGCGCCTGGCCAGTCACCTGGTCTGGCTGGGCACGCATGCCATGGAAATCGGCGCGGTGTCCATGCTGTTCTACGCGCTTCGCGAGCGCGAGCTCATCATGAACATCAACGAGCTGATCGCGGGTTTCCGCTTTTTCCCGAGCTACTTCCGCATCGGCGGGCTGCGCGAGGATCTGCCCCGTGGCTTCCATGAGGCGGTGAACGCCTTCCTCGACCGCTTTCCGGCCAAGCTCGACGAGTATGAAGGGCTGCTGACCAAGAACGACATGTTCCGTCGCCGCACCGAGGGCGTCGGGGTCGTCTCGCACGACGATGCGCTCGCATGGGGGCTGGTGGGGCCGATCGCCAGGGCGGCCGGCTCGGACTACGACGTGCGGAAGTATTTCCCGTATCTCACCTACGGCACCTACGACTTCGCCGTGGCCACGGCGACCGAAGGCGACGTCTTCGCGCGGTACCGCACCCGCATCAGGGAAATGCGCGAGAGCTGGAAGATCTGCAAGCAGGCGATCACGCGCATCACGCCATCTGGTGCGTGGGCGTGCAACGATACGCGCGTGGTGCCGCCGCCGAAGGACAAGGTCTACACCGAGATGGAGGCGCTGATTCAGCACTTCCTGATTTACTCGCAGGGGTTCATGGTGCCAGCCGGAGAGGCCTATGTGCCGGTCGAGGGCCCCCGCGGCGAGCACGGCGTGTACATCGTGTCTGACGGCACGAATCGTCCGATGCGCGTCAAGATGCGCCCGCCCTCGTTCATGGCCATCCAGGCGCTGCCGAGAATCATCGAGGGCGGGATGATTGCCGACGTGATCGCCGTGATTGGTTCGAACGACGTTGTGATGGGAGATTGCGACCGGTGAGCTTTCATCCGCAGATGGAGTATGCGCCAGCGAAGTTCCATCGATCGGAGCGCAAGCTGGCCGAGCCTGGCGAGCCATTCGCCTACACCGCCGAGAACCAGAAGATCTTCGACGAACTGGTGACGCGTTACCCGGCCGATCAGCGCAAGTCGGCGATTCTGTCTGCGCTCTATCTGGCCCAGCAGCAGCAGGGATACCTGACGGCGGCGGCCATGCGGCACGTCGCCGAGCAGATTCGCTGCACCAGCGCCGAGGTCGAGGACGTTGTGTCGTACTACACGATGTTCTACACCAGGCCGGTCGGGAAGTTCGTGCTCAACGTCTGTCGGACGTTGTCGTGCGCCTTGCTCGGCGCCGAGCGTGTGACCGAGGAACTCAGCGCGAAGCTCGGGATCAAGCCGGGCGAGACCGATCCGACCGGGACGTTCACGCTGATCGAGGTCGAATGCCTGGGCGCCTGCGATCGGGCGCCGGTGGTCATGGTCAATGACGAATGGCACGAGCGCTTGTCCCCCGATGCGTGCGGTGCCTTCATCGACCGGCTGAAGTCAGGTGGCGCCGCGTCGCTGACAGGCTGCCACCTCCGCAAAGAGAAGTAGGCAATGGCTTACGAACCCGTACTCACCAAATTCGTCGGCGAGGAGCACGCCTACACGCTGGACGCGTACGTGCGCGACCAGCGTGGCTACGAAGGCCTGCGTAAGGCGCTGACGCTGCAGCCCAACGACATCATCGAGCAGGTCAAATCGTCGGGGCTGCGCGGCCGCGGCGGCGCAGGTTTCCCCACCGGCCTCAAGTGGCAGTTCGTCCTGAAAGACACGCCACGGCCGAAGTACATCTGCTGCAACGCCGACGAGAGCGAGCCGGGCACGTTCAAAGACCACGTGCTGATGGAGCGCAACCCGCACCTGCTGGTCGAAGGCTGCGCGATCGCCTGCTACGCGATCGGCGCCAAGGTGGCCTACATCTATATCCGCGGCGAGTTCCTGCACGTGCAGAAGGTGCTCGAGGCGGAGATCGAGAAGGCCTACAAGGCCGGATTTCTCGGCAAGAACATCTTCGGGTCCGGGTTCGACTGCGACGTCTTCGTCCACCGCGGCGCCGGCGCCTACGAAGCCGGAGAAGAGACTGCCCTGATCGAGTCTCTCGAGGGCAAGCGCGCACAGCCGCGCATCAAGCCGCCGTTTCCTGCCGTGGCCGGCCTGTATCAGTGCCCGACGGCGGTGAACAACGTCGAGACGTTGTGCAACGTGCCGTTGATTGTGATGAACGGACCGGAGTGGTTCTCATCACTTGGTCCCGAAAAAAACGGCGGGCCGAAGCTCTACTGCGTCAGCGGGCAGGTCGCACGCCCGGGCGTCTATGAGGCGTCGATGAACACGACGCTTCGCGAGCTGATTTACGGGGAGCAGTTCGCGCAGGGGATGGCCAACGGCAAGAAGTTCAAGGCGATCATCCCCGGCGGGTCCTCGGTACCGCTGCTGCTCGATGAGCACTTGGACACACCGGCAAGTTTCGACCATGTCGCCAAGGCAGGATCGCTGCTCGGTTCCGCCGGGCTGATCGTGCTGGACGAAACGGTCTGCATGGTGTGGCTGGCGATGAACCTGCTGCACTTCTATCGCCACGAATCGTGCGGGAAGTGTACGCCGTGTCGCGAAGGCGGCAACTGGCTGTTCCAGCTGCTGCAGCGTGTCGAGGCGGGTGAGGGCCAGATGAAAGACATCGACCTTCTCTTCGGTGTGGCCAGCAACATTGTCGGCAAGACGCTCTGCGCGTTTGGCGACGCGGCCGCCACCCCTGTGCTGACGACACTGAAGCTGTTCCGACACGAGTTCGAGGCGCACGTGCGTGAGGGGCGGTGTACGCTCCCGGCCGACTGGCGCGCCCGGCACGCGACCTTCGCCCACGCGCACTGAGGAGGGGCCACGGATTAGCATGGAATTTCTCGCTCCCTACCTTCGCCCTGGCGTCATCGGCGTCATGATCTTCGTGGCGTTCAACGCGCTCATCATCGCGTCGGCGGTCCTCGTGCTCGCCGAGCGGAAGATCATGGGCTTCATCCAGCAGCGCTACGGCCCCTACCTCACCGGCCCGCACGGGACGCTGCAGCCGATCGCCGACATTCTCAAGCTGCTCTTCAAGGAAGAGCTGCGACCCAAGGGCGCTGACAAGTGGTTGTTCACGCTGGCGCCGGTGCTCTCGGTGGTGGCGGCGTTCACCGCGTTTGCGACCGTGCCGTTTGGCGCCGAGACCACCTTCTTTGGTCTCCTCGACGAGCCGATCAAGCTCGGCATCGCCGATGTCAATGTCGGCCTCCTCGTCGTGTTCGCAGTCACCTCGATGGGCGTGTACGGCATTGTGCTGGCCGGCTGGTCGTCCAACAGCAAGTACTCGCTGATGGGTGGCCTGCGCGCCTCGGCGCAGATGATCAGTTACGAGCTCGCCTATGCCACGTCGATTGCCGCCGTGGTGCTGCTCGCTGGTTCGCTCTCGATTCGGGAAATCGTCGACGGTCAGTCTGGCTACTGGTTCTCCTTCATTCCCCGCTGGTACCTGTTCCTGCAGCCCCTCGGGTTCATCATCTACGCTATCGCTGGCGTGGCTGAGACCAACCGCGCGCCCTTTGACTTTCCCGAAGCCGAACAGGAGCTGGTCGCTGGCTACAACACCGAATACAGCTCGGTCCGGTTCGCGCTGTTTCCGCAGGCCGAGTACATCAACATGACGACGATGGCGGCGGTGGCGACGGACCTGTACCTGGGCGGATGGCACGGACCATTCCTGCCCGAGGGTTACGGCTGGCTGTGGTTCCTGTTGAAGGTCGGCGCGATTCTCTTCTTCTACATCTGGATGCGGTGGACCGTTCCCCGCTATCGCTACGACCAGCTGATGCAGTTCGGCTGGAAATGGTTGTTCCCGGCGTCGGTGCTGAACCTGCTTGCGACGGCTGCGCTCGTCCTGTACTTCAATGTCTGAGACGATCATCTTCTACGTGCTTTCGGCGCTGGCCATCGGCGCTTCCGCGCTGGTGATCGGTCAGCGCAACCCGATGTACAGCGTGATGCTCCTGATTGCGTCGTTCGGCGCGCTCTCGGGGCTCTACATCCTGCTCGAGGCCCCGTTTGTGGCGGTGGCGCAGATCATCATCTACGCCGGCGCCATCATGGTGCTCTTCCTGTTTGTCGTGATGCTGCTCAATGCACCTCAGGAGGACGGGGCGGGATGGGATCGCACCCATCCGTTCAAACAGCCGGGTGTCGGCCGCTTCGGGGTGTTGCTGGCACTGCTGCTCGTCGCCGAGCTGGGATGGGCACTGGCCCGGGTGGCCACGCTCGACGAAGCCGTGGGCAGTGGTGGGGGAGGAGCGATCGTGTCGTCGGTGCGTGAACTTGGTCGTGTGCTCTTCACCGATTACATGTTTGCGTTCGAAGCGACCTCGATCCTGATTCTCGTGGCCATGGTCGGGGCGGTGGCGCTGGCTGGTCGGGAAGGTCAGTCATGATTCCCCTGAGCCATTACCTGGTCGTCTCGGCGCTGCTCTTTGCGATTGGCACCGCCGGCGTGTTCATGCGTCGCAACCTCATCACCATCCTGCTGTCCATCGAGATCATGCTGAACGCGGTGAACCTGTCGTTTGTCGCCTATGGGCGCGCGCTGGGTTCGGTGGACGGTCAGATCATCACCTTCTTCGTCATGACCGTCGCGGCCGCGGAGGCTGCGGTTGGCCTCGCAATCGTCATCGGGCTGTTCCGTCACAAGGAATCGCTCAATCCGGACGCGTTCACCCTGCTTCGATGGTAGAGAACCTGTGCTCGCGCTGATACCGCTGTTTCCGCTCATCGGGTTCCTGATCAACTCGACACTCGGCCGGCGCCTGTCCAAGACGGTGTCGGGCGGCCTGGCATCGCTGGCGATGCTGGCGTCGTTTGCCGTCGCGGCGATGTCGGTCTGGCAGTTGACCGGCATGCCGGTCGACGGACGGGCCATCGAGCAGACGGTGTACACGTGGATCGCGTCGGGAGACTTCGTCCTCGACCTGACGTTCCGCGTCGATCCCCTGTCGGCGGTCATGATCCTGGTGATCACCGGCATCGGGTCGTTGATTCACATCTACTCGACGGCCTACATGCACGACGAGCGCGACAGCGAGTTCGCGCGCTACTTCTCGTACCTCAACCTGTTTGCGGCCTTCATGCTGGTGCTCGTGCTCGGCGCGAACTTCCTGGTGATGTTCGTCGGCTGGGAGGGCGTGGGGCTCTGTTCGTATCTGCTGATTGGATTCTGGTTCCAGAAGAAGTCGGCGGGCGATGCCGGGAAGAAGGCCTTCATCGTCAATCGCGTCGGTGACTACGCCTTCATTCTGGGTACGCTGCTGCTCTTCACCCAGTTCAAGACGCTGGATTTTCAGGGGGTTGCCGCGGCTGTCGCTCCGCTGCAGGCTGAGGTCGGGTTCGGGATCCTCTCGCTGGCGACCCTGCTGCTCTTCATCGGTGCGACCGGCAAGTCGGCACAGATTCCGCTCTACGTCTGGCTTCCCGATGCCATGGAAGGCCCCACTCCGGTCTCGGCGCTGATCCACGCCGCGACGATGGTGACGGCCGGTGTCTACATGATTGGCCGCAACGCGGTGCTCTTCAGCCACACGCCGTTCACGCTGGAGATCGTGGCGGTGGTCGGTGCGGCGACGGCCCTCATGGCCGGCACCATCGGCCTCGTCCAGAACGACATCAAGCGGGTGCTCGCGTACTCGACCGTTTCCCAGCTGGGGCTGATGTTCCTGGCGATGGGTGTCGGGGCCTTCGGCGCCGGCATCTTCCATCTGTATACACACGCCTTCTTCAAGGCCTGCCTGTTCCTTGGCTCCGGCGCCGTCATTCACGCGCTGCACGGTGAACAGGACATCCGGAACATGGGCGGGCTGAAGAAGGCGCTGCCGATCACCTACTGGACGTTTCTGATTGCGTCGCTTGCGATTGCCGGCGTGCCCCTGCTGGCGGGGTTCTTCAGCAAGGACGAACTGCTCTTTGAAACCTTCCGCACCGGGCATCGGCTGCTGTGGGTGGTCGGGGCACTGACGTCGCTGCTGACCGCAACTTACATGTTCCGGCTCGTGTTCCTGACCTTCCACGGCCAGCGCCGGCACGACGCGCCACCGGTGGCGCCCGAGCCAATCGAACCCCTCATTCCGTCAAGTCACGGCCATGGCGCCCATGCCGCCGCCCACGCGGTTGCCGGTGGTCACGGTCACGCAGGGCATGGGCACGATGCCCACGGTGGTGATGACCATGGGCACGGCGGAGGCCACGGTCACGGCGGACTGCACGATGCGCCGCCGGCGATGGCGCTCGCGCTGATCGTGCTCGCGATCGGGTCAGTGGCTGCAGGATACATTGGCGTGCCCCATGCCCTCGGCGGACACAACGCCCTTGGCACCTGGCTGGAGCCGGCGTTTGAGGCTCCCCGTCTGGAAGGCCCTGCCGAGGCTGGAGCTGGCGCCGCGGTTGAGCCCGCGGAGGCCGCAGAGGAAAGCGCGGCCGGAGAGGAGGCGCTCGAAATGACGCTGATGGGCGTCTCGAGCGTGATCGCGCTGGTCGGCATCGGCATCGCCGGATTCATCTGGATCAGCCGCCGTCAGATTGCCGACTCCATGGCGCGCAGCTTCCCGGGTGTTCACCGTCTGCTGCTGAACAAGTACTACGTGGACGAGGTCTACGACGCGACGATTGTGCAGCCGGTGCGCATCGTGTCTGAAGAAGGCCTCTGGCGGGGTTTCGACGTGCGGATCGTCGACGGTGCGGTCAACGGCGTGGGGTCGCTTGTGGACGGGGGCGCGTGGCTCCTGCGCCGACTGCAGACCGGATCGGTGCGTGCCTATGCGAGCTCTGTCTTCCTTGGTGTGGTTCTGATTCTCGGCTACTACCTGTGGCGCCCATGACGTTTCCGCTTCTGACTGTTTCGTGGTTGCTGCCGCTCGCAGGCGCCATTGCCCTGTTGTTCTTCGGCAACAAGGACGGGCGAAACAACGCGCTCATCCGCTGGGTGGCGCTTGGCCTCTCGCTGCTGACGTTCGCGGTGACGCTGGTGATCTGGGCCGGCTTTGATTCGAGTTCCGCGGACTTCCAGATGGTCGAGCGCCACGCCTGGATTCCTGCCTTCGGGATCGACTACTACCTGGGCATCGACGGCATCTCGCTGCTGCTGGTCGTGTTGACTGGTTTCCTGACGCCGATCGCGCTGCTGTCGTCGTGGGGGTCGGTCGAGACCAAGGTCAGGGAATTCTCGATGTTCCTGCTCGCGCTCGAAGCCGCGATGATCGGGGTGTTCCTCTCCCTCGACCTGTTCCTCTTCTACGTGTTCTGGGACGCGATGCTCATCCCGATGTACTTCCTCATCGGGATCTGGGGGTATGACAACCGCATCTACGCCGCGGTCAAGTTCATGCTCTACACGATGGCCGGCAGCGTCCTGATGCTGGTGGCCATCCTGGGTCTGGCGTATCTGCACTCGGCGGCGACCGGCAGCTACAGCTTCGATTTGCTCAAGCTCTACGCACTCGACATCGCCCCGCGTACGCAGTTCTGGTTCTTCCTGGCCTTCGCGCTGGCGTTTGCCATCAAGGTGCCCTTGTTCCCGTTTCACACGTGGCTGCCCGACGCGCACGTGCAGGCGCCCACGGCCGGCTCAGTCATCCTGGCTGGTGTGCTCCTGAAGATGGGCACCTATGGCCTGGTGCGGTTCGCCTTCCCGCTGTTTCCAGCCGCCGCGGTCTACTTTGCTCCGTGGCTGGCGCTCCTCGCCGTCATCGGGATCATCTACGGTGCGCTGGTCGCCATGATCCAGCCCGACATGAAGAAGCTGGTGGCCTACTCGTCGGTCAGCCACCTTGGCTTCGTCGTCCTCGGCATCTGTGCCATGAACATGCAGGGTGTCCAGGGTGCGGTCTACCAGATGCTGGCGCACGGCGTCAGCACCGGTGGTCTGTTCCTCATTGTCGGCATGCTGTCCGATCGCCGGCACACGCGACTGATCTCGGAGTTCGGTGGCCTCCGGCACGTGATGCCGAAGTTGAGCGCAGCGTTTCTGATCATGACGCTGGCGTCGATCGGGCTGCCCGGATTGAACGGGTTCGTGGGCGAGTTCCTGATCATGCTCGGCGCGTTCCGGTGGGATCCCAGATTCGTCGTGGCGGCGGGTCTCGGCGTGATCCTGTCGGCGGTCTACATGCTGTGGATGCTCCAGCGGGTGTTCTACGGGCGCATTCGCCACGAGGACAATCAGGCGCTCCCTGACTTGCAGCCGCGAGAGTGGGCCGGTGTCCTGCCGCTGTGCGCTGCGGCGCTCGTGATGGGCATCTTTCCGACGTTTTTCTTGAAGCCGATGGAAGCATCGGTGGAGCGCCTCGTGCAGCGCCTTCAGACGGCCCAGACGTTCCGCGTGGAGAACGTGCCGGCCCCCCGAATCCCGCAGGCGGAACGTTGATGCTGAACTCGTCTTTCGACGCCGTCGTTCCCATGCTCTGTGTCGTGCTGTCGGCGCTTGCCTCGATGACGGCTGAGGCCTTCCGCAAGAAGGGTGAGCGCATGCCGATTGGCGGCCTCGGCATCGTCGGCCTGGTGGCGGCCGGTGTGTCGACGGTGATTCTCTGGAATCGCAACACCACCAGTTTCGGCGTCATCGCCGCCGACAACTTCGGTCTGTTCGTCACCGGCATCCTGGTGATCGTCGGCCTGCTCACCTTCCTGTTCTCGTCCGCGGTCATCGAGCGCAACCAGTTGCCTGCCGGGGAGTACTACACCCTGCTCCTGTTCTCGATCGCCGGAATGATCATGATGGCGACGGCGACCGATCTGCTGGTCATCTTCGTTGCCCTCGAGGTGCTGTCGCTCTCGGTCTATGTGCTGACTGGACTCAGGCGTGATGATCCGCGTGCGACCGAGGCGGCGTTCAAGTACTTCCTGCTCGGAGCATTCTCGAGCGCGTTCTTCCTGTATGGCATCGCCTTCACGTATGGCCTGACGGGCAGCACGCGACTCGATCGCATCGGCGCCTTCCTCGCCGCGCAGGCGCTGACCGGCAGCCCGATGATTCTCATCGCAGTGGGCCTGCTGATTGTCGGCTTTGCCTTCAAGATCTCGGCCGTGCCATTTCACATGTGGACGCCGGATGCCTATGAAGGAGCGCCGGCGGTCGTCACCGGTTTCATGTCGACCGGAGTGAAGGCTGCAGCGTTCGCCTCGTTTGCCCGCGTCTTCCTCTCGTCATTTGAGCCCTTCAGCGCCGACTGGGTGCCGGTCCTGTGGGTCGTGGCCGTGGCGACGATGGTCGTGGGGACCGTGGTTGGCGTGGCGCAGACCAACCTGAAGCGGATGCTGGCGTATTCCAGCATCGCTCACGGCGGCTACCTGCTGGTCGGCCTGGTGTCGGCCAATCAGGTGGGCAAGGCGTCGATTCTCTTTTACCTCCTCGCCTATGCCGTGACGAACCTGGCGGCGTTCGGCGTGATCGCCATGCTCGGTGCGCGCGATCGGGCCAACGACGAGTTGAGCGACTACAAGGGCCTGTGGCATTCCCATCCGATGCTCGCTGCGCTGATGACGGTGGCGCTGTTGTCGCTTGGGGGGCTGCCGCCGACGGCCGGATTCATCGCCAAGTGGTACATCTTCAGCGCTGCTGTCAGTGCCGGCTACTACGGCCTGGCCGTCATCGGCATGCTGACCAGCGTTATCTCGGTCTTCTTCTACCTCCGCGTGGTGGTCATGATGTACATGGCTGATCGCGAAGGTGCGTCCGCGCCTCCACCGGTCACCGGCGTCGGGATGGCAGCGCTCGCCGTGGCGATCATCGTGATCTTCATCCTGGGAATCCTGCCCGCGCCGGTCATGACCCTGGCGGCACAGTCGATTGCCACCATCTTCTGAGGCGGCAACGACACCATGGCCTCGCTAATCGAAGCGATCGAAATCAAGCGCAAGACCTTCTTCGAGTTCGAAGGCGCGCCGTACAACTGCATCGACGTCGAGGTCTCCAAGCCCACGGCGCGCGGCGGTCAGACGCTGGTTCGCGTCAAGATGCGGAACCTGCTGACCCGAGCAGTCTTCGACCGTACATTCAAGGCCGGGGAGAAGTTTGCCGAGCCCGATCTGGAGATGGTCACCGCGTCGTTCCTTTACGCCGACGGCGAGGGGTTTCACCTGATGGATCAGGAGTCTTTTGAGACGTTGACGCTCAGCGCGGAGCTGGTCGGCGACGATCGACTGCTGCTCGTGGATAACCTGATCCTCCAGGTGCAGAAGTACAACGGCCGTCCGATCAGTCTGACCTTCCCTCCCCACGTGGAGCTGACGGTCGTCTCGACCGAGCCCGGCGTCAAGGGCGACACCGCGAGCGGCAGTGTGACCAAGGTCGCACGGGTCGAGACCGGCCTCGAAATTCGAGTCCCCCTTTTCATCAAGGAAGGCGAGAAGGTGAAGGTCCACACCGAGACCAGGGAGTTCGCTGGTCGCGCCTGACTCGTCCCTCGGAGTATTCAGCAATGATTTCGATTCGAACCTGCGGCGTCGCAGCCGCGCTGCTGCTGTGTGTCTCGTCGGGGGCGTCGGCCCAGGCCCAGGCCGCGCCGACGGCACCTCCCGAAGCCTGGACCGGGTCGGTGGCGGCTGGTCTCGCGCTCACGGGAGGTAACACCTCCACGACCACGACCAATTTTGCCTTCACGGTCGAGAGCGACAAGACAAAGCGCAACGTCATCAAGGCCGAAGGCCTCAATATCCGCTCGTCGCGTGACGGCGACGCCATCGTCGATCGCACGAGCCTGCAGTTCGAAGACGGCTATGGCCTGACGGCCCGCACATACGTGTTCGGTCGCCTGCAGTACCTGCGCGACGCGTTCAAGGGTGTTGACTACCTCATCTCGCCGACCGGTGGTCTGGGTTACAGGGTGCTGGATACAGCGCTGACCACGCTGAATGTAGACGCTGCGATCGGCCTGGTGACTGAGAAGAATCCGGGACTCGTCGCCCGCACCGCTGGCGCCGTGACCGCCGGTGAAAAGGCGAGCCACAAGATTTCTGAGGCGGCGCAACTGACCCAGTCACTGACGGCGCTGTTCAAGATGTCGGACCTGGGCGACTCGCTGGTCACGTTCCAGGCCGGCCTGGCCACCAGCATCACGCCACGGACCCAGCTCAAGGTGGACTTCCTGGACACCTTCAAGAACCAGCCGCCGAGCATTCTTGTGAAGAAGAACGACACTGCGCTCATCATGTCGTTCGTGTTCAAGTTCTAGTCGGGTCCCGGGGTCCCGTACAATATGGTGAGTGGCCGATTCTCCAGCGGAGATCGATCGGAATCTCTCGGCCCTCGAAGCAGATCTCAAGCGCCTCGAGGCCGAGTACAACATGTTCTTTGCCGGCCGCCTGCCGCGTCCCCCGTGGGAGACGCGGTCGCGCGTGGCGGAACGTGTGAAGCACCTCGACCGGTCACCGATCAGCAACTACGGGCAGAAGTTCAGGTTTTCGCAGATTCAGGCGAGGTTTTCCACGTTCATCGATCTCTGGGATCGCGGTCTGCGCGCACGAGAGGAAGGTCGCCCCGGGCCGCTCGCCCACGGACGGATGGCCCCGAAGGCCGATCGCACACTGCACGTCGCCATCGTGGCCGACCCCACGGCGGAGGCCGACTCGCTGCGTGAGTTGTATCAGCGAGTGGTTGAAGCCCGGAGAGACCTCGGGCAGGAGTCGATACCGTTCCAGAAGTTCAGCGACCTCGTGCGCACACAGGTCAACAATTTCAAGGAGAAGGGAACGGCCGAGGTCGCGTTTCGAGTGTCGATGAAGGATGGGAAGGTGGCGTTCACGGCACGTGCGCTCAAGCGGACGCCGCGACTGGAGAAGAGAACGGGGGAGTAGAGGAGAGGGGTTGGCGCCAGGCGGGTTCGCCCGGCGCCGCAGACGGGCGCCGGGCAGGTCGGGAGTGGTTCTAAGGCTTGGTGACGTTGCCAGCCTGCGGGCCCTTTGGGCCGTCGACGATCTCGAACTCGACCGCCTGACCCTCTTCGAGAGACCGGAAGCCGTTGCCACTGATCGCAGAGTAGTGAACGAACACGTCGCTCCCACCTTCGCGCTCGATGAATCCGTAGCCCTTGGCGTTATTGAACCACTTGACCTTGCCTGTGATACGCATCGTTCTTCTTCCCTGCTTGCGCGGCCCAGTCTTCCTGATGCCGCTTGGATCGAGTGCCTGGTTCCGTTGCTGATGAGCTTCGGGGCACAAAAAAAGACCGCGAGTGCTTGCGCGGCCTCGACTACAACAGTGAGGGAACGTCCCTCAACGTCCCGGCTATCCTAAGCGTCGCTGTTGGGACTGTCAAGCGGTTGTGATGATTTTCTGAGCGTAATTGAACAGATTGTCGCAATTTCGGCAATCGTCTTTCCCAAACTCCAATCCAATGCCTAGAGCTCTGATCAGCGTTTCTGACAAGTCGGGTCTCCTCGAATTTGCCCGCGGCCTGCGGGCGCGCGGCTTCGACCTCGTCTCCACCGGCGGTACCGCCAAGGCGCTACAGGACGCCGGCCTTCCCGTCATCGGGATCTCTGACGTCACCGGGTTTCCCGAGATGATGGATGGGCGGGTCAAGACCCTCCATCCCCTGGTTCACGGAGGGATCCTCGCACGACGGCATCGCCCCGACGATTTGGCGTCGGCGTCGGCGCATGGCATCACCCTCATCGATCTCATCGTCGTCAACCTCTATCCATTCGTGAAGGCGGCGGCGAATCGCGACACGCCGTTTGACGCGCTGATCGAAGAGATCGACATCGGTGGTCCCAGCCTCGTGCGCGCGGCGGCGAAGAACTTCCAGGACGTCCTGGTCGTGGTTTCGCCCGCGGACTATGTCGGGGTTCTCGACGAGCTCGATCGCGTTGGAGGGCCCAGCCAGCAGTTTCGCTTTGACCTGGCGCGCAAGGCCTTTGCCCACACGGGCAGCTACGACACGGCCATTGCCTCAGAGCTGTCGGCGGTGACGCGCGAGGGCGATCGATTTGTGCGCGGGGCAGCCGCCGGACTGGCGCCCCTGGTGACGGTCGGATTGCGGAAGGTCAGAGACCTCAGGTACGGCGAGAACCCGCACCAGCGGGCTGCGCTTTATGAAGGTTTTGGCGCGCACCCGGGTTACCGCGTTCTTCAGGGCAAGGAGCTGTCGTACACGAACCTGCTCGATCTGGATGCGGCCGCGCGCATCGCCAGTGAGTTCACCGAGCCGGCGGCGACGGTCATCAAGCACACCAACCCGTGTGGTGCCGCGACGGGGGCGAGTGCCGCCGATGCGTACGAGCGCGCCCGCGAAGCAGATCCGCTTGCAGCATTTGGCGGCATCGTGGGCCTCAACCGGCCCATTGATATCGACACCGCGAGGGCCATCGTGACGACCTTCATCGAAGCGGTCATCGCGCCCTCGGTCGAGCCTGACGCACTTCCGGTCCTGGCGACCAAAGCCAACATGCGTGTCGTCGTGCCGGACCGCCCGATGGATCAGGCCGGATACGTCTCAGAGGCCGATGTCGAGATGCGTTCGATCATCGGCGGCGTGCTCATCCAGGCGCGGGACCGGGTGATTGAAGCGCACGAGCCGTGGCCGTCGCCAGATCTGAAGGTGGTGACCAGGCGTCAGCCGACAGCGGCCGAATGGCAGGCGCTGCGGTTTGCCTGGCGCATCTGCGCGCACGTGAAGTCGAACACCGTCATCTTCACCAGCGCCGATCGTACCCTCGCGATGGGGGCGGGGCAGATGAGTCGTGTCGACGCGGTGAATGTGGCGCGCATGAAGGCCGGGGCCCTCCCTGCGGATGCGCTGAAGGGGTCGGCAGCGGCCTCCGACGCGTTCTTCCCGTTTCGCGACGGGTTGGATGCCGTTGCTGCTGCAGGTGCCACCGCAGTGGTGCAGCCTGGAGGATCAGTACGCGATGCGGAGGTGATTGCCGCAGCCGATGAACACGGCCTGGCGATGGTCTTTGCGGGACGGCGGCATTTCCGCCACTGACAAGGGAATCCGTCCGTGCGGAGCCGGTGGCGGGA
>JBEBGV010000072.1:0-20779 GCA_040081265.1 Vicinamibacterales bacterium
CCTGCCTGCCCCGTCGGCACAGGTGCCGGTCCGGACCGCCGCGCCCGCACGTGTTGACATCACGGCAACGAGCCGGCAGTGGCTCGACGCGTATCACCGGCAGGATCGCGTGACCATGGAGTCGCTTGGGGCACCGTCGCTGACCATCAGCGATGAGCGGCTCGCCGACCAGCGCTTTCCGTTCGGGCTCGAGATCGCGCGTGCCTTCGAAGACGAACAGCTGGAGCTGTCGGGCGACAGCGCCAAGTTCACGGCGAAGATGACCGAACGCGCCGCAACCGGCGCCGTCGTGTCGCGTGTCGCCCAGACGTGGGTGCGGCGACAGGGGCAATGGCAGTTGCAGGAAGCCCGGATCGTGCACGACAGCCAGTCGCCCACCGTGCCCCGCTAAGGGTCACTTTACCCATCCAGTCACGGTCTTTCCGACGAAAGTCTCCCCTTCAGCGTCACGGCTTCACGCGACGACGTGTGCCTGCCTGATCGTTCACGGGCGTGCATCTTGCCCTCGGATCAGCCACGCGCATGCGCCGAACCATCACGGCTCTCGTCATCCTGGCGGTCGTTGCCCTGGTCCACCCCGCACCGGCGGAAGAGAACCCGCGCACTCCCGGGATTGGCCCCGTCACCACTGAAGCCACGCGCACCAGCGTCTTTGTCAGTCACAGCGGAACCGACGCCGCCGGCAAGGCATTCGTGGCCGGCCTGCGCGGTGCGGTGAAGTCCTCGGCTCGCTACAGCCTGTCGGAGTCTGAGGCCGACGCGAGTGTGGTGCTCGTGGTGGTTTCGGTCAGCCCTGATGCGAACCCGCGTGTGGCATCCGCTATCTCACTGGCCTACGTCGCCAACAACGAGTGGCGGTCACTCCTCGGCAGTGCTGCGCGTTTCGTGGGACGCGAACGCGCCGAATCCATGGGCCGGTCCACTCTCGACGAGCTCACCGCAGTGCTGGCCGCGTATGACCCCACGGCGGTGCGGCAATAGCGTGCAGTAGTACGTCCTCAACCAGACTTCCGACCTGCCGATTCTGTAAGCATGTCGCGATGGCGTGCATTTGTGGATGTCCTTGACGAGATACTCAACGACCGCGAGGCGGTAACCGCGCCTCCGGTCTCGGATGTGGTCTTCCGTGCGGCGGGGATCTCGAGTACTCCGATCTTCACGTTCACGCCGCACCGGACCAATCGGTTCTGGGCCTCCCCGGGACCCTTTCACACCGACACCGCGATCGAGTCCGATCGAGGGCAGGCCGCCGAAGTCCGGCGACCCCTGAAGGAGCAGCCGCGCGCGGGGGGAGAGCAACCCCGCCCTTCACGCACGCTGAAGCCGGCCGAAGAGACCGCCCTCCAGACGCTCGTCCGCCTCGGAGGCGGGCTCGACCGCAGCTTCACGATGAGCGAGTTGCGCACCACGTTCCGCGCCCTTGCGCAGCGGTATCACCCCGACCGGCACCCCAACGCAAGCGACACCGAACGGATGCGCCTCGGCGCCACGTTCGCAGAACTGACCGCCGCTTACGGCGTGCTCCACGACGTGACGGGGAATTAGTTGGTAGTGAGTAGTGGGTAGTGGGTAGTGGGTAACTACCCACCACTCACCACTCACCACCCACTACTCACCACCCACTACACTTAGCAGCGATGTTTTCCATCGCCCTGCTCCTGTTCATCGTCCTGGATCCGTTCGGGAACCTGGTCACGCTGAACACGATGCTGCGGGCGGTTGAGCCCGCGCGCCGACGGCGCATCATCGTCCGCGAGAGCATCATCGCGCTCCTGATCCTGTTGCTGTTCGTGGTGGCGGGTGCCGCCATCCTCAGAGCACTCGGACTGCAGTCCTACACGCTGGGTATTTCCGGCGGGATCGTGCTGTTCATGATCGCGCTCGGCATGGTGTTCCCCGCCAGGCGCGCCTTCGAGGATGACACGCTGAGTGATCCGCTCGTGGTCCCGATCGCGATGCCGCTGATTGCCGGCCCCGGCGCGATTTCAATGGTGATCCTGCTCGGGCAGACGTCATCGCTGCTGACCGTGGCCACGGCGGTGGTGATGGCCTGGCTGCCGACGGCGATCGTGCTGGCCGTGTCCACATGGGTGTTCAAGTGGCTTGGTCCGCGCGGCGCTCAGGCGCTCGAGCGGCTGATGGGAATCCTGCTGGTGATGCTGTCAGTCCAGATGATCCTGGACGGGCTGGGCCTGTATCTGAGTAGTCGGCAGTAGACGGGTAAGCGGTAGGCGGTAGGCGGTAGGCAGTGACGAGGCGGGTCCTCTCGGACCCGCCCTACTAACAACCAACAACTAGTAACCAGCAACCAGCTACCTCGCCGTCACCTTCCAGATCCGGTTGCCGGTGTCGTCTGACACGAGCAGCCCGCCATCAGGCGAGGTGACGACGCCGACCGGACGTCCCCACGTAGTGATCGGTCCGCCATTTGACCCGTCGCTGGCGAGGAACCCACCGAGGAAGTCTTCAATCGGCCCAGGCCGGCCGTTGACCATCGGGAAGAACACCACCTTGTAGCCGGCGGCCACCGAGCGGTTCCATGACCCGTGCAGCGCGACGAATCCTCCGTTGCGATAGCGTTCGGGGAATCGTGTGCCGGTGTAGAACGTGATGCCCAGTGCGGCCGAGTGCGACGGAAAGAGCACGTCGGGAACAATCGCCCGCCTGACGAGATCGGGCTGCGACCCCACGTAGCGCGGGTCGTAGTTCTGCCCGATGTAGGAGTAGGGCCAGCCGTAGAAGCCGCCCTCCTTCAGCGAAGTCGCATAGTCGGGCACCAGGTTGTCGCCCAGATTGTCGCGTTCGTTCATCGCCGTCCAGACGATGTCGGTGCCGGGCTGGAGGGCGAGGCCGACGGGATTGCGGATACCCGACGCGTACACGCGGTAGCCGGTGCCATCCGGGTTGAACTCGAGGATCGCTGCGCGCCGGCAGTCTTCGCCGGCGTCGTTATTGGACTGCGAACCAACCGCCACATACATCTTGGTGCCCGCGCGGTTGAAGACGATATTGCGCGTGGAGTGTCCGCCCACGGGCAGGTCCATCAGCTTTTCTGGCTCGCCCTGCGCCTGCAGGTCACCGCTGGTGTAGCGGTAGCGAACGATCGAACCGGTGTTGCCGACATAGAGATAGCCACCGTTGAAGGCCATGCCGAATGGCGCGCCCAGTGTGCCGGTGCCGCGCTGCACGAAGGCTGGCGGCGCAGCACACGCCGGCGCGTTGGCGCCGAGGACGGCGGGTGGCGGCGGAGCGGCAGGGGGGCCTGCGGCGCGCCCGGCCCCACCGCCGCGGGGAGCCGGTGGGGCTCCCTGGGCATAGGTGCCGCG
The DNA here is from genome assembly GCA_040081265.1 of Vicinamibacterales bacterium. Taxonomy (GTDB): domain Bacteria; phylum Acidobacteriota; class Vicinamibacteria; order Vicinamibacterales; family UBA2999; genus JBEBGV01. Next base: position 3,327 of record JBEBGV010000072.1, read on the forward strand.
CATCTCGAAGGTGCCGTCGTTGTTGGTGTCGCGCAGGACGGTGATCGCGTTGGTGGTCGGCGAGCTGATGAAGAGGTCGCCGTTGGGCGCGTACACCATCATGCGTGGCGCCTGCACGTCGGCGTAGGCGGTGACGGTGAAGCCGGCCGGCACCTGTGGCATCGCGCCGCTCGGGCGTTCGACGACGCGACTGGGTTTCGGGCTGGCCTGCGCGGGCGCCGGCAGCGTGCTGGCCTGGGGCTGTGGGACTGTGGACGTTTGCTGCGCCGGAAGGCTGACCGCGAGCAGGGTAACGGCCGCGCACGCGACGACGCCAGCGAGGCGCCGACCCCAGCGGTTCGAGGTCACCGGTGTGGCTGCATTCATCTGTTTGACTCCATGAAAACGGGGGGCATTGATAGTACCGATCAGAGGTCGGTGTGGCAATCAGTGGTCCACTCGGGTTCGGGCTTTTGCCCTCCACTGGCCCATCTGGTCCCCGGCTCGGGTTAAAGTAGCAGCAATGAACGTCTATCTGATTAATCCCAGCCATGTGTCGTTTGGAATCGGCGTCATCACGCCGCGCTGGCTGTATGTGCTTGGTTCGGCCACTCCGGCCTCGTATGGTGAGCCGAAGCTGGTTGACGAAACCCTGGAATTTTTCGACCCCTCGGTGATCAAAGCCGGAGATGTGGTCGGCATCGGTGTCCACACGGGCAACGCCCTGCGTGGCTACGAGCTCGGCAACGCCGCGCGGGCAGCGGGTGCCTATGTCGTCTACGGCGGCATTCACGCGACGCTCTATCCTGATGAGGCGCGCGATCTCGGTGCTGCACACGCGGTGGTCACCGGCGACGGTGAACTGGCGTGGCCGATGGCCCTGCGCGACTGCGCGGCCGGCAAACCGCAGCCGCACTATGACGGCGGACGCGTGGACGGGGACACCTTCCTCCCCGGTCGGTGGGATCTGCTCCCCGAGGGCCGTTACATGTGGGCGTCGGTGCAGACCGTTCGTGGCTGCCCCAAGCATTGTTCGTTCTGCTCGGTGTGGCGAACCGATGGTCAGCAGCCGCGCACACGCCACGTCGAGCGCGTGCTCGAGGAAATCGTCCAGCTTCGGCGCCGAGGCTTCCGTTTCATCGCGCTGGCCGACGATAATTTCTATCCCGTCCCGCTCGAGGACTTGCGCATGGCCGATCGCCGCGCCGACAAGTCGCGTCTGCACGAACTGCAGGAGATCCGCGCCGAGCGGTTCGAGCTGATGGAAGGCCTTGCCAAGCTCCCGTCCGATACCGTGTTCTTCACCCAGATCACGATGGAAGCGGCTGAGGATCCTGAATTCCTCGACGCCATGCGCCGCGCCAACATCAAGGGTGCCCTCGTTGGTGTCGAGGCGGTCACACCCGAAGGCCTGAAGGACGTCTACAAGGGCTTCAACGCGAGCGGCGATGCGCTGGTCGAAAAGCTGCAGCAGTTCCGCAAGCACGGCGTGCACGTGCTCGGGTCGTTCATCTTCGGGTTGCCGAGCGATCGCGACAGCACGTTTGACGCCACGCTCTCGGTGGCCGAGCGCGCCGGCCTGACGTTCGCGCAGTTCGTGATGCTGACGCCGTTTCCCGGCACCCTGGACTTTGCCGACTGGGAAAAGTCACTTGGCGAGGAACCCCCGCGCGTGGGCGGCATTCCCGTCTCGCGTCACTGGTTGATCCCGCAGGCGATTCGTCCCAAGGTCTACATGGAACATCCGGCGATGGGGCCCGATCAGATCCGGAAGCGGACCCAGGATGTGTGGGACAGCTTCTATTCCTTCCCGAGTATCTGGAAGCGGTCACAGGGCGCCGTGAAGTCGATCAAGGCGCGCGTGATGTTCGTCATGATCTCGAAGCTCTACCGGCAGATGTACGCCAACACCGGCATCGCCACCGACAGCGCGCGCGTGAACCGCTCGGCGCAGTGGGCGCGCCTGATGGCCAAGCCCCTGCGACTGATGTTTGTGGGAAAGCCCATGCCTGATCTGCAGGTCCCTGTGACAGGGATGCGCAGCACGCCGGCTGCGTAGTCCCAGCGGTCACCTGCGTTGATGTAGGGCGCCCCTTCACGGGGCGCCTGGGGGGCCGTAAAGGCCCCTACGGTACCTCGACGCCGTTAGCGTCGTGATAGTGACCGTGGGCCGGGTCCCAGACACGGGTGCCGCTCGAGGCGCCCTCTCCTGTGAAGGTCACCACAGCAGCGGCCACGGCGGCCACCATGGCTGCACCCACGATCATGACCAGCACCCGGCCGCGCGCCTTGCCGGTCTCCTTCGACTCGTGGCACTTCTTGTATTTCTTCCCGCTGCCGCAGTGGCAGAGGTCGTTGCGTCCTGGCTTGGCCATGCTGATCTCCTCCGGCGGCTGGACTCTACCTCACCGGTCTGCTCGTTGACCAGTCATTACAACGGCGTCGGTTAGCACTTCCGCCTCCATTTGACGCCTTTCCTTACACAGGAGGGGTTTCATGAGACTGGTCTCGAAAAGGGCCGCTGCCGGCGTGATGGCCGTGGCGGCGGTGATTGTGTGTGCGGCCGGAGTCTGGGCGGTCGAGTTCGATAACTGGCGGGTGGTGCGCAACGTAGCCGCGCTGGCGCCCGGCGCGAATGCGGCACTCAACACGCCGGCCAACGAGGGCTGTCCCGCGATCTCACGCGACGGCTTGTCGATGTTCCTGGCCTCCAACCGTGACGGGACGCTGGACGTCTGGCGCACCCGCCGCGAGTCGGCCGCGCAACCCTGGGGCGCACCCGAAAAGCTCCCGGTGGCCATCAACAAGCCCGACTCCAACGAGTTCTGCCCGACCCCGCTCAGCGACGGGCAGTCGCTCCTCTTCGTCAGCAACAAGGCCGGCGGCTGCGGCGCCGGTGACATCTACATTACCAGCGAGTATTTCGGCCTCGGCTGGACCGAACCTGTTCACCTGCCGTGCACCGTGAACAGCGCCGGCGACGAAGCCAGCCCTTTCCTGGTCGACTACGACGATGGAACGGTGGAGTTGTATTTCTCCAGTACGCGCGCGGGCGGCTTCTCAACCGCTGCGCCAGACACCGACGCCGACATCTACTACACCACGCTGCGTCGGGATCGTTCCTTCGGTGCGGTGCTGCTCGTGCCGAATGTCAACACGGCGTCCAACGACGTTCGGCCAAACGTGCGCAGGGACGGTCTCGAGATCTTCTTCGACTCCGACCGTCCCGGCTCACGCAGCCTCGACGTCTGGTCGGCGACGCGCAACACACCCGCGCAGGAATGGCGGCAGCCGGTGCCGGTGGAAGCTGTCAACAGCGACGGCGCTGAAACGCGGCCGTTCCTGTCGGCCGACGGCACGCAGCTCTACTTCGGCACGACGCGCGAGGGCCAGCAGGACCTCTGGGTCGCCACCCGGCCAGTGACCGCTCGGTAGCGTCCGCCAGCCGCACGTCAGACCGGCTGACGTGCGAGCTCGCGGGATAGCCAGGCGCGCGCGAGGCCCCAGTCTCGTCGCACCGTGCCCACGGACACGTCGAGGACGTGCGCGATCTCCTCGAGGCTCAGGCCGCCAAAGAACCGCAGCTCGACGACGCGAGCCTTGCGCGGGTCGAACGTGGCAAACGCCTCGAGGGCATCGTCCAAGGCCACGAGATCGGGCGCACGTCCGACGACCGGCACGTCCTCGGCATGTGAGAGCGAGACCTGGACATTGCCGCCGCCGCGGCGGAGTCGGCCTCGTTTGCGAGCGTGATCCACCAGCACTCCGCGCATGATGCAGGCGGCCATCGCGAAGAAGTGCGCGCGGTTCTGCCAGTTGGCGTCGGTCCACGCGACCAGGCGGACATAGGCTTCGTTGACCAGCGCCGTCGGCTGCAACACGTGGCCTTGTCGCTCCCCCGCCATGTAGTGCACGGCGAGGCGATGCAGTTCGCGCTGGACCAGCGGCGTCAGGGCCTCGAGGGCCCGCGCGTCTCCTTCGGTCCACGCCCGCAGGAGGTGCGTGATCTGTGAGGGCGCGCTAGAATCACCAACCATTGACGGTTTCCCATGACCCCTGAGCGCTGGCTCGAGGTCGAGCGAGTCTATCACTCAGCACAGGCCCTCTCAGGTTCGGAGCGGGCGGCGCACCTGACGCAGGCCTGCGGCGGGGATGCTGACCTGCGCGCCGAGGTCGAATCGCTCCTGTCTCACGCCGACGCACCAAGTCCCCTCACTAAGGGCGACGACGGCCCGACACGGCTCGCCAGGATGGCCGACGCATCGTCGCTGATTGGTCGTCGCATTGGGTCGTATCAGGTAGACGCGTGGCTGGGCGCCGGCGGCATGGGCGTGGTGTTTCGCGCGCACGACACCCGACTTGGCCGCAGCGCGGCGCTCAAGGTGCTGCCGCCACTTGCCGCGCACGATCCCGGCCGGCTCCTCAGGTTCGAGCGGGAGGCACGCGCCCTGGCTGCCCTGAAGCACCCGAATATCGCCACCGTCTACGGCCTTGAAGACTCCAGCGACGTGCAGGCGATCGCGATGGAGCTTGTGGAAGGCGACACGCTCGACGCGATCCTGAAGCGCAACGACGGACGTGGCCTTCCGCTCGATCGGGCGCTCTCTATCGCGGAGCAAATCGCTGCCGCGCTCGACGCCGCACACGAGCGCGGCGTCATCCATCGCGACCTCAAGCCGGCCAACATCGCCATCACGCCCGACGGCGTCGTCAAGGTGCTCGACTTCGGCCTGGCGCGCATCGTCAGTGATGGCGACGAGCCCGACCGTGATCCCTCTTCGGACAGTTCAGCGCTGCCCGAGGAGACGCAGGCGGGCATGGTGCTCGGCACGGCTGCGTATATGAGCCCCGAACAGGCGGCCGGGCGGCCGATCGACAAGCGTTCCGACATCTGGGCCTTCGGCTGCGTGCTTTACCAGATGCTCTCGGGACGTCTGCCAGCAGGAGATCCGGCCCTCGAGGCACTGCCCTCGCCGACACCCGATGCGGTGCGCCGAATCGTGCGCCGCTGTCTCGAGCGACAACCCAAAGACAGGTTGCGCGACATTGGCGATGCCCGGGCCGATCTGCTCGAGGCGCGCGCGAGCGAGCACAGACCCGCGGTGCGACAGTCGATCCCGGAGACGCGGACCACGTGGAGCGCAACGACCGTCGCGGGACTCGTCGTGCTCACCGGCCTGGTGGTGTGGACGTCCAGGGTCTCACCACCGGCGCCCCCGGTGACGACGCGCTTTCCCGTCGCAACTCCCTCGTCGCAGCCGTTCCAGGCCGACTTCTGGGGCAACGTGGCGATGTCGGCCGATGGGTCCCGATATCTCTTCCGGACACGAGGCGGGCTGCTCGTGCGATCGCGTGACGGACGCCCCGACGTCACCCTTCCGGCAGACGAGGGATCGCAACATCCATTCTTCTCTCCCGATGGCGAGTGGGTGTTCTACGGCGTGAACGACGGGCTGAAGAAGGTGCGCGCCATCGGTGGCACGGCCACGAGGGTCGCGACCACCATGCCTGGCGCGGTTGGGCGATGGACACCGGACGGCATCCTGTTCACCAGCGCCGCGGGCCTCTTCCGTGTCGATGAGGACGGGGGCACGCCGGTGCCGCTGCCGCTCGCCACGCTCGGCCCGAATGAACAGGCAGCATTCCCCGAGCCGCTCCCTGGCGGCGAGACCGTACTGGTGACCGTGGTGCCGACGCGGGCAAGCGAGGTTCCGTTAACCCTGGCGGCGGACTCACCGGATGCACGAGTTGACGCAGTCAACCTGCGAACCGGCGCCCGCAAGACGCTGATTCGCGCCGCGAGCGGCGCGCGCTACGTCCCAACCGGGCATCTGTTGTACCTCTCCAGCGGGCGGCTGCACGCGGTCAAGTTCGATGCCTCGCGCCTCGAGGTCTCGGGCACGGGCGTCGCGATTACCGACGAACGAGGCACCAGCGACTTTGCTGTCTCCGATGACGGCTCGCTGATCACGCTGCACGGCGTCGTGCAGGCCGGTGCCTATGAGCTGATGTGGGTGGACCGGCAGGGACAGCAGACTCCGGTTGGCGCGCCGCTGCGGTCCTACATCTATCCGGAGTTCTCACCCGATGGCACGCGCCTCGGCCTGGTCCTCATCAATACACCACGCGTTGACCGCGACGTGTGGATTTGGAACCTGGCACGGCAGACACTCGAAGTCCTCACAAACGATCCGGCCGACAACCCGTCGATCGCGTGGAGTCTCGACAGCCAACGCATTGCGTTCGGCAGCGGACGCCGTGGAGGCGTGAGCAGCGTGTTCTGGCAGGCGGCAAACGGCACGGGCACGGCCCAGGCCCTGACGGATGGTTCGAGCGTGGCGCTGCCGATTACGTTTGCGCCTGACGGGCTGCTTCTCTCGGTGGATTCACCGGGCGAGGCGCGAAACATCACGGTGATGACCATGGGACTGCCGCGGCAGGTGCGACCGGTCGTGACCGGCCCGGCGTCGGAACTCTCGGCCGACATCTCGCCCAACGGCCGGTGGCTGGCTTTCGACTCGAACGAGACCGGGCAGTACGAGATCTACGTTCGTCCCTATCCGGATGCGGCTCGCCAGCGCTGGACGATCTCGAGCACCGGCGGCCGGCAACCGGTGTGGTCTCCCGATGGGCGCGAGTTGTTCTATCGCGACTTCACGGGAGCCGTATTCGCCGTGCCGGTCACGACCGAAGGCCCGTCGCTCGCACCTGGCAAGGCCGTAAAGCTCTTCGAGGGAACGGGCTTCACCGGCGGTGGGTCGTCGGGCTCGTCACAGACCTATGACATCAGCCCCGATGGCCGGCGCTTCGTGATGATCAAGGTGCCTGGGCCTTCGCAGCCGGCCCTCACTGTGATGGTCAACTGGTTCAGCGAGCTGACGCGCCTCGTGCCGCGCTGACCCGACAGCCCTTACGCCACCCCCAACGTCCCGTTGGCAGCCGCGTTTCTGCGTGCGGCAGCGCCGATGCCGGGCGCGCCGCAGCTTCTGGCGCTGGTGCGGTGTCGGTGCCGGCGCGTACGGGCAGTCTGAGCGCCGTGCCGCGCTGATACGGCGCCAGACGGACGATCTGTCGGGTGCGCCGCGCTTCTACCAAGCCCGACGGCGCGGATGTGCTGGGTGCCGTGCTGATATGGGTGGAAACGGACCATCTGTCGGTCGCGCAGTGTCGTTACGGAGACAGACAGCGTCGATGTGGACGCGTGCGACGCGGATAGCGGAGCGGACGCGCCGTTACCGACGGGCGCGGGTCAGATAGCGGACGAAACGCAGGTCGGCCATAACGAGTCGTTATCGTATGGCGCGAGACATAAATCCGAAGCGACAGACGGGCGGGATATGGGACGCGGCGCCGCGGATATCCGACACATCATGGTGGTAGCATGCCGGGCAGACTCACGCAGGAGACAACATGCCGACGATCATTGGATATCACGACATCACAAAGGGTAAGGACCATTGGCTGCGCTCGCCGAAGCGGAAAGAAGTGTTTGGCTCGCTTGGCGTCACCAACATCCGGACGTTCGTGGATCCGCAGAACCCGAAGCGGGTGGCTGTGCTGATGGATGTGCCGGATATGGATGCGTTGAACGCCCTCATGCAGACCCCGGCGGCTGCCGAGGCGATGGCGCATGATGGCGTCGTCCCCGAGACGCTGGTGATTCTCGTCGAGGCATAATCCGCGCTTGACAGGGCCGGGCCGGGCTCAACCGGTTCGGCCCCACCGCGCTCACACTGTCAGTCGCCGAAGCCAGGTCGTAGACCTGCCGCAGGGCATCGTTCACCGTGCTTCTTCGGGGTTACCGCTGGTATGGCGTCCCCACACGCAATCTCACAGTTGATTTGGCTTCCGCGCGCTGCGTAGCGGACCCGAAGTAATCATACACGCTCAAGATTCTGCAACGCTGTCATCAGTCGATTTAGGCGTTCCGCCATGTTGTCGCGATGCTTCTTATTGCGCGCCGCCAGGTGCAGCTGTTCGGACGCAGACAGTATCAGGGCCCCTGGACCAAACAGCGGACGTAGATGCTGTCCCTGATACGTTCCAAGCTTGTCCACGCGCGCGATGTCGGATGCTGTGCATCCCGCATCGCGCATCGCTTGTAACGCGCCCGCTTTCCACTGTTGACGGTCTGCGTCCAGCGCGTCTTGGTCGGCTGACGTGTTGACGTAACGATTCAACACGTTATCGACGCCCGCCGCATGACACGCAGATAGTCGCTGCATCAGTTCGGCCTTATCAGCGCGTTCTTGATTCTCTGCATCTGCGTCCTGCAAGCGGACGCCTGCGGCGGACTTTCGCCGCAGAACAAGAACGCCCGTCCCTTCGGCGCCGTTCATGCCGCCAAGCAGCTGAAATCGCGCCCGATGGTCGTCCGTTAGTCCGTAGACAAGTTCGTGTCGAATGTCGTTCGGGCTATCGAACTGCGGTTCCCTGCCCGTGATTTCGCGAAGCGCGGCGCACACGGCAGTGAAATGTTCGTAGAGTTGCCGTGGGTTCGTTTCAGGAATTCGATGCAACTGCGCGTCGCGTGCATCCCATATCAGCTGCCACTCGACGTCGTCGGCGCGCACAAGAAGCGGATTGAAGCGCGGCGGCGCCTCTTGAATTGGGCGCAACGATGTCGGTTTCGCGAACAGTTGTCCCGACGCATCCGTCCCGATGCTCATGTGATGTTTCAAAAAGCCGAACGTGTCGCCACGCGCAGCGTCGCTGTCCCATCCCTCAAGGTTGTCGCATCCCAGTCGCAACGTTTGTTGCGTCCGCGTGTTCGTAAGCGTGACAGTGTCGTTGTCGTGGACGACAAATGTCCAGTCGTCTTCCAACACTTCCCCCTTCATCCCGCGGGCTTCAGGATGGAGTTTGGCTGTCTTGTGCTGGTTCTTGCGAAGTTGGTCCTTGTTCATCGCTGTCACGACGTCACTGCAAAAGTAACTTGTCTGCAAGGTGTTCGCGGATGTAACGCGAACCAAGGTCCGTCAAGCGATAGCGACCGCCTGCAACGCGCACAATCTGCCGACAGTCGGCAGCGACAAGCGTTGCGACGGAGCGTTCGACGCTGCGTTTCGAAAATCCTGAATGCGTGACAAGCTCATCAGTCGTAAACCCGACCTCGCCCGCATAGTGCAGCAATACAAGCAGTTCGTCGTTAGACGACAGGTCTGTCCGCTGCACAAGGATGACGTCTTCAAACAGGCCCACGCAAGGCACATCAAATTGCAGCAGTTCACGAATTGCGCGCGCGACTGTTTCACGGTCGCCGTTCCAGAAGACGCGCAGCGTTTCGTTCATCGCCCAGCGGACACCCTCAATGATGAAACGCGCGTCCATGTGATTCGGCGCATACGTTGGCGAAATGTGGATGCCGCCGCGCTGACTGCGAAACTTGTAAACAGTGCGAATGACCTTCACAAGATGCAACGCAATGCTGCGAGGCTGAATTCCATGCGGGACGTTGTTGTTTTCAACGTAGTCCGCACATTCGGACATGTCCTTCGTGAGATTGATGTTGCCCGAATCCTGATGATACAGAATGCGCGCAAGCACTTCGCAGAACTGTCCGCCATCCAGTTCTGCGGGACCCCAGTCGCGTTGAATGAATCGGCGTTCAAGCGACACGAACTCGTCGATGAGCTGTGTCGTTAAGAACGCATGCAACGGCGGCGCGAGCTGCGACAGCAGCGTGCGCTTTTCAATCAAGCCCATGACGCGCGACTATTTCGTGTCGTTCGTGGGATTGAGCGTTTTCGCGACTAGTGTTTCAGCGAACTTCGTGCCCGCATCCACAAGAAACCAACGCGAAGGATTCTTCGTCGTGTCTTCTGAGACCAGCGCGGGGTCAGTGCCGCGACTTGATTTCGCTTTTCCGAGGTCACGCGCAACGTTGCCGTGCCTGATTTGTCCAGTCTGCCGGAACCTCTTGTTGAACGACGTTGTTATCTGGCTCGCTGTCATGTCTTGAGCGCTCCTTTCCCGCTGCGCGACATACAACGTCCACAGTGCTTTCTGCTGCGTCGTCCAGCTTTGCAGCGGCGTGCCCCACTTCGCGGGGTCGTGGACCCAAATCAATTCGTCATCGGGGACTGCGCCATCTTTAGTTGTTTTGCCGGCACGCGGGGAACGACGCTTCTTTGAGGCTGCGACATTTGCGGCGTCCGTTGTTGACCCGTTCAGTGTCTTCAGCTGCGGGACAGTGTCGCCGCCAGCCAAGTCCGTTGCGGGCGTCAACATGCCGACAAACTGTTGCGACAGGGCTTCCTTCAGCATCGGAAGGTCGTCGCGCGTCCCTTCGACTTCAAGTTCAAGTCCCTGCAACTTCAAGCTAATCCGAAACTTCGCCATTACAACCTCCGCAAAACGTGTGTGCTGTTGCTGTCGAGTTGGCCGTGTCGGGGAGAGTATCAACAGCGCGTGACAGGGGAGGTCACTAACAAAAAGAAAAACACGGGCGCGGATGACGAGAACTTGGCGACATCTAGCCTTCGCAGGCTAGCGACGCAGCAGACGACGCAAATTCTCTTTTTTCACTTTGTCGTTCGGACTGCTTGTCGCGCCATTCAGCCAGCGTTCAATCTGCGTATACGTGACTGTGTGCGACGTAACTGCCTCACGGACCTGGACTTCGACGCGCGTTCCGCCAGCAATCGGTCCGACCCAGTTATCCTGCGTCAGCATCTGCAGGCCCATCGCAGCGGCTTCAAACAACGACTCCCCTGCGACTGTGACGCTATGTTGAATGCCCGAAGGGTCTTGAACAGTGACTGTGCAAGTCCGCAAGGCCATTCCGGAAGCGTAGCATGTTCGCCTTTTGTTCGCGTAGACGTTTCGACGTCCTGGCGTCGATTACGGACAGAATGGACAGGGAACGCGGCGCAGTCATCAGCGCCGATGGGCGTTATCGCTACAAGTTGTGGCGCCGCTGGGACGACAGCGCGCGCACGATGCTGTGGGTGCTGCTGAATCCGTCAACAGCAGACGCAAACAGCGATGACCCCACGCTGCGCAGATGCGTCGGCTTCGCGAAGCAACACGGATACAGTGGCATTGTCATCGTGAATCTGTTCGCGTATCGCGCGACAGACCCGCGCGAACTGCGTCACGCTGATGACCCTGTCGGTCCGGACAACGATGCGCACATCGCAACAGCGTGCGGACAGCCAGGTGTTGACGTCGTCGTTGCTGGATGGGGCGCACACGCGCTGGCGCGTCCGCGTGCCGCACACGTCCGCAACGTCGTTGACGCGCATCGGGGGACGATGCGCTGTTTCGCCAAAAGCAAAGACGGACATCCGCGACATCCGCTGTATGTGCCCTACTCAGCGCAGCTGATGGACCTGTAGTCTACCCGTCGCGGAATCCAGCCCACGTCGTCGTGACCGAATCGCGCAGTTCCTGCGCACGCGCGATAGCGGCATCCATGTCCTTCATCATCTCCGCGACGACGATATCCCCCGCGAGTTCAACGGTCAGCGCGAGACCTTCGTCCCCGATGATTGCGTAGCACACAAGCCGGTCGCCGCCCATTCCGACAAGTGTCCACAAGATGCAGTCGTCGTGCGCAGGCATAGAACGTCAAGCCAACTTGCGTGCTATCTGCTCATCGAGAATTTCACGCACAGTCAACGGAATGATGACTCTGTGCGTCTGGCGAAAGAATCTGTCGATTTCGGCCAACGCTCCGTCGCCGTAATCAAACGACACAAAGAAGCCCTTCTGACGTTCGCTGCGCGTCATCATCGCTTCGAATGCGTCGATGTCCGGACGTCCGACTTTGTCTTTTTGCTTCACCTGCACTGGATACCAGACGTCCATGAAGTCAAGATGACCCGCATCCTTCGCGCTGGTCTGCGGCGCCGCTGATACAGGATAGATGCGTCCGTCGATGCCCATGTCGCCAACTTGTGTCTTGTTCGGAACGCCGCCAAGTGCGATGACGGCCCAGTTCTCAAACTCGAACGGGGGAATCTTGCGCAGCTGTTCTTCCGACCAAGGCAAGTCGCGCACGACAAATCCGCGCCCAATCTTCCACAGCTTCTCGTCCTCGGGAAGTTTGCAGTCATCCTTCAAACGCTTCGCCATTACCCGACATGCTGTAGGCGACACGTCGATTCCAATCCATTGACGCTTCAGGTGCTGGGCAGCAACGAGCGCAGTGCCACAACCGCAAAAGGCGTCAAGAACGATGTCATTCTCATTGCTGCTGCTCTTGATGATGCGTTCCAACAATGCGAGCGGCTTTTGCGTGGGATACCCAAGTCGTTCATCGCTGCCAGATATGACAGGGCTGATGTCGTCCCAGAATGTCTGAATGGGAACGCCGGGCATCTCGTCGAGGTAATGCTTAGCATCGGCATCCCAGTCGTGCGGTAGTAAATCTGTCCCGCGTCATGCATCTGCTGCATGTTTTCCCGAGAATACGCCCAGTATCGACCTTTGTAGGGCTTAACTTTGCGTCCATCAGGCGCAGCCCATTCATAAGACACGTCCCCGCCAGGTTTGTTTGCTGTCATATCTGACACGCGAAACGGGCGTCCGTCGGAGTCCTTATAGCGATAGTTCTGCGCGACATAATCGGCGTTGTAGGGCGTAAACAACTTGTTCCACGTCCATGAATCCCCACGCGCGTAGAAAAAGAGCGTGTCGTGATTCGCGCCATACCGTTTGGAGTCGCTATGCGCTGATGAACGCTTCCACACGATTTCATTCTGAAACTGGTTTTCGCCGAAAATCTGGTCCAGCATCACTTTCACGTAGTGCGATGCATGCCAATCGCAGTGATAGTAGAAGCTGCCTGTCTTCTTCAGCACGCGCGCTAACTCTACGCAGCGTGAGCGCATGAATTCGATGTAGGCCTGCGTGCTAGCGTGCCGGTCTTCGAACGCGCGCTTTTCCTTCGTTTCGCCCCAGAACGTCTCATAGTTGCGGTTGGAGTTGAACGGCGGGTCGATGTAGACCAAGTCTACGCATGCGTCAGGCAGCTTTTGCAGCTGGTCGAGATTGTCGCCGCAGTAGACAACGCGTGTATCAATCAGGCTTGACGGACGAGGCATCGACTGGGAAGTGTAATTGACGTGCCCGTGTGAGCAAAGCGTCACGCACTGTTGGCGCGCTGCTTGGGAGGCGTCGCAGTGCAGTTGACGCCAACATCCGTGTGCAGCGCAGTCGTGACGTCGTGTCAGTCGTCAGCAGCTGTCGTCAGGAACGGACTGTCGGAACATCCCCCGCGAACGTCCCTGACGCGCGTCCAGCGGGGGAAATAGGGATTCGGACGCTGGATAGGATGTCCGTGGGACGACGTTCGTGAGCGTCCGTGAACATCGGGATTGGGGGACAATCACAGTCGTCAGCGTCCGTTAAACGAGTCCTCGCTTATCGTCCTGACGGGAAACTTTTTTTGTGAACGCGCGGGCAGTTTCCGCTTGACAAAGCACACTGCGTCCCCCAAATTAGTCCCGCAGTTTCGGGAATTGCTGCTCTGAAATCCCGCCCACGACGACCGTCCAGAAATAGAACTGGCGTCCTGCATGGTGCAAACCCAAAGAACTAGTTGTCACAACTAGTTCTCGTTGAAATAGCACGCTTGTCTGCGCGGCAGCAGCGTCCATTTCGGAAGGGACTGCACTATGCACGTCATCGCCTACTTCCGTCACGAACGGAACATCGGGCAAACAGCACTCGCGCGCAAAAGCGGTTTGCGCCAAACAGTCGTCAGCCTGATTGAACGCGGACGCTTGAGTCCTAGTGCGCACGAACTAGAACGCATCGCCAACGCGTTGGGCGTCAGCGCCGACGACATTGCGCATGGGCGCGTTGTCTTCGAACGCACGACGACTCAAGAAGACAACACGGCGATTGGGGCCGTGCGTGACTGATGCAACATCGCAGTCATGCATCACGGTCATTTGTTGCAGTGACGACGAATACGTCGCGATGGCGCGCGCGTTCCTGCCGCCGACGTCGCGTTCATGCCGCGGCGCTGGAAGGCTGTATCTGTTCTATCAGACACAGCACGGCAGCGACTATGCGTTCAAGGACCTGAACGGGCAATCCATCATCGAGTCCCATACGTTCCCGACACTAGACGCTGCGGATGCGTGGGTTGTGGAAGACGCACGACAGCGCGGACTTGTGCGTGCTGCGAAGGGGACCAAGCAATGAACGGCGTCCCTCCGCACTTCGCGACAGTGCAAGACGCTGCCGCGTGTTACATCGACCAGATGCACTGGTCTGTTGTCCCACTCCTGCCGCGCGGGAAGGAATGCGTAAAGCCCGATTGGCGCAACGTTGTCTTCAGGGCCAACGACTTCGCTCCCCACGACAACATCGGCATCAAGTCCGTCAACGGTCTCGTCGTTGCTGACGACGACTTCACGCCGCATCACAACGCCGCGCTGGTCGTGGAATGCCGAAACGCATTCATGCCGCCGACGGGTGCAATTTATGGACGCGCGTCTAAGCCAGGAGCAAAGCGCCTATATCACTGCCCAGACAAGACGACGCCGACTGTATTGAAAGGGTTCAAGAACAAAGTAGTGTTTGAACTTCGCGTCGCACATCAGGACATGGCGCCGCCGTCCGTGCATCCAAACGGGGAGCGGACTAGATGGGACGTCCTTATCCATCCCGACGACGTCGCGCGCGTTGCACTTGAGACGAAAGCACGTTACTACAGCACGGCGCGTTTGATAGGAGAAGTCTGGCCTGTTGGGGGACGTCACGAACTGCGCTTAGCGATTGCGGGCGTCCTTCTCCGAACGTTGCGTATTCCAACTGATGACGCCCGCAACATTCTGGAATGGGGATGCAGACTGGGCGGAAGTGACGCCGGGGGCGTTCGCGACGCTGCCAACGCGATTGCGAGCACAAGCAGAAAGCTTGAAAAGGGCGTAAAGACGTCTGGGGCAGCAACTGTCAAACAACTGCTGTTCCACGATGACATCGGGAAACAGTTCATCGCGATTCTTCGTCGATGGTATGGAAAGGAACGCGTCATCCCCCCGGAGATTGCGGAGCTGAACAAGCATTATTTCATCATCGGCCTTGGCGCACAGACAGTCGTCGGGGAAGAAGTTGCGCAGAAGGGCTGGACAGATTTTGTGTTCCGCTCGTTTGATGATTTCAAGCGCAAGACAATCAAACAGGTCGTCAAGACGGGCGAAAAAGACGGCGCCCCTGTATTTAAGCCACTTGCGAAGTTTTGGCTGGAGCATCGAGACGGACGTCAATACAACCGTCTTGTCTATTCGCCGCCAGGAAGCGGCATCCATATTGGTCACAACGACTTGAACGGGTGGCAAGGATTCCGCGTCACGCCGAAAGCCGGAGACTGGTCGCTAACGCGCAAACTGCTGTTCGACGTGATGTGTCAGGAAGACACGGAACGCTTCGAGTGGTGGATGGATTGGATGGCGTCGTTGTTTCAGCAGCCCGGACGACACGGCGAATCGTCGCCTGTGTGCGTCGGACCTCAGGGCACAGGAAAAACGTTCGTTGCCAAGACAGTCATCGCCGACACGTTCGATGGACGCCATGCGCGCGTAACGACCCATACCAAACAAGTCCTTGGCGACTTCAACGACATCCTGAGCGGATTGTGCTTTCTCGTGCTGGACGAAGTCGGCTTGACTGACCAAAAGGATTACAACGCGATGAAGGGCCTGATTACAGGCGATGACATCGTCATCAATCGGAAGGGACTCAAAATCGAAACGGAACCGTCGATGCTGCACGTAATGTTTCTCTCAAATCACGCCACGCCAATAAAGCCCGCGGCCGATGACAGACGACTAGCCTATTTCCCCTTCCGCGACACGTATCGGAACGACACGAAGTTCTTCGGAGCCCTGACGGACGAACTGAATCACAGAGGCGGACGGGCAGCAATGCTGGACGAATTGCTAAAACGTCCTGTTGATTGGGACCGACTGCGCATTGCGCCCGATAGTGACGTGAAGCAGACGGCAAAACGCGAAAGCTGGACTGTCGCGCAGTGGTTCCTGTATCGACAGCTTCGGGAGCACAGGTCAGATTGGGATAACGCAAAAGACGCCGCTAGCAAGGACGTGCGTCGCGTAGAGAAAAAGGAATGGGTATCAGCATTTGAGGTCTACACGCAGTCTCTTGGTCGGAAGGACATTCCGCCTGACGCACTGACGGAACTGCGCAAAGTGCTGAAGACGACGTTCCCAGATGGGCCAAATAGATGGGATTACAACCGCGCGATTTCAGGGACGCGCGACTACTGGACATTACCGACGTGGAATGAGTTCAAGCGTGCATTTGAAGTGTCCGTCGGCTGTTCTGTTGATGACTTGGATGATGAAACTGCGCTTCGGGACGATGAATCCCCGTTCTGACTTACAGCCTTACAGCTGGCTTACAGGGACAGCTGTAAGGGGATTCCCCCTGCAAACATAGGCGGAAATCGCTGGCTTACCGCCTTACAGCTATTTTCGTGGGGGTTAGAACAACACGAATACAGATGCACACACGCAAGCTAGCGACTTGAAAAGCAGCTGTAAGTCGGTAAGTCGGTAAGGACGCGACGTTGGCCCAGAAACGCCTTGGAAATTCGGGAATATGCGGAAACGGACGGCAGGAACGTCCCCGCTAGCACGATAAGTCATTGTAGAAACACGGGATACGTCCCCTACGCACGCGCACACGTCCGAATTTGGATGTTTCCCGAGGGGGAATCGAACCCTGGCTTCTTTGTATGCAGTCATCTGAACAGCTTCCTGACGTCCCTGAACGCGTCGAATACGACGTCCGCGTCGTCCGCGTCATCGTGGACAGCGACAGACGGCAGATAGCGCAGTTCGACAAAGTCGGTCGATTCGTCAAGCCGTCGTTCGACAGCGTCCCGCATGCATGCGCGCTGCGCGTGAACGAATTGCTGTCACACGTCGAACATGACCTCCCCCGCTATCAGCATTGGTTCGCGCGGGAAGACATTCTCGAGCGCGCGCGCACATTCGATGTTGTCGCCATCCAGTCCGTCTGCGGCATGGTCCGCGTGCTTGCAGATACGCCCGACGAAAGGCGGCTGACGACTGTTGTGCTGCGCTGGCTGCGTCATGTTCGCGGGAAGGAAGCCGAAGTCCGACGCTTGATGGAGCCGTTGTGGTGACTGACGCAACAGTGCAGGACGACGCGAAGACGTGCGCGAAGTGCGGGGCGTCGCACGCATCCACGCGGACGCAGTGCGACAAGTGCGGCAGCTTCTTGACGGGGAATCTTGCTGCAAAAACACACGGACTGTTCGTGACGCAGCAGCCGCCTGAACTGAAGGCCCACGTCGATGACTTTGTCGCGGGCGTCGTCGCAGACCTCGGCGGCGCATCCGAGATGACGACATTGAAGCGGGGGTATGTCCAGAAGCTGGGCGAACTGGAACTGACAATCAGCCTGCTTGTCGAAGACATCGCGCGTCGGGGACTGCTGACGCCAACAGGACATGTCCGCAGCACATATCC
>JBEBGV010000073.1:0-20713 GCA_040081265.1 Vicinamibacterales bacterium
CGCGCTGATGTCCCGTTGTGGCGGGTCGCGGATCGATGATCACAGAGGGGACATTTCTATCGAGTTAACCCAGGGGACATTTCTAACGAGCTTTGACACCAGGTTTCGAGGCTGGTTGACACACCGCACTCTTTGCCGGATGCTTGGGGCTCTTTGTGGGGCGCATACCTGCGTCTGGGGCGAAGTTCCCCGGCGCGCCCACTCACCAACGGCCCTGCAACAGCCGGAGCGCATATGACGGAGAAGACCTCACCCGTGAACGATCAGCTCACCTCTCTGTATCAGGACTTTACTGGCGGCCACATCGGGCGCCGAGACTTCATGAAGCGCTCTGCCGCGCTCGGCGCAGCGGGAGCCGCCGCGTCGGCGCTGGGCGCCCTGGACCTCGGCTCAGCCGAGGCCGCGCAGGCAGCCATCAACTCGTCGGCCAAGACACTGTCACTCGATGTCGCCGAGTGGAGCTTCATGTGGGTCAACGTCAAGCGCGCAGACACCGCGCGCGGCAGTTACATCGGTGGACAGCAGATGTACGTCGAGTACATGGTGCCGACACGCGTCCGCCATCCGTTCCCGATCGTGCTCGTGCACGGTGGTGGCGGTCAGGGTCTCGACTGGATGGGCACGCCTGATGGTCGCCCGGGCTGGTATCAGTACCTCGTCTCCGAAGGCTACAAGGTCTACGTCGTCGATCGACCTGGACACGGGCGTTCGCCGCAGCATCCTGACTTCCTCGGTGCCATTCCACAGCGTCCAGGGACGATGGAGGGACTGCAGGCGATCTTCATCTACCCGACAGCCGACAACCCGAGCAAATTCCGCAAGGGTCATAACAAGTGGCCGGGGCCCGGCGTTCCCGGTACTGCGGCTGAAGACGTCGCGCAGTTCATTGCCTCCCAGGGCGGCAGTTATGTGGTGGTGCCGCAGCAGGCGGGCGCCGGCGGTGGTGGTCGTGCCGGGGGACCCGCAGGTCCGCCCACTCCAGCCAACCAGACACCGAACGTGCCGAATGGCGCCGCCATCGCCCATGCAACGTGGCGCGAGGCCGGTGCTGATCTGCTCGACAAGATTGGCCCTGCGATCATCATGACTCACTCGGCGGGCGGGCCATTCGGCCTTCTCGTGGCTGAAGCGCGCCCGAACCTGGTCAAGGCAACGGTGATCATCGAGGGAGCCGGCTCCGGCTTCGCTGGTGGTAACCGCTGGGGAATCTCGACGATCCCGGTGACCTACAACCCACCGGTGACCGACGCTTCCGAGATCAAGACCAAGTGGGTGGCGAACCCGGAGCCTGATGTGGCCGGATACTTCCTTCAGGAGGAACCCGCGCGTCAGCTTCCGAACCTTCGCAATACCGCCGTGCTGTTCGTGACCGCGCCGAACTCCGGCGCCTCTCCCGGCAATCCAGGCGGACCGGCGTTTTTCAAGCAGGCGGGCGTGCGCATTGCCGAGGAATACCGCCTGGGCTCGAAGGGGATCCAGGGCAACAGCCACATGATGATGGTGGAAACCAACCACCGCGAAGTGCTTCTGCCCATCCTTGAATGGCTCGACAAGAACGTCAACACGGGGAGTGCGCCGGCAATCAAGAAGCGGGGAACCGAATCCACGGCACTTCGCCTTGCCGACACCAACCACTTCTGGGTTGGCGGTGTGATCGAGAAGCGCGACTACGGCACGGTGGTCAACGGTCAGACCTTCGTCCAGTACTTCATCCCCGAGGTGGTGCGGCAGCCGCTGCCGATCGTCCTCGTGCATGGTGGCGGTGGACAATCCACGCACTACATGGGGCTCAACGGCGATGCGGGCTGGGCTCACTATTACCTCCAGGCCGGTTACAAGGTGTACCTGGTCGATCGTCCGGGTCATGGTCGGTCGCCGGTATCGCTCGACAACCTTGGTCAGCTCGGTAACCTCCCGATGCATGCTGGTATCGCCGCCGACACGATCCGAGCCGCGAAGGGTACGCCCAAGCGCTGGCCCGGCTCGTCCGGGGACGTGGGTGACCCGCTCCTGGATCAGTTCGTGGCCGGTCAGAACGCCGCACCAGCCAATGCCGAATTGATGCAGAAGCTCTGGCGACGTGGTGGTGCGCAGCTGCTTGACAAGATCGGCCCGGCCATCGTCCAGACCCATTCAGCCGGCGGTCCGTACGGCTGGCACGTGGCCGATGAGCGTCCGGCGATGGTCAAGGCCCTGGTGTCGTTTGAAGGCGGTGGCGCACCGCTTGTCGGCGCCAACGGTGTTGCCGCAGCCCCGATGCCGAAGCTGAAGGGCATACCGATGATGTACCTGACGGCTGAGAACTCTGGTCGCACCAACGGTCCCGCGATCGTCCAGGCGCTCGTTGCGTCAGGAGCGGTGGCCGAGCACATCAACCTGAAGGACAAGGGCATCACCGGCAACGGTCACTTTGCGATGGTCGAAACCAACCGCAAGGAGGTCTTCGAAGTGATCCGGAGCTGGATCGAGTCCAAGCTTCCAACGACGGCGCGACAGACCGCGCAGGCGTAGACGGGTACTGGTTGCCGGTTAAGACACGACGGGCGGGCCTCAGGGTCCGCCCGTTGCACGTACCCGTATAATCCGCTCCGTGCACGTGACCGGCCGACGAGAATTTGTTCTTGCACTCCTCGGGGGTGCCTCGGGTCTGAGGCTGACAACCAGCAGTTTCGCGCAGGCGCCGATTTCTCCTGTCGCCGCGCCTTCAGCACCGATCACCGTCACCAAGCTCACAGAATCGGTCGCTGTCTGTGCGGGAGATGGCGGGAACGTTGGCCTGCTGCTTGGCGTAGACGGGCTGGTGCTGGTGGATGGGGGACTCGCTACTCGCGCGGCTGAACTCGCACGTGCTGTGGGCGACATTGACGGACGCGCTGTGCAGGTCCTCATCAACAGTCACTATCACTTCGATCATGTGGGCAGTAACGAACTGCTCGGACGGCAGGCTGCGCCCGGCCGGTTGCGCATCGTCGCCCACCAGAACGTCGCGGCGCGCTTGTCGCAGCGTTTTGCAAACGAGGCGTTTGGTCGCACATTCGAGCCGCTTGCGCCAGAGGGCCTGCCGACAGATACCTTCACGCGGAGCGGACGGCTTGCGGTCGGCAACGAGACCATCGAATACGTTCACGTGCCGCTCGCGCACACCGATGGTGACTCGTATGTCTTTCTGCCCGGCTCCAACATCCTGCAGACAGGTGACCTGCTCTGGATTGGCCGCTATCCGGTGGTCGACTACAGCGCCGGCGGTACTCTTGCGGGCATGATTTCCGCGGTGGACCGGCTGATGAACGTGGGCGATGCGGGGACACGGGTTATCCCTGGACACGGTCCGGTGGTGGGCAAAGCTGAGATGAGAGCCACCCGTGATATCTGGGCCACCATCAACGAGCGCGTGGACAGAATGATGCGTGCGGGTCGGATGCTCGAGGAGGTGCTGGCTGCGGCACCGACCCGCGAGTTCGATGCGCAGCTGGGAACCGCTACGCGCGACTCGTTCATCCGTCAGACGTACGGCGGCCTGGCGACCCGAATTACTCCAGCTGCCCCTGTGCCTTTGCCCACGCCACCACCGCGCTGATGTCCTGAAGACTCAGGCGGGCCTCGGGATGGAGCGGAGTATAGATTCCGGGCGGCATCGCACCCTTTTCAACCTCTTCGGCAATTTCGCCGGCGATCTTGCGTCGGTCCGACGAGTTCAGCGACGTCCATGTCGAGAAGTTCAGGTGCTGGCGACCCTCGTGTACGTCACGGGCGACCAGCCACGACGCTGGCGCCACCCGGCTGTACCACGGCCACACGGTCTCATTCGAATGGCAATCGAAGCAGGCGCGACGGAGCGTGGCCGCAATCGGTGTCGGAGCATCGACGGTGCCAGTCACGGGCGGGTTGTCGCGTGTGACTGGGACGGCCTGAATCGTTATCGCAATCACAAAGAGGACGAGGGCAGTTCGCAGCAGGGTACGCATCGTGAGAGGGTGGCGGAACCAATCACCAACAACTAACAACTAACAACTAGTGCGTCAGCGCGTAGAGCGCCGTATTGATGCCAAAGGCGTAGCCGCGCGGCCCGAAAGTGTAGAAGTAGCTGACGTCGTCGCCTTCGCGCTCCCACGAGTCCGCGATATCGGTGTTGTGCGTACTCATCACCATAATGCGCCCCGTGGGGTCGAGGATGCCCTTCACGACGGGCGTTGCGCTGTCGGCCCCTTGCTCCGAGGTGCGACCTCCCGACCGGAGGAAGAAACCGATGTTCGGGATCTGGGGAATCTCAGTGACCTCGAACTGCGACGAGAAGAGCGGGTGATTGAGCGGGATGTCGACGATGGGAAACTGATCAGGTGGGAACACGCGGCTGATCTGCGACACCCACTGAGACCACTGGTATGAACCCCACGAATCGTCGGTCCAGAGCATTCCGCCCTTGAGCAGGTACTCCCGCAGCTTCTCTGCCTCCTGCCCGTCGATCAAGGCCGCGCCCGGAGCCGACAGAATCACGAACGGGCACTGGAACAACTCTTCTCCGGTGAGGCGAACGAGCAGGTGTTTAGGTTCGCCACCCGGCGTCTTGCCGACCCGTGTCCGGGTCAGTTCGGAGAGCCTGATCGAAAAATTGATGTCTGCGTTGGGGTAGTCGGTGGTCCAGCTTCCACCGTTGCCGTTGAAGGAGGAGCGATACATGACCCGGCAGTAGTGCCACTGTCCTTCGAAGTCGTTGGCGGTCGCGGCTCGACTGGGCGAAAGGCGCCCACGTCCGAACCCGAACTGCGCGCTGGCGGTCGCAGCCACCAGGGCAGTCAGGACAAGAGCCATGACGACCGTCTTTGCGCGCGCGAGTTGCACGCCCCAAGTCTAGTCAGCTGGCGTTTCTGTGGAAAGGGGAACGTCAATCTTGCCGAATCCGGATTCCGGCGCATCATCGGACCAACCCCGGGGGGTGCACCTGCGATGGCATGAGACGTGAACCACCTCATCATCTCAGGAGGACATCAGATGGCTGAAACAGGTGGCGGGCAGAAGGGCGACAAGGCGCGCGAGAAACTCATTGCGGCGCTGAACGACGATCTCAGTCGCGAGTATCAGGCGATCATCGCCTATGTCATTTATTCGCAGATGCTCAAAGGCGCCGAATACATGGCGATCGCGAAGGAGCTCGAAGTGCACGCCAGCGAGGAACTGAGTCACGCGCTGATGATCGCCAAGCAGATCGACTACCTCGGTGGCACCCCCACCAACGCCCCCGCTCCCGTGAAAGTGCCCAAAGGGGCCAAAGACATGCTGAAGGCCGATCTCGACAACGAGGTGGCCACCATTCGCGCCTACCGCGAGCGGGTGACGCAGTGTGAGGCGCTGCGGGAGTTCGCCATGGCCGAGGAAATCCGCGAGATCCTCCGGCAGGAGCAGGAGCACGCCATTGACCTGGCCACCGCGCTCGGCCAGGACGTCCCCCGTATCTAGTCCAGGGAGGTTCGACCCGCCCATCGTGGCAGGCCGGGCGCAGGGTCCACGGTGCCGGAGTACAATTCCGGCGCTATGGCTCACCTACCGTCACACGACGCGATCATCGAACTCTACCAGGGCTTCGCAACCGGCCGGGTTGGTCGGCGCGATTTCATGAAGCGCGCGACCTCGCTCGGCATCGCGGGCGCTGCGGCCGCGGCTATCGGCTCACTAGCCAGCTCCCCGACGGAGGCGGCGGTGCAGGAAGCCACCAAGACCGCTTCGGCAATGGCCCCGCTCGATCTGGCCGAATGGAGCTACTTCTGGCTGGGTGTCCAGCGGGCCAAGCTCGCCCGGGGCACGCTCGTCAACGGCGAGCAGATGTACGTCGAGTACTTCGTCCCTGCCCAGGTGCGTCACCCATTTTCGATCGTGATGGTGCATGGTGGCGGGGGCCAGGGGCTGGACTGGATGACGACGGCCGATGGCCGCCCGGGCTGGGCGCATCTGCTGGTGCAGCAGGGCTACCGTGTCTACGTCGTCGATCGACCGGGTCACGGACGCTCGCCCTATCACCCTGACGTGCTGCCGCCTTTCGGTGCGCGTGCTGGGACGTACGAGACCCTCTCGCGTCAGTTCACGGCGCCTGAGAAGGCCGCTCAGCCCTATGGCCCTGTTGCCTTGCTCCACAACCAGTGGGCGGGCGCGACCGGTGTTGCGGGCGATCCGACGGTCGATCAGGTGGCGGCCGGACAGGGTGGGGGATTTGTTCCCGACCTCGGTGTGACACATGGGGTCTGGGCGCAGCGCGCTGGTGAGCTGCTCGACAAGATCGGCCCCGCCGTGATCATGACGCACTCGGCTGGCGGCCCGTTCGCGTGGCTCTCGGCCAATGCGCGGCCGAACCTCGTCGTGGGTCTGCTGCCGGTCGAACCTGCGGGTCCACCCTTCGGCAACCTCCGCTATGGGGTGGCCGCGAGCCCGCTGGTCTTTGATCCGCCCATCAGCGACGCCTCGGAGCTCAAGACCACGCAGGTGACGCCGACCGAACCCAATCGTGACCCGTACCTGATTCAGGTGGAGCCAGCGCGTAAGCTGAAGAACCTGCAGGGTATCCCGATCGGTCTCACGACTGCGCCAGCGTCGTACCACTACCCGTACGACCACGCGACCGTCGCGGTCCTTCGGCAGGCTGGGTGCGACGTGACCTTCATCGAGCTGAACAAGATCGGGATCACAGGCAACGGCCATTTCATGATGATGGAGCGCAATAACCGTGAGGTGCTGCAGCCCATCCTCGACTTCCTCGACAAGACAATCACCCCAGCAGCGCAGAAGAAGATCGCCGCTGCCCGGCGCGCGCCCGCCGTGAGATCCGCAGACTCCACCGCCATGAAGCTCGCCGATTTCGGCAACTTCTGGGTGGGCGCGAAGCCGAAGGACATGCCGTACGGCAAGATTGCCGAGGCCGCGACCTTCGTGCAGTACTTGACTCCGGTCGAGGTGCGGCATCAGACGCCAGTTGTTCTCGTTCACGGTGGCAGCGCACAGATGCTGCACTACATGGGAAATGGCGACGGTGCGTCAGGCTGGGCGCACTACTACGTGCAGGCTGGTTATAAGGTCTATCTCATCGATCGGCCCGGTCACGGACGCGGTGTCTACCATCCCGACGCGCTTGGTCCGATCGCGCCGCTGGCCACATACGAGCAATTGCTCGTGGAGTTTCAGCGCTCGGCAAAGGGCGCCAACAAACAGTGGCCCGGGACGGGAGAGATTGGCGACCCGCTGATCGACCAGTTCATGGCGAGTCAGAATGGCCTTCCGGTCAGCTTCGCTCAGGATCCCTCGCTGGGTTCTGCGCATGGCGCCGAACTGCTCGACAAGATTGGCCCGGCGATCGTGCAGACGCACTCGGCGGCGGGCACATGGGGCTGGATGGTGGCCGACGCCAGGCCGGCCCTCGTCAAGGCGCTGGTGTGCTTCGAAGGTGCGGGCGCTCCGCTCGTAGCACAAGCACCTCCAGGAGCCGCAGGGCGTCAAGGTGGTGCAGGCGGACGCGCGGGCGGGCCCCCGGCGGCTACCCGCACACTCAACCTGCGCGGCATTCCGATGCTCTATTTCACGGCCGAGAACTCCGGTCGCACAAACGGTCCGGAAATCGTGGCGGCCCTCAAGCAGTCAGGCGCGCAGGCGGAGCACGTGTTCCTGCAGGAGCGGGGCCTCCGTGGCAACGGCCACATGGCCATGCTCGAGAACAACCGCAAGCAGGTGTTCGAGTTCTTCCGCGGCTGGGTAGAGAAGACAGTCTGAGACATGGCAGTAGGCGGTAGGCGGTGCCGCCGACTGCCCGCTGCCCACTGTCTACGGTTTAGCGCCGTCGTAGGCTCTCTGGAGCAGTTCGCGGATGCCCGCCCGCTCGAGAGGCCTGGGGTTGTAATAGCGGTTCTGCAGAGCCAGGTCGGCGGCCTTGTCGAGGCCGTCGGCCGGCATCCCGATGTCCTTGAGCGCCCGTGGCGCGCCAATCCGTCCAATCAGGTCGAAGATGCCTTCGGCGGCGTCTGCTGCGCCGAGAGCCGCGGCAATGCGACGCATCGCCGCCGGTGCCGCGTCGCGGTTATAGGCGGTCGCGTGGGGGAGCACGACCGTGTGCGTCTCGGCATGCGGCAGATTGAAGGTGCCACCGAGCGTGTGACAGAGCTTGTGGTGAATGCTCATGCCGACGGCGCCCAGCACCGTGCCGCCCAGCCACGCCCCATACTGCGCATCCGAGCGCGCCTCCAGATTCGACGGTTCCTTCACGACGGTTGGCAATGATCGTGCGAGGGCACGGATACCTTCCTCCGCGAGTAGTGAGACGATGGGGTTGGCGTCCTCTGCGTAGAGCGCTTCGACGCAGTGCGCCATCGCGTTCATCCCCGACGGTCCCGCGATGTGTGCTGGCAGCGAGAGGGTCAGGTTGACGTCGTAGATGACCGACTTCGGCATCACCCGGCGGTCCTTGCCGGTCTTCTTGATCCCTCCCTCGGTCAGACCGTAAATCGGCGTCATCTCCGACCCTGCATACGTCGTCGGGACGGCGACGATCGGGAGCCCCGTTTCGAGCGCGAGGCCTTTGCCGACGCCCACCGTGGACCCACCGCCAATGACGACGTAGCAGTCAGCGCCAACCCTGGCCGCGTGGGCTTTGGCGTCTCTGAGCATCTCGACCGGGACGTGCTGGGAGACCACCCCGGCGTAGACGCCGGCAGACAGCGTCCCGAGGCGCTGCGAAGCATCTTCGGCGAACCGGGCCTCGGTGGGCATAGAGATGACGACCGCTCGGGAGCCGCCGACGCGTTTCACCTCGTCGGGCAGACGCTCAATGGAGCCGGCGCCAAAGGTCACTCGGTAGGCCGGGAGATCGCAGACGAAGGGATCCATGGGTTCTAGTATTGAACGGAATCCTCACGATCTGATAGTGTTCGCAAGCCCGGCGCACGGGCAGAGGGAGAGAGGCACGCGCGACATGGCGACAACAAAGAAGTGGGATACAGACTACGAATGGAAAGCGGTGGCGCTGCTCGCCCTCGGCTTCGGCATGGTGGGCTTGGACCGCTGGATCATCGCATCGCTGCTGCCGAACATCGGGCCGGATCTGGGCATCACGGAAGCTGACGGCCAACGCATCGTCGGTTATCTCGGTCTGGCGTGGGGCGTCTTCGCCATCGTCACCGGGCGCCTGGGTGACAAGTTTGGTCACCGCAAGGTTGTGATTCCCGCGATCTTCCTGTTCTCGATCGCTTCCTTCCTGTCCGGCCTGGCAACCTCAGTGATGGGCCTCATTGCCATCCGCGTCCTGATGGGTATTACAGAAGGGGCCTACACGCCGACAAGTTTCGCGGCGGTGGCAGCTGCGGCCGAGCCCAGCCGGCGCGGCTTTCTGCAGGGCGTCCAGCAGTGCGGATTTGCGTTGTTCGGTCTGGCTCTGGCGCCCCTCATCGCAGGTTTCCTGTTGACGGTGGTGCCATCTTGGCGCGAGGTCCTCTGGGTGGTGGCGATCCCCGGCATGATCATCGGCGTGTTGCTGGTGATGGTGCTGCGTGAGCCTGGCAAGACCATGGGCGGAGCGGTGCTCCACGAGGCGGATAAGCCCGTCGGCGGCTGGTCAGCAGTCTTCAACAAGAACATCATCCTCTCCATGCTCGCCTTGGCAGGGGCTATGGCGTGTGTCTTTGTGCTGGGCGGCGTGCTACCCACCTATCTGCAGGGCTATCTCGGCTTGGCGCAGGGGCCTGCGCTGACTGTTGCCTCGGGCCTTGGTTTTGGCGGCTTCGTCGGGCAGTTTGGAGTGCCTGGGCTCTCGGACAAGTTCGGCCGCCGCACGATGGCGGTGATCAGCTTCATCGGCGCCGCGCTGTCGGTCTACTACTTCCAGACCCTGACGCCCTCAGCGAGCGTCGCCACTCTATGGATAGTTCTCGCGCTCACCAGCTTTTTCGCGCTCGGAAATGTGGCGCTGATCACCGGTCCGATTGCGACCGAGTCGGCTCCGGCGGGTCTGGTGGCTGCCAGTATCGGCATCGTGGTCGGCGCAGGCGAGATCTTCGGCGGAGGTATCGCTCCGATCATCGCTGGATCGGTCATTGACGCGAGTGGCCTGCACGCCGTGATGTTCGTCGCTCTTGGGGGTGCAATCTTTGGAGTGTTGACCAGCATCTTCCTGACAGAAACGGCGCCGACCAAGGTCGGGATTCCAGCGGGCCGTCGCTAGACGCGTTCGCGGCGTCAGTCGAAAAGGGGTCGGGGAGCGTGCTCTCCGGCCCTTTTCAGTTTTCAGGGACGTATCGCTGATGGCACGCGGTGCAGGTGTCATACAGGCGGCTTCCCGCGTCGAGCACCCCGTCAAGATTCCTGTCTTCAATCGCGGCCATCGCTGCCGTGGCCGCATCGCGCATCGCATCGGACTGATGGAGCCAGTCAGCTGGAGCGTCCGTCGGGGCAAGCGCCTTGAGGGTCGTGCCCGCTGCCCGCAGGTTCTGTGCGTGGTCGTTGAGCCTCGCCCAGTCCGCGTCGACCTGCGGCGATGCCACAAGCTGCCCGTTGGTGTAGATCACGGCGTTGAAGATGGCATCGGACGACGGAACGATGGTGGATTCCATTAACGCCGCCGCCTGGCGCGTCTGGACCGGCAC
The DNA here is from genome assembly GCA_040081265.1 of Vicinamibacterales bacterium. Classification (GTDB taxonomy): domain Bacteria; phylum Acidobacteriota; class Vicinamibacteria; order Vicinamibacterales; family UBA2999; genus JBEBGV01. The sequence continues at coordinate 10,611 of JBEBGV010000073.1, forward strand.
GCACGCCACCAGGCACAGGGAGAGAGCCAGCGGAGCGATCGTGCGCGTCACGGGCGTCTGGCGACTCGTGGCTACTTCGGCGCGGGGACGGTCGCGCGCTTGTTCCGCTCGTCGATGACGGCCTTGCGGTCACCGGGATAGAAGAACTCCAGGTGGCACGTTTCGCAGACGGCATCGAGTTCGCTGCCGGCCTGGAACAGCTTTGCGGTGTCCTTTGCGTCAACGATCTGCAGGATCTTGATGGCTTCACGGCGCAGCCCGTCGGCCATGCCGTTCCAGACACCGCGGTTCGCCTCGATCTTGGCAGCGATGGCGTCCGGCGCCAGCTCCGGGGCGTTGGGGCCTCGAAGCGCCGGGTCGAACGTGTAGCCGTCCGGGGCGGCCTTGCGGGGCACCTTCAGGAGGTTCGCTGCCTCGGCGATCGTCATCGCACCCTGTCTCACACGGGCCCAGTCCTCGTCCGTTGTGGGCTCCCGCTGCACGACACCTTTGTCGGTGACATCGGTCCCGACGGCGTCGAAGATGAGGTCGGAGTCGGGGTCGATGATGTCCCGCATCATCTCGTGGACCGAGGCCACCGGCGTGAGCGCCTCAGCGAGCGCGCTCACGGGCGCGGTGGATGCTGGAGGCTCGGCCGGTCGCGCGCACTGTGCAACCAGCGCAGCGGTGAATACGAGAATGGCGACGGCTAAGAGGCGGGCAGGTCTCATCAATCGTTCTCCCTGGGGCAAGTATGCCGTACAGACGTTCTCGCGCTGAACGGCGCCAGCATAAGTCTTTCTGAAGTTTGAGTCAGGGAAGATGAGAAGTTAACAGAGAAGACGGGCGAAGGGCCTTCGCCCGTCCTCTCCGTTGACGACCGTGCCTGGTCGACTATCGCTGATAAAAAGGCGGGATCTGAGCGTTGACGTTCACCCAGACCGAGTGGGCTTCCGTGTACTCGTGCATGGCAAAGAAACCCATCTCGCGTCCGTACCCGGACTCACCGACACCACCGAATGGTGAGGCGGGATTGAACCGCTTGTAGCAGTTGATCCAGATCATCCCGGCGCGAATTTCTTTGGCGAAGAGGTGCGCGCGGGTGAGGCTGTTGGTCCACAGCCCTCCACCGAGCCCGTACGAGGTCGAATTCGCAATCCTCTCCGCATCGGCATCGTCCTTGAAGCGGGTGACCGTCACAAACGGGCCGAAGACTTCTTCCTGGCAGACGCGGTCTTCGGGTTTGGCCTCGACGACCGTAGGCTGGATGTAGCAGCCCGCACGGAGAGCGTCGTTGTCAGGCGCCTGGCCGCCGGTCAGGATGGTGCCGCCCTGCTCTTTGGCCACCTCGACGTATGAGAGGACACGATCGCGGTGACCGGCCGAGGTGAGCGGTCCCATCTCGGTGGTGGGGTCGAGGGGATTGCCCTGCTTGATTGACCTGGCGAGCGCGATGAATTTGTCGAGGAAGGCGTCAGCAATCCGCTCGTGAAGAATGAGGCGCGATCCGGCGATGCAGGCCTGTCCCTGGTTGTGGAAGATGGCGAAGGCCGAGCCCATGACGGCGGCGTCGAGCGAGGCGTCCTCGAACACGATATTCGCGCCCTTGCCGCCGAGCTCGAGCTGGACGCGTTTCAGGTTGCTCGATGAGGCCTGGACGATCTTCCGGCCGACGGCAGTGGACCCGGTGAACGCAATCTTGTTCACGTCCATGTGCTCGGCCAGAGCCTGACCGGCGGTGTGCCCGTAACCCGGGAGAATATTGACCACGCCGGGGGGGAAGCCGACGTCCGACATGAGTTTGGCGATGCGCAAGGCGCTCAGGGGCGTGATCTCGGCGGGCTTCATCACGACCGTATTGCCGGCGGCGAGCGCCGGTCCCATCTTCCAGCTGGTGAACATCAGCGGGAAGTTCCAGGGGACGATCTGGCCGACCACGCCGAGGGGCTCACGGAGCACGTAGTTCAGGAAGCCGGCATCGACCGGAATGACCACGCCCTCGACCTTGTCGGCAATGCCGCCGAAGTAGCGGTATACGGCCGCGGTGCGTGGGATGTCGAGGTTGCGTACGTCGCGAATCGGGTGGCCCGTGTCGAGGGCTTCGAGCTGGGCGAGATAGTCAGCATCAGCTTCGACTGCGTCGGCCAGCTTGAGCAGCAGGCGGCCGCGATCAGCGGCGGCCATCTTCTTCCAGGCTGGAAAGGCCTTGCGGGCTGCGGCGACGGCGCGGTCGACGTCGGTGGACGTCGCTTCAGACACCTCCGCCAGGAGACTGTTGTCGTGGGGATTGGTGACCGGAATCTTGCCGCCTTGTGCTGCGTCGACGAACTCGCCACCGATGAAGAGGCGGGTTTCAATCTGCAGCCCCGTGCGGGCTGGAGTGGCTGTACTCAATCTGCTTTGACCGTTTGGCTTGTGGGAATTGACTGCGTCTTCAACCGACGCCTATAAAAAAGTGGCGCCCCTGTGACGGGGCGCCCGGACAAGCCGGGTCCAGCGACCCGGCTTACGTCTGACTCGTCTGACCTAGAACTCGACCGGGTACGGAGGCACCTTGCCCGAGGCGTAGAGCTGGGGCAGCGTGGAGTCGTTGTTCTCCCAGACGATCAGGATCGAGCGCTTGGGTGAGTAGCCGCGGTGACGGATGTCGGCTGGCATCGCTGCCACGTCGCCGGCGCGCATCACGACCTTGGCGCGGGGACGCCCGGTGGCGCGGTCGTCCACGTCCCAGATGATCTCGTCGGTCGCCTGAATGAACCACTCAACGCGATCGTTGCCGTGAGTGATCGGCAGGATGTGCTCCTCGGTGGTCGCGCAGAACTGGCTGTCCTTCACGCACGAAACCACTGACGGGTTCCACGTCACGTCCGAACGGGAGAGATAGTCCATGAAGTTGAACGCGTGCACGTCGCTCTCAAAGCCCTTCTCCGCGTGGATTTCCGGCTTGTCGGTGGCGATGTCGTTCAACTGACGGTTCTGGGGATCGGTGCGGAAGGTGAGATCGCCCGGAAGGCCGACCATGCGGTTGGCCACGAGGCGCTGCCGCTTGATGGCCTTCGAGTTACCGCCAACCTTCTTGCCGAAGACGTTGCCCGTCTCATCAGGCGCGGCGAACGGGTCGAAACCCTCGATGGTCCAGTCTTCGAGCATTCCCTCGAAGGTGGCCTTGAGGTCCTTTGACTCGAACGTCTCGACGTGGTGACGGTTGCTCGCCCGGTAGGCCTCGTTGAAGAGACCGATGAACATCTCCACCGTGCCGTAGTGGTTCACGGTGCCGAAGACGTTGTCGAAGTTCACTGTGCCGTAGAAGAAGCCCCACGCCACGTCGCGCATCAGCGCACGCAGGAACGCGTCGATCGGCATCAGGTGCCGGCCGCCGGGATAGTAGATGTGGGCGAAGTACTCGTCGCGCTCGAAGCGGAAACCGCCGATGGCGTGCGTCTTGTACCCCAGGTTCTTCGTGCTGGACTCGGTAGCTGTGCTCATGGTCGCTCCCTAAGTGAGATCAAGGCTCTACTTGGTCTGGCAGATGTCGGCCCACTTCTCGACCGTGTTCTCGCCAAGAATGGTCTGCACCAGGAGCACTCCGGGCTTGCCGGTGTTCCTGAACTGGTAGGCGGCTCCGGCCGGCAGCAAAGCCATGTGGCCGCGCTTCACCTTCACGTAGCCCATTTTCTTGCCGCTGGGTTCGCTTGTCAGCTTGACCGTGCCCTCTTTACCCTCGGCCACCGGCGCCTGATCGGGCTTCACGTAATGCACTTCGAGCTCCCCGTCCATCACGAGGGCGGCCTCGTCATGGGCGGCGGCAAACCACGGAGAGGTCCCCTCCGCACGAAGCGCTTCGATGACGTACTTGAGATTCTTGCCCACCGCGACTTTCTCGTAGGGCTTCGACTTAGATGCGACCTCGAAGATGTTCGAGAACGCATAGTTCTTCGGGTTGTCGTCGATGATCTCGACGCCACCCTTCCGGTAGTTCTCCAGCGAACCAAAATAGGTCTGTTGATTGCTCATCGCGCTCGCTCCATGCGCACCCGGGAGTAGGTGAAGTCCTCGTGCGGCAAACCCTATTGTATAACTGGTTTTCCGGCGTCAAGTCCAGCGTCTCGAGGCCATCAGACCGGCGCTCCTGCCCTCGGATTCACCCCTCGACACCCTAAACGTTCGGCCGGCGTCACTCGTATTCCCTCGAGCAGGCAGTTTCGGTCTGATTCCACTCGATAGACGAAGGAGAACACATGAGGAAGCTCTCGTGGCTGGCGCTGGCGCTGCCATTGGTAACGGCCAGTCCCGCCTCGGCTCAGCAGCCGTTCAACCCGACGGTCCTGTTCCCGGCAGCTGGATGCACGGTCACTCCGGCCCAGCTCGAGGAGAACAGAAAAGTGGCGCTGGCCTTTTTCGCCCCCAACGCTGACCGCGTCGCGTTGGCCGACCCCACCTACAAGCAGCACAACCCGGCGTTCGTCAAAGGTGCACGTGAGGCCGGGATGAGCGACTACGACTACTTCAAGGCAAGGTTTGGTGGTCCCCCGGCGGCCGGCCGAGCTGGCGGGGCGCCCCGCGCCGGAGGGCCTCCTGCGGGTCCCCAGCCTCCTGCCGCCGCACCGTATGAATTTGCCGTGGCCCAGTGCGACACGGTGTTCATCCTCAGGAAGCAGTTCCGTCAGGATCCGACGCTGCCCCCGGGGAACTTCTATGAGGCCTACAGCTTCGATGCCTTCCGCGTGCAGAACGGCAAGCTGGTCGAACATTGGGACATGGCTGTCATCAATCCCCCGGCCCCGGCAGGCGGCCGCGGTCAGTAGAATCGCGAGGCCGAGATGAGGAAGAACCAGATGAACAGAATGCTTGCGATGACCGTCGTGTCCCTGGCGCTCAGTGCGCCCGTCTTCGCCCAGAGCCGCGACATGGGTCCCATGTCTCCGTGTACCCTGACCCCCGCCCAGATTGAGGAAGGCCGCAAGGTGGCCCTTCAGTTCTTCGCTCCGGGCGTGGATCGTCTGTCGATCACTGATCCCAGCTACAAGCAGCACAATCCTGCGTTCATCAAGGGAGCGCGTGATGCGGGCATGACCGATTTCGAGTACTTCAAGGCGCGCTTTGGTGGTCCACCCGCTGCACGCGGCGGCGGCGCCCCCGGCGGCGGGCCGAGGGCCGGCGGTCCAGCAGGTCCCCAGCCGCCGCCGGGCAACCAGACCGAGCTCGTTGCGACCGAGTGTGACGTCACGACGATCATGCACCGGGCCAATCGTCAGGATCCGACCGCTGCCCCGGGCACGTTCTACGAGGCATTCACCTTCGACATGTTCCGCGTGCGCAATGGCAAGCTGGTCGAGCACTGGGACGGGGCGGTGATCAACCCGCCGAACCCGAACGCCGGCCAGGGTGGTGCGCCTGGAGCCGGGCGGGGTAACTGAAGGCGCCGAGCATCGACGCAGTTCCTGGTCGCTCGAGATGCGGCCTTGCCGGGGGTGAGGTGAGTGCCTTGCCCCCGGCCGTAGGTCCCAGCGCGAAGTCTTCCCCTGGCTCGCAGCACACCATCAGCCGACCAGATAAAATAAAACGCCTATGAGAGATGCATTGATTGTGTCCGCTGTTCGTACGCCCGTGGGTCGTGCCGGAGGGGCTCTGGCCGACGTGCGGCCAGACGATCTGGCGGCGCTCGTTCTACGCAGTGTCGTTGACCGGGCTGGATTTGACCCGGCGCGCCTCGATGACGTGATTCTGGGATGCACGAACCAGGGTGGCGAGGACAATCGCGACGTTGCCCGCATGGCCGTCCTCCTGGCGGGCTTCCCAATCGAGGTGGCGGGCCAGACCGTCAACCGCCTGTGCGGCTCGGGTCTCCAGGCGGTGGCGAGCGCTGCTCAGGCGATCAAGGCCGGTGAGGGCAGCGCCTTCATTGCTGGCGGCGTCGAGAGCATGACCCGAGCGCCGTATGTGATGCTCAAGTCGGCGACCCCGTGGAATCGCGACCTCCCGCCGTTCTCGGATTCAACTCTCGGGTGGCGTTTCATCAACCCCCGCATGAACAAGGACTGGACGATTTCACTGGGGATGACGGCCGAGAAGGTCGCCCGGGAGCACGGCATTTCGCGTCAGGACCAGGACGCGTTTGCGGCTGAGAGTCAGAGACGCGCCTCGGCTGCGATCAGAGACGGTGTCTTCAAGGACGAGACCGTGCCGGTTTCGATTCCCCAGAAGAAGGGCAATCCGGTCATCGTTGAGGTCGACGAACATCCGCGGCCCGACGTCACCGTTGAGAAGCTCGCGACCATGCGCCCCGCATTCACGGCGGATGGGTCGGTTACGGCCGGTAATTCAAGCGGGATCAACGACGGAGCCTCAGCGCTGCTGCTGGTGGCCGACGGCACGACCGGTGTCGGCAAGCCGCTCGCGCGGGTGGTGTCGTCTGCGGTCGTCGGCCTCGATCCCTCGGTGATGGGCCTTGGACCGATTCCGGCGACCCGCAAGGTGCTCGAGCGTGCAGGGATGAAGATCGACCAGATCGACCTCTTCGAACTCAATGAAGCATTTGCGTCGCAGTCGCTTGCCTGCATCCGCGAGCTGCAGCTCGATCCCGCCAAGGTCAACGTCTACGGCGGCGCGATCGCGATGGGTCATGCGCTCGGATCATCTGGCTCACGCATCCTGACGACGCTCGTGCACGGGCTTCATCGCCGCCAGGCCCGGTACGGGCTGGCGACGATGTGTATCGGTGTGGGTCAGGGCATTGCCATGATCGTGGAGAGAGCCTGAATGGTATGCGGTAGGCAGTAGGCGGTGTAGAACGCCCTACCGATTTTGGGCTGCTGACTGCCTACTGCCTACTGCCTACTGCCTAGTAAGGCTGACGTTCACGGTCTCCGTGGCGCCAGCCCTGATCTCCAGCGTGCGCGTGAAGGTCTGAAACCCTTCACGTCGCACCTCGAGCCGGTGGTTGCCGGGCGCGAGCTGCACCAGCAGGCGTTCGTCTCCGTTGGGACCATCCCACCGTTCCCCGTCAATCAGGACATCCGCCCCGCCCGGTTGCACTCGCACGGACAAGACGCCAAAGTTCGAATCCTCCTGAGCTCCTGCTCGTGGTGCTGGGGCTGAGTCCGGTCTGTCCGGTGTTCGAGTGTCGGGGCGCGGCCGAGGCTCGTTTCGTTCCGGACGCCGTGTGGGCGGACCGGGTACGGGTCTCGACTCTGCCTCTGCGGGTGCGGCAGGCCGCGTTTCCTGGACGTCCCCGGGCTGGACGCGTTCCAGTGCGTCCTTGATGGTTACCGTCGAGAGCGGCTGGATGTAGAGACGGCGCCGGAGAGTTCGATACCCGTCCGCCCAGACGGCTATTTCATGCTCACCCGGTTCCACGCGAAGGCGCTGGAAGGCGCCATCGAAGTCATCGACGTTACCGGCGAAGTACCCGTCTACGTACACCTCGGCGGTCCTGGGATCAACTTGCAGTCGCACGGACGCTCCGTCGTAGTAGTAGCGCTGGCCGTAGGAATACGGCCCATACCAGCCATACGGCCACCACGGATCGTAGTACCGCGGATAGCCCGTGACGATGACCGTCGTCGGAGGACGCGCAACCCGCACCGCGCGGCGCTGGGCCTGAGCATCAGCGGGCCAGAAGGAAAGGGAAACCACCGCCAGAAGCGAGGCAGTGAGCAGACGATTGGGAGTCACGACGACCTCCGTAGACGGCAGGCGAGGACCGAATCGAGGAGTGCAAGCGTCGTTCCGTGCGGTGACATCCGGATTACAGGGATTCAGACCGGTAACGTGATGTCGAAGACAGCACCGTCCTCGTTTCTGGCCGAAATAGTCCCCCCGTGAGCGTCCACGATGGTCTTCACGATGGACAGGCCGAGGCCGCTGCCGGCGGATGCGCGGGCGGCGTCCGCCTTATAGAAGCGGTCGAAGATCAGAGGCAGGTGCTCCGGAGCGATACCCGGACCATTGTCGCGAACCGTCAGGCGGATAGTGTCCCCCGTTCTCTGCGCTGCCATGGTCAGCGTCCCGCCATCGGGGAGGTGTCGCAGTGCGTTGGCCGCCAGGTTCTGGAGCACCTGCTCCAGCCGATCCATGTCTCCGGTAATCGCCTCGGCGTCGGGACCGATCTGCCGGATGAAGGCAATGCGCCGTTCCGTGAACTGCCGTTCATACCGCGTGGCGACTCTGGAAAAAAGAGCACTGACGGGAACGGGATCCCGGCGCAGCGCGGCACCGCCACCCTCGAGCCGCGCCAGGTCCAGCAGGTCGCCCACGATCCGCTCGAGTCGTCGCGTTTCTTCATCAACGATGCGCAGATACCGCTCACGCATCGAGGCATCCAGCCGCAGTTCGGCCATCGCCAGTGTCTCCACATACCCGCGCATCGCGGTCAGCGGCGTCATCAGTTCATGTGAGACATCGGCGAGCAGCTGACGGCGGGCACGGTCGGCGGCGGCGAGCGCGTCCACCCGAGCCTGAAGGTCGGCTGCCATCCGGTTGAACGACCGAGCCAGCGACGCAACTTCGTCAGCGCCGTGCTCGGGCGCCCTCGCGGTCACATCGCCGGCACCGAAGCGTCGCGCCGCCGCTTCGAGCTCGCCCAGCCGCTTCCTCACCGGCCCGAAGACCAGTGCAGACGACGCGGCCGCACCAATGGCGAGCAGCACGAGACCACTCACCGCCATCGTTGGCCCGAGCTCTCCCAGCACGTTCGCGAGGGGTGGGGAACCGGCCGGCACCGCGACCAGTCCGACGACTCCCCCGTTTATCACGATCGGCATGAATGATGGACCTGCGGCGACGACACCGGGACGTCGCAGGCGTTGCAGCGGACGTCCGGCGTTGGCGCGTGCCAGAGCCACGCGAGCGTTTCTCACGAGAGCGGGCGGGACCGCGCGGCGGCTGGTGATGTTACGGCCATCGGTGAAGACCACAACAAAGGGTTGAGCACTGCGACCGTACTCGGTGGTCACATGTGCGGCCACGTCTAGCCGGGGGTCTTCCTCGAGCCGTTCGCGGATGTCGGAGGCAACCAGTTCAGCCAGCCGGGCGTTTGACGTCGCTGGGAAGAGGCCTCCAGTGTTGCGCGCCATCCACACGAACAGCGCGCCCTGTGCAACCAGGAGCACGGCGAGAAAGCCGACGAAACCAAGCGCAACGCGCCAGTACAGGCTGCGATACCAGGTCTGTCCTGACGACCCTTGGCTCGAGGCAGCTCTAGCCATCGGCCACCTTGTAGCCGGCACCCCACACGGTCAGGATGATCTGCGGATGCGAGGGATCTACTTCGATTTTGCGGCGTACGCGCTTGACGAGTGTGTCGACGCTGCGCACGGTGACGAAGGTGTCTTCACGCCAGATGCGACGGAGCAACGCATCGCGACTGAAGACGATGCCCGGTCTGGCCAGCAGCGTCTGAAGCAGATTGAACTCGTGCGCGGTGAGCGTCACCTCCTGCCCACCCACAAGAACTCGCCGGCGGGCCGGGTCCAGGTCGAGGTGTTTGTAGATGAGGGGCTGGGCAGGCGCGGCGTCATCGTCGAGCGCACGTCGTCTGAGCAGCGCGCGCACTCGCGCCGTCAGCTCGCGCACGCCAAAGGGTTTGGTCAGATAGTCGTCGGCGCCGCTGTCGAGTCCCAGCACCTTGTCCGCCTCCTCCCGCCTGGCAGTCAGCATCAGGATCGGCACCGCTGAGTTGAGGTCGCTTCTCCGCAGGGCACGGCAGACCGCGACCCCGTCGAGCTTCGGCAACATCAGGTCCAGGACGACGAGCGCGAACGCCTGATGCTGGGCCAGTTCCAGCGCTTCGAGTCCGTTGGCCGCCTGGACGCAGGTGAAGCCCTCGACGCCGAGGTGCAGGCAGACGAGGTCACGAATGTTGGCTTCGTCCTCGACAACGAGCACGGGCTGGTGGCTGTCCACGCACCCATCGTAGGGCAAACATCCGGCCCGCGTTGCCACTGTCACCGTTTCTTCACACTCCTGACGTGCCTCTGTCGCTGGTGTTTCCGTCCAATGGGAACAGGAGGATTCAACATGACTCGTTTTCGGTGGATTACTTCATTCGCTCTTCTGGCTGTCCTCGCGACTGGGACGTGCGTGCTCGCGCAAGGGCCAGGTGGTCGCGGTGGCCGTCCCGGGCC
>JBEBGV010000141.1:0-5720 GCA_040081265.1 Vicinamibacterales bacterium
CCCCGCCGGACACGCCGGGTCTAAAGACCCGGCCTACGTACCTCCCTCGCAGGCGCCGACCATCACGTCGCCTGCGCTTCTCACCGGCGCCGGCATGATTCTCGGCACCGCCGCGTATATGAGCCCCGAGCAGGCACGCGGTGCCGAGGTGGACAAGCGCGCGGATGTGTGGGCCTTCGGCGTGGTCCTGTGGGAGATGCTGACCGGCGCGCGTCTGTTCGAGGGCGCGACGGTGTCCGACACGATCGCCGCGGTGCTCAAGACCGAGCCGCAGTGGAGCGCGCTCGCACCAGAGACGCCGACCGCCATTCGACGCCTGCTTCGCCGCTGTCTCGAAAAGGATCGCAAGCGGCGGCTCGATTCTGCGGCCGCCGTGCGACTGGAGATCGAAGAGGCCATCACGACGCCGGAGGCGGATGGAGTCGAGCCCGCGGCAGGCCCTTCACCCGCGTCGCGCAGACGACTCGTTTGGATGGGTGCGGTCACTCTAGCCGTAGCTCTGGCCAGCGTGGCCATCACCTGGACGCTGCAGCGCCAGCCAGTTGCGGATCAGCGCTCCTTTCAATTCGAACTGGATCCTCCCACGGGGAACGTCATTCTGGCTGGGGCTGGGGGTGGCGCCGCGGTGTCGCCCGATGGCCGCACGGTCGTGTTTGCGGGTGCCTCTGGAGGCACCAAGCTCTGGGTCCGTCGTCTTGATTCGCTGAAGGCTCGAGAGTTGCCCGGAACCGAGGGCGCTGCCTATCCATTCTGGTCGCCAGACGCTCGATCGGTTGGATTCATTGCCGACGGTTCGCTCAAGAAGGTCGCTCTGTCGGGTGGTCCTCCAGTCGTCATTGCCGCGGGTCCCATTGGGGTGCGTGGTGGCAGTTGGAGTGCCGACGGCACCATTGCTTTCGGGATACCAGCTGGTGCCATCCAGAAGGTCGCGTCTTCAGGAGGTGTGGTTTCGCCTCTGACCAGGCTCGATCGCGAAGCTGGAGAGACCGCCCACCGCTGGCCCCAGTTTTTCCCAGACGGCCGCCACTTCTTGTACTTCGTGCGCAGCAACAAGACCACCCGCACCGGACTCTATCTAGGCACGCTTGACGATCCGAACGCGAAGACGTTCATTGTCGAGAGTGACGCGCGCGGCTGGTACTCGCCGCCGCATGGGAACGTGCCAGCCCACGTCCTGTGGGTGCGCGGAGGCGCACTGATGGCGCAGACATTCGATGCGGATCGCGGGCAGCTCTCGGGTGAACCAGCAGTCGTTTCAGGAGCCGAGGAGGTAGGGATCATCGGTGCGTTTAATCAGTCCGCGGTTTGGACGTCGCAGGAAGGTACTTTGATCTTCAGCCGCTCTGACGACGTGTTTCCACTCACGTGGCTCAATCGAGACGGCAAGGCGATTGGGACGATCGGGAGTGGCCGGTTTGCCGCTGTTCAGATCTCGCCGGATGGCCGTCTGGCGGCGGTCTCCTCGACCGATGAGGCTGGCAGACGTGATATCTGGACCATGGAGCTGGCGCGTGGACTGCTCAACCGCCTGACGCGCGACACAGGGAACGTGCCCGTGTGGTCTCCAGACGGCCGTCAGATCGCCTATCACGACAGTTCAGTCGCTAGCCTGTTCACGGTAGACGTCAATGACGCGCAACCCATGCAGGTGCTGGACTCCAAGCGACTCACCTATATCAATGACTGGTCACCTGATGGCCGTTTCCTGCTGTACACGCAGGACTCTCCCACAACAGGCTTCGACCTGTGGCTGTTGCCGCTGATTGGTGATCGCACACCGGTGCCATTGCTGAACACCCCCGTCGGAGAGTCACATGGCCAGTTCTCACCAGACGGGGAATGGTTTTCGTACACTTCTACCGAAACCGGGCAAGAAGAAGTCTACGTCCGGGCGATGACGGGAAAGGGCAGCGCGCGCGTCTCGACCAGGGGCGGTAGTTTTTCGCGCTGGCGCAGGGACGGGAGGGAGTTGTTCTATCGAGCCGTCGACGGCACGCTGATGGCGGTCTCGGTCGAACAGGCTGGCGATCGACTGACGTTCGGCACGCCGGTGCCGCTCTTCCCCATTGTGGAACCTCTCGGAACGTTCGCGTATCCCTACGACATCTCGGCCGACGGACAGAGGATTCTGACACTGGGCTCGAGCGACCAGGACAAGGCGCCGCTGACGGTAATCGTCAACTGGGAAGCCGGTCTCCGCAAGTAGCTGCTGCATGTTCTACGCGCCGATGGAGCAGCCGAAGATCCATCAGCCATAACATCCGATGAGCGGTCCTGCCCGCCCATATAATTCACACCCTGTGGCCCTCATCCCCGGCACGCGCCTCGGCGTCTACGAAGTCCTCGCGCAGATCGGCGTCGGCGGGATGGGCGAGGTGTATCGCGCCACCGACACGAAGCTGAAGCGGCAGGTGGCGCTGAAGGTGTTGCCCGCGTCCGTCGCGGGCGACGCCGATCGCCTCGCGCGGTTTCAGCGAGAAGCCGAAGTGCTCGCGTCGCTGAACCATCCGAACATCGCGGCCATCCACGGACTCGAAGAGAGCGACGGGATTAAGGCTCTTGTGATGGAGTTGGTCGAGGGGCCGACGCTCGCGGACCTCCTCGTACGTAGGGCGGGTCCGTCAGGACCCGCCGGCCTGCCGCTCGACGAAGCGCTCCCGATCGCGAAGCAGATCGCCGAAGCACTCGAAGCGGCGCACGAGCAGGGGATCATCCACCGCGATCTGAAGCCCGCGAACATCAAGGTGCGTCCCGACGGCACGGTGAAGGTGCTGGATTTCGGGTTGGCCAGGGCGATGGAGCCCGCCGGGTCTAAAGACCCGGCCTACGTACCTCCCTCGCAGGCGCCGACCATCACGTCGCCTGCGCTTCTCACCGGCGCCGGCATGATCCTCGGCACCGCCGCGTACATGAGCCCCGAACAGGCGCGAGGCAGACCCGTCGACAAGCGCGCCGACATCTGGGCGTTCGGGTGCGTGCTCTACGAGGTGCTGACCGGTGCACGCGCGTTCGCCGGCGACGATGTCACCGAGACGCTCGCGAACGTACTGAAGACGGAGCCCCTCTGGGAGCGGCTGCCCGCCTCGCTCCCCCCTGCACTGGGCACCTGTATCCGTCGGTGTCTGCACAAGGACCCCAGGCAGCGTTTGCGAGACATCGGCGACGCCCGTCTGACATTGGAGGGGGCGTTCGACGAGGCCGCGCCCCGCGTCGCTGTCCCTCCAGCGCCAACTTCGAGCCGGTGGCGGGAGTGGGTGACGGTGGCTGTGGCGCTTGTGGCTGTCGTGATGGCGGTTGGCTGGTGGCGAGCCTCCCAACCGGTCAACGAGGTCTTGCGGCCGCTTACGCGCCTCAGCGTGGATCTCGGTGCCGACGTGTCGTTGGGTTCTGCGGCTGGGCCGGATGCTGTGATCTCGCCAGACGGCACGCGCATCGCCTATGTCTCTCAAGGGAAGCTCTGGACAAGGCGGCTCGATCAGCAGGCGTCCACGGAGCTGGCCGGCACGCAAGGTGCCTTTGCCCCGTTCTTCTCGCCAGACGGAAAGTGGATAGCGTTCTTTACGGCGAGCAGCCTGCAGCGGGTGTCCGTGGAGGGCGGTGCAGCCATCATCGTGTCACCAGCGGTGGCACCGCGCGGAGGTAGCTGGAGCGAAGACGGCAGCATCATCGCGACCCTCAAGAACCAGGATGGTCTGACCAGGATTCCCGTCAGCGGTGGTTCTGCCACTCCGGTGACAGAGATTCAGCCTGGAGGGCTGACCCACCGCTGGCCGGACGTCCTGCCTGGGGGCAAGGCGGTATTGTTCACGGCCAGCACCACAGGGACGGCCTTCGACGCTGCCACGATCGAGGTGGTCTCACTTGTCGATCAGACCCGGAAGACGCTGGTACGCGGAGGCATGTTTGGGCGCTACGTGCCGAGCGGTCACCTGCTGTACGTGAACCGAGACACGCTGTTTGCTGTGCCGTTCGATGTCGAGCGACTGGAGGTGCGTGGAACGCCGGTGCCAGTCCTGGAGCAGGTGGTAGGCAACCCGGCAGATGGGTCTGCACAGCTCGCGTTCTCTCTCACAGGGACGCTGCTGTTTCGCGGGGGCATGAACAGAGGACTCCTCACCGTGGCATGGCTTGAGGGCACTGGAAAAGTGGAGCCGCTCCTGGCGAAGCCTGGGCTCTACGGGAGGCCGAGCCTTTCGCCGGACGGTGAGAAGCTGGCTATCGAAGTGTCGGAGGGTTCGGGCACGGACGTCTGGGTTCACGATTCTCGGCGCGAGATCACGACGCGTGTCACCTTCGTAGGAAATGCCCAGTCTCCTCTGTGGAGCCCGGACGGTCGGGACCTGGTGTTCCGCAGACCGGGCGCAGGGATGGCGATGATCCGAGCGGACGGCGCGAGCCAGCCGCAACCCGTAACGGACAGCAAGGACACGCAGCTCCCCTGGTCGTTCACACTAGACGGCAAGCGGCTGACGTTTCACCAGGTCGGAACCACAGCCGATCTGTGGAGCGTGCCCATAAGGACCGATGAGTCTGGACTGCGTGGCGGCACGCCCGAGGCGCTCCTCCAGACTTCGGCTGAGGAGCGGTACCCAGCGATTTCACCTGACGGACGGTGGCTGGCCTATTCGTCTGACGAATCGGGGACGTTTCAGGTGTACGTGCGCGCCCTGCCCGACAGAGGTGGCAAATGGCAAGTCTCGAATAGCGACGGTGTGTACCCGATGTGGTCGCGAACCGGGCACCAGCTCTTCTTCGAGACCCTGGATAACCACATCATGGCGGCTGCCTATACGGCCGCTGGCGAGACGTTTGTGGCCGACAGGCCGCGTCTGTGGTCTCCGATGCGTCTCGGGGCCGTCGCCAACACCACGAAGAACTTCGATCTCGCGGCGGACGGGAAGCGCATCGTGGCTCTCATGCCTCTTGAGTCCGCCGATGAGCAGCGTGCGCAGAGTCACGTGACCTTCCTCGAGAACTTCTTCGACGAGCTGCGCCGAAAAGTCCCGCTCGACCGCTAGCGTGCGGCTTGTTGAACCATCCCAGGACGACTCAGCCTCGCCATTCTGAGCGAAGGCACGACGCCGCAATGATCCGTATCCCCGTATAATCCGCACAGTTGTGGCGCTGGTTCCCGGCACGCGCATCGGCCCGTATGAAGTGACCGCGCAGATTGGCGTGGGCGGGATGGGCGAGGTGTATCGCGCCACCGACACGAAGCTGAAGCGCCAGGTGGCGATCAAGGTGCTGCCCGCGTCGGTGGCCGGGGACGCCGAACGCCTCGCGCGCTTCCAGCGCGAGGCTGAAGTGCTCGCGTCGCTGAACCATCCGAACATCGCGGCCATCCACGGTCTCGAAGAGAGCGACGGGATCAAAGCGCTGGTGATGGAGTTGGTCGAAGGGCCGACGCTCGCGGAGCTCCTCGTACGTAGGGCGGGTCCGTCAGGACCCGCCGGCCTGCCGCTCGACGAAGCGCTCCCGATCGCGAAGCAGATCGCCGAAGCACTCGAAGCGGCGCACGAGCAGGGGATCATCCACCGCGATCTGAAGCCCGCGAACATCAAGGTGCGTCCCGACGGCACGGTGAAGGTGCTGGATTTCGGGTTGGCCAGGGCGATGGAGCCCGCCGGGTCTAAAGACCCGGCCTACGTACCTCCCTCGCAGGCGCCGACCATCACGTCGCCTGCGCTTCTCACCGGCGCCGGCATGATCCTCGGCACCGC
>JBEBGV010000142.1:0-5678 GCA_040081265.1 Vicinamibacterales bacterium
CAACGTGATCGCGACGCCAATCGTGACCCCGTGATTGCGGAAGATCCCTGCCTTGAAAGGGGCAAGGAACGACAGCTCGCCGGCAAGCCACGCGACGGCTAGAAACGTCGTCAGTGCGGCAAGGAAGGCGACGTTAGCGACCATTGGCCTGCCCTTCTTCGAAGGCCTGATCCACGCGGAAGTACGAAATCTGGAGACCGAGTGGATTGACGCGAACGAACTCGTTCGGGACGCGGTCCCTCAGGGTGAAATCGATCTGTGCGATGAATGTCTGCCGTGCGCGCTCCTGGCGCGTCCCTGGGGAGTACAGGAGCTTCTGGAAGCTGATGGACGCCTTGTGCGGCGCCTGCGCCAACTCGCTCAGGCTGACGTTCTGAACGACGATGTCGACTTCGTCGGCAGACGGGTTGGTCATGAACGTTTCGATGGCCCGGCTCTGCTCGTTCTGGGCGATCGTGGCGTCCGCAATGCCCGGCTCCAGGAAGAGGAGAGACTCGGGATATTCGCGCTGGACGGTGGCACGCAGCCGGCTAAAGTGCTTCACGATGAACTGCGTCAGGAAGTACCGGAGTTCAGGTGGTTGCGGCTGGTAGCTCGTCGCGTCGTACTGCACCGCTTCAGCCCTGCCGACGTCGTCGATCCGGATCACGAGCGGCTTGATGTCGGAATACCGCGACACCGTGTAGACATTGAGGCCCACGAGGCCAAGGGCCACGAGGGAGACCAGTGCCAGAGCGATTCGGAGATACGTGTTCGTGACCAGCGCGGATCCGTACAGCTCCACGAATTGGTGCTTGGCGCCCTCCAGCGTCTTGGGCTTCAGGTCTGCCGTGGTCGCACCCATAAGCCCTCCCATCAGTCAACGACTCGGGCCACCAGCAACCGCCAGACAATCCACAGGCCTCCGCCCACGAGGCCCAAGAAGATGGCAATGCCAATGCCCAGGATGTAGACATTCCACAGGCCCGGCACATTGACCTCGTGGGGCTCGCGCAGATGGTCTGGAATCGGTGTCTGGAATCGGCGAGGCATAAATGTTTCCTTCAACGCATGCGGATCAAGCGCGGTACAGAGGAAAGGATGCTTTGCCCGCCCTGCCCCGAGAAGATCGAGCTCGTCAGCGAAGGGACGAGCGCGATTCCGATACAGAACGTCACCACGACGGCGACGGCTTGAAGGCCGTAGACCCCGTATTCTGCGGACGTGATTGTCGGCGGTAGCGTCGTCACGTAGCGGTAGACGAACTGCTCGAAAATCATCAGGAACGCGATGGCGACGACGGGGACGAACGAGTATTGAATGAACGCCTTCAGCCATCCCCAGAACAACCATTCCAGCTTCGGCACGATGAAGAACGGGACGAAGATTGGGCCCAACAGCCCGCACACGGCGCTCGCAATCAGTCCGAAAGCGATGACCGCGAGTGACAGCCCCTTTGCCAGGGCAATGAGCAGCAGCATCGCCCAGTAGATCAGGTTCGCCAGAATCGACCACGCGTCCGGCTGCAGAAAATGCTCCGACAGGTCGTCAAAATGCCGGTAGATGTTGTCGAACGCGCGGGCCTCGAGCACGCTCTGGAAGTAGGCCGTCTGGTCCGTGATCAGGTTGCTGAACGACACCCCGATGCCAGGCAGCGGCGCTTCGTAGAACGCGATGAACGAATAGCCGAAGGAGATCAGCATCAGGAGCTTTGCGAACTCGAACATCGAGTCCCCGAGACTGTCGTGGGAGAACATCATCTTGACGCCCTGCCAAACGATCAGGATGGTCGCGAACGACAGAAAGAGGCTATATCCGAATCGCAGAAACTCCGGCTCGTAAACCGTCAGCAGGTTCGCGATGGCCTGCTGAATCGTGGGCAAGAGATTGAGCTGCACGACAACCCTCCCGGCTCCTTACGGCTGTCTCCAAGTGCGCAGCGCGTCTCCCGTGCCGGCGACGAACGCGGCATTCGCCGCGCGGCTGTCGCGCCACGTCACGAGCTGCATGTTCATCGCGGTTGTGTCGACGTCACGCGCCCGCTTCGAGTCGACCAGCAGCTGCTCCACGAACGCCGTCAGGAGCTGGCTGCGAGCCTGCCGCTGTCGAGCACCGAGCAGAACCGAGCCGCTGATCTTGTCGAGCACAGCCGTGGCACTCTGTTCGAGAGCCGGATCGATGACCTGCGCTTCCAGCGCGTCGATCGCCTGCAGTTCCTGCCTGCGACCGTTCAGGCGCAGCGAGCCGGTGTCGTTGATAGCCGACATGGCCACGGCATCGGCCATTTCCAATGTCGCCAGCCGGCTGGCCATTAGCCGTTGAGCCGTTGGTGTCAGCCGTCCGAGCGCAGCCCGTGCGCTCAGCACCGGGTGGCTCACGGCGAGGTACGCCGCCCCACGCGGGTCCCCGAAGATGAGCGCGTCGTTGAAGCCGTTCGCGTAGAGGAAGTCCCCTCCGTGTGTACGCCAGCGGGGCACGTCGAGAAGGGCATAGCGGCGCAGGTCGGCAAAGGCGCTGAGGCGCCTGGCCATCGCCCATAGTTTCGCGTGCTGCGCCTGCTCCGTTTCGAGCAGGTACTGCTGGTAGACGGCCGAGATGGTGTTGCGTGCGGTGTTCGCCGGGTCATAGACCGACAACTGCGCACGCGCTGGTTGTGCGGCGAGGGCGACCGCGATCAGCCCAAGGAGAAGTCGTCGCATGGTGTCCTCCAATCTCCCGGAACAATGGCTACGGCTGACGCCACGTCCGAAGCGCGTCGCCGGTGCCGGCGGCGAAAGCCTCGTTCGCGGCACGCGCATCCCGCCAGGTCACGAGCTGCATGTTGATCGTGGCGGCTTCTGTGTCGCGCAGCCGCTTGCCGCGTGCGAGCAGCTGCTCGAGGGCGTGCGATAGGAGCTGGTTCGAGAGCATGTCCTGCCGTCGCCCGAGAAGCTCCCCGGCCGCGATCTTGTCGAGGATTGCCGTCATCTCGTGGTACTGAGAGCCCGGGTTCAGAACATCGCTCTGAAGAGACTCCACGGCGCTCTGAAGCTGGCCGTGGTAACCGCGTGCCAGCGCGACCTGGTGGCCACCCATCATCGCAACCGAGTCGGTGATCTCGACGGTGGCGTATTGCCGCTGCAGCATCTGTCTGGCCGCTGCGCTCAGCGTCGGGGGTGTTGTCGTTGGACGAAGGAGCGGCAGCGCCGTTGAGAGGTACGCGGAGCCGGTGGGATCGCCGCTATTGAGCGCCTGAATCCACGGCCGTCCGAAGTCCCACCGTGACGGATCGTGCGAGGTCAGGGCAATAGGAGGCGTCCGAAACCGATCGAGACTCCCCAGTCTCTGCGCCATTCGGAGCACGGTCAGGTACTGCGCCCGCAACTCCGTGTAGTGCTGCTGGACGCGATACGCCATCAGCGTGGTCTGGACGAGGTTCGCGGGATCGATCACGACGAACTGCGCATAGGAGGGCGCCGCAATCGTGCACAGCGCGGTGGCAAGCAACAGGGCTCGGCGAAACATAGGGTCCTCCTGTTTCAGAAACGTCTCGAGGCGACGTCTGCGGTATACGGCGGCAGCTCGATGTCGCTCGTGAGGTACACCTTCATCCGATGCCCCTCGCGAATCGTGATCGTCGGCAGCCGATTGAGAAACCGATTCATGACCTGCATCGCGGCTTGAGACGTCGCGTCGCCAACGCCGCCAGCGATGACAATCGTTCGGTCCCCATCGCCGCCGCCGACGCCGGCACTTCCGAGGTACTGCGAGAGGCCGCTGATCAAGCCAACGGCCGCCGCCGCGCCGAACGTAGACAGATAGTGGTGATTGACCTTGTCGCGCAGGCCGGCGTCACCAATCTGGTTCAGGCCCAGGAACTCGTCGAGGCGGTAGCTGCGCCCGTCCGGCATGAGCAATCGATGGAAGGACACGGCGAGGCGCGTCTCCCCGAACGCTTGCACGGGCTTCGTCTCGCCCAGGATCCTCGCGCCCGCCGGCACGAGCACCTGTCGGCCCGTGTGGGAATAGAGGGCGTTCGTGACCAGGGAGTTCACAGGCGCCGCCATCGCGCCGTCCAAACGATTGGTGAGAACGGTGTCGATGATGGTGCCTTCGAGCACGCGATAGAGCGGCCCGGCTGCGCTGATCGGCGGTGTGTAGTCCGGTGTGCGCCGCTGCGTCGGATCCAGCGGCCGTGGCTCGCTCGCTGCCGGTGTCACCGGAGCCTGAGCTGCTGGCGCACCGCCTCCAAACGCACCAGCGGTCCTGGCGGTGGCTCGCACCACCGCGTCAGCCACTTCCTCGACAGACGGACTTGGTGAGCCTGGCTGCGCGGGAACGCCGGCGGCCATCGTTCCGATCCGTCCCTGATCCGGTCGTTCGCTTTCGGGACGCCGGCTGAGCACGACGTTGCTCGCAAAAAGGCTCTCGTACTCACGACGCTTCCGCTCTTCGGCAATCGGGTCCTGCACTGGGGCCGGGGCCGTGTTGTCGTACTGTGTCGGCTCCGCTGGCGCCACGGTTGCCGTCTGCGCTTCACGGAGTGCCTGAGCCTCCAGAAGACGCAGGCGGTCCTGATAGTCGCGGACGCGATCGGCACTCGGCGCCTGCACGGGTGCGGCAGCCTGGGCAGGTCGAGGCGGCGGGTCAGGACGACCGACGATCAGCATGATCGCCAGCATCCCAACCGCGACGCCGACCATGATCCAGGTCTGCACGCCGCGGGGCAGCACGCCGCGAGGCACTGGCCGACGGTCGGTCACCGCCGGCGGCACCGGGTCCGGTTGGACGCTGGCGTTCGAGTTGACTTCGCTCATGACTCACCGACCCTCCTGCAGGAACTCGAAGCGTTCCTTGCCGAGTGACAGGTAGCCGCGGTCCAGCACCTTCGGCACGATGTAGGTCCCGTTCTGGACCTGGAAGTTCAGAAGCCCGGGCTTGCCGTCCTTGAGTTCGTAGAGAGCCGGCAACTCTGTAGCGTCCGACTTGATGTACGTGAACTGGCCATCATTCCAAATCGACCGAACGAGGAATGGCTTCGTGTACCGTTGCGGTCCGTAGACGAACTGCAATTTGCCGGGATACTCCTGCTGATAGGCGGCCAACGCCTCGGTCGTCCGCCGGTTGGCGGCATCAGTTGCAGCCCTGGCTTCCTCCAGTTGGCTCCGCAGTTCTTCAAGCTGCGCCGCGCTGTAGTACTTCGGCTTACCCTGCGCCGCGCTCGGATCGGCGTTCACGTAGACCTTGAGGTCGGGCGTGCCGGTGCCGCCCTTCTCGGTGAGGAGGAACGAGTAGACGGCGCCGCTGGCCGTCACGAGGTTCATGTTCGTGGCGGCGCCCTCTTTCGCGGGCTTCACGTGCGCGATGTTGTGCGTCGCCGTGATGACCCAGAAGTCCCTGTCGCCACAGATGACGTCGAGGATCTCCTCGCCATCCGGGAGGAGAACCATCGTCGTGTAGCGCAGCCGCGTTTGCAGCGTAATCAGGCTTCTGCCGGTCGCCGACACCTCGCGGATGCCGGTCCCATTGGCCTGCGCGGACGCGGGGGATGGGAGTGACGCGACGAGTGCGAGTGCCAACGTGGGGCCAAGGCTACGAGCGAGCATGCAACACCTCCCATGAATTCAAGCAGAGGCTGCGAGGCGGTCCAGACCCGCCTCGAAGCCGTACTCGCGAAACGTCTCGGCGACCCGTGCGTTGTCGATGGGAGTGTTGGTGTA
>JBEBGV010000002.1:0-152185 GCA_040081265.1 Vicinamibacterales bacterium
CGTCTCCAGCCAGGGCATCGACTGTCCTCCAGCCCCAGCGTAAAGGTGTTACCCATGTACCCAGTGAGATGTGTTACCTATGTACCCGGTTTGTACCCAATAACTAATAACTAATAA
The DNA here is from genome assembly GCA_040081265.1 of Vicinamibacterales bacterium. Taxonomy (GTDB): domain Bacteria; phylum Acidobacteriota; class Vicinamibacteria; order Vicinamibacterales; family UBA2999; genus JBEBGV01. Next base: position 118 of record JBEBGV010000002.1, read on the forward strand.
CTAATAACTAACAACCAACAACCGTCCTACGTCGCCGCCGCCTTCTTCTTCCGCCGATGCACGCGGCCGCGTTCGCCGCCGGTGATGCCGAGCTGAATGCCGGCGCCAACGCACGCCAGCACGACCCAGGTGATGGGCACCCACAACTGGCCCGGTGCGGGGTTGAGTGGATATGCCACCCACACGTCGCGACTGAGCGCGGCAGCCAGCGCATTGCGGTCGCCCATCAGCGCAACCGCGCCGACGATCGTGGTCCAAGCGCCGCCGAACGCGGTGCCGACGATCAGGAAGTAGCGCTGCAGGTACATCGCCATCGCCGCACCGAACACCGAGAGCGCGATGAGGACGATGACGTTGGGATCACGGCCGCCGGCCGAAAACGCCATGTTGGCCACGAGCGCGCCGAGACCGGCGCCAACCAGCGACACGCCGACGAAATAACCCAGGAACATGATTCCCGCACCGACCAGACCGCCCACCGCGGCGGCGGCAATCATCGGCCAGGTGTCGCTCACACCGAAGAGCGAGCTTGCGAAGAGCGCACCGAGGATGAAGCCGAAAATCGAGAGCACCAACCGGAACAGGCGGTAGCCGAAGAAGCAGGCGATCACCCCGCCAATGAGGATGATGACGGCGGCTGGAACCTGATAGGCAACTGGCAGCATCGGCAGGTGCACGCCGGATCAGAGATCCCGGCGTCCCTCCATGGCTCGGGTCATGGTGATTTCGTCGGCGTATTCCAGGTCTGAGCCGACAGGGATCCCCATGGCAATGCGAGTGACGCGGACGCCAAGCGGCTTGAGCAGCCGCGCCAGGTAGAGCGCCGTGGCTTCGCCCTCGACGGTGGGGCTGGTCGCGATGATCACTTCGTCGACGTTGTCGGTGCCCATGCGCTTGAGCAGCCCGGCAATCTTCAGGTCATCTGGCCCGACGCCGTGCAGAGGTGACAGCAGACCCATCAGCACGTGATACACGCCCTTGAACTCGCGCGTCTTCTCGACCACCGCCACGTTCTGCGGTTCGTCGACGACGCAGATCACGCGCTGGTCACGCGACGAACTGCTGCAGTAGCCGCAGGGATCGATGTCGGTGATGTTGTTGCAGACCGAGCAGTAGGTCACCCGTTCCTTGACCTGGCGGATCGCCTCGACCAGGCGCTCGGCGTCCTCGCGCGGATTCTTGAGGATGTGGAATGCCAGTCGCTGCGCGCTCTTGGCGCCGATTCCGGGAAGCTTCTGCAGCTGCTCGACCAGGGTGGCGAGCGTTTCGGGGAGGAACCCTGGCACTAGATTTCTTCTACGTCTCTGATTTGGGCGGGAAACACGTCAAGCATCGCCTGCATCACGGGCGACGACAGGACCTCGGCCTTCAGGTCGCGCTCACCCTCGGTTCCGGAAGCGGCGCCGCGCGGCTGCGGCGCTGCGGCGGGTGCCACCGCGGGCACTGCCTCTGCTGACTGAACCGACGCCACGCTCACACGACGACCGGCAACACGCTCGGCAGTCGCTTCGAGCCACGCCTTCGCCTGATCGAACTGCTCCCGAAGTCCCCGATGAGCCTGCGAGAAGGTGAACACGACCTTCTCTTCGGTGACGTCGATCTTCTGGGCCTGTGCGACGATCGTGTTGTAGAAGAGCGTGCGCCCCGAACGAATCTCGGCCAGCAGCGCGTCCTTGAACGATCCGGTCGACGCGACCGGGGTCGACTTCTCCGCCGTGGTGGCCGGCGACGCCGCCGCGGGCGCGCCCGGAGCTGGTGCAACCGCCCGCGGAGCACTGCTCGGAGACGGCCGTTGAATCGCTGGTTTCGGTACGTAGGCCGGTTCTTTAGCCCCGGCGACCGGAACCTTCGCCGCGACCGACGCCGGGGCCTTCAATACTGCCCCGCCACCGCCCATCTTCTCCATCAGCTCGGTCAGCGGCACCAGCTTGCGCAGGTGCATCCAGCGCAGCAGCGCCATCTCGAAGTGATAGCGCGGGTGCGCGGCGCTGCGGATATCCTGCTCCGCCCGGGCCAGCACCTCGAAGGCGCGCAGCAGGTCTTCACGCGAGAACTTCTGCGCCAGCTCGACCAGCCGCGCTCGCTCGCCTTCGAGCAGCTCACCGTCACCGGCCCTGGTGGAATCGACCGACACCATCATCAGGTCGCGAACCATGCGCGTCAGCTCCAGGCAGACGAGCTTGAGGTCATGTCCCGCTTCCACCGCGCGATCCGCCAGCGCAAACGCCGCAGGACCGTCTTCGGAGACGACGGCTTCGACGATGCCGAACAGCAGATCGCGACCGACGACCCCGAGCACCGTCGACACATCGTCAACGGTGATGGTCTCGCCGGCAAACGCGATCACCTGATCGAGGGCGCTCTCGGCGTCGCGCATACTGCCCTCGGCAGACCTGGCAACGAGGGTGAGCGCAGAATCCTCCACCTTGAGGCCGTCGGCGTCGGCCATCTTGCGCAGCTTCTCGACGATCAGCTTGGTGGGAATCGTCTTGAACTCGAACACCTGGGAGCGAGACAGGATCGTGTCTGGAATCTTGTGCAGCTCGGTGGTCGCCATCATGAAGACGACGTGCGGAGGCGGCTCCTCGATCGACTTCAACAGCGCGTTGAAAGACGCCGACGACAGCTGGTGCACCTCGTCGATCAGAAACACCTTGTATCTGTCGCGGACGGGCGCGATGGACAGCCCGGCAATGACGACGTCACGGATGTTGTCGATACCGGTGTGGCTGGCGGCGTCGATCTCGAGGACGTCGATGTCGCGGCCCTGGGCAATCTCCACGCAGGCATCGCAGACACCGCACGGGTCCGGCGTCGGGCCATTCACGCAGTTGAGCGCGCGTGACAGGATGCGTGCCGTGGTCGTCTTGCCGCAGCCGCGGGAGCCCGCGAAGACGAACGCGTGGGCGACCCGACCGCTGGCGAGCGCGTTGCGGAGCGTGCGCGTCACCGCCTGCTGTCCGAACACATCGTCGAACCGCTGCGGGCGCCACTTGCGCGCGAGGACCTGGTAGGACATTTTGAAGGTGAGGCTCGGGGCGGTGCGTCCCACCGCGGCCCGGTGCACCTGCGGCACACCTCAGGGTCTACTTAGCGCTGCTGCCTTCCGGCCCTGACGCGGTTCGCAGGCTGGGGTTGCTTCAGGGTCCGAGCCGCGGTGCGACGCACCGCGACGAACCGAGGAAGGGACAGTGTACTACGGGATGGGACAGTAGGCGGTAGGCAGTAAGCGGTAGGCGAGAGCGGGACGGTACATAGGCCGGGTCTGTTTAGACCCGGCGTCACGAGCTCAGGAGTTGGCGAGCCAGGGAGACATACAGGTCCACAGACCCCAGCAGCTCGTCGATGGCGACGTGCTCGTGCGGGGTGTGGGCCACGTGAATCGAGCCAGGGCCGAGCAGGAGGGGCGTCCCCCAATTGGTCAGCATCGGAATATCGGTGCCAAACGAGAAGATCGCGGTGGTGAAGCCCTCGGCCGAGCCGAGTCTGACCGGTGGCAGGTCGAGCAGCGTTTCGAGCGATACCAGATGCCTGACCGCCTCGAGCGCGTGATGAATCCCTGCGTTGTCAGTGACCGTGCGGAACATGATCTCGGCTGAGGCGGTGGGCGAGATGACGTTGGGCGCAATCCCGCCAGCGATGAGGCCGATGGAGTAATTGCCCTCGCCGAGCACCGGGTCGGTCGGGAGGTCGAAGCCGCGGATGATGTTCAACGCGTCGAGCAGCTTGTCGATCGCCGACTCACCGAGCTCGGGATAGGCCGAGTGTGCCGCGCGTCCGGTGGCGCTCAGGCGCACACGGACCGCACCGCGCGTGGCCAGCCCAAGGCGACTGTCGGTTGGCTCCCCGTCAACGAGGTACCTGACGCCGGGTGGTGGTGTGGTGTTGGCCAGTCTGGCCCCGTCGCTGCCGCGCTCCTCCCCCGCCACGAACAGGAGCCCGACGCGCGACTCGCCCGACGCGCGCAAACGCGCCGCGGCAGCCACCTGCACCGCTGCGATACCTTTCGCGTCACACGCACCTCGGCCGTACAACTTCCCGTCTTCTTCGCGACTGGGAAACCAGGGAGGCACGCAGTCGATGTGCGTGGAGAAGACGACGACGGGATCGGCGTCGAGCCGGGCGAAGACATTGATGCGGTCGCCGGCCACGACCTGCTCCTCGACGCGGTAGCCCAGCGCGCGGAGATCGCCAGCCAGGACTCGAGCCACCTCACCCTCACGGCCGGTGGTCGAGTCGATGTCGACCAGCCGGCGCGTCAGCGCGACGACGTCGATCATGCGTTACACGCGCGCGGCAGCGCCCATCAGACGAAGCTGCGCGAGCACGTGCATGATCTTGTCCCGCGCGCCGGCACTCGGAGGCGTCAGCGGAAGGCGGTAGGCTTCTTCGAGCAGTCCCATGGCGGCCATGGCAGCCTTGACGGGAATGGGATTGGACTCGACGAAGTTCACCTGGATGAGCGGCAGGAGCCAGGTGTGCAGCTTGCGCGCGCCTACAAAGTCACCGCGCTCGCACAGTTCCATGATCTGCGACATCTCGGTGGGCACGACGTTGGACGCGACCGAGATGATGCCCTTCCCGCCGATGGCCATCACGGCCACTGTCAGTGGATCGTCGCCGCCGAGCAGCAGGAAGTCCTCGGGCACGCTCGCGTAGATCTCGCACATCTGGACGACGTTGGCCGACGCTTCCTTGGTCCCGATGATGTTCGGAATCTGCGCGAGCCTGGCCACCGTGGGGACGTCGATGTTGACGCCGGTGCGTCCCGGCACGTTGTACAGCACGATCGGCAGCGCCGTGCTGTCGGCGATCGCGCGGAAGTGCTGGTAGAGCCCTTCCTGCGTCGGCTTGTTGTAGTACGGCGTCACTGACAGCAGGCCGTTGACGCCTCTGGCCTCGAGTTCGCGCGCGAACGAGACGACCTCGGCGGTGTCGTAACCGCCGGCGCCAGCCAGCACGGGAACACGGCCGCCCACTTCGTCGACCACGATCTCGACTACGCGCAGCTTGTCGTCGTGCGAGAGGGTCGGCGCCTCACCGGTCGTGCCGCAGGGCGACACGAAGTGAATGCCGGCGTCCACCTGTCGCTTGACCAGCTGTCGCACACGCTTCTCGTCCACCGCTCCGCTGGACGTGAACGGAGTGACGAGAGCCGTGCCCATACCCGTGAAAGGAGTCCGCATTGTCTGCCTCTCGGATCGAGTGTCCACTTTAAATGACCTCCGACCCCATTTACCCATTCTATCCCTTCAAGACGTCGGTCATGCTGAACCATCCGCGACGTCCGACCACAAACCGCGCCGCCAATACCGCCCCGGCGGCAAATCCCTGCCGATCGCGCGCCGTATGCGTCAACTCGATGGTGTCCGACGATGAGTCGAACCCGATCGTGTGCGTTCCCGGGATGGCGCCCGCTCGCGTCGACGACATGTCGATGGGCCGGGTATAGCCGCCGGCGACCATGGCATCCCTCAAAAGAATCGCGGTGCCTGATGGCGCGTCGCGCTTGGCCGCGTGATGTGCCTCGTGCACCCAGGCACCGTACTGCGCCTGCGTCTCCATCAACCGTGCCGCCTCAGCGACGATGACCTGGAACAGGTTCACGCCAATGGAGAAATTTGCTGACGCCACGACACCGATGCCGGCCTTCTCGGCGGCCAGCTTGTACTCCGCCACGCGATCGTTCCAGCCAGTCGTGCCGATCACGACCGGCAGCTTCCGCTCGAGATACCGAGGGAAATTGGCCGCCAGCGCGTCGGCGGTCGTGAAATCAATCGCCACGTCGGCAGGCGCCGACCAGTCACCCTCGCCGACGTCGAAGCGCGCGGCAATGGTATGACCCTTGTCGGTCGCGATCTGATCGACGAGCCGACCCATCTTCCCGTAGCCGACGATGAGCAACCTCATTCGAAAAACTCCTCATGGAGGCGGTGCATGGCCTTGGCCAGATCAACCTCGCGCAGGACAACGGTGATGTTCCGGCGGGATGCGGCTTGCGAGATCATCTCGAGCGGCACCTCTTCCAGGACGCCGACCGCACGCGCCGCAATGGCAGGCTCACCCGGCAGACGGTCTCCGACCGCGCAGAGCAAAGCCATCCCGGAGTCGACCGACACGGTGGCAAATTCCGACAACGCCGTGACGATCGCATCGAGGTGGCGTGTGTCGTCAACGGTCACCGACACGCTGACCTCCGACGTCGTCACCACATCAACGGCCGTGCGATAGCGCTCGAACACTTCGAACACCTGGCGCAGGAAGCCATAGGCCATGAGCATGCGGCCCGAGGTGATGTCGATGACAGTCAGACCGCGTTTCCCGGCCAGACCGGTGAGCGGTCGCGGATTCGGCGGTGGCGATGCGGTGATCAGGGTGCCAGGCGCGTCGGCATTCCGCGAGTTGAGGATCCGCACCGGAATGTCACGCTCGATGGCGGGCAGAATGGTCGCCGGATGCAGCACCTTGGCGCCGAAGTACGCCAGCTCCGCGGCCTCGGCAAACGACAGATGCGGCACGACCTGCGCGGTGGGCACGACACGAGGGTCAGCGGTCAGCATGCCGTCGACATCGGTCCAGATCTGGATTTCGTCGGCTCCAATGCCGGCGCCGACAAGCGCGCCTGAATAATCTGACCCGCCGCGGCCGAGCGTCGTGGTCACGCCCTCACGAGTGGCACCGACAAACCCGCCAATGACGGGCACCTTGCCCGCGTCGAGGGGCTCGCTCAGCAGAACCTGCAGCGCCTCATTGGTGCGCACCGTGTCCGGCACCGCCCGCGTGTGCTCATCATCGGTGACAATCGCTCGCCTCGCGTCAACCCACGCCGAGGCGAGGCCCGAGGCCGCCATGGCGGCAGCTATCAGTCGGCTGCTCGCCAGCTCGCCGGCGGCACCAATGGCATCGAGTGACCTTGGCGAGACCGTTGCTGCTGCCGACAACGATGGCAGCAACGCCTCGACCGCATCGAACTCACCCTGGATCAGCGCTTCGGCGGGGCCTGGGGCACCATTGACGAGCTCGGCCAGCGCCCGGGTATGGCGCTCGCGAATCTGCCCGAGCTGAGCGCGGGCGCCCGCAACATCACCGGCGGCGGCAGTCTGCGCGAGGGCGAGGAGGCCGTCGGTGACCTTGCTCATCGCCGACACGACGACCACGGGGCCGCGACCATGTCGGGTCCTGGCTCGGCTCGCGATCGCAATGAGGCGCCTGATAGCGTCGGGATCGGCGACAGATGTGCCGCCGAATTTCTGGACAACCACGTGGGGGACATTATTCCACTGGTTGCCAGTTGCTAGTTCCTAGTTGCTAGTTCCTAGTTGCCAGGAACCAGGAACCAGGAACTAGTTAGTCGCCGGTTACTTGTCGGCGAGGAAGACGTAGGTGACCATGCCAAACACACTGCGATACGAGTGACCGGGCGTCGCCTGTTTGAGGAACGCACCGGGGAAGAGGTGCGCGTAGCCGGCGGCCAACGCGAGCTGCGGGGTCAGCGGGTGCGTGATCTGCACGTCGAGCTCCTGCCCGACGCGTGCGCTTGACGCACCACCGGGCACGCGTGCCAGCAGCGCGCCGCTCCCTGAGTAGAGGCCGTCAGCCTTCTCGACCAGCCAGTACGAGTGCCAGTTGACGCTGAGCGGTGTCGCGCGCACGGGCGTGAGGTCGAAGCCCAGGCGCACGTGCCGGATGTTTCGCCACCCGACCTGATCGGCCAGGCCGTGTTTGTCGTGTCCCGACTGATAGAGCTGATCGAAGGTGCCGCGCTCACCGTCGCCAGGATTTTCATCACCACTGGCATAGTTGAACTCACTGGTGAGGTGCATCGCCTGCGCACCGGCCAGGCTGTGGCGCAGCACCCAGTGTCCAGCCCACGCGCTCACATCGTCGGTGCCGAGCGAGCCCGCCTGCGTGGCCACTTCGACGTTGTAGTCGAGCGCCGCCGGCGCACGGCCGACCAGGCGCGCGCCCAGCGTCCACTGCGAGAGCGTCGCGAGCGGGCCTGATTCCGGACGCAGGCGGCGGTCGCGCCGGTAGAACGCATATGTCTCCATCGTCGCCGCCGGCAGCAGCCGACCGGCCGCCACCTGGACTCCGGCCAGACGGTTGCCGTTGCCGCTCTTGTCCAACTCCCCCGCGAGGATTCGGACGACGGACGCGGCAAACACATCCACCTGCACCGCGCGCGACGCGATGGTCATCCGGGCCCCGTCAAAGGTGCGTGCCACGTTGGTCCAGTTAGAGGGCCCAACCAGACGCTGATCGCCCAAAGTCAGTTCCTGGCGACCGAGGCGTAGGGTCACCAGTCGGGCGCCACCGATGTCGGCGTAGGCCTGTCGCAGATCGAAGGTCGCAGAAAAGGGAGCACCGGTCGGTCCGACCGTCTTTCCAGCGACCCGTGAGTCCTGCACTTGAACGGTTGCCGCCAGGCGGGTCGAGGTCACCGTGGCGTTGAGACGCACGCGTGACAGGAAGAACGCGTCGTCTCGACCGTCGGTGAAGCCGGCAGCGTCTACGCGTTCGGCTCGCTCGCGGAACTCGCCGCGAACACGCAGCCACGACGGCAGCAGTTGGTTGACTCGATTAGGGAGGGGTGGGCGATCGTCGGCGCCTGCCTGAGGCGTGGCGGCCGGCTGTCCGACGGCCTGCTGCGCCGACACGGGCTCGACCGCGATGGCCAGCACGACGAGCCCACCGATGACCGCCGCGATGCATCGCCCGGGCATCCCTTCACGGTAGCAGATCAGGCTAGGGGTTCAGCGTCAGGAGCGCCGCGATGGTCTTGACGGCCGAGAACAGGTGGCCCAGACGGATGTTCTCGTTGTCGGTGTGCTGGTTGTCGTCGAAGTTGACCGTCTGCACCGAGATGGCTGGCGCACCGGCGGCCTCGGCGAGCTCAGCCATCGGCACCGTAGCACCCGACGTCCGCAACACTACCGGCGCCTGACCGAGCGCACGTGTCAGGCCGTCGATCACCGCCTTCGACTGGGTCGTCGAGACGCCAACACGATAGGCCTCGGTCGGGGAGGTCGTCGTCAACTTCACGATGTCGCGATAGCGGGCACGTTCGGCGTCGGTGGGATCACGATCGATGAGATAGAACCCTTGCGCGCGGATGTGCGCGCGAATCTTGTCGAGCATCGCCGCCGCTGGGGTTTCGGTGACGAGGCGCATGTCGAACGAGGCGACCGCCGTGCTCGGAATGACGTTGGTCGCCGCGGGACCGACGTGCCCAGCCGAGATGCCGCGGATGTTCAGCGATGGTCGCGTGTAGGCTTCCTGAAGCGACTCTGCCATCGGTTCGGCACCAGCGAGTCCAAACAGCCTCAGGAGGGCGTCAGGGTCATCGGGCACCGCGCGAAGCAGCGCGCGTTCATCCGCATTGAGCGGGGTGATGCCGTCGTAGAAACCCTTGATGAGCACACGCCCGCTGTCGTCCTTCATCGAGGCCAGCAGACGCGTCAGGCGGATGGCGGGATTGGGAGCCCAGTTCCCGTAGTGGCCGCTGTGCAGCTCGTCTTTCGGCCCGAACACCGTGAGTTCGAAGCCGGCCGCGCCGCGCGCACCGAACACCAGCGTCGGACGGCCGCTCGGGTGGGCCGGCCCGTCCAGCATCAGGAGCAGGTTCGCGGCAAAGCGCTGGCGATTGGCGCCAGCCACAGCCTTGAGGCCGGTCGAGTTGGATTCCTCCTCGCCGTCGAGCAGCACCTTGATGTTCCACGTAGGCGTGCGTCCTGCCGACGCCAACGCATCGAGCGCACCGAGCATCGATACGATCGGCGCTTTGTCGTCGGCGGTGGCCCGGCCGAACAGACGCCAGTCGTCTTCAAAGCGGGTCAGGGTGCGAAAGTCCACGATGTCGCGCATCGCCGGGTCGTCCAGCCGGGAGGTTCGCATCACCGGAGTGAACGGCGTCGGTTGCTTCCAGCCTGCGGGATCAACAGGCTGCCCGTCATAGTGGAAGTACAGGAGCAGCGTCCGCGTCACTCCCGGCGTCGTGCGTTCGGCGAAGACGAGCGGCGCTCCAGGTGTGTCGATGAGCGAGGCGGTGAACCCGCGCGTCGCGAACATCTCGCGCAGGGTGGTCGCCTGACGACGAAGGCCATCGGTGTCGCCGCGAACGGTGGACACCGACACCAGATCCGCCAGCGTCGTCACCAGCTCGCGCTGATGCGTGCTGACCCAGGCATCGACCGGTGCGAGATTCTGCGCACTCAGCGTCAGCGTCGTGGTCGCAATCGCGAGCGCGGCGAGCGTTCGAGTCCCGATTCGGCAAGCATTCATGACACACCACACTCCCGGCGGGTCCTGACGGACCCGCCCTACGTACCGTCACCTGACAGGCCCGCCCTACGTACCGTCGCAACCAGCAACCAGCAACCAGCAACCGATTTACTATACCCAGATGGACGTCCGCACATTTCCAAATCAGATGCGCCCAGGCGTTGGTCAGAAACCACGGCGTGAGAGCCAGAGGCCGACGCTCCCGCAGCATTCCCGCCACTGTCCGGTGCTCGAGGCCGGCAGCGCACTGGGGTTCCTGGTCTATCCGTCGCTCGGCCCGACCGAGTCGTTCTACCTCGAATACCAGGGCGACGGAGCGTATCGCTTCGCCTACTACGTGTCGAGTGGCGGCAAGTTCGAGGTGCTGTTCACGGTCACCTATACGATGCCGATCAACGGCGTCGGGATGATGCGCGAGGAGGTGGGCTTCCCCAAAGGCGTGCCGATCATGTCCAAGGAGGCTGCGCTCGCCGTCGCCCGGACCTTCATCGTGCCCGAAGACATGGGCACGCCTGCCGGTGCGTTGTCACTGCGCGGCAACACCAACTTCCAGACGCCTCCGGGCTGGGACACCGTCTACACGCCGATCTTCAACATGCTCGAGCGTCCGGCGCCGCCGATGCTGGTCGTGCGTGTCGAGACCGACTGGTTCGCGAACGAGACGGAGTTCCGCTACGTGCTTGAACCTGGCGAAGGCATCACCGCGCAGCACAACATGCCGATCGGGCAGGTCATGTTCGTGCCGCGCGAGGAGATTACGCTGGTCGAGGCGACCGCCGAGCAGCAGGCCGAGCGAAACACCACGCAGATGGAGTTCATCAAGGCCAAGGCCGGCGATCGCCTTCAGACGCCGTACGGCATGTCCTACAGCCCGCACTACCTGAAGAAGAGTCGCGAATACCGCAACCCGGACAAGAAGGAGCCGTAACCCGGACTTACTTTGCCGGCGCCGGCGCCGGCGGGAGCGGACGGTCGGAGTTGTACATGTCGCGAATGTAGAGCCACTTCCCGTCGATCTTTCGCGACGTGGAGAGGTAGCTGCCGCTATCCACCGTCGCACCTGTCGCGTCGGTCGCCGTGAAGGTTCCCGACTCGGAGGCCATGTCTCCCGACACACTCACCCAGGGGTTCGGCGCCAACACCAGCTTCACACCCGCAGCCTTTGCCCCAGCGGTGTCGGCGGTGGCAAACGCACGAATCGCCGCTCGGCCTGTCGCAACCGGCGCGTGCGGTGGCATCAGGACGCCGTCTTCCGCATAGAGCGCCACCAGCGTCTCCACATCGCCTGCGTTGTACGCATCGATCCACGTCGTTGTGGTGGCCCTGATGGCTGCCTCGTCAGTAGCAGTATCAATGGGCGGTGGTGCGGCGGGCGGCGCCGGAGCACAGGCGGCCATTCCAAGCAGACTGGCGGTCAGAACCACCGCGGACATCAAACGAATCATGTAACGCTCCTTCATGGACCCGAGTTGGGCACGCAATGATACCGGGACGCGCCACCGACCCGCGCGGCCACCAGCCGCACTATGGGGTGGTGCCCTTCAACTGATCGAGCCGCTGCTGCAGCCTCGGGTTGGGCGCGTTGGCCAGCACCGCCTCGAGGGCAGCAATCGCCTGGTCCTTCTGCCCGTTGGCCTCGTAGGCATTGGCCTGCAGCGTGGCTCGCTGGAAGCGCATGAACGGGCTGCCGTCGGGGACGCTCAGCACGGCCAGTGCGTCGATGGCAGCCTGCGGGTTCTGCTGATCGAGCAGGAGCGACTCAGCCGCCAGCATCTGCACTTCCGGATCCGAGGGGAAGCGCTCCCTGGCCTGCTGGATCAATCCTGCCGCCGCCTGGGCACGGCCCGCCTTCCGGTCCTCCATGGCCTGGTGGTAGTAGCCGGCAAGGAGCAACCGCTCGACGTCCTTGGGGTCTCCCGAACGAATCCCGACCCCACCCGCATAGGCATACACCAGCTCGCCGCCGTGCTCTCCGGTCTCATAGACGCTGAAGACCGCGACCAGCCCCACCACGGCCGAGGCGATGTTGATGGCTCGCAGCCTGGGCGACTTCCGCATCGCGAGGCCCAGCAGTTCGATCGCCCCGAGCACCAGCAGCACGATCTGCGTCCGCTCTCCCCACTCCTCGTGCTCGGTGACCGCAGGACGGGCGCCCGGCGCACGTTCGACCGGGCCGTGGGCTGCATCTCCTGAGCGAACGGACACGACCCCGGAGAGAGCGGCCAGGATCAGCAGCGTCGCGGCGGCGGGCCCGGTGAAGGCGAATGCCGGTCGCCCGAGCAGTGACACGAATCTGAACGCAACGCCGATGATGACCAGAACGATCGCAAAGTGCACGACTTGCGGGTGCAGAGCTGCCATGAGGAGCCTCGTGATCTAGGGACGCGTCGTGGACGTGGCCGATGCCACCATGACCGAGGACGTCGACGCGAGCGACGAATAGTAGGTGACGAAGCGCCTGGTCTCTGGTGCGTCGTAACGCTCCAGGTTGTGCGCCCATCGGTAAGCAATGGACTGATAGCGGAGTTCAACGCTGACGTTGTACGGTCCGGCACCGGCCACCGGAACACTGTATCTGACACGGTCTCCGCCGCCGGCAAAATCATCGTCCTGCCTGGCCGCGCCGTAGACGCCTACCTCGGCATCAGCGGTCGCCTTGTCGAACCCGCGAGGCAGCAGGCGGTTGTCCTTGAGGTACTGCGTCGCCGTCAGCAACCCGGTCGTCGGCACGCCCATGCGGTCGCCAAGGATGGGCTCATAAATCTGCACCTGATCGGCGCTCGTCACTTCGCGGTAATGCGGCTCGAACTTCGCGGCATCCTCGTCGCTGTCGTTGCCGGCGATCGCCCCGGCCGCATTCACCGCACCCGACTCGAACACCACCCGGCCCTGCGCGTCGCGCACGGTCACGTGCAGCCACGTCCGTCGCGACGGATAGCCGGTCGGGTACTTGTGACCGGTCAGGTTTCGGACGTCGACGTCGAAGGTGACCCGCCCCGCATTCACGTCTGGCACCGATACCGCCAGGGTGGCGGTGTCTTCCTGCAACTGTCGGATGGTCGCCCGGGCTGTCGCCTCGAGTTCAGAGGCTGGCGCCTCGACGCCGAGCTCCACGCGATACCTGTTGAGCAGGCGCAGCATGAAGGCATTGCCACCCACGAACACGTGGCGCGCCAGGCTGTCGCGGTTGTCGCCAAGCACCGACGCCGCTCGCACCGGCCCATCCACCTTCGGCATGTGGCATGACTGACAGCTCCGCTCCTCGCGCCGGAAGTCGCTGTGCAGCCACTCCTGGTAGTTCATCTGCTCAGGCAACGACCCGACCACCTCGCCGTTGGGGCCAAACGCCTGCGTGATGAGCGTGTGGCAGGTCGCGCACAACTCACTCTGGCGAATGTGCTCACCCTCGGCCTGCACGAAGCCGGAGACCGAGTGCATGATCGTCTTGCGTCCGACGTCCACTTTGCGCGGCCCAAAGATCACGCGCTTCCCATCGGCGGGCGTCGGCTTCATCACGAACTCGCCGTTGAAGCTCTCGCGTGTGCCCAGGCGATCGCTCGAGATTTGGTGGCACACGGTGCACGACACGCCGTCGGCGGCCAGCCGGTCGATGGGGGCATCGCGCTCTGCCAGGGGCAGGTGCGAAAACACTTCACCCTTGCCTCCTGCCGCACGGGCGATCTGATTCGCCATGGGCATGTGGCACTCGGCGCACTCGTCCTGAATCGCGGCGCTGTGCATCGGATGATCGGTCACCTCTCGCCTGACCCCGGCCTGCCAGTAGGGATCGCGCGCCGCGTTCGCCATCATCGTCGAACGCCACGACGCCCCGATGGACACGTCCTCACCCGAAGGCGCGCTCAGGTTGTTGTGGCAGGCGATGCAGTTCTCGGAGTGCGAGAAGAGCGACAGGTCGGCGTGTCCGGAACGCGCGGTCGCGCCCCCCTCTCGGGTCTCAGTTGTGATCTGACCGGCCGCGAACGCCGTGATCGTCCACGATGCACACGCCAGCAGGAGCGCAAGACGGAATCGCATGGTCATCATCCCGCGCCTACCTCCAGAACTGGAACAGGCCGCCATCAAACCAGTCCCAGAGGAAGTACGTCAGGAATTGCGGCTTGCGCTCCTCACGTTCGTTGACTGGCACGCGCACCCCGACGCTGAGCAGGATGTGCTGCAGCTTACTGAGCGACACTTGCATCTGCGGGACGACGTCCCATTCGGTGCTGCCACCCTTCGGCTTGGCGACAATCACCTCGGCCATCGGCGACCACACACGACCGAAGCCCTGATCCTGCGCGAACGTGTATCCAACCGCGGTGCGGAGGAATCCCTCATTGGTGGCCTTGGTGTCGTCGGCCGCAATCTCGTAGCCGGTGTGGAACTGCAGGAATCCGTTTGTCCAGAGCCGCTGTCCGAACATCGCGAACGGCTCGTAGACCATGGTGCCGCTCCCGAGCCCCAGTGACTCCTTCCCGGTCGGCAGCACCACCGCTGCGCCGGCCGCAAGGATGCTGCCGCGCTCGAAGTTCGCGTGGAACGTCCGCCGGATCGCCAACTCCACGTCTCCCAGGCCACGCGTCCAGCCCGTGCCAGGCCCGCCCTGCTGGAAGTCGATGGGAATCTTCACTTCGTACTGCCCGCGCGCCCCTATGCGGTGCTCGTAAACGAGCTCGTTGCTCACGCCTTTCGTTCCCGAGGTCGTCACGCCCGTCGTCCACACGGTCTCGTTCTCGGGGAAGGCCTTTTCGGTGAAGAACGCGCGGGGAAAATTCAGGTCTCCGGGGGGCCAGGCGGCGTCCGTGCACAAGGTCTTCACGTACCTGACAACCTTCTCGAGCTGCTCGGGCGAGAGGGCGTCACCAAAGGCGGGCATGTGCCGGTCGAGCGCACGGACCGGCCCTCCCCTCGTCGCCACGGCAATCCAGTCGCCGAACGGCTCCACCGTGTTGGTCGGGCAGTCGGTGAAGTCAGGAAAGTCGTGACCATTGGGCAGCGGCAACGCGAATCCGACGACGCTCTGGGGTGAGCCGGTGCCGTCGGGCGCGTGGCACGTCGCGCAGGCCGCCTGATAGATCTGCTCGCCGGTGGCGGCGGGCGGCAGCGCGTTATCGAGATTGGTCGGGGGCGTCGAGACGTCCTGCGCATGGAGCGTGGCGTTCCGCACGCTCAGTGCAAACACCAGAAGCATCGCCGCCATGAGGATGGTGGAGTTGTGGGGACACAGCCGTTTCACGTTGTCACGCAGACTAGCGCACGGTCGCGCATCGCGCATAACCTGACAGCGAGTCTCAGAATTGATCTCGTCCTGTTGGGTTAGGATCAGCGCCGTGCGCACTGCACTCGTCACACTGGTCCTGGTCGCCGGCGTCGCGGCCATTTCAGCTGCGCAGGCTCCACCGGTGTCGCCTCGCTTCAGCAACGCGGCCACGCAGGCACGAGGGCTGACACGACTCCACAGCCTGCTGGTGAGCCAGCGCGGGCAGCTGGTGTTCGAGTACTACGGACGAGGCGTCACGCCGAGACGTCTCGCGAACCTCAAGTCGGCCTCGAAGAGCATCATCTCCGCGCTCGTCGGCATTGCCATCGACCGCAAGCTGATTCCCGGCATCCAGGAGCCCGTGGCCACGTGGTTCCCCGAACTACGACGCGATCCGGATCCACGGAAGGCCGCCATCACGATCGAAGACTTGCTGACGATGCGTTCGGGGCTGGAGACAACGAGCAATCGCAACTACGGAGCCTGGGTCACCAGTCCCAACTGGGTACGGTTTGCGCTGACGCGCAAGCTCCTGGCCGAGCCTGGCACGACGATGCAGTACAGCACCGGAAGCACGCACCTGCTGTCGGCGATCCTGACCAAGGCGTCGGGTACGAGCACGTGGCAGTTCGCGCAAGCGGCGCTGGCAAAGCCGCTCGGGATCCCACTGCCACAGTGGCCGCGCGACCCGCAGGGCATCTACTTCGGCGGTAACGACATGCTTCTGACTCCGCGCCAGCTGGTTGCGCTGGGCGAGCTGTACCTCAACCAGGGCCGGTTCAATGGCCAGCAGGTGGTGCCGGCGAGCTGGGTCGCTGAATCATGCGTGCCGAAGACCATCTCACGCTTCGATGCCGGTCGTGAATATGGCTACGGCTGGTGGATCGATGAGGTCGGCGACCATCCCGCCTGTTACGCGTGGGGGTACGGAGGCCAGTACGTCTTCGTGTTCAAGGAGCTTCAGACAGTGGTGGTCGCCACGTCATCGACCGCGACGGGCGACGAGCGGCGCGGCTACCGGCGGCAGCTGCTCGACCTGATCGGCGGGGATATACTCCCCGCGGTAAGACAGTAGGCAGTGGGCGGCAATAAATGGGGTCGGAGGTCATTTAAAGAGGACACTTGGATGCTGCGAACCGTGCGGAACGCCTCACTCGCCGGACTCGGTGCACTCGCGGCACTAGGCCTCGCTCTGATCGTCACCGCTCCGCGCTGGGCGTCGCCTGGCGCTGACAGCGCGCCAGGACGGCGGTATATCACCGGCATCTTCGAAGACCCGTCGGCGCGCAACCCGTGGGCGCGGCACGGGCCGAACGGGACCGTCTGGAACAGCTACGTCTCCGCCGGCGCACTCCCCGCGCTGTTCGGCTACACGACGGAGCGCCTCGACTGGGTACCGCGACTGGCGCAGGATGTTCCGTCACCGCTCGAGTACGACGAACAGCAACGCCTCTGGCGGTCGACCGTCCGGCTGAAGCGGAACATCCTGTGGAGCGATGGCACGCCCGTCACCGCGCACGACGTGGCGTTCACCTTCGACGCCATCATGCGTTTCGGCGCCATCAAGCTTGGCGGCAATTTCCCTTCCTACGCTCCCGACGACGTGCTCGCACGGGTCAGGGCCCTCGACGACGACAACGTCGAGTTCCTCATGCATCGCCGGGACGCCCGCTACCGCTTCGGCGTCCTGACTTCACCGATCTTCCAGAAGGGATTCTGGGAACCCCATGTCAAGGCCGCCCTCATGGCAGAGGACCCGCTGCGCGCGATCTTCGACGTGGATGTGACCGGCGAACCCGTTGCCGGAGCCTTCCTTCGCGGCACGTGGGAACGAGGGTCGTTTATCGATCGGCCGGTGAACCGCCGCTTCACCCCGGATACCGCGACCGAGGAACTCTTCGCCAACGGAGCCGTCCGACTGACCGACGGCAAAGGTGAGACCTGGACCGGCTACGGCCAGCCAGATGGTGCTCCGGTGCTGCGGGTCTCGAACGTGCCGCGCGTCGACGCGGTGCACTACAAGGTCTATGGCTCGCAGGCGGCAGGCGTCCTGGCGCTGCAGGCCGGTGAGGTCAGTTTTCTCTACAACTCGCTCGGCCTGGAAAAGGGATTCGAGGATCAGCTCAAGAGCCAGCCCGGCATCACGATCGTCCGGAACCCGTCGAACTCGGTCAGGTTCATGGGCTTCAACTTCCGGCGCGAACCGATGCGCCGGCCGGCGTTTCGCCAGGCGGTTGCCACGCTGATCGATCGTCAGTTCATCACCGAGCGCGTGCTGCAGGGCGTCGCCACGCCGCGCGTGAGCGTCGTGCCTGTCGACAACACCTTCTGGCACAACCCGGATGTGATCGAATACGGCAAGGGTCTCACGCGGGCGGACCGCATTCGCGACGCGGTGCGTATTCTCGAAGGCGAGGGCTTTTCGTGGACACGCAAGCCCCAGCTCGGCGCCGACGGAACACTGATCCAACCGGGCCAGGGCCTTCGCATGCCGGACGGTCAGCCGGTTCGGCCGCTGAACCTGCTGAGCCCGACCGAGTCCTACGATCCGCTTCGCGCCACCTTCGCCGCATGGGTCGAGCGCTGGCTGAACGAGGTGGGCATCCCGGTCCGCAAGAACTACCTCGCCTTCAACGTGCTGATCAGCCGCGCCAACGATCAGCAGGACTTCGACATGTGGATTTCGGGGTTCACGCTCACCCTCTACCCGGCGTATCTGAACACCATGTTCCACTCGCGCTACACCAGTCCCCGGGCACGAAACACGGCAGGGTATGTCAGCCGCGAGTACGACGCGCTCGTGGACGAGTTCCTCGGCGAAGCTGACGACATGAACCGTGCACGAACGCTGGCGCTCCGGCTCCAGGAGATACTCGCGCGGGATCTGCCCTGGATCCCCTTGTTCGAGACGCCCATCGTCGAGGCGTATCGCTCTGATCAGGTGACGTTCCCCACGACACGGGGGCTCAACGGCCTGCAGGGCGCCAGGAATAACGAGATGCCTGGGCTGATCGAGTCGGTCGACCTCGCGCAATGACCAGGTTCCTCGTCCAGCGCCTGCTCCAGAGCCTCGTGCTCCTGGTGCTGGTCATCGCCGCCGTCTTCCTGATCTTCCAGGTGATGCCCGGCGACATCACCACGGTCATGGTCAGCCCGGAAACGCCTCCCGAAGCGCGGCAGGCAGTGATCGAACGGCTCGGACTCGACAGGCCCGTGCACGAGCGGTTCGCCATCTACATGCGTGGCCTCGTGCAATTCGACCTCGGCGCCGCGTTCCCGACCGCGAGCTTCCACGGAGGCCAGCCGGTGACCGCGATCATCGCCGAGCGACTCCCGCGCACGGTGCTGCTGTTTGTGGTCGTCGTGGTCGTCAACTACGCACTCGGCTTTGCCATCGGCAAGCGCATCGCCTGGCGCCGCGGCGGCATAGCGGAACTCCTGCCAACCGCGATCGGCGTCGTCCTGCACAACGTCTTCACGCCGGTCGCCGGCCTCGTGCTGCTCTGGTTGTTTGCGCTCAGGTTCGGCCTCTTCCCCTTCGGCGGATGGCAGGACTTCACGCGCTGGCGGCCGTTCATCGAACGCGGCCTCACGTCGAACGATGTGTTCGTCCCCATGATTGGCACCGGCGCCTTCTTCGTGGCGTGGACGCTGCTGCTCCTGCGCTCGACCTCCGGCATGGACCGTCCCTCGATGCGCAGGGCGGCGAGGGCAGCCGGGTTCGCTGTCTTCGTCGTCGGCGCCCTCGTGTGGTGGCAGCGCACGGCGCTCCTGCCTCTCGCCCTCGACGTGCTCTACCACATGACGCTGCCCGTGCTGGCGCTCGTCCTGATCGGGTTCGCCACGCCGATGCTCGTGATGCGCGACTCGATGCTCGAGACCATGCGAGACGACTTCGTGCTCACGGCCCGCGCCAAAGGCCTGCCCGACCGGCAGGTCCGCGACCGACACGCGGCGCGCGCGGCGCTGCTGCCCATTGCGACGTCCTTCGCCCTTGCGGTCGCGCTCGTCGTCGATGGCGCCGTGATCACGGAGACGCTCTTTTCCTGGCCCGGCATGGGACAGGCGCTGCTCCGTTCGGTGACCGAGAAAAACTATCCGGTGACGATGGGCGTGGTAATCGTGGCGGGCACGACGGTGCTCCTCGCTCACCTGATCGTGGATCTGCTCTACGCCGCGATCGACCCGCGGGTCCGCCATGCGTGACACCCACGCGCAGGGTCCTGCGCGTCGGCTCTGGCGTCAGTGGACAGCCAACTGGCGAGTCTTCGCCGAGGGGCGTATCGGGCTCGTCGGCGTCGCCTTGCTGGCCTTCATCGCCGCGCTCGCACTCGCGCACCCTGTGCTGCTCGCCACGGTGTGGGACCCGCAGATCTACCACCCGATCACCGGCTTCACGAGGGACGTCGCCTTTCCTTCCCCTCCTGCCTGGAGCCATCCGCTCGGCGTGAGCCGGTTCGGTCGCGACGTGCTGAGCCAGTTGATGTATAGCGTCCGCGTCGCGTTCGGGCTCGGCATCCTGGCCGCGGCCATCAGCGTGTCACTGGGAACGGTCGTCGGCTGTCTTGCCGCCTTCTACCGCGGGCGCATCGTCGACACCCTCTTCATGCGGCTGGCGAACTTCCTGATGATCTTTCCGACGTTCACGCTGCTCGTCGCGCTCTCGGGCGTGGCCACGATTGATCTGCTCAGGCTGGCGATCATCATCGGCGTGCTTGGCGGCCTCGGCGGCATCACGGTGGTGCTCAAGTCCCGCGCGCTCGGCGTCACCGTGAAGCCGTTCATCGACGCGGCGCGCGTGGCAGGCGGGTCCGACCTGCACCTCATCCTGCGGCACGTGATTCCAAACGTCCTGCCACTCAGCTTTCTCTACATGATGTTCACCGTCACCTCGGCCATCTTCGCCGAGGCCGCGCTCAGCTTCTTCGGCCTGCTCCCCCAGGTGCGCATGAGCCTCGGGCTGATGATCAACGAGGCCTACACGGCCGGCTACCTCGGTGGCCCGCTGCTCGCCGAGTACTGGTATCTGTGGATGCCGCCCGGCCTTGCCATTACGGTCATCTGCTCGGCGTTCTACATGATCGGACGCGGCCTCGATGAGGTCGTCAACCCTCGCCTGCGCGAACGGTAGGGTCATGGGCCTGCTCGACGTCTCCAGCCTCGGCGTGCAGTACCGCACCAGGCGTGGCCCTGCCCACGCGCTCGATGACGTCTCCTTCTCGCTGGCCTCGGGTCAGGTCATCGGCATCGTTGGTGAGTCGGGCTGCGGCAAGACCACGATGGCCATGGCCCTGATGGGCCTGCTGCCCGACACGGCGACAGTCTCGGGACGCGTCGTGCTGGATGGGCGCGACGTCAGCCGCCTGTCGCCGAAGGCGTGGCAGCGCCTGCGAGGCAAAGACATCGCCATGATCTTCCAGGGGGCGATGAACGCCTGGAACCCGGTCTACACGGTTGGCGATCAGATCGTCGAGACCATCCAGGCGCACGAGCCCGGCCTCCGGCTGAGCGAGGCACGCGACCGCGTGGGCGAGCTCTATACGGCGGTCGGCCTCGACCCGGAGCGGCGTGACCAGTTTCCACACCAGTACAGCGGCGGGATGAAGCAGCGCGCCGTGATCGCCATGGCGCTCGCCTGCAATCCGAAGCTCGTGATCGCCGACGAGCCGACGACGGCGCTCGACGTGATCGTGCAGGACCGGATCCTCAGGGAAATGCGGCGGATCCAGCGGGAACGGGCGCTCGGCATGGTCTACATCTCGCACGACATGGCAGTCGTCGCCGAGCTGGCCGACGTCGTCGCCGTCATGTACGCCGGACGCATCGTCGAGATGGGGCCGACCTCGGCCATCTTTGCCAGGCCGGCGCATCCCTATACAGCGGCGCTGCTTGCGGCCTCGCCTTCGCTGACGGGACCCCGGCGGATGCTGCGGGGACTGGCGGGTGGTCCACCCAGCCTCGTCGATCCTCCGCCGGGATGCCGGTTCAGCCCGCGCTGTGCGTACGCCACGGACCAGTGCACGGCGAGCACACCCGCGCTTCTCGCACACCGCGACGGCCTCACCGCGGCCTGCTGGCATCCGCTCGCGGTACCCGGGCGCACCGTGTTATCAGACGACGCACACGCCGGGTCCGCAGGACCCGACCTACGTACGGTTACAGCACTGCACACGGATCCCGCGGCGGACCTGCACACCACTCCCGCCCTCGGTCCGTCACCGCTGCTGCGCATTGCCTCGGTCCACAAGCGCTTTCCTGTCGGTGGCGGCCTCTTCACGCGCGCCAAAAGCTTCGTGCACGCTGTGGACGATGTGAGTTTCGATGTCGCTCCGGGAGAAGCATTCGGCCTGATTGGAGAGTCCGGGTCGGGAAAGACCACGCTCGGCCGCATCGTGGTGCAACTGGGTGAGGCGACGAGCGGGCGCATCGAAGTCCGGCTCGACGGCTCGTCCGCGCCGATCGCCGACATCGACCGCCGCACGTTCCGTCGCGGCGTGCAGATGATCTTTCAGGATCCGTACGAGTCGCTCAACCCCAGGATGACGATCGCCGACATCGTGTCTGAGCCGCTCGATGTGCTGCAGGTGGACTCGAGGGACCTTCGACACGCACGAGTCACTCGAATGCTGGAGAAGGTCGGGCTCACGCCCGCCGAGACCTTCCTGCACCGGTACCCTCACGAGCTCTCTGGAGGGCAGCGCCAGCGCATCGCCATCGCCCGTGCCATGGTCGTCGAGCCGACGTTCATCGTCGCCGACGAACCGACGTCGATGCTCGACGTGTCGGTACGTGCGGGAATCATGGAACTGCTCCTCGACCTCAAGCGCGAGTTCGGCGTGAGCTACCTGTACATCACCCACGACCTTGCCGTGGCGCGGCATCTCTGCGACCGCATGGCCGTCATGTATCAGGGAAAGATCGTCGAGCTCGGCGAGACCGAAGAGGTGCTGCAGAACCCGGTGCATCCCTACACGCGCGCGCTCATCGCGGCGGTGCCTGTGCCAGACCCTTCGTACCGTCGGTCCGTGCCCGCCATCAAGGGACGCGCGTCAGGCGCGCTCGACCCTGGTCAGCACTGCCGGTTCCTCGAGCGGTGCCCCATCGCCACCGCCCAGTGCAGTCGTGCACCGCATCCGCCGCTTCAGCACGCAACGCCGACCCACGTCGTCGCGTGTTACGAAGCGGTCAGGAGGCCGGACGAGGACGCAGGCGATGCACGTTATCGCCAGCCGAGCTGAATGACCTCGAAGTCTCCTGCAGTCAGGCTCCTGAAGGCCGGGTTCAGTTCCCCGTTGTCCCAGCGCGCATCCATGGCGCCAGACACGAACATGTCGCTGCCGTTGTCGGCAACGATCAGCCCATAGGTCTGCATCGCGCGAAAGATGTTCTGGACCTGGCGCGAGTAGCCAGAAAGGTCCTTACCGGCCTTGAGCCGCAAGCGTGCGCCCATCGGCAGCGCAGCCCCGTTGGTGCCGGCGCGATGCGACGCGGGCCAGACGTAGCTGTTGGTGGCCCGGACGGTGACGCGCAGCGCATGACGAATCGGGCCGGCCGCCGCCTCGTCGTAGCGAACCAGCCCCGGCAGAATGGCGAGGCCGGCCGCATCCGCCGATGTCCAGCCTTCAGGCCGTCGCCCGTTGGCCGACAGATCGAACATCGCACCTGAGCTCGCTTCCCAGCGCGAGCCAGTCCAGCGCGCGGCGAAGAGTTCGTAGAGGATCCAGCGATCGCGGTCGACGATGACGAGGTGCCGGTCACCGTTACTGCCACCGCCGGGCACACCGCCCTCGATCAGGTTGGGCGTGGTCTTCGCTGACTCTGGAATCGGATATCCCATCTCGCCGCGGAACCCCGAGTCACTCTCGTCCCCGTAGTCCACGAACGTCACGGGCACACGCGGCTGGCTGCTGCTCACACCGATGTAGGGGATGCCGTACGGCGGCGGACCGAAATCAGGATGCAGCCCGCGTGAGGCACCGATGAAGGCAATGTATGAGCTGGACTGCGGATCGACCGGCGCGCGGCTCACATCCTGATTCCACCAGTTGTCTGACGGAAACAGCTGCCGGCCGCCAAAATCGTCAGTGACACGTATCGCGCCCGATGCCTGGGCGGATGGCGGTGCTGACGGCTGGCCGGACGGCGTGGCCGGCGGCGCGGACGCGGCCGATCCGTCCTGGACGCTCGAGGGCGAGGCTGGCGATGTGCCACCGCAGGAAGTCACGGCGACCGTCGTCAACAGCAGCAGGCACGAGGCGCGGATCATCACCTCGCGCAGGGCAAGATTCACGCCGTCAGCTGGCCAGTCCACGTTCCTCCAGCAGTGCAGACACGTCGGGATCGCGACCGCGGAACCGACGGTAGGCTTCGGCCCGGTCAACGGTGTTGCCGTCAGCCAGGATGCACTCGCGGAAGCGCTTCGCCAGCGCCGTGTCCCACGGTCCGCCGGCCTCTAGAAATGCACGCCATCCGTCGGCTGACATGACATCGGCCCAGAGGTAGCTGTAATACAGGCCCGAGTAGGAGTCGCTGCCGAACAGATGGTCGAAGTGCGGCAGTCGATGTCGAAGCGCCAGTTCACGCGGCATCCCGATCGCCTGCAGGGCCTCGCGCTCAAACGACCGTGGTTCGAACCGGCCATCGGCGCGGGTGTGCAGTTCCAGGTCGACGAGCGCCGCCGAGACGGCCTCGCCGGTCTTGTATCCCTGATTGAAGGTCTCCCCTGCCTTCACCTTCTCCAGCAGCGCCTGAGGAATCGACTCACCGGTCTCGACATGCCGCGCATAGCGATCCAGCAGCTCGCGCGTGAACAGCCACTGTTCGTTGATCTGCGACGGCAGTTCCACGAAGTCGCGCGGCGTCTCGGCGAGCGTGGGATACGTCACGTCCTGCATCAACGAATGCAGGGCATGGCCGAACTCGTGAAACAGCGTCCGGGCATCGTCGAGCGAGACAAACGATGGCGCACCGTCTGCGCCCTTCAGGAAGTTGTTGTTGACTGACGTAATGGCGGTCGCGCCCTCATCCATGTGGTGCTGAACACGGTAGCTGGACGCCCAGGCCCCCGAGCGCTTGCCGGCGCGGGCAAACGTGTCGAAGTACAGCAGACCGCAATGCGTGCCGGCAGCCGCGTCGACGATCTCCCACACCCGCACGTCGGGATGGAACGCGGGGACGCTCCCGGTGATCTCGGTAAAGCGCAGTCCGTATCGCGACTCGGACGACCAGATCACCGCCTGCACCATCCTCTCGATCTCGAAGTAGGGACGTAACACCGCCTGATCGAAGTCGAATTTCTGCTCGCGCACGCGCTCCGCGTAATACAGGTAGTCCCACGGCTCGATGCGCATGCCAGGCGCGTCACGTTCAGCGATCACCTGCATGTCTGCGACCTCTTCGCGGATGCGGCGCGCGGTTGCCTGCCAGACCGCCTCGAGCAGCTCGCGGGCGCGCTCCGGCGTCTTTGCCATCGAGTCGGCCATCTGCAGGTGCGCGTGCGAGGGGTAACCCAGCAACGCCGCACGCTCAGCGCGCAGGGCGACGATCCGGACAATGGTGGCGTTGGTGTCGCGCTCGTCACCGTTGTCACCGCGGGTCTTGAAGCGCGTCCAGACGGCCTGGCGTAAGTCGCGACGCGGGGAGCAGGTCAGGAACGGATCGACGCTCGAACGTGTATTGAGGATGATCCAGCCACGCTCGATGCCGCGGGCCCGCGCTTCGGACTCGGCCGCCGCGACCAGCGAAGACGGGAGGCCTGCCAGATCCGACGCCTCGTTCAGCAGCGTCCAGGTGTCTTCATCCGCCATGACCTTGCTGCGGAAGTCTGCGTACAGCTCGGCCAGTTCCTGATTGATCGCCGACAGCGTCGTACGCTCGGCCGACGCCAGACGCGCCCCGGCCCTGACGAAGGTCTCCCAGGTCAGGGTTACCAGACGTGCCTGATCCGCACGCAACCCCGCACCAGCGCGCGACTGATAGACCTGATCGATGCGCTCGAAGAGACCTGGATAGAACGTGATCTCATCGTCAGCCACTGATAACCTGGGCTGCCACTCGCGATCGAGCGCCTGGTACTCGGGTGTGCTCATGCCGAGGCGCATGACGTTGAACAGGCGCTGCACTCGTTCCTTGGTCCGTCCAGCCCGCTGCAGCGCGGCAATCGTGTTCTCGAAGGTCGGCGGCTCGGCTCGGCCAGCGATCGTGGCGATCTCGGCGCGCTCCTCGGCCAGCGCCACGGTGAAGGCTTGCGGGAAGTCGGCTGCGACAACCTTGTCCCAGGGAGGTACCCCTCCATGCGGACCGGGCCAGGGTGAGGTGAGCGCGAGGGAGCCGGAGCGATGGGGCGCAGAGGGCGACATGTTTCGCATTGTATAGAATGCCGTCGTGCCGATGGCCGCCGACGCCCTGCTCGAGCGACTGCAACAACACCGCCTGCTCGGCGACGCTCCTGTCTACGAACTTCGCTATCTCGCCGAACACGGCCAGTTCAAACACACGCCGAAGGGGGACTTCTACATCCGCAAGGGCGAGCCTCCTGACTCGCTGTGGATCGTCTTGAGCGGACGCCTGGCCATTTACGTCGACCGTGGCCTCGGCCCTCGGCGTGTGCTCGAGTGGCACGGTGGCGATGCGAGCGGGGCGATGCCCTACTCGCGCATCGGCGTCTCGCCGGGAGACGTCATCGCGCTCGAGCCGTCGGACCTGCTGCTCGTCAACCGCTCGTATTTTCCGGACCTGACCCGCGAGTGTCCGACGGTCACGACCAAGCTCGTGCACGTGATGATTGACCGCACGCGCACCTTCAACTCCAGCGAGCGGCAGGACGAGAAGATGATCGCGCTCGGGCGCATCGCCGCCGGCCTCGCACACGAGCTCAACAACCCGGCATCGGCCGTGAAGCGCTCGGCACAGCAACTGGCAGGCTTGATCGACCAGGCAGAGTCGTCCACCCGCGTACTCGCCGCCGCGAACCTCTCAGCCGCACAACTCGACGCCATGGACCAGGCACGGGTGGTCTGCGGATTTGCGACAGGAGAACTGACCCCGCTCGACAGGGCTGATCGGGAGGAGGCGCTCGATGACTGCCTTGTGGCGCACAACGCTGACTCCACGCTCGCTGGTGCGTTGCTCGACACCGGTGCCACGCCAGACTCACTGAACCGGCTGCACACCGCGATACCGGGCGCGGCGTTCGACGCCGCAGCGCGGTGGATCGCTGTCTGCTGCTCGATCCGCATCCTGACCAACGAGATCATGACCGCCTCGACACGCATGCACGAGCTCGTGTCGGTCATCAAGCGATCGAGCTACATGGATCAGGCTCAGGTGCCTGAGGCCCTCGACCTGGCACAGGGACTGCGCGACTCGGTGTCGATTCTGCAGCACAAGGCGCGCGCCCGGTCGGTGACCTTGAACCTGACCCTCCAGCCGGGACTCCCCAGGGTGCTCGCGATCGGCAGCGATCTCAACCAGGCCTGGAGCAACCTCGTCGACAACGCCCTCGATGCCGCGCCGTCACCGGGTCACGTTGACGTCTCCGCCACCGCCGAACGCGGCGGCGTCATCGTACGAGTGGTCGATGACGGCCCCGGCATACCGGACAACATCCGCGAGAAGATCTTCGACGCCTTCTTCACCACCAAGGGCCCCGGCAAGGGCACCGGGCTTGGCCTCGAGATGACGCGCCGCCTTGTGTTCAGGAACGGCGGCGACATCGAGGTGGACTCCGCGCCTGGGCGCACCGAGTTCAGAGTCCTGCTGAAGAAGGCCCCCGAACAGTCATGAGCAAGCCGGTTATCTTCACCATTGACGATGAGAGCGAGGTCCTGAACGCCATCGAGCGGGACCTCCGTCAGCAGTATCAACGTAACTATCGCGTCATCAAGGCCTCGTCTGGCGCGCAGGCACTCGACACCGTCAGGCAGTTGAAACAACGCGGCACGGCGGTCGCCCTGTTTCTGGTCGACGAAAAGATGCCGGGCATGACCGGCACCCAGTTCCTGGCCGAGGCGATGGTCCTCTTTCCTGAGGCCAAGCGCGCCCTGCTCACCGCCTACGCCGATACGCAGACGGCGATCGCGGCCATCAACACGATTGGCCTCGATCACTACCTGATGAAGCCCTGGGAACCCCCGGAAGAACGGCTCTATCCCGTCATCGACGAACTGCTGAGCGACTGGGTCGCGAACGTTCGGCCACCTTTCGACGGCATTCGCGTCGCCGGCACCAGCCTGTCGACATCCAGTTATGCGATTCGTGACTTCCTGTCGAGGAACCTGATCCCCTACCAATGGGTGGATCTCGACCTCGACGCGCCTGCACGCGCGCTCGTCGAGGCAACGCCCGACGGGATATCCCGCTTGCCCGCCGTGATGTTTCCCGATGGCACGATGCTGGCCGAGCCAAGCCTGCGCGATCTGGCCGCAAAGATTGGCCTCCACACCGCGGCCACCAAGCCCTTTTACGACGTTGTGGTGATCGGCGGTGGCCCCGCCGGCCTCGCCGCGGCGGTGTACGCCGCGTCGGAGGGCCTGCGCGTCGTGCTGGTCGAACGCGACACCACCGGCGGCCAGGCCGGCACGAGCTCGAAGATCGAGAACTATCTTGGCTTCCCCAACGGGATCTCCGGTGCGGACCTCGCCCGCCGGGCCACCGGTCAGGCGGTCAAGTTCGGCGCCGAGATCGTCTCCACGCAGGAAGTCGCCTCGGTCTCCCGCACCGATCCATATCGCATCGTGACCTTGTCCGACGGCACGACCCTCAGTTGCTACGCGGTGGTCGTCGCCCCCGGAATGGAAGTGAAGCAGATGGATGCACCCGGCATGAAGGATCTCGTGGGGACAGGTGTCTACTACGGCGCCGCCTTGAGCGAGGCCGCCACCTATCGTGACCGGCACGTCGTCATCGTCGGCGGGGGCAACTCCGCGGGACAGGGCGCGATGTTCTTCTCACGGTACGCGAAGCGGGTCAGCGTGCTGGTGCGTACGCCTACGCTCAGCGCGATGTCGCAGTACCTCGTGGATCGCATCGCCGACGCAAAGAACGTCGATGTCCAGTCGGGCACCGCCGTGCAGTCGGTGCGAGGCAACGGGCGCCTGGAGTCGATGACCCTCGTCGACACGCAGTCGGGTGCGACGCGTGAGCTCGACGCGGCCGCCATGTTCGTGTTCATCGGCTCGGCGCCACGAACGGGCATGCTGGACGA
Organism: Vicinamibacterales bacterium; assembly: GCA_040081265.1. Taxonomy (GTDB): domain Bacteria; phylum Acidobacteriota; class Vicinamibacteria; order Vicinamibacterales; family UBA2999; genus JBEBGV01. The sequence continues at coordinate 28,863 of JBEBGV010000002.1, forward strand.
ACTGGTGTTGCGCGACCGGGGTGGGTTCATCCTGACCGGGCGGGATCTGCTCGTCGACGGCAAGTGGCCATCGTCGTGGACACTCGAACGCGACCCGTTTCTCTACGAGACCAATGTCCCTGGCATCTTTGCCGCGGGAGACGCGCGCCACGGCTCGAGCAAGCGGGTCGCGGCCGCCGTCGGCGAGGGCTCGGCGACCATCGGGATGGTCCACGAATATTTGCGGACAGTCTGAGCGCTTCGGGCGTATAGTCCCTCGGTGCTGAGGCTCTGTGCCTCAACCTAGGAGGCACGATGACACGATGGATAACAGCCACCGCCCTGCTGGCGGGAGCCGCCTGCCTGACGGTGATCACGACGACCACCGAGCTTGGCGCGGCAACGAATACGAGGATCATGAGCGGCTTGAACAGCCCGCGCGGGCTGGCAATAGGCCCGGACGGCGCGGTTTACGTGGCCGAGGGTGGCTCCGGTGGCGCCGGACCCTGCATCATCGCCGCAACGAACGAGACCCGCTGCTTCGGCCTGACGGGCGCGATTTCGCGCTTCGCCAACGGCGTGCAGCAGCGCACTGTCTCCGGGCTGCCTTCGCATGGGCTGCCGAGCGGTGACGCGGCCACGGGGCCAAACGACATCGCCTTCCAGACTGGTGGCGGCATGCTCGTCCTCATGGGCTTGGGATTCGACCCCTCCGTGCGGCCGTCCTACGGCCCGAGCGGCCTGCTGTTCGGGAAACTCCTGAACGTTTCGGCAGCGGGCGTCATCACCGAAGCCGCCGATGTGTCGGCCTATGAAGCACAGACCAATCCTGCCGGTGGTCCGGTCGACACCAACCCGTTCGGCCTGCTCTCGGTGGCCGGCACGCGCCTGGTCGCCGACGCCGGCGCCAACGCGCTGCTGAGCGTCGTCGCCAGCGGCCTGGTGAACACGGTCGCGGTCTTCCCCTCGCGTCCAGCACGTTCCACTGACTCAGTGCCGACCTCCGTCACGGTCGGACCGGACGGCGCCTACTACGTCAGCGAACTGTCCGGCGTGCCGTTCGCAGCGGGCTCATCCAACATCTATCGTGTCGTCCCCAGACAGCAGCCGCAGGTCTTCCGCAGCGGCTTCACCACGGTGACGGACATGGAGTTCGGACCCGACGGCAGTCTGTATGTGGTCGAGCACTCCACCGGCCCGGTGTTCTTCGGGCGGCCGGGAGACATCGTCAAGATCGCGCCAGACGGCACACGCACGGTGCTTGTCTCGAACCTCAACCGACCGACATCGCTCGCCATCGCCAGCGACGGCTCTATCTACTACACCAACTTCGGGATCACCCGGGGTGCAGGCGAGGTGTGGAGGTTCACGCCGTAGCCAGCGCAACGAAGCGACACAGCGCGTTCACGAGCCGCATCTGTTCAACGGTGCGGCATCGTGTTTCCAGCAGGCGCGGGCTGCAGACGAGCACGGCCATGGCCTTGGCGCGCGAGACCGCGACGTTCAACCGATTGCGGCTGAAGAGGAAGTCGAGGCCCCGCGGGATGTCTTCGCCGCTGCTCGTCGCCAGCGAGAAGAACACGACCGGGGCCTCACGTCCCTGGAACTTGTCCACCGTGCCCACCTCGACGCCTGCGGGCAGGGCGTCGATAAGGGCGTGCACCTGCATGTTGTAGGGCGCGACGACGAGGATGTCGGCGGGAGTGAGAGGACGCGACACCCCGAATCGATCAGTGAACGTGCCCCCGTCGAGCATCCGCCGCACCTCGCCGGCGACGCTCTCCGCTTCCTCGATGGACTGCTGCGCGTTGCCCGAGTGATTGGCGGGCAGGTAGCGCAGCCCCGTCCCGGTCAGGCCGGCCGTGTCAACCCGCTGACGCGCACAATCAGGGTGCGCGTGGAGCCGACTCTCGTACGACAGTTCCGAGATGAAACCGCAGACGTCAGGGTGCATTCGCCACGTCTGCTCGAGAAACAGGCCCTGATCTGGCGCGACGGTGAGGTCGTCGCCGAGGATGTGTTCGAGCACCGACACGCCTGCCCTGCCCGGGTGCACGCCCTGGGTGACGTGGGGCAACTGTCGAGGATCGCCGAGCAGCACCACGTTGCGTGCGCACTGGCTCATCGCCACCGCGTCGGCCAGTGACACCTGCCCGGCTTCGTCGATGAACAGGTAGTCGAACTGCGCAGCCATCTCAGCGCGTGCGAACAACCATGATGTGCCGGCCACGATCGGAGCGTCGCTGTCCTCGCACTGCTTGTTACTCTCGACGCTGACAAATCCCTCGCCGGCGTACTCGGACTCGCCCTTTCCCGACGACTTCTTGATGCCGGTGATCGGCATACCCGCTTCACGCCCGGCTCCAACGACTTCGTCGAGCAGGTTGTGGATGGCTTTGTGGCTCGTCGCGGTAATCGCCACGCGCAGGCCACGCGATACGAGGTGCGAGATGATGCGGGCACCGGCGTAGGTCTTGCCAGAGCCTGGGGGGCCCTGGATGAACAGATAGCTGTCGTCCAGCGACTCGACGAGACGCTTCTGCTCATCCAGTTCCATTGTCTGGACTGTGGCACCTGGAGCGCGAGAGGTGAATCGCGGCAACACCCTGGCAAGCAGGTCTCGCCCGACGCGATCGTGTCGTTGCCCAGCCACCAGTCTGCTGGCGATCCGTACGAGAGCCGCGCGCTGGGCTTTGGTGGGCACCGGGCCACCTGCAACCACGGCGGTCGGCAGCGGAACACTCGCCAGCCCGGGACCGCGGCGAAGCGCCAGCGTCCCCGACAGGTCGAGCGCGACGATGTCGCCAGCGCCCTTGCCTTCGACCGGATCCTTGACGTCGGCGCCCTCGCGCAGCTTGAACTCCTGATCCGGGAACGAGAGCGTGTGGATAAGCGACTTCTTGTCTGGCACAGGCGCCACGTCGGGGACCGGTGCAAGAAACGCGATGGCCTCCGTGTCCTCGCGCAGTTCATCGAGTGATTTCTTCAGCCGTTCGTAATAGGCCCACCACCCCGGCTTGGCTTCGCGACGGTGATAGTCCACCAGGTTGGTGAGCAGCCCCGCGGCGAGCGCACCGTCGGGCTCGGTCAGCGCCATTGCGTGCCCGGCCGCAGCGAGGTCGGCGCGCAGTGTCATGTTTTCGTCGTAATCCTCGGGGGATTCTTCTACCGCCCTGGCCGTGGTTGCCCAGGGGATATCGACGGCGTACTGACGGGTCGCCTCGAGGCGGCGCTCCAGCAACCAGTCGCGCAGCAGGCGCGTGGACTCGCAATCCTCGGCGTTGTACGTACGAATCGCGGCAAGGATATCGGCGTCGCCCGTCTCGAGAAAGCGCTGGAACTCGAGAATCGATTCGCCGCCATCAACGACAGCACCCTGCCCCGCGCCTGACATGAAGAAGCGCCGCACCTTCTTGAGCGAGTAGCTGTCGTAGGAGATCTGCATCGACTGGCGAACGACCTGATAGAGGTCGACAAAGACCTCGCGACGCAGCAGATCGTCAACATCCACCTCACGGGTCGCATGCTGGCCCATCAGGCGCTTGATCGCGCCCGTTTCGTAGGGCGCGTAATGATAGACGTGCAGGTCGGGATACTGTTCGAGGCGGGCGCGCACAAAGTCGATGAACTGTTCGAACGCCACCTTCTCGCCCGCGCGATCGATGCACTCGAACGATTTGAATGTCCAGTCGCCTCCGTCCTTAATGGCGACACCCCACAGGTATTCCAGGCCGCCAGAGGCGGCGAAATACGGGTAGCCCTCGATGTCAAAGAAGATGTCGCCATCTGAGGGAGACGGCAGGAGCCCGAACCCGCGCCGCAGTTCAGGCGTCAGCAGCTGGTAGCGATGCCCGGTCGTTCGCGCTTCGCTCTGGAGCCTCGCCTGGCGTGTCAATCGCTCGAAGGTCTGCGGCAGGATGCCGGCACGTGCGTCCGGGCCCGCCACCGCCAGTTGCGCAACGCGGGTCACGCCGGAGTCGATCAGGCGTTCCACCTGGTCACGACGGATGCCGGCAACGAGCGTGAGATGGTCGTCGGCTTCGCGCCGACTGGCGCAGTGACTGGAATAGCCGCAGACGTGGCAGTGGCCGACCGGGAGTGGATAGGTCTCACGCCGCGCGTCGATCGCGCGCAGGAATCGGCCCTGCACAGCGTGGTAATAAGCAAGAAAGTCGTTCGGAACGAAGGCGACCTGCTCGCCCGTGCCAAGCACGACGTGCATGCGCCTCGGCATGATCTGCTGCACCCGTGCGAGCTGCTCCGTGTACCAGCAGAGCTGCAGGATGAAGTACGGCTTCGGATGCCGCGCCAGCTTGGTGTCCCAGGCCTCATAGCTCCACGAACCGAGCACTGAGGGCGTGTCCACGCGGATGAGGAAGTCGGCGATGCCACGCCACGGTTGGTCCTGGAACACACCCTGGTAGATCACGTCAACGCCGGCGCGCATCGCATCGAGCGTGCGCCGCGACTCCCGATCCCAATCGAGCGCACCGCTGCCCCCCGACCCATCTCCGGCGATCTGTTCCACCTGCCGGCCCTGGGCCTTCAGGCCATCCAGCCACGCCCGCTCGTGCTCGATGCCCTTGGCCCGGATAATCTCGGCTTGCGGATCCTTCTCGCGGGCGACCCCCTGCCCCGACCCGGCCAGCAGGTCGAGCGAGATCAGGTGCTCGCACTCGACGAAGTGATTGAGGTCGCTCGGTGAGAACGTCAGTCGCTCGGAGGTCAGCTGCATCAGCGTTCTGGATATCGTACCGCGCCCCTTTGGTCGGGGCACCCAGACGTCAGGACGTGCGGACCTGACGTCGCTTGAAGTTCGCGAGCATCACACGGCGATGGGCAAGCTGCCGTTGGTTGAGAGCCGGTGGGATCGGGGCCGGTGGCAGCGGCAATTCAGAATCGAGCGGCAAACTTCCCTGTCCGCTCGTGTCGGTGGCCTGGCGGTGCAGCCGCGCCTGCCGAAAACACACGAAACAGACCGTTCCTGCCAGATGCGCGCATAACGACATGTCGATCCTCCACGAACAGTGTCTCAAGGGGGAGTGACAGGGCTGGTCACACGTGTCTTTCAAGCCACCGCCGGCTGGAACGGATCCTGCCTTGACAGGAGGCAGGAGGCGACCTCAGCCATGAAACTCGCAAGCATTGTCGGCGTTGTTCTGGTGGTCCTCGGAGTCATCGCGCTGGCGTACGGCGGCATCAACTACACGCGCACCGAGAAGGTCCTGGACATTGGCCCACTCGAGGCGACGACTGAGACGCGCGAGCGCATCCCGTTGCCTCCAGTGCTGGGCGGAGTCGCGCTGATCGGCGGCATCGCGCTCCTCGTCGTCGGGTCGCGCCGGACCGCGTAGGAAGTCAGCAGTTGTAGCGTCTGGTGAGCTGATCGACGAGCGAGCCTTCGCGGTACGGCCCGTCTTTCTTCACTCCGGTGGCCTTGCGGATCTTCTCGTTCCAGAGGTGCAGGCAGTAGCTCTGCTCGAGCATCGCGGCCCCATCGCGGAAGGTGTCATCGAAGGCGCAGATCCAGAACGAGAACGGCAGCGGATAGAAGTAGAAATACGGCTTGGCCAGCTCAAACAGGCCGTGATGCTTGACGACGCGCGTCAGCCCCGTCGGCCCGGACGACTCCCCCCACTTGGCGTCGTGTCGGCCCGGCAGGAACCGCCGCAGCCGCTTTCGCCGTCGGTCACGCGGCGAATCACTCTCGAGAATCAGGTTCGGGTCACGGCTGACATCGGCCAACTGGCGTGTGAGCGGATGCCCCTGAGGGAAGCGCATCAGCGCATTGCAGACCCGCTGCGGATCGGTTCTGCCAAAGACAATGGGGTCTTCGAAGTCGAGAGGCCGCAGGCAGACCATGTCGAGATCGGCCCAGTAGCCCCCGCAGGCATGGAGCATCTCCTGCCTGAACCAGTCAGCAAAAATAGCCAACGACCCGTTCGCCCGGAAGACTTTCGCCTCGGGCAGGATGGCATTGGCGTCTTTGAGCACGACCCCCTTGGGCACCCGGTCAACCTTGCCGTAGGTGTACAGGTGATAAGGGTGGCCATTGGCCAGAAACGACTTGATCGACAGGACTTCCAGTCGCGAAAGGCGGTCGCCGATCCACAGGGACTGGATGGTCCGGCTGGGGAGATCCTGGCCGATGACAGGGCCGGTGGGCGCGTCGGACACTTGGGCCATCATAGGCCATACCTTGTTTTTGAATACTCAAAATAAATACGCCCTGTATTCAAAACTGAGATTACACTCGTCCGGATGCCGCACCTCATCCGGACGGTTCTGATCGCCGCCCTCCTCCTGCCGTCACTCGAAGCCGCGGCCCAGACCGCTGCCCCGACCGCGGCACCGCGCGAGGCGCGAACCGGCCTCTCGGGCTACATGGAGGTTCACTACAACAACGCCCAGTTCGAGGACGGCCGCCTGGACTTCCATCGGTTCGTCCTGCTCGTCACGCACCGCTTCACCGACCGTATCCGCTTTGTCGGCGAGCTGGAACTCGAACACGCGCTCGTTGAGGGCCTTGAAGACGCCGGCGAGCTGGAACTGGAGCAGGCGTACATCGACTTCCTGCTGCATCGGAGCCTGAACGTGCGTGCCGGAATGATGCTGATGCCGATGGGCATCATCAACGAGCGCCACGAGCCTCCCGTCTACTACGGCGTCGAGCGTCCCTTCGTCGATACGGTCATCATCCCCACGACCTGGTTCGAGACCGGCGTCGGCGTCCATGGCGAGGTTGGCCGAGGATGGCGCTATCGTGCCTTCCTCACCGCACCGCTCAACGCCGCAGAGTTCAGCGCCGACGAGGGCTTGCGCGGCGGCCTCCAGAAGGGCTCGGAGGCCAACGTCGGCCAGGTCGCCGTGACCGGACGCCTCGAGTACGTCGGCATGCGCGGCCTGACGCTCGGCGCCAGCGCCTGGTCGGGTCGCTCGGGCTTTGAGTTCCGCCCGCGCTTCGACGTCCCGGTGTCGGCCACCACGGCCGATGCGCGCTACAGCCGCAACCGGCTGGATCTTCGCGGCCAGTTTGCCCAGGTGTGGATCAGCAATGCCGACCAGCTCAACGACGCGCTCGCCCGTCGTGCCGGCGTCGATCCCCACATCGCGCGCGCGATGCGAGGCTTCTACGGTGAAGCTGGGTACCGCGTGATCTCCGGCGCCCGCTTCGGCGATGTCGGTGCATTCGCACGCTACGAGAACTTCGACACACAGTTCCGCATGCCCGTCGGGGCTGCACCGCTTCAGGCCTTCGACCGTGATGCCCTGGTCATCGGAGCCACCTACTGGCCCGACCCGGACATCGCCGTCAAAGTGGACTACTCCGCCGTGCGAAATCGCAGCGCCGTCGTTCAGGCACCCAACTCCGTCAACGTCGGTCTCGGCTGGTGGTTCTAATGGTCAGAGCGATACAACGGTCACTCCTCTATGTCGCAGCCCTGTTGCTGGTCGGGCTCTCGAACACGCCGGCGGCGCGTCAGAACAGCCCGGTGCGGCAAGTCGTGGAGATCTCGGCGGAGCGTTTTGCCTTCACACCGTCTGAGATTCGCGTGAAGGCCGGCACGTCACTCGAAATCCGACTCCGCAGCGACGACACCGCGCACGGCTTCCGCATCATCGGCACCGATGTGAACATCGAACTCCCGAAACGCGGCCGCGGCGTCGCCACCGTCACGTTTCAACCTCCGAAGGCCGGTCGCTACACCTTCGAGTGTTCGCTCATCTGCGGCGCCGGACATGAGTTCATGCGCGGCGTGATCATCGTCACCGAGTAGGACGAGCGTGCCACGACTCCTTCAACTGATCGGCGCCTGCGGAGTGAGCTGGGGACTGGTCCTGTTCGCGGCCGTGCTCCTCGATGCGCAGCAGGGTGTCCCGTTTGGCGGCCCACTGCCCGGCATCACAGCCGCGGAGTTCGAGGAATTCCGCCTCGGGCTCGACGACTTCCTCGAAGTCGAGACTCCCGAGGAGGGCCTGGGGCCGGCCTTCAATGGCACGAGCTGCGCAGGCTGCCACAGCGTGCCAGCGATCGGAGGGATAGGCTCGGTCACGGAGGTTCGTGCCGCCACCCGCAATGCCCGGAACGAATTCGAAGCGCTCGACGGCACTGGCGAGACGCTGTTCCACCTCTTCTCGATTCCCAATCACGCCTGCCAGGCGGTGATCCCGCCACACGCGACGGTCATCGCGCGCAGGGCTCCGATCCCGCTCTTTGGCGCCGGCCTGGTCGAAGCCATTTCCGACGATACGATCCTGGCGCTCGAAGACCCCAGCGACCGTAACCGCGATGGCGTCTCCGGACGGGCGGCACGCATCATCGACATCGCCTCGGGAGAACAGCGAGTCGGGCGGTTCGGGTGGAAGGGTCAGCACGCGACGCTACTGGCATTCGGCGCCGACGCGTACCGGAACGAGATGGGCATCACCAACGACCTCTTCCCTGAGGAACTGGCCGTTGGCGTCTCGGCGGAACGGATGCGACTGTGTGATCCGATCCCCGAACCGGAGGACGTCGCGGATCCACGGACACGCCGGCGGGGCATCGACAACTTCGCCAGCTTCATGCGTCTGCTGGCACCGCCGGCACGCGAGGGGTCGGCCTCGGTGGCGACAACGGGCGCGCAGGTATTTGCAGCGGTGGGATGCGCCGAATGCCACACGCCCACGCTCCGGACCGGCCCGAGCGCCAATCCGCTCTTCGATCGCCGCGACGTGCCACTCTTTTCCGACCTGCTGCTCCACGACGTGGGCACCGGCGACGGGATCGTGCAGGGCAACGCGTCTCAGGATGAGATTCGAACGCCAGCGCTGTGGGGACTGAGGGGCCGTCGCCCGTTCCTGCACGACGGGTCAGCGGCGACAATCGAAGACGCCGTGCGGCGACATCGAGCTGAGGCCGAGTTGGCCCGCCAGGGCTTCGAGCGCCTCAGCGACGCCGACAGAACTGCCCTGGCGGCCTTCCTTCGTTCGCTCTGAACCTACGCCCCCGCGCTGGTGCGGGTGAAATGGTCCAGCAGTTCCTGCTGCGATCGCACCCCCGTCCGCTTGAAGGCGCCCTTGAGATGATTGCGGACGGTCTGCTGCTTGATGCCCAGACGACCGGCAATGGCCGGGACGCGAACGTGCTGCAACAGCAGGCGCACGATCTCTTCCTCACGGGGACGCAGGCCCGGGAGGCTGACTGCTCCGAAGGCCGAATCCACCGGGCCAACCCCGGCAATGGCCACGGCCTCCGCGACTCGCCTCAACGCGTTCTCCAGGTGCCTCTCCCGCTGTTGCACCGCTTCGGGGTCAGCGACGGCCTGGGCTTGAGGCCGACCCGACTGACGAAGAGCCAGCAGGAACGTCGCCTCGAGCTGCTCACGATGCACCGGCTTGCACAGCACCGTGCGCTCGCCGCTTTCTGCAAGCGCGTTGGCGGTGATTGAGTCCAGTCGGTCGACCACGAACACGCAGGACGTGCCACGGTGCATGCGCAACGCGGCGGCGAATTCGATGTGCGCCACGGCATCCTTGGCTGGCAGGGTCGAGATGAGCAATGCCGGCGGCGGAACCGTGAGGTGGGGACCAACTTCGAGCAACGAGCGGGCGACCTCTGCGTGCACGTTGATGCGAGCGAGGACGTCGCGCACGTAGAGGGCCGACCGTGGATCACTGTCGAGAATCAGGGCGCGTCGACTCTCGGTGCCGTAGCGCGCGTGAAAAGAGGGCGTTCCAGATGAGGACGTTGATGAGGTGCCAGCTCCATAGCCGGACGTGCGCGGCGTTCGCTCTGTAGTAATGGTCTGTGTGTCCATCAATCTTCTTGGAAGCTTGCAGGCGTTTGCACCTAAGTTAGGCACACTCCATGCCTAACGAGACAACCCGCAAATCGGTAACTTTTGCAAAGAAGATGGCGTTCTTACAAATAGATGAGTTCAGCTCCTGATCGCGCCGCGTAAAATTTGCTCGATCGAACGTGGGCGCACTACAGACTAGAACGATCCCACCCTGAACCTGAAGGTCCCGTCGTCCATCCGGTCGCGATACGCGCCGTGGCACTGACCGCACACAGCGTTGAGCGAGGTGGCGTTGGCCTTGACGGCATCCCAGTTCCCTTCGCTGGCGGCCTCCTCAACCTCGGCGGCAAAAGCGCGGCCGTCACGTGCGTACTGAGCGGCGGCTGTCTGTCCCAGGTCGTCCCAGGTGACCTCGATCTTCGTGAAGAGCGGCTGGAGGGCGGCGGCATTCTGCAGCACGGCGTCCTTGGCCGCCGGTGAGGCCGTGCGAAGGACGGCCGCGGCGGCGCTGATCGACTTCATCGTCGTGCTCATCGCCAGCTCATCAGGGGTTGCCGGCGGGGCCGGCTTCTTGCCGAGTTCGGCGTAGTACGCATCGAGCACTGAGTTTGCGACCAGCACAGGCAGGCCTGTGTATTTGGCAAGCGCCTCGGCTGGCAGGTCCAGCCTGTACTCGGCAACGATTTTGGTGACCGCGGCGGGATCGAACTTGACCAGCTGACCGCTCACGAGCAGGTATTGCCTGGCCTCGAGCGTTTTCGTCAGGAACGGTGCGATGACGAGGATGGGCTTGCCTACCGACTTGACCTCGGCGGCACCGGCTGCCCGCCGCTGGTCCATCAGAAACGACGTCTTCGACACCATGTTCTCGACCGCGGCCGAGATGGTGATCTGCTTGCCGTAATAGGAATTCGGATCTTCCAGGATCGTATTGGTGGCGACCGGAACGCCAAAGCTGCCGTTGGCGTTCCCACGGCGCTGCGCGTGAGGCACCGCAATCGTGGCCAGCACGATCGCGGCGGCGGCAATGAGGAACAGGCCGGTATTGCGCGATGAGTGACGCATCACTTCGTCTGCTCCTGCGCCTTCCGGATGGCGTCTTCTCGGCGTTTCTGTTCTTCGATCAGGCGCTGCTGCACGTCAGCCGGGTTGGTCGCGTCCAGGAGATCATCTGCGGTCGCTTCTTCGCGCAGCGCGCCACCGATGTTGGTGCCCTCGTCGCTCGTGTCGAGCCCGCGGGCAACCATCAGCTCCTTCAGCAGCTTGGCGGTGTGCTTGTTCATCATCACGCGAGCGTTGTAATAGACGCCCTCGGCGATGGTCAGCGGCCGCCAGCCGCGGTTGTTGCGGACGTCGAGCCTGGCGCCGGCGTTGACCAGCAGCATCACCGCTTCATTCGAGCCTCTCCACGCCGGACCGTGCAAGGCAGTCTCGCCGTTCTTGTCCACGTCGTTCACCGAAGCACCCAGGTCGAGCAGCATCTTCACCGCATCGGCCGATTCTTCGGGTTCACCCGGGCTCTCACCCTGCGAGTAGACGCCGACGCCGGCGGCCACCATGAGCGGCGTGTCGCCATCGACGTTACCGAGGAACGGGTCCGCGCCCAGTTCCACCAGCGCATGCATCAGCGGCACGTCAACCGACTTGGCGGCCAGGAAGAACGGGGTCGCGCCGAACCGGTTCAGGCTGTTGCGGCCTTCCATGTCGGAGGTCGGCTCTTTCGTCTGACGCGCGTTGATGTCGGCGCCGCGCTCAACCAGGAGCTTGGCCAGTTGCAGGCTGCTGACGCTGCCCTGCGGCTTCTGGCCGGGATTGTTCTGTCCGCGCTGCGGACGCCGCGACCAGGCGATCTGGTGAAGAGCCGTCCAACCCTGGCCAGCCGCGTTCGGGTCGATACCGCTCTCGAGCAGCACCGCCGCCGCTTCGTAGTTCAGGCCCTGGACAGCGTTGACCAGCGCGCTTGTTCCGTCTGGAAGCGTCTCGTTGATGTCGGCGCCAGCGGTGAGCAGCGCCTTGATGGTGTCGATCTGGCCCTGCCGGGCCGCGAAGAGGAACGGCGTCCAGCCGAAGATCGACCGGTCCTTCAGCGATGCGCCCGCTTCGAGCAGGAGCTTCGCCGCCGCCGCGTTGCCTTCGTGGGCCGCCCACATCAGCGCCGTCTGCTGCTTCCACTTTTCCTTCGCGTTGACGTCGGCGCCATGGGCCATCAGCACCTTCATGGCCTCGACGCTACCGGTCTTGGACGCGGTCATCAGCGCCGTCTCACCTTCGGGCAACGCCGTGTTGGCGTCGGCGCCCGCCTTGAGCAGCACCTCGAGCATGGCGGCATTGCCGTTCACCGCCGCCGAATAGAGCGGCGTCACGCCGTAGCGGTTCGCCGCCTTGACGTTGGCGCCGGCCTTGACGAGCAGTTCAACCGTGGCGAGGTCGTCGTGATCGGTGGCCCAGTGAAGCGCCGTGGTGCCATCCGCCTGCGGCACGTTCACCTGCGCCGGCTGCGACTTCAGCAGCGCCTTCACCGCCACATCGTCACGTTTCTTGACCGCATCGGCGAGCGGCGACCTGGTCGCCGCGTGCGCCTGACCGGTGAGCGAGAGAACGAAGAGTGCAACCAGCCCGCTTGCAGCAAACTTCTTCAGCATCGATCGGTCTCCTCTAGAGGCTTGCTGTGGCTTTGGCTGGCGGACTCGAGGGAATCGCGTCGAGGTCAAGCACGCCCGTGCTGTCGCCGAAGCTCTCGATCGGCACGTCCGCCTTGTTGGCGAAGTGGACGAGCATGTTCGACAGTGGCGTCCCCATTGGCGTGGCGATGTGCCGGTTGCCCTTGAGGCCGCCCGCGCCTCCAACGAGCGCAATCGGCAGGTCCATGTGCGAGTGGATGTTGCCATCGCTCATGCCGCCGCCGATCATCATCATCGAGTGATCGAGCAGGGTCCCGTCGCCGTCCGGCGTGTTCTTCATCTTCTCGAGGAGATAGCCGAAGAGCGAGACGTGCCAGGTGGACAACTTGGCGTACTTGGCCATGTTCTCCGGGTTGTTGGCGTGATGCGACATCGCGTGGTGCGACTCGTTCAGACCAATTTCCGGATACATGCGGGCGCGCTGTTCACCGCCATACATGAAGGTGGTGACGCGCGTGATGTCGCCCTGGAAGGCCAGCAACTGGAGGTCGAACATCAGCTTGGCGTGGTCGTCGAACCGCTCCGGAACACCCACACCCGGGCGCTCGTAGGCCGGCAGCGGCGACGTCTCGTTCTTCGCCTCCGCCTGCTGGATGCGACGCTCCACTTCGCGGAGCACGTCGAGGTAGTCGCCGACCGTGTTCTTGTCTGCCGCGCCGAGCTTGGCGCGCAGCGTGTTCATTTCTTCGATGGCCGAGTCGAGCACGCTCTTCTTCATCCGGAGCGAGGCCGCCTGCTGCGACGCCGGACCGCCGTCACCAAACAGTTGCTCAAACACCAGTCGCGGGCTGCTCTGCGTCGGCAGCGGCGTGCTCGGATTGGCCCACGCCAGCGTGGTGCCGTATGCGCAGCTGTAGCCGGTATCGCAGCCGCCGGTCACCGAGTTCGGCAGAATCGCCAGTTCGAGCGACGGGAGCGGCGTGTCCTTCTTGTACTGCCCGGCAATCACCTGGTCGATCGAGGTGCCCGCACGAAGGTCCGAACCCTCCGTGCGCTTGATGTGCACGCCGGTCAGCCACGTCGCTGTGCTGCGGGTGTGGTCGCCGTTGCCGTCGCCGAGGCTTTCCGACGAACGATGGTGCAACCCGCTGACCACGGTGAGCTGGTCGCGGAAGCCCTCGAGCGGCTTGAGGATCTGGGAGAAGTCGAAGTCAGCGCCGGTGGTAGCCGGCTTCCAATAGTTCACCCCGGTGTGGTTCATCGCCGTGCCGTTCGGCATGTAGAAGAACCCGTACCGGTTCACTGACTTGGCGGCCGCCCTGGCCGCCGCCGGCGACAGCGCCGGGACCATAGCGTCGAGGAATGGCAGCGCGATCGTCGCGCCAATGCCGCGCAGAACCGTCCGGCGCGACAGCGCCCTCTTCGTAATGATCATGACTCGGACCTCCTCATCTGGAACGGAGCACTCTTGACGATGCCTAACACGAGGGATGAAAACCGGTAATTGCTGGGAGCCGCGTCACGCAGGATGGCGCGGACAGTCGGTGCGTCGTAGTACTCGACGCCTCGGCCGAGTGCGTAGGTCATCAGCGTGCCGGTGACGTTGGACACGAACTGGTTCGACCGGTTGACCATCACCTGCCGCAGACCCACCAGGCCGTCGATGCGGGTGCCGTCGGGATAGACGCCCGAGTTGTCGATCGCTTCGTAGTTCTCGTCGAAGGTGCGGAACTTGCCCACCGCGTCGAAGCTCTCGAGCGCGAAGCCAATCGGATCCATCAGCTTGTGGCACGACGCACACACCGGGTTGGCGCGGTGAGCCTCGAGACGCGCCCGCAGCGTACGGACCTTGGTCACCTTTTCACCGTTCTCCGGCAGCGCCGGCACGTTCGGCGGCGGCTCCGGCGGCGGTGCGCCGAGGATGTTCTGAAGCACCCACTTGCCACGAATCACCGGCGAGGTGCGATTCGGCATCGCCGTCACGGTGAGGATGGCGCCCTTGCCGAGCAGACCGCGACGCGGGCTGTCCTCGGCCAGCGTGACGCGACGGAAGTTGATGCCCTGCACGTTCGGGATGCCGTAGTGCTTCGCCAGCCGCTCGTTCACGAAAGTGTAGTTGGCGGTCAGCAGGTCCACCGTCGGCCGGTCGTCGCGGACGATGCTGTCGAAGAACAGCTCGGCTTCGCGCTTGAAGGCCAGCGCCAGCGTGTCGCCGTAGTCGGGGAAGAGGAACGGATCCGGGACGATGTCCGGCAGGCGGCGCAGCGAGAGCCACTGTCCGGCAAAGTTGGCCGTGAACGCTTCCGAGCGCGGATCCACCAGCATCCGCTTGACCTGCTTCTCGAGCACGGCCGGCAGATGCAGCTGGTTCTTTTCAGCCAGCGTCAGCAGCTCATCGTCTGGAATGCTGCTCCAGAGAAAGAACGACAGACGCGAGGCCAGCGACAGGTCGCTGATACGGTAGAGCCCGCTGCTGCTCGAGGACGAGGACGACTCGAACTCGGTGCGGAAGAGGAACGAAGGGCTGACCAGGATGCGCTGCAGCGCCAGCTCAATACCCGCGTCGAAGGTGCCGAGGGTGGTCTTGCCATCGTTGTAGAAGCTCAGCAGAACCTTGATGTCGTCTTCCGTCGTCGGGCGGCGATACGCGACCCGAGCCAGCCTGGTCAGGATCGTCCTGGCGCAGGCCGCTTCCTCGCTGGCCTTCGCCGGCCGGCAGACGAACACCTTCTTGTAGCTGGGTGAGGACTCGGCGCCGCCGGGGTTCAGCGGGCCCATGATTTCCAGCTCGCGCAACGCCGCGCCTTCGCGCGTCTCGCGGTCATCGTCTGTCCCGCGGCCGATGTACGGCTTGAGGAACGGCTTGCGGAAGCCTTCCGACATCGCCGCCGTCTTGATCGGGAAGGTGGCGCGGATTTCGTGTTCGCCGGCGGTGAGCGGCACCTGCACCATCCAGTCCTTGTCCACATCGCGCGGCGCCTGGCCGGGACGCTGCCTTCGGGCATTGGGATTGCTCGGCGCATCCCCGCCACCGGTTGTCTGCGCAGGCCCCGGTGCGACCTGGCGCTCGATGTTGAGCGTCACGCCTGGCGTTTCAGGCAGGATGAACACCTTCACCTGTTCACCATCGACGCTGATCTCGAGCTGCTGCTCGCCGATGTAGTGCGGAATGTCCTCGTCGAGGCCGCGGCCGATGCGGGCCTTGATGACGTACTCGCCGTCACGCGGCGCGTAGAAGTTGACCAGCTTGCCGCCACGCGTGCCGGGCGGCATGCCTTCGAGGCGGACGTCCTGGTCCAGTTGGTCCGGAACGCGATACAACTCGCCAAGCGGCGGCGCCGGCGTGCCAAGCGCCAGCCGCGCCACCTTCTGTGCCGTGTTCAGGTAGCGCTCGGTGAGCAGTGGCGACAGCTTCAGGACGCCGGCGATGTTGTCGAAGCCGTAGCTGATTTCGTCGGTGGGCAGCAGGTCGGTGGCGTCGATCTTCAGCGCCAGCAGGTCGCGGACCGCGTTCTGGTATTCGGCGCGGTTCAGGCGATGAAAGGTTTCGGTGCGGCCCGGATTCGGCTTGGCCGCTGCAGCACGGTCGAGCGCCGTCTCGAGCGTCGCCTTGAAGTCGTCCATCACCGGCTGCGCCGGGCGCGGCATGCCGGCTGGCGGCATCAGGCCGGCGTTGAGTTTCACGACCACCTTTTCCCAGGTGGCGGCGTTCCTGGCGACGTCGTTGACGTCGAGCGTGTCGAGCGTCAGCCCGGCCGTCTTCGTCCGTTCGTTGTGGCAGGTGATGCAGTAGCTGGTGAGAAACTGCCTGGATGGCACCGCGGCCACAGCCGCCTGGGCGCCTGGGTTGAACGCACGCAGGGCGGGTCTGGAGGAACCGCCGATAGAGTCACCGATTGACGACGGGTCCTGCGGACCCGTCCTGCGTACCGTCGAAGTCGATGGCGTCCCAATCGCGCTGACAACCGTGGTCGCCAGCACCGCGCCGGCCACGCACACGAAATGAACCGAACGAATTTTCATCCCTAATACCCCATCGCGTAGCAGTCACGCCGTGCATCCGCGCCGGCCAGCCGATTACCCGTTGCTGGATCGATGAGCACAGCCGTCGCACATCCGGTTACGCCGTACTGGCGCAACCACTCGATCTGATGTCCCCGCGCCTTCAGCTCGTTGAAGATGTCCTGCGAGATCGGCGCCTCGATGTTCATCCGGTTGAAACCGGCCCGGTGAGGCCACACCGATCCGTAAAAGTGCATGGTCTGGACCCGTGGCCACGCGAAGGCGGTGTGGAGGTTGGGATACCAGTCGTCCCAGAACTCGACGACGTCGAGGAACGCCTGGAGGATGGTCTGTTCCTGGTTGTCGCCGCCAGGGGTGCCGATGACCATGAACGGCTTGGCGTCCTTGAGCACCAGGCTCGGCGTCAGCGTGTAGCGCGGCCGGGCGCGTGGGCGCAGCTGGTTGGCGCGCGTCTCGTCGAGCCAGAACTGCTCGCCGCGAACGCTCATGCCAATCCCGGTGTCACCGAGGATCACCGCGCCGCTGATCCAGCCTCCGCTCGAGGTGGTGTCGAACATGTTGCCGTCCTTGTCGATGACGGACATGTGTGTCGTGTCTTTGGGGATGCCGGCGTCGGCCAGCAGCGTCACCATCGGCGTGAGCGCCGTCATCGCGTCGGCCTCACCGTGGGCCATCCAGAACGGCCAGCTCTTGACGTGTGTGTCGAAGGGCAGCGGGTCGCCGGCGATGTGCGTGCGTGAGGCCAGCAGCGGGTCGATGTGCTTCGACCGCTCCCTGGCGTACGCCTTCGAGAGCAGCCCCTCGCCCGGCACCTGCACGAAGGCCGTGTCGGCGTAGTAGGTATCGCGATCAGCGTAGGAGAGCTTCATCGCCTCGATCAGCGTGTGGATGTAATCCGGGCTGTTGTGACCCATCCCGCGCAGGTCGAAGTTCTCGAGAATGTTCAGCGTCTGCAGCAGCTGCGGGCCTTGACTGACGAAGCCCTGCTTGTAGACCGTGTAGCCCTTGTAAGTGGTCGAGACCGGCTCTTCGACGCGCGCGAAGAACTCGGCAAAGTCGCTCTTGTCGAAGGGCGCTTCGTGCGCCTTCAGAAAAGCGACCATCGTGTCGGCGATGTCACCCTTGTAGAAGCGGTCGCGCGCGGCAACCACGCCCGCGGCACGGTTCTTCCTGCCGGCCTTCTTCTCGGCCTCCACCATCTTCCTGAGAGTGTTGGCGAGGGTGGGAAACCTGATCGTCTCGCCCGGCTTGTAGATGGAGCCGTCGGCCTTCAGCCAGTACTTCTGATTGTCGGGCCACGACTTGAAGAACTCGAGGTTGCGGGTGACCGTGTCGGCCGTGCGCGGGCGCATCGGGAAGCCGTCACCGGCATACGCGATGGCCCGGGCAGCCACCTGCTCGAAGGTCATCGTTCCCCACTTCTCGAGGACCGTGAGCGCGGCGTGGAGCGCACCAGGTACCACCGCGGGATCGAGGCCTTCGCCGGCGAGTGTCTTGCCTCGCGACTGGTAATACTCGATCGACGCGCCCTTCGGCGCCCAGCCCTGTCCGACGATCGAGGTGACCTTCTTCTCTTTGATCGGATAGACGAGGACGAGCGACTCGCCGCCGAGGCTGAACAGATCCTGCTCGACAACGCCTCCGACGAGAATCGACGCGACCCCGGCGTCGAACGCGTTTCCGCCCTTGAGCAGGATCTCGAGTGCGGCGGCCGACGTGAGCGGGTGTCCTGCGGAGACACCAGCCGACGAGCCGATCACCGGTGGGCGCAATCCGCCAACGATCGGCGCAGGAGCACCCGCGCGTGGGGTGACAGCCGCTGGTGCCGGCGCTGGACTCTGCGCGATAACGCGAGGGGCCGTCATCGCGACGACTGATCCAGCGCACGCGGTGGCAAGTGCGAGGCAGGCGACGCGGTTCATGTTGCTTGGAACTCATAGCAAGCCAGGTTCCAACCACGACATGCGCGCAAAGCGTGCGCCAGGCACGCGATGAAACATCAATGAATATAGGGATATTTGCGCTATTCGCGATCGGCGCGCGATCACGGTTCGGCGCGCGCAGAAGCGGACAGAGTTGTCGAAGTGCCCGCGAGAGCCCCCGCAGAAACGTCGCGTTAGTGGGTCGTGAGTGGTTGGTGGTGCGTCGTGGATAGTGCGTGCGCAGGCTCTGGTCTACTGCCAACTGCCGACTGCTCACTGCCCGACTGTCTTCAACTACAAATCAGTCCCTATCGCCGCCGCACCGTCGCAAGCCTGTCGCTTTCATCGCTGGCGCCCGCGCCTCGAAAACTGGCGCACACGATCGCAACGCGAGTTTTCACCGGGAATATCGCACGATCTCTTCAGACGCTCACACGTGGCCTGCAGCTTGCTCTGACGATCGACTCAAGACCGAGAGCGCGATGACTGATCGTCACATCCACGTGGGATGCGCCGCGACGATCGACTCCCTCATCGCTTCACTGGTGCTCTCGGGCAAGGAGGAAGCTTGATGTTCCGTCATGTCGGGTTGTTGTTCGTCCTCGCGCTGCTGCTTCCGGCGAGTGTGTTTGCGCAGCAGAACGCGACGGTGCAGGGCACCGTCACTGATGAATCGAAAGGCGTGATGCCCGGGGTCACGGTCACCATGACCGAGGCGAGCACCGGTCGTCAGTCGCTCGTGGTCACCGAAGCCGACGGCCGGTACCGGTTCGAAAATCTGACCCCAGGCGTCTACAAACTTCGCCTCGAACTGGGCGGCTTCGCCGCGGTCGAAGTGCCCAGCATCGAGTTGCTGGTCGGCCAGAACGCCACCGTGCCCCCGATGGCCCTGAAGCTGGCCACACTGCAGGAAACGGTCACGGTCACCGGCGAAGCGCCGCTGGTCGACGTCACCTCATCACAGGTCGCGGGCAACATCGACCGCCGCCAGATGGCGGAGTTGCCGCTGCAGGGCCGCAACTGGCAGGAACTCTCGCTGCTGGTGAAAGGCATCACTGCCAACAGCGCGTCATCCACGCCAGGCGTCTCCGATGACAGGTTTCAGCTGAATCTCGATGGCCAGCAGATTACCCAGCGCGTGGCTGGATCGGGCTTCGGTCAGCCGAAGGTCAGCCGCGAAGCCATCGCCGAGTTCCAGATCGTCACCAACATGTTCGACATCACCCAGGGCCGCTCGACCGGTATCCAGGTGCAGGCCATCTCGCGCTCGGGCACAAACCAGATGCGCGCATCGACCTACGGCTTCTTCCGGAACGACAAGTTCAACGCCGCCGACCCGATCGCCAAGAAGGTGCTGCCGTTCGAGAACGAACAGGTGGGCGGCACGCTCGGCGGTCCAATCATTCGAGACCGTGCCCATTTCTTTGCGTCCTACGAATATGAACGTCAGCCGCAGGACGTGTTCCTGGCGCCGACGCGCCTTCCCCGCCAGACGTTCCAGTTCGAGACCAAGGACGTCAACAAGAACTACCTGGGACGCTTCGA
The DNA here is from genome assembly GCA_040081265.1 of Vicinamibacterales bacterium. Taxonomy (GTDB): domain Bacteria; phylum Acidobacteriota; class Vicinamibacteria; order Vicinamibacterales; family UBA2999; genus JBEBGV01. The sequence continues at coordinate 48,735 of JBEBGV010000002.1, forward strand.
CCTGCAGGCCAGCAGCAAGGACAGCCTGACCGTCCGCGCGCAGCGCTGGGCGTTCGACAACCCATTCCAGATTTCGAGCGGCACGGCGCACCCTTCCACTGCTGAGCAGCTCCGTCAGCGCACCAACAACGTCGTCGGCACGTGGACGCGCGTCATCAGCAGCAACATGATGATGCAGGTGCACGGCGGGTACAACGGCTTCTCGTGGTTCAACGACGCCATCCCGTCCAATGACGTCAAGTTCTACAGCACGCCGTTCATGGTGCCGCAGATCGCCTTCCCTGGCCTCACGCTGGGTGGCCAGGCGAACTATCCGAACTACACGTGGCAGGACACCTACAGCGGTCGCGCCGACCTCAACTCGCACATGGGCAACCACGACGTGAAGATCGGTGGTGAGTTCCTGCGCGTGAAGGACACGAAGTACTGGAACTTGAACCGCCGGGGCACCTATACGTTCTCGACGCGGCCGTCGGATGCCGAGCTCGAACGGCGCTTCCCCGCCGATGCCTGGAACGACCCCTCACGCTGGGACATCAGCGGTCTCGAGCCGTTCCTGCAGCGCTTCGACATCAACTTCCACCCCAACTACGAGATCGACATTCCACGTCCGACCCTCGCCTTGTGGTTTGGCGACAACTGGCGCATCAGCGACAAGCTGTCGGTGAACTACGGCGTGCGCTACGACGCTGACTGGGGCGCGACGAACCCGCCGGGGGTGACCAACACGACCATCCTCATCAACAACGGCTTCGAGCAGGGTGACTTCGGCTTCAAGACCGGCATCCGCGACTTGAACAACGTAGCCCCTCGCGCTGGCTTCGCCTACAACGTGGGCGGCGACGGCGACCTGGTCATCCGCGGCGGCAGCGGGCTCTACTTCAACACGCCGGTCAGCAACGTCACCTACAGCCACCAGTACTTCAACCAGGCGATTGCCGCCTCGCTCCTGCCCAACGGTCCGGGGTTCATGGAGAACCCGACCCGCGGCATCACCGCCGATGACTACCTCTCCGGCAAGGTGCCTGCACCGGTGCAGGCACCACGCGTCATCGCCAGCGACTACGTGATGCCGTACAGCTGGCAGAGTTCGCTGGGCTTCCAGAAGCAGCTGGGTGCCGTCATGGGATTTGATGCCGACCTCACCTACGTCACCGAGAAGAACCTGGTCACGGCCCGCGACCCGAACCTCTTCTACGACCCGATCACCGGCTATAACCTCGACCCGGCCAAGGGCCGTCCGAACCCGGCCTATGGCCAGGTGCAGTGGATGGAGAGCACCGGCCGCGCCGAGACCATGATGCTGGCCACGTCGTTCACGCGCCGCTTCCGTAACAACTTCCAGGCTGGCGCTACCTACACGCGGACGCTCATCCAGAAGGACAACACCACCGGCTTCGGCATTCAGGCGAACAATCAGTTCGACCTCGACGCCGACTACTCGCGCTCCGCTGACTTCCAGCGCGACACCTTCCGCGCCAACGGCATCGTCAACCTGCCGTGGGACATCAGCATGAGCGCCTCGTTCCTCTACGGGTCGGGCAGCTACCGCAACGCGACACTGTCGGGCCGGCCGTTCGGCAAGCCCGGCACCAACCGCCTGAACGTCGGTGCGCCCATCACCATCCCGGCCGCGGTGCTCGACCGCTGGGACGGTCCGGCCGTCATCGCCACCGGCACGGTGTGGCCGCGCAACGCGCTGCGCGGTCTGCCGCTCCACAAAGTCGACCTCCGGCTGTCGCGCAAGATCAAGTTCAGCGACAGCGTCTCGGTGACGCTGCTCGGTGAAGTGTTCAACGCCTTCAACTGGAAGAACTACGGCAGCTACAACACGCAGCTCGACTCGGCCTCGTTCGGCCAGCCGGTCGCCTCGTCTGGCAACGCGTATACGCCGCGCGCCGCCCAGCTCGGCTTCCGTCTCGAGTTCTAACACCACGAGAGTTACGTAGGGCGGGTCCGGTTTCCGGACCCGCCGTCACCAACGACGGGTCGCACGCGACCCGTCCTACGTACCACAATGACCGGCATGCCAACCACCACTTCCGCCACCGACTACGCCCGCACCGCCCTCGATCGCACCCAGGGGCGGTCGGTCGTCATGCATACCGGTGGCATCGTCGCCAGCGAACACCCCCTCGCCTCGCAAGCCGGTGCCTCGCTCCTGGCGCGCGGCGGGTCTGCCATCGACGCAGCCATCGCCACCAACGCCGCCATGGGCGTGGTGTTTCCGATGATGAACGGCATCGGCGGCGACCTTTTCGCCATCGTCTACGACGCCGCGTCGAACGAAGTCTACGGCCTCAACGCCAGCGGCTGCGCGCCGGCTGGCCTCTCGATCGACTTCCTGAAATCGCGCGGCGTCACATCGATGCCGCAGTCCGGCATCCACTCGGTGACCATTCCCGGCGCCGTCGCCGGCTGGCAGCTGCTCCTCGATCGCTTCGGCCGCACGTCCATGGCCGATGCGCTCGCACCTGCCATCCGCATTGCTGAAGACGGTTTCCCGGTCCCCGAAATCATCGCCACCGAGTGGATCGGTTGCGAAACGGTGTTGCGCAAGGACGCCGAAGCCACGCGCGTGTATCTCCCGGGCGGCAAGGCCCCCGCGCTCGGCCAGGTGTTCCGCAACATCGACCTCGCCAACAGTTACCGCGCCATCGCCGCCCACGGCCGCGACGCGTTCTATCGCGGCGACATCGCTCGACACCTGGTCGCCTGCTCCGACGCGCACCAGGGGACGCTGACGATGGCCGATCTGGCGGCGTATGAGGCCGAATGGGTCACGCCGCTGTCGACGACGTATCGCGACTGGACCGTGTACGAGCTGCCACCCAATGGCCAGGGCATCGCTGCGCTGATGATGCTCAACATGCTCGAGCACGCGCCGATGGGCGAGTACGGCCACAACTCGGCCGAGGGCCTCCACACGCTGATCGAGGCCAAGAAGCTCGCCTACGCCGATCTGGCGCTGCGCGTGTGCGACCCGGCGTTCCACGACGTACCCGCCGACGCGATGTTGTCGAAGGCCTACGCGGCGAAGCGATTCAGTGACATCGATCTCGACCGCGCGCACCCTGGCGTCTCGCCCGGCGTGATGCCGAAAGGCAGCGACACCACCTACATCTCCACCGTCGATCGCGACGGCAACATGGTGTCCCTCATCCAGAGCAATTTCGCCGGTTTTGGCTCCGGCCTGGTCGCCGGTGGCACCGGGTTCGCGCTGCAGTGCCGTGGCGGGCTGTTCACCATGGACGCGTCGCACGTCAACGCGCTCGCCCCGCGCAAGCGCCCGCTCCACACCATCATCCCCGGCCTGATGACCGGCGGCGGCCGCCGCATCGCCTTCGGGATCATGGGCGGCTGGAATCAGGCACAGGCTCACGTGCAGTTCGTCTCGAACATCGTCGATCACGGCATGAACATTCAGGAGGCGCTCGAGGCCGCGCGCGTCACCAAGCTGACCTTCTCCGGCTGCGACGTCCTGATGGAATCGCGGGTACCAGTCTCCTCGCGGCTGGCGCTCACGGCCAAAGGGCATCAGATCGACCTGCAGGGCGCGTTTTCGAACATGGTCGGCGGCGGACAGAGCGTCATGCGTGACTACGCCGCCGGCGTGAACTACGGCGCCTCCGACCCGCGCAAGGACGGCGCCGCCATCCCGGAGCCATTTTAGGAGCCCCATGTCGCCATATTCCTCGTCACCATCTCGCTGGTTTCAACTGCTGCTCGGCGTCATCTGCATGATCACGATCTCGAGCCCGCAGTATGTCTGGGCCCTGTTCACGCAGCCGCTGACGACGGCGATGGGCGCCACGCTGCCGGAACTGCAGATCACCTTCTCGATTCTGATCGTTGTCCAGACGTTCCTCTCGCCGTGGCAGGGCGTGCTCGTGGATCGCTTCGGTCCGCGGGTGCTGCTGTCAATCGGCGTGCTGCTCACCGGCATGAGCTGGGTGCTGTCGGCGCAGGTCCAGAGCCTCACCATGCTCTACCTGACCTACGGCCTTCTGGGCGGCATCGGTACCGGCATCGTCTACGTCGGCGTCATCGGACACATGGTGCAGTGGTTCCCGGACAAGCGCGGAATGGCCACAGGCTTCGTGGCCGCCGGCTACGGTGTGGGCGCGCTGCTGACCACGTTCCCGATTGCCACCGTGCTGCGTGAGTCGACGTATCAGGTGGCGCTGACGCGTTTCGGGCTCGTGTTTGCCGTGGTCGGGTTCGTCGCCGCACAGGGGCTGAAACGCCCCGACAGCGCCTGGCTGATGGCGTGGAACCAGAAGATGCGCTCGGCGGGCGGCACGGCCACTGCGCCGATCGACCTGTCGCCAACCCAGATGCTCAGCACCAGGATCTTCTGGCTGATGTTCCTCATGATGACCATGATGTCCACCACCGGGCTGATGGTCACCTCGCAGATGGGCGCCTTCACCCGCGACTTCGGCATGGCCAATGTGCTGGTGTTCGGGCTGCCGCTGCTGCCGCTGGCGCTGTCGCTCGACCGCATCACCAACGGCGCGACGCGTCCGTTCTTCGGTTACATCTCCGACCGCTTCGGCCGCGAAAACACCATGCTGATCGCCTTCGCCCTCGAAGGCTGCGCCATGACGCTGTGGCTGCTGACCCGTGAGAGTCCACTGCTCTTCGTCATCCTCTCGGGTGTGGTGTTTTTCGGCTGGGGCGAGATCTTCTCGCTTTTCCCGTCCACCCTCACCGACACGTTTGGCACCAGGCACGCCACCGCCAATTACGGCTGCCTCTACATGGCCCAGGGCGTGGGCTCGGTGCTCGGCGGGCCGGTCGCGGCGATGCTCCATCAGTCCACTGGTTCCTGGATTCCGGTGTTTGCGGTCATCATTACGATGGACTTCCTCACGGCGGGCCTTGCCATCGCGGTGCTCAAGCCGCTGCGGCAACGCTACCTCGAGCGGGCACGACGTGAGAGCGTGATGGCTATCGCAAAGGAGACCGGGTGGACGCCGCTGCGCAGCAACTCGTAATACCAGTCCCCAGACCGGCGTGGCGCGTTCAGCTGACGAAGCTGGTCAGCGACTGGTTCCTGATCGGCATGGTCGCCGGCGTGGTCGTGGCGTCGATTGCCCCCACGCTCGGGATGAGCGGCGGTGTGCTGCGCGTGGACAAGGTGTCGGACTGGGGCATCTTTGCGATCTTCTTCCTCCATGGCATCGCCCTCTCCACCGAGAGGCTGAAGCAGGGTCTTTCACGGTGGCCGGTCCACATCGTCGTCCAGGTGTTCACCTTCCTGATCTTCCCGATCATCGGCATCGTGGTGAGCATCGCTGGTGCGCGGTTTCTGCCCCCCGATCTGGTCCTCGGGTTCATCTACCTGTGCGTCCTGCCGTCAACGGTGTCGTCATCGGTGGCGATGACCGCCCTGGCCAGAGGAAACGTGGCCGCATCGATCTTCAACGCGACACTTTCCACCCTGATTGGCGTCTTCATGACGCCGCTCTGGGTCAGCCTGCTGATCGGGGTGAGTGGCAACGGCGGATCGCTCGGTGGGATGATCCTGAACGTCGCCACGCTCCTGCTGTTGCCGTTTGTCATTGGCCAGGCACTGCGTCCGGTGCTCGGCACATGGTTCGCCAGGTACAAGCCGTGGACCAACATCGTCGATCGCGGCGTCATCCTGCTGCTCGTGTGGAGCGCGTTCAGTGACTCGGTGGCTAACGGCCTGTGGCGCGATCACGGCTGGACCCTGATCGCCATGACGCTGGCCGTGTCAGCGGTGATTCTGATGCTGGTGCTGTGGCTGAGTCGCAAGACTGCGCAACAGCTGTCGTTCAGCCCTGAGGACGAGATTACGACCGTCTTCTGCGGGTCCAAGAAGACGCTGGCCTCGGGTGTGCCGATGGCGCGCGTGATCTTCGGCAGCCATCCAGCGCTCGGAGTCATCGTGCTGCCGCTGATGTTCTACCACCAGCTCCAGCTCTTCGTCTGCTCGGTCCTCGCGCAGCGCTACGCCCAGCGATCGATCACGTAACCGACCCGCGTCGCCGATTCGATCCAGCAAAGTTATCCCCGCGTCGCACACCGTTCGCGTCTTCGCAACATCCAGTGAATACAACTGGTCCGTGACGGCCCGCCACTCATCGGCAGGCCTGATGAACCCTGTTGATACACCACTGGAGATTGCGCATGAACACGTCACTTGGCCAGGCGAAGATCGTCACCGTCCTCGGCCTCTTCCTCGCGGGTACGGCTCTTGTTGCCGACGGCACCCGATTTTCGGATTTCACGCCACTGGCCACGTCGGCGTTGCCGACGCTCTTCGAAGCCACGCCCATCACCTTCGGAAACCCTGAGTTCGAGCAGCGGTCAATCGCCGATCGCACGGCCCAGCTCGCGGCACTCAAACCCAACTCGGGCAACTGGGACATGAACACGCTGAACGAAACCGGCCGGCACAAAGGGCGGTACCTCTTCACCGTGTTCGAGACCGACCAATCAGGCGTGCAGCGGCACGACCTGTGGACCGGCGAAACCGAGACCATCTGGCAGACGCCGGTCGCCCTCGGCCACGTCGCGTTCGACGCCTCGTTCTGGACGCCGTGGGGCACGCTGATCACGGCTGAGGAGAGCTGGGAGACAGCTCCAGCCGGATCCACCAGCCCTTATGGACGCCTGTTCGAGTTGAAGAACCCCACTCGCGCGCCAGGCATCTTCACCCCCGTCACGCTGTTGAGCAACAACGGGGCGAACTTCCAGCACCGCAACGTGATTCCGCGAACGTCGCATGAAGGCATCCAGTTCGACCGGGCCGGCAACATGTACTTCATCGACGAGTTGAACGGCGGCAGCATCTACAAGTACACACCCGCCGCCAGGTTCCACCGCGTGCTCGAGGGCAGGGCCGACTACTTCGCAGCTGGCCAGACGTTTGTGCTGCGCGTGGGTGATGGCAACACGGCGAACGCCACCGGACCGTATGTCTGGGTACCGTTCACCACCGCCGCTGGCGCGGCACTGCCAGGCGGGCTCACCATCACCGACACCCGTGGCGTCTCCTCAGTCGATGCGCGGAACACCACCAATCTGCCCGCATTCAAGGGAACTGACTATCAGCGTCCCGAAGATTTGCAGATGCTGACGGTGAAAGGTCGAGAGTATCTATTCATCGCCACCACCACCACCAATGAAGTCTACAGACTCGATCTCGCCAACCAGACCATCACGGTCTTCGCCAACCGGAACACGCTTGACCTGGCGACCGGACTGGCGGTGGGCGCGGCTTTCACGAGCCCGGACAACCTCGCCGTCGACCACGAGGGCAACATCTACATCGTCGAGGACCGTAACGGCGGGGTGGATGACGACATCTGGTTCGCGAAGGATCTGAACAAGGACGGGGACCTTAACGATGCGGGCGAGGGACTCGGGCGCTGGGCCAGCAATGGAACACCCGGTTCCGAGTTCAGCGGCCTGTACTTCGACCCGCGCAACAAACGCCGGGCCTGGGTCAACATCCAGCACCCCGCGAGCGGCGTCGACCGCACTATCGAAATCACCATCCCCCGCGGCCACGACGATGACGATGACGATGATGAGGGTGACGATCGCGACGGGGACTCGGGTCGCGACCGCGACGATCGCTGACTTCGCCCTCCGTATGCAGGCGAGCCGGTACCAGAGGACCGGCTCGTCCCTGCTGTCTTCCGCCTACCGCCTACTGCCTACCGTCTCAGTCACTTCCCAGCCGGCTGCGGCAGGTAAGTCTTTTTGATCCTGGCGGCCACCGTGAAGCTCGACTCGCTGATCCGGCCGATCTCGTACTCGATCGCCTGGCCCATGATCACCGACACGCCCTTCTCGTTGAGCCCGAAGTCGTCGTCCAACCAGTGATGCAGCTCAATGGTGGCGTGCTGCAGCGCGTCGAGGAGCGTCGGCGCCGTGCCGATTGTCGTCAGATACGTAGCGCTCTCGAGACGCGGCCACCCCTGGGTGAACTCGCCCACTACCGTGGATGGACGGACGTCACTGCTGTGCGGCCACTCCTTCTTCTTCACCACCTCGACGCTGAACTCCACGTCCATCGAGGTTTCGATGCCCGTGCCGGTCACGGCGCCCTCACCAGTGCTGGCCAGGCCGTGTCCGAGGAACAGCAGGGCGCCCGGCTGCTTCACTTCCAGCATCACCCTGGTGCCGGCCGTCACGGCCGCTGACACCATGTTGCCGCCAAAGGTGCCGGGCGTCGTTGCCGCCGTCGCGTCGGTTCCCGCCGGCGCCACGCCAATCGACCCGAGCGTGGGCGTGAGTGGCAGCTCGAAGTAGGGGTTGCCGAAACGCGTCTTCCAGTCCACGCCGCGGAACACGCTCAGGTCCATGCGCACCGTCCCCCTGGCGGTGTCGATCGTCCACGGGAAACGCGTCTTGTCCGGTCGGCTGGTGATTGAGCCGGCATCAATCGAATTGGCGAGCATCGTCGATGTGGAATAGCCCGTCGTGCGGTTGGGGGTGAGCTTGTCGATGCTCACGACCAGCAGGTCGCCGGGCTCGGCGCCTTCGATGAAGAAGGGACCCGTCTGCGGATTCACGGCACCCTCGGCGATCGGCTTGCCGTCCGCGCCGATGCCCATGTCGTCGAGCGTAGAGGTCACGACCTTGTCTCCGCTCTTCACCTTCAGCACCACCGGGTGAGCCGCCGAGAATGTCGTGTGAAATGCGGCGGGCACAAACTTGTGCGTTTCTGCGTTGAGGCCCGCGGTCGCGGCCAACGCGAGTGCGAGCACTGCGACGAGATTCATGCGTGTTTTCATGACGTTCCTTCTGCGGACGGAGATGATGGAGTTGGTGCGCACGTCGACTCCATATCCGTCAGCAAGAACGACGCCGACTTTCCCGCACTTCGCAGTGTGATTGGCGCGGGAATACGGCGGGCCTGGCCGGTAACCCGCCGGTCAAGCCCACGCCGTTGTAGGACGCCCGCAGTATTGGGACATCCCCGTCCAAGGACGCGCTACTCGACGATGGTCTTGAAGCCGCCGTAGAGCATGCGTGTCACGTCGAAGGGCATATCCTTCATCCCGCCCATCGCTTCCATCTCCTTCATCACCTTGGCGTTGACGCGATCGCGGTGCGCGCGGGACTTGAAGACGATGAAGGAGAAGATGACCGTTTCTCCGCGCTTGGACTTCATGGCCGTGGTGAACGCCGTGCCCCACTTCGCCACCAGGTCGTCGCCCACGCATTCCTTGTAGTCGAGGGCGCCGTGCTTCAGCCAGGCCTTGCGCCCGATCTCCGCCATCTTGCGATAGGCGGCCAGCTTCTTCGTGGGGACGGGGATGACAAATCCATCAACGTAAGTCATAAGCGGATGCTCCTTGAGACGCAGGGCGAATTAGCGACTAATCCCGCCGCGATACAAAGCCAACCGCAGCGTGCGGTTATCGTAAACTGGCGCGCTCGCGACGGGCTTCACGCAGTTGGGGCAGATCGGCGTCGGCGTCCTTCCAGATGGCGAGCGCGCGATCGTAGGCAGCGGCCGACTCTGGAATCTGGCCATCAACAGCGGCCAGCCGCGACAGCCCGATGTGGGCGAGCGCGTAGAGTGGTGAGAAGACGTACTGTCCGCGGTTATCCGCGATCGCCTGGAACTGACGGCGGGCGCTGGCGACGTCGCCGAGCTGCTGATACGCAAGGCCACGCAGGTAGGCCGGCCAGAACTGGGCGGCGGTGGCGAACGCGCCAACCTCGTTCAGCGCCTCGATCACGCGGGCCGGCTCGTTGCGACGGAGCGCCAGCACTGCGTTGGTCACCGGAATCCAGCGGTGCAGCGTCTGCGTCGCCTCCGGAAAACGGGTCACCAACTCCTGCACCAGGACCTGCGCGCCGGGCGCATCGCCGCACCATGCCAGCACGCGGCTGGCGCGCTCGAGCGTGAAGTTGTCGCGACTGAAGCCCAGACCGGATGCGACCTCCTGCTTCGCCGCTCTGCACTCACCCGCCAGCGCGTGGATCTCCGCGTCTTCGGTCTCCATCTGTGCAGCCGGACCGTCGAGGCCTCGAGCAATGGCCAGCTGAATCCCCTGCCGCATCGTCGCGTGCGCGGCACGGTTCTGGCCCAGAAAACCCTGCCGCCGTCCTTTCCAGCTGAATGCCGCGTACTCTTCCACCGTGCCGGTGGCCTGACGCTCGAGCCGTTCCATGGAGGCAGAGTCGTTCTGCGCGAACGCCAGCATGTAGAGGTAGCGCATCACGATCGCGCCGGTATTGCCGTGATCCCAGGCGTACTGCAGCGGCACTCTCGCATCGGCGTAACGCCCGAGCGTCATGAAGGTCGAGCCCAGGTTCAGATACGGCGTCAGGAAGCCCGGGTCGATCGTCCGCGACTGTTCGAACGCCGCGATCGCATCGTCGGTGCGGCCCAGTTCCAGGTTGGCGAGCCCGAGGCTGTTGAACGCCGCCGCCTCGCGCGGATATGCGGCCGCCCACGACCTGGCCAGCTCGAGTGCTTTCTCCCAGTTCTGGGTGGCATCTCGATAGTAGCGCCACGAGATCAGGAAGCGTTCGCGTTCGCTCACGCGGTCGCGCAGCTCAAACGCCCTCTCTGAGAGCGGTGGCGCGAGACCGGGTTGGCGCGTGTTGGCGTAGACGGCCGAGAGCTGCGCATACGCAAGGCCGAATTCAGGGTCCAGTTCGATCGCGCGTCTGAGGAACGGCAGCGCGTCGAGTGACGGCCCGGCGCGCAGATGTTCCATGGCCGTGGTGTAGGCCTTGAGCGCCGCCAGCGATGGCGTCGTGGCGCGTTCAAGCGGCGCGTTGAAGCGCGCAATCGACGGCAGAGACTCGCCGAGCTGCTCGCGCAGACGTGCGGTAATCGTGCCGAGCGTTTCGAGCACACGTTCTTTTCCTTGTGCCTCCACCTGCTGCCGCGCCATCACCTCGCTCGTCTCGGCGTTCATCGCCTCGAGCGAGATCACGTAGTTGCGACCAAGGGACGCGATCGAACCCGAGAGCACGGCTTTGAATCCCTCGCGCTCGGCGACCTCGCGTGCCGCCTGCGCGGTAAGGCGAGGGTCGTCAGGCCGCCCCATCAGGCGCAACGTGTCCTGAACGCGCTCTTCGGAGGCCACCTGCAGGAACGGGGACTGTTCCAGAGCCACGGCAAGCGCCTGCTTGATCGTGCCGTCGAACTCTGCGTCACCCGTCGTGTTGACGATGTCCGAGACGATGATGGTGTCCTTGTCCGTCAACGCCGGCGTGGCCGTGAACAACCGTGCCGCCAGCGCCGCCCCGAGCAGCACGGCAGCGGCCGCCGCAAACCCCAGATACCACCACCGCGCATTGGCGGGGATGGACCGTACGTAGGCCGGACCTTCAGGTCCGGCAGAGGCAGACTCACCGCCGCTGGTCCCATCGAGCGGCGGCAGCATCGCCTGCATCGCCCGCGCCGACTCCGGTCGTTCTCGTGGCTCGCGCGCCAGCGCCGAGACGATCGCGCGCTCGAGGCGCGGATCAACGCCTTCGATCAGTTCCGACGGATGCACCAGGCGAGCGTCAGGGTCGAGTCGCCCATCCCCCGGCTCGAGCGGATGGTGGCCCGTGAGGACTTCGTAGAGGACCAGGCCCAGCGCATAGATGTCGGTCTGCTCTGACGATGGCGCGGCGTGGGCCAACTGTTCGGGCGCCATGTATCTGGGCGTGCCGAAGCTGCGCTGGTCCTTGCTCGTGGCGGTCGCCACGGCGATTCCGAAGTCGGTGATGCAGATCTGTCCCGCATCGTCCACCAGCAGGTTGGCGGGCTTGAGGTCGCGGTGGAGGACTCCGCGTGAGTGGGCGGCGGCCACGCCGCTGCAGAGCTGGTGCGCGATGTCCACCACCTTCTCCGGGGGCAGGCGTCCCGCGCGCTTGAGCAGCGCCGCCAGATCCTCTCCGTGGACGAACTCCATCGAGAGGAAGGCTTCGCCGTCAATCTCGCCGATGTCGAAGACGCGGCACACCGAGGGGTGGGTGACCTGGCGCGAGATGCGCACCTCGTTCAACACCTGCTCGCGGTATTCGTCCTGGCTGCCGTGCAGGAGCTTGAGCGCAACCGGGGTCTCGAGGATCAGGTCATCGGCCCGCCATACCTCGCCCATGCCGCCGCGGCCGACAAGAGCCACGATGCGGTAGCGATCAGCAACGACGTCACCGGGGGCAAATCGCTCGTTCCGGGGGGTCAGGCCATCAACATCCCGCTCGTTCATTGGTTCGGCTGGATGATACCGCCTGCAAGGTTCTCCGCTCCGCGCGTTCTAAGAACAGGAGGACCCATGACTCACCATTGCACAGTGCTCTTCGCAGGATTTGTCCTTGTTGCGGCCGCCGCCCCGGCCGCTGCGGCCCCGCCACCGCCGGACGGTATAGAGATTCTGGTCGCCGCCGCGCCTCAGCCCAGATACGCCCACAACGGACGCTGGTATGTAGAGGCGATCAAGGGTCGTGAGTACGCCATACGACTGCGCAATCCTTACGGGGTACGCGTTGCCGTCGCCCTGTCGGTAGACGGGTTGAATACCATCGACGCACGGCATACGTCTGCGTCGGACGCACGCAAGTGGGTGCTCGGGCCCTACGAGACCGTCACGATCAGCGGCTGGCAGACCAGTCGAACCGAGGCACGGCGGTTCGAGTTCACGAACGAGGAACAGTCCTACGGAAAGGCACTGGGCCAGACCGAGAACCTTGGCCTCATCACCGCCGTGTTCTTCAAGGAGCGCGTGGCCGAGACTGCCCGCCGGCGGGAGGTCGACTCCCCGGCGGCACGGTCGATGCCACTACCCGCGGCTCCGCGACCCTCAGCCTCACCCGGAGACGCTGCCGGGGCCAACTCCGCCGACAAGGCGCAGGCCTCCAGCGAAGCGTTGGCGGCGACGGGCATGGGACGCGCGACCGAGCACATCGTCACGCAGGTGCAGCTGGACCTGGAGTCAGCGCCGGCGCGCACGGTGAACGTCCGCTACGAGTTCCGGTCGCAGCTTGTCAGGCTCGGGATTCTGCCGGCGGCGCGTCCCATCAGTCCACTGGAGCGCCGCGAGCGCGCTCGTGGGTTCGAGGGTGGGTTCAGCCCTGTGCCGCGCGGCTGGTGATCAAAGGAATCATCCCAGGACCGGCATCTTGAAGTCAGGGCCCTTGCGAATGCCGGTGGGCCAGCGAGCGGTAATCGTCTTGAGGCGGGTGTAGAAGCGCACGCCTTCGGGGCCGTGCACGTAGTGGTCACCGAAGAGCGATCGCTTCCAGCCACCAAATGAATGAAACGCCATCGGCACAGGAATCGGCACGTTCACGCCCACCATGCCGGCCTTCACCCGACTCGAGAACGCGTGGGCCGAGTCGCCATCACGGGTGAAGATCGCCGTGCCGTTGCCGTACTCGTGGTCGTTGACGAGCGCGAGGGCGGCTTCGAAATCCGGCACGCGTACCACAGAGAGCACCGGTCCGAAGATTTCCTCCCGATAGATGCGCATTTCCGGGGTTACGCGATCGAAGAGCGAGGCGCCGAGGAAGAACCCTTCGCTGTCAGGCACGGCTGCGCGACCGTCGACAACGAGCGCCGCACCCTCGGTCACGCCAAGATCGACGTAGCGCCGGACGCGATCGCGATGCTCACCGGTGATGAGCGGGCCCATATCGGCACCCGGTGCATCGCCGGGCGCAACCTTCAGCTCGGGAAGCCTGGCGGCAATGCGCGAGACCAGTTCGTCGGCGAGCTGATCGCCCACAGCAACGGCCACCGAAATCGCCATGCAGCGCTCGCCCGCCGAACCGTAGGCGGAACCAATCAGCGCGTCCACGGTCTGGTCGAGGTCGGCATCCGGCATCACGACGAGGTGGTTCTTGGCACCCCCAAGCGCCTGCACACGCTTGCCGGCGCCCGTGCCGGTCTTCCACACGTGCTCGGCGACGGGTGTCGAGCCGACGAAGCTGATCGCCTCGACAGAGGGGTGGGTGATCAGCGCATCCACCGCTTCGCGGTCACCGTTGACGACATTGAAGACGCCGGGAGGGAGACCGGCTTCTGCCAGAAGTCGCGCCAGCTCCACGCTCAGGGACGGATCCTTCTCACTCGGCTTGAGCACGAAGGTGTTGCCACAGGCAAGTGCGACCGGGAACATCCACAGCGGCACCATCGCGGGAAAATTGAACGGCGTGATGCCGGCAACAACCCCAAGCGGCTGGCGGATGGAGTAACTGTCGACGCCACTGGCGACGCCCTCGGTGTACTCGCCCTTCAGCAGCTGCGGGATGCCCATCGCGAACTCGACGATCTCGATGCCTCGCTGCATCTCACCCCTGGCGTCGGCGAACACCTTGCCGTGCTCAGACGTAATCATCGCGGCCAGACGGTCGAGGTCGCGCTCGAGCAGCTCCCTGAACTTCATCAGCACGCGCGCCCGCCGCAATGGCGACGCGGCAGCCCAGGCGGGATAGGCCGCAGCCGCGGCCCTCACAGCGGCATCGACCTCGGCCCCATTGGCAAAGGCGACCGCGCGCGCGGCTACACCACGAGCGGGGTCGTAGACCTGACCGGAGCGACCAGAGACACCCGCCACGCTCGAGCCGCCAATGAAGTGGTGAACGGTGTCACCAGTGGACGTGCGTGCGCGTTGGTCTGTCTCTGCGATCGTCTTCATGGCCAGTGAGCCGCTTCAGAGCTGCCAGAACACCTGCTTGGGACCCTGCGCGTCTTCAATCGCCGTGCGCGCCACGCGACCTTCGACGACTTCCATCTGCGCAAGCGTCGTGGCGTTGTGATCGCCCTCGACACGCGGGAGACAGCCAGCCAGAAGTTGCTGGGCTCGCAGGGAAGCGACGACAACGAACTCGTATGGATTGTATGTCTTCGGACGAATGACCATAAGCCTACCCTCGGTTCCTCTGGACGTGCCATGGTGAGGAACCCGCAGGCTGCGGGAGGCTCAGAACAGCGGGGACTGGAGCTACCTTAGCACGGTTGCCGTACGATGCCCGGTGCACACGATGCGGCCACTGCATCGGTGTTACACGCGGCGGGTCGCGCTGTCGCCGCAGCCCGGACAGCTGTGGGTCTCTTCGATGATCCCGCCGAGCTGGCTCTCGACGCCCTCATCATCGTCTGCCAGGATGAGCTTCTCGGCATGTCGGTTCATCCTGATGCCGCAGGTGGGGCAGTCCATTGGTGGTGGGGTATCTGGCGCCATCATGACCTCAGGGCGATCTGTTCCCGGCCGTGGCGGAGCGTTTCCGACATCCAGATCAGCTCTTTCAGGAACTTATCGGTGCGCTGCACAAATGCCTGGTCCTGCAGCTCGCCTGCCTGATTGAACACCTTGCCGACGGCCCCGAAGTTAACGTCCCAGAAGATCGTCACCAGTCCCAGCTCGCGCAACACCGGCAGCAGCCCCTGGATGCCGCGCGAGCCACCGAACGGGCCAGCCGACACCCCCACCACGCCGACCGCCTTGTGGATGTACTCGGAGAGGCAGCTGTCGAGCGCGTGCTTCAGCAGTCCAGGGAAGCTGTGGTTGTACTCGGGTGAGACGATCGCCAGCCCGTCCGCCCGCTTCATCTTCGCGGCGAAACCGGCGTCCTTGATGGCTTCACCGGCATCGTCGGTCGGCAACCGCAGATCAGCGATGTCGATGAGTTCGGTCTCGACGCCGGGATGCCGTGCCAGCTGGGCCACGACAAAGCGCGCGGCGTGCGCACTCATTCGACCCTTGCGCGCCGTGCCGAGAATGACGGGAATGCTGAGAGGACGTGTGGCCATGCGTCGCGCCGATGAACGACATCAGGAAGGAAGGTAGTCTGCGATCGCTCCGACGATCAGTACGTCAGCGCCCTCTGTCGTGGTGATGTCGCCATGATGCGAGCCTTCGTCAGCGTGATGGAAGTCGCCAGCATGCAGAACCCGGCCGTCGATGATCACCGAGCCGCGGGCCACAAAGCACTCTTCAGGGCCAGAGTGACGATGGGAGGGATAGACCGCCCCGGCCTCGGCGCGAATCAGCAATGTGGCCATGCCACGCGGGCGATCAACCGCCAGTACTTTCATGCGTATCCCGGCGAGTCCTGACGGTGCCCAGCCCGCCGAGTCGTCCGGGACCGTATAACGCCCGGGGTTGTGAGTCGCCTCGATCACCCGGTCGCGGACATACGCTGGCGGCTCGACGTCGTCGATGCTGCCCGCGACGAGCGTGGCGGTGTCGTAGAGCTCGGCAACCGCAGCCCGGACTTCCGGAGAGAGAGTCGCCAGTCGCGCCTGCAGCTCGACCTGCTCGTCGGCATCCAGAGCGCCGATGGCGTCAGCGAGCGCCAGGCCTTCAATATCTTCGGGGATCATATGTGTTCCAGTCGTCCTCGCAGAGCCATCAGACCGGAGCGAATTCGGGTCTTCACGGTGCCAAGCGGCACACCAAAACGCGCCGACAGTTCGTGGTGCGTGTGGCCCTCGAAGAAGGCGGCTTCAATCAGCGTCCGCTGGACATCAGGGAGCGTCGCGAGAGCACACCGGACCACCACCGCGGTCGCGGCCCCCTGCATGAGCTCTTCCGGCGTTACCGAGGTCGTCAACTCACCCTGATGGCGCCGACGTCCAGACTTCTCCCCATCGGGCACCGCGTCCACATCGGCCTGAGCCTGCCGCGCACGCAGGCGGTCGATCGCACGATTCCGGGCGATGCGAATCAACCACGTCACGGGCAAACCCAGGGCGCTGTCGTACGTCTCGGCACGTGCCCAGACACGGACAAAGGCCTCCTGGAGCACCTCTTCGGCATCAGACGGACTGCGGAGGATTCGAACAATCACTCCGAACACGCGACGACCGTGCCGGTCGTACAACGCAGCGAGCGCGGACTCATCGCGAGCCGCGATTTGGCGCAAAAGATGCAAATCTGTCGTGACGTCGTTCGGCAACACAGAAAGTTTCGGGATCTTGTCACACGGCTATCCCTGTATCAAGCCAGCGTACAATCGACCCGCAGCCGTGGACACCGCCACCATCAGCTACCGCGTCGCGGACTTTCTGAAGAAGTACCCCCCGTTCAACGCGATCGCAGACCAGGACCTGATCGAGATCGCGGCTCACGGCCGGGTGCGCTTCCACGAACCGAACGAGTACATCCTGTGGCAGGGCGAGCCGCACCGGCATCAGGTCTTCGTCATCCAGCAGGGCACCGTCTCGCTCTGGGACGAAGCGGGCGAACTGGCCGAGCTTCGCGACGTCCGCGGCGCCGGCGACATGCTCGGCCTCGAGCGCTTCAACGATGCGCCCAAGGCCCTGTACTCCGCACGATCGGAGAGCGACGTCGTCATCTACGCCCTGCCGGCCGACGAGTTCGACGCGCTGCTCGAGAAGTACTCGCGGGCGCGCGAATACGTCGCTGCGGAGGGACGCATTTCGGTGGATTACCACGCCACCGGTGAGCGTCGCAATCCAGGCACCACCTTCCTCCATCAACTCGTCGCCCACAAGACGCCGGTGCGTTGCGGACCCGACACCAGCATCCAGGAAGCCGCCCGGAAGTTCATCGAGGGCGGCTCCGAACTGCTGGCCGTCGTGGATGACCATCAGCGCCCATTGGCGATTCTGACCGCCAGCTCATTCGTCGACTGGGCGGCGCGAAGCGTCATCGACGCCAGCGCCAGGGTCGGCGCCCTCGCCACACCGCCTCCGCTCGTCGTCGGGCCGAACGCGACCCTCACTGACGGCGTGCTGGCGATGGGAGCCGCACATGCGTCGGCGCTGATCATCACCGACGATGGGACGCGACGGGGGCGGCTGAGTGCGGTGCTGTCAACGAAGGATCTGAGCGCAGCGTTCGGCGAGCAGCCGGTGACGCTGCTCGAGGAAATTCGCAATGCCGCCGACACCCAGGCGTTGCGGAGTCTGAACCATCGCGTCCGGGCGTTCACACTGCAGCACCTGACCAGCGCGGCGTCGGTCGACTGGCTCTCGGAGTTTACCCACCTGGCAGACGCCGCCTGCGCGCGACAGCTGGTCGCGCTGGCCGGTGGCAGTTCGCTCGGAGCGTCGTGGTGCTTCTGCGGCTCCTCGGGTCGAGCCGAGTCGCTGACGCGTCTGGCGCCTCAGATCATGCTGATTGTCGAGGACGGCGAAGATCAGGCGCTGGCGGTCGAGTTATACAACCGTGTGCTCGGCCTGCTCGGGGAATGCGATTACCTGCCGCGACCGGCACAGCCCTTCGCGGCCGAGTTCTACGTCGCCTCGCTCGCCGAGTGGACCCACCGGTTCAGCGGATGGATCCGCGACCCCGTGCTCTCGGAGATGTATCGCGCTCGCAGGCTGTTCGACCTGCGGCCAATCCTCGGCCGCGAGTCGCTG
Organism: Vicinamibacterales bacterium; assembly: GCA_040081265.1. Lineage (GTDB taxonomy): Bacteria > Acidobacteriota > Vicinamibacteria > Vicinamibacterales > UBA2999 > JBEBGV01. The sequence continues at coordinate 67,060 of JBEBGV010000002.1, forward strand.
TGGAAACGCATCGAGACGCTGGTCGCGGGGCTGGTGGATACCAATTTCCTGCACATCATCGCCAACGACTGCCTGGCTACGCTGCCCCCGCTGACCTTTTTCGAAGATGCGGTGGTCGACAAGTTCGGCGAGCAGACATCTGTCTTCCACCTCGAGGACTCGGCGCTGCGACCGCTGGTCGATGTCGGACGGGTCTTCGCGCTGGCCGCGCGCGCCGCCATCGGTCAGTCCACCCTCGATCGATTCGGGACGGCCCGACTCCTGCTGCCCGACCAGCAGGCGCTCTTCCGCGAGGCGGCCGACACCTTCCGCGTCGTGCTGTGGCAGCAGGGGCGCATCGGCATCAGCGAGGGCACGAGCGGCATCGACTTGCCGCCGTCTTTGCTCAGCCGTCACGATCGGCACATTCTCAAGAGCGGTTTCCGCTCGATACTCCGCCTGCTGCAGTTCACCGCCAATCCGGCATGGATCGCGACGCTGTAGTCGAGCCTCCGTTCATCGCACGGTACCGGTCACGGTTGGACGCGACCTGGTCCCTCGACGCGTCAATTTCGCACGTTCGCTTCGTTGTTCTCGACTCGGAAACCACGGGACTCGATACCCAGACCGATCGACTGATCACGATCGGTGCCGTGGCCGTGCAGGACGGCGAGATCGTGCTCGACGATGCCTTTGACGCCCTGATTGCGGTGGACTACAACACGCCGGCTGTGGCGGTGCACGGGGTCACCCGCGATGAGAGCCGCCGAGGCGTGCAGGAATCAGAGGCGCTCGAGCGCTTTCTCGACTATCTCGGTGACGGCGTGATCGTCGGGCATCACATCGGTCACGATATCGGGACGCTCGACGCCGGCTACACGCGTCACTGGGGATTCCAGCTCGGCAACCGGAGCCTGGACACGATGGACCTGACGCTCCATCTGGAGCGTGATGGCGCGCTCGCCGCGTATCCGCCCATCCGCCAGTTCACGCTGGACGCGCTCTGCGGGCTGTTCGGCGTGATCCCTCACGACCGCCACACCGCCAGCGGCGACGCGTTCATCACCGCACAGGTGTTTCTCCGCCTGCTGCGCCTGGCCAGAAAGGCGGGACGCACGACGCTCGCACGGGTCGTCGAAGAATTTACCGAGTCGGACGCGGCGTCGTCTTCATGACCGACGTGAACGCGACCTGTGCGGGAGAGACGGGCCGGCCGAAGTAGTAGCCCTGGGAGAATCCGCAGCCGAGCTCGCGGAGATACTCGACCTGCCCCGCTTCCTCGGTGCCCTCCGCCACGACTTCAAGACCGAGCGTCTGAGCCAGGGCGACGATCAGCCTGACAATCTCGGTGCCTCCCGCTTCGCCGATCTGCTGGACGAAGGAGCGATCGATTTTCAGCGTGTCCACTGGAAACTGCTGTAGATAGCTGAGCGAACAATAGCCGGTCCCGAAGTCATCGAGGCTGACGCGCACGCCCAGGGCGCGCAGATCTCCAAGCGTCTGGCGCGTGCGCAGCGGTTCGGCCATCGCCACTCCCTCGGTGACCTCGATACGCAGGCACCGTGCGGGGATGCCGACTGACGTGAGGATGCTGGCCACGAGATCGACGAGCGCGGACGACCCGAAGGCCTTCGACGACAGGTTGACGCTGACCGACGGGGGCTCGCGTTCAGGAGACTCCAGCTGCCACTCCCGTATCTGCCGGCAGGCCTCCCTGAGCGCCCATTCGTCGATCGTCGTCATCAGACCGATTTGCTCGGCGACGTGGAGAAACCCCGACGGCGCCACCAGTCCGCGCTCGGGATGCCGCCAGCGGATGAGCGCTTCGAAACCCTTCACCGAGCCATCGGTAAGCGAGACGATCGGCTGGTAGTACAGGCAGAACTCGTGGCGCTCGATGGCATGGCGCAGTTCTGTTTCCAGCCGCAGGCGCTCGACGGCGGCCTCATGCATCGTGTCATCGAACACGGCGTACGAGCCGCCCCCGGCGCTCTTGGCGCGATACATCGCGAGGTCAGCGTCGCGGACGACGTCTTCGCCCGTCCGGTGCACGGCCGAGCTGACCGCCAGGCCGATGCTGACCGTGGCAAACACTTCGTGTTCACCCACGGCAAAGGCCATGCGCGATTCATGCTGCACGCGCTCGGCCACGCGGACCGCGTCGATCGGATCGTGGATATCGTCAAGCAGGATCACGAACTCGTCGCCGCCAAAGCGGGCCAGGGTGTCGGTGGCGAGTTCGGAGGTGTCTGGCTGGTTGGGCCGCGCGACCACGTCGTTGCGGCGTACGGCGCCTGCCAGCCGCTCGGCGAAGGCGACGAGCAGCGTGTCCCCGGTTGAATGTCCGAGGCTGTCGTTGACGTGCTTGAAGCGGTCGAGGTCGAGAAAGAGGACCGCAAAGCGGTAGTCCGGATAGTTCGCCCGCCTTGCCATCGCACGCTCGAGACGTTCCATGAACAGCACGCGGTTGGGAAGCTGGGTCAGGCCGTCGTGGATCGCGTCGTGCTCGAGACGGTCGCGCGTCACCCGGAGCCGGCTGCTCATGTCATTGAACGCATGAGCCACGGTCATCGCCTCGGCGCTGCCGTGCACAGGGAGTTGAAGCGCGAGTTCTCCGTCTGCGATTCGCGACGCTGCCGATGCGATGTCACGCAGCGGACGGCTGACGCTGCGACTGAAGACCAGCCCGACCGCGAGCTCCAGGCCAAAGGCCGCCGCGCCGGCCGTCAGGAAACGGCCGCGGAGCCGGTCCACGAACTGCTCGGTAGGCTTCCAGTCGGCCAGCAGCAGCAGTCGTCCCCCGCGCACGGTCTCACCGGGCGCCAGCTCGAAGGTGCCGGCAATGAACTGCCGATCGCCGAGTGTGTAGAGTCCGTCGTGGACGCCGGAGCCGACTGTTGACAGTCTGGCCGCCAGTCCGGCCAGTTCTGTCCGCCCCTGCGTGCTCACGCTGGCAGCGGCAATCTGGTCGCCAAGCATCGCCACCACTTCGCAGTGCGCAATGCGAGCGAGGTCAACGGCCAGCGCGTCGGTCAGCTCGAAGCCAATTGTCAGGGTGCCGAGCACTTCGTCGGCAAACCTCGCCGGTGACGACACGACGAGAAACAGTTTCCCCTCGTGCCCGATCACGCCACCACCGGACGTGCCGCCGCGAGCCGTCTCAACCAGACTCCCCAGCTCCTCGGGCGTGTTGGACGCAGAGGCGACGTCGGGCCAACCCGGACTGGCCAGCCACTCCCCGGAGGCGTCGCCCACGACCACGAACTGCGCTGCCAGTTGCTGGCGATAGCCCTCGGCCATCGCCTCGATGGTCAAGTGGTCCGAGGCCAGACGTGAGTCGGTGAAGTGGGCCCGGAAGACGGGAAGTTCGGTGATGAGCTGCGAGGCAAGCATGGCAGACGAGGTTCGCGTCTGCAGGTCGTTGTAGAAGGCGATGCGGGCGACTTCGAGCTCCTGCGCCGCGCGCTCGCGCGACTGTCGCGAGACCGAGTCGGTGGTAACCGTCAGCATGGTGCCGACGGCGCCGGCCACCAGCAGGCCGAGCACGCCAGCGACTCTCGCCTCGAGTCGCCGATGCCACTGCAATTGCGCGCCGGGCATGGGTCAGAAGCGGGTGCGAAGGGCGTAGCTGAGACTGACGTCCATCACCGTCGGCTTGTGCTGCGTCTGCTGTCCGCCCTGATGGCTCACGCCAGCGGACACCGACAGTCCCTGCCAGAGACGCACGCGGGCGCCCAGTTGCGCCCGATGTGTCTTGAGGACGAATTCCGCCATCGGCGTGTCGTAGTCGAGCCGTTCGGCTCGCGCCACCAGTGTCACCGGCCCCATCACCGGGCGGTGCACGATCGCATCCACGTAGCCACCGACGGTCGAGACACCATTAAAGGGACGACCGGCCAGCCACTCCCCACGCAGGGCCACGCCACCCTTCATCCATCGGGCATCGACACCGCCGTAGCGGGCGCGCCCGTGGGCCCACACGATCGGCAGATAGGGCGTCGTATCGATGAAGCTGGCGCCAACGACCAGCGAGTCACTGCTGCCCTCGACGCGCACGACGGTATCCACGCCGGGGCGCCGGATGGCATCACCAACGTCGCCAGGCCGGCCGACACTCAGTTCGGCCGACAGCTGCGGCCGGCCGACGACCACGTCAATACCATGCTCCATGTAGCCACTCGAGAGTGCCCAGTACTCGCCGTAGCGAATGAGCGGGGGGCGGGTGAAGCCGATGTAGCCGTGCTCGCCGGCAGACGAGATGCCGAACGGCGTACGGTAGCGTCCAGCCCGAACCGAGCGGACAAGGAAGCGGTCGGTGAAGAGATACTCGGCGTATGCCTCGATGAGATCGGCGCGACCTCCATAGGGATACGCCGTGCCGAGAAAGTCTGAACCTTCGCCAAACTGCTGGCCAAACGACCCTTCGAGCTTGAAGCGTAGGCCGGCGACGGGCTCGCCGAACACCCTGAGCTGCGTCGAGGCCACCGAGTTCGATTCCGAGGTCATGCCGGCGTTCTGTTGCACCTCGACGACCGCCGCCTGCCCGCGCACCACGGCAGGAAAGAGCACGACGCCCGCGATGGCGGCGATGAACCAGCGAGTCATGGCAGATCGAACTCGACGCGGCGCGCAGGGTCGATGGCCACCTGACCGGTGGACGGATCGTGACCGGCGCGCCAGGCGTGATAGGTATAGGTGCCGGCCGGGACGCCAGCCAGCGTCAAGAGGCCAGACCCGTCGGACACGGCGAAGTGCTCGGAGTCCACAGCCACCACATACGCCGCCATGTTCGGGTGGATGTTGCAGAAGATCCGGCTCACACCCGGCTTGTCGAAGGTCACCAGCTTCGACTTGCCGACCGGGTAGAGGCCAAGGTCAAACCGCTTCCCGTCCTTGAACGAGAACACGTTATGGAAGACACGGTCGTTGTTGGGCATGGCGACGACCGTGCCGACACGTATCGCCAGGACATGCGGAGAGAATGTCAGGTTCCGCTGGTCGAGCACGGCCTTTCGGGACCCCCCGGCTGCCGGCGGCACTCCCTCGAGCCAGACGACAACGTCCTTCTGGGGACGCCCATTGACTCTGACCACGCCGCTGACGTCCTGGGTGACCGCCAGCACGGGGACGAGGGTCCCAAGCGCCGCCGCCACGCCGATGAGTGCCGTGAAACGACGGGCAAGTTCTGCCACTTGAAATCCCTCAATGCCAGTAATCGGCGCGCGGGGTCCGCAACCGCAGTTCCGGCAAGACCTGCACTATCGTTATCTGGTGACGGTCGGCGACCTGAACGAGCTCAACTGCGAACGCTTTGTGGCGGCCCTGGGCGGGGTTTTCGAGGATTCTTCATGGGTGGCCGAGCGCGCCTGGGCCCGCCGTCCATTCGGCGATCTCGACGATCTCCACACCGCGATGGTGGACGCGATGGAATCAGCCGACGCCAGCCAACGGCTGGCCCTGCTTCGGGCCCATCCGGACCTTGGCGCCCGCGCGCGCATGAGCACCGCTTCGGCAACCGAGCAGGCCGGCGCCGGCCTCGATCGCCTCTCTGCAGACGAGTTTGAGCGGCTCCATCGCATGAATGCCGAATACCGGGACAGGTTCGGCTTCCCGTTTATCTATGCGGTCAGGGGCAGCACCACACACGACATCCTCGCGGCACTCGACGCGCGGCGACAGAACATGCCCGGGGAAGAAATGGCCGAGGCACTCCGGCAGGTCACGCGGATCGCGCGATTCCGCCTCGAAGATCTCTTGACGTAACCGGGAGGACCGGCATGGAGCAGTTCGCGAGCGGCCCGAAGACGCACTACTACGGCAAGGGCGACGTGATCGTCTATCGGCTCAATCGCGATGGACAGACGCCGGAGGGGTGCTGTCCGGTGTTTGGAGCCAGCGTGCTTCTGCTCGTGTACGGCAACGCGTTCTGGCCCACCTACACGACCGGCGATAACACCGGACTGGTCGCCACCGACTCGATGAAGAACTTCATCCAGCGCGAGACGCTGAACTTCACCGGGTACGACCTCGAATCGTTCTGTCGTTTCCTCGGGGATCGCTTCCTGGACCTCTACCCGCAAGTCGAGGGGCTCCAGATCACTGCACATGAGATCCCGTACGACGGCATGGACAGCAGGCACGCCTTCAGACCTGCCGGACCGGAGCGGGCCTTCGCCCGTCTCGAACTGTCGCGACGGGGCATCGTCGAAGCGACGTCAGGTCTGAAGGGATTCAGGATGCTGCGCCTGGGCGGCAGCGCCTTCAAGGGTTTCGTGCGCGACCAGTACACGACCCTTCCCGACGTGGTGAATCGCCCACTGCACATGTGGCTCGACCTCGACTGGCGTTACCGTTCAGCTGCCGATGCCCTCAGCGAGGGCCGCGTCGTTGCCCGGGCGCGCGCCATCGTCTGCGAGCTGTTCCGAACCTTCGAGTCCGGCAGCATCCAGCAGTTGATCTACCAGATGGGCACACGTCTTCTCGAAGACATTCCGACAATCGTGGAGGTGCACCTCGAAGCCAACAACCGCACGTGGGATACGATTGCCGAACGTGGGGATGCGATGGGCGTGTATACCGACGCCCGCCCGCCCTATGGATGCCTCGGCCTCAGGCTGACCCGATAACGTCTCATCGCACCGCTGGCAATCATGGCTCGACTCTCGACGCACGTCCTCGATACGTCACGGGGGATCCCCGCCCGCGGCGTGAGTATCACCCTCCACCACCTCCGTGGCGACCATCGCGAACTGGTGGCCAGCGCGTCTACGAACACCGATGGTCGCACCGACCATCCATTGATCGACGCCGAGCGGCTCGAGACTGGCATCTATGAGCTGGTCTTCCGCGCCGGCGACTACTTTCGTGCCGCCGGGCAGACGATGACGACACCGCCCTTTCTCGAGGACATCGTCGTGCGCTTCGGGGTGTCGGACGCGGAGGGGACCTATCACGTGCCGCTGCTCCTCTCCCCGTACGGCTACAGCACCTATCGGGGTTCCTAGTGGATCGGGCTCTGGTGACCACAGCCCAGGAGGTGATTGACTGCTGCCACCTGCTCGCGAACTGCACGGAAGAGCCGGGCCAGACCACCCGGACATTCCTGTCAGCGCCGATGCACCAGGTGCACGCGCACCTCTCGGCGTGGATGACGCGTCTCGGCATGACGGTCTCGGTCGACGGCGCCGGCAACATCAGAGGCGTCCAAGCAGGCGCGCCGGCGAATGGGCCGCGATTGCTGATTGGGTCTCATCTGGACACCGTGCCGAATGCCGGAGCCTTCGACGGCATCCTCGGCGTGGTCGCCGGCATCGCGCTGATCGACATCCTGCAGCAGACACCCCTCCCGTTTGCGATCGAAGTCGTCGGCTTCTCCGAAGAGGAGGGCGTGCGGTTTGGCGTGCCGTTCATCGGCAGCCGAGCACTGGCGGGAACTCTGACGGCTGACGTGTTGAACCGGCAAGACGGATCTGGCCGCGACGTACGCGACGCCCTGGTTGACTTCGGACTCAACCCGCAGGACATCACCGCCATGCGCGTTCCGGTGGACGCCATCGGCTACGTCGAGTTCCACATCGAGCAGGGACCCGTGCTCGAAAGCCGGTCGGCGTCAGTCGGCGTGGTGCATGCCATCGCAGGACAGAGCAGGCTGGACGTTGAGTTCATCGGTTCGGCCAATCATGCCGGGACCACCCCGATGTCGCTCCGCCGCGACGCGCTGGCCGGCGCAGCAGAGTGGGTGGGCGTCTGTGAGCGCGTGGCGCGGGCGCATGACGGCCTCGTGGCCACCGTCGGACGGATCGACGCCAGGCCCGGTGCCACCAACGTCATCGCAGGCCGGTGCGTGGCCTCCCTGGACGTACGCCACGCAGATGATGACGTGCGACGGTCGGCAGTCGGGATCATCCTGGCCGAGGCCGGTCAGGTCGCCCTCCGCCGACACCTCGAGATCACCACCGTCACCCGACTCGACCAGGCGGCCACTCCGCTCAGCCCGCCGCTCGTGGCGCTCTTTCAGGACGCTGTCGCACGCGTCGGTCTCCCGGTGCACCGTATGACGAGTGGCGCGGGTCACGATGCGATGGTCGTGGCCGGATGCATGCCAGCGGCCATGCTGTTTGTCCGCAGTCCTGGCGGGATCAGCCATCATCCGGACGAGACCGTCCGGCTCGACGATGTGGCCGACATGCTGGCGGTGGGGGTGGCGTTCATCGAGGAACTGGCACGGAGGCAGGCGTGAGCGATCTGGTGGTTCGCGGCGGCACGATCGTGACGGCGGCCGGTCTCATCGAGGGCGACGTCCTGATCGAAAACGGCCGAATTGCGGCCATCGCGCCCGGACTGACCGGTGCCGGGCGTGAGGTCGATGCCCGTGGGCTGCTGGTCATGCCAGGCATCATCGACGTTCACCTGCACTTCAACGAGCCGGGCCGCACCGAATGGGAGGGCGCAGCCACCGGGAGCCGCGCCCTGGCGGCGGGTGGGGGCACGCTGTTTTTCGACATGCCGCTCAACTCCACTCCCTGCACCGTCACCGTCGACGCCTTCGACAGGAAACGCGAAGCGCTGGAGGCCAGCTCGATCACCGACTTCGGCATCTGGGGCGGGCTGATTCCTGGTTCTGTCTCGGAAATGGAAGGACTGGCGGAGCGTGGGTGTGTCGGCTTCAAGGCCTTCATGTGCGACTCCGGGCTGGCTGAGTTCCCGCGCGCGGATGATGTGACGCTGCTTGATGGCATGCGCGAGGCCGCACGGCTCGGCGTGCCGGTGGCTGTCCATGCCGAGAGTCACGACCTGACGCGTGGCCTCGGCGCGAGAATGGCCGGCACCGAGGTGCACGCGTTCCTGGCCAGCCGTCCGGTGATCGCCGAACTGGACGCGATTCATCGTGCCCTGCTTCTGGCGGAAGAGACCGGGGCCATGCTGCACATCGTGCACGTGAGTTCGGGTCGTGGCGTCGCGCTGGCAGCCGACGCACGACGTCGCGGAGTCAATGTGTCGATCGAGACGTGTCCACACTACCTGTACTTCACCGAGGAGGACGTCATTCGCCTTGGTGCGGTGGCAAAGTGCGCCCCTCCGGTGCGGTCAGGCGCCGACCGGGAGGCTTTGTGGCTGTCACTGCTCATGGGGCACATCGACATCGTCGCGTCAGACCACTCGCCTGCGGAACCGGCCATGAAGGCTGGCGACTTCGCCGCCGCCTGGGGCGGCATCGCCGGCGTCCAGTCCACGCTGGCCGTGCTCGCCGAGCAGGGACACCATGCGCGGGGATTGACGTGGAGCCGAATCGCCGAGCTGCTGGCAGCGGGGGGCGCTCGTCGATTCCGGATCGCAGGCAAGGGTGCCATCGAGGTCGGCTTCGATGCCGACATGACGCTGGTGGATCCGAACGGGACGTTCACATTGCAGGCAGGTGATCTGCTGCAACGGCATAAGATGTCGCCGTATATCGGGCGGACGTTCCGTGGCGCCGTCAGGCGCACGATTCGACGAGGCGAGACGATCTTTGCGGACGGGGCGATCACCGCCGTGACACCGGGACGACTGGTACGACCCGCTCGCCCCACCGCTACGACCTGAACCACACGAGGACTACGACACGTGCAGCACCTTGGCTTCACACGCAGCGTTCGCCGCGCCGATCATCTCCTGCAGACGCCGGACACCTTCATCCGCGCACCCCTTCCAGGTATGCAGCGAGCGACCGCGATCGTCCACGCCGGTCCGGCCATTGGCGCGGCCTTCACGCAATACACGGCCGAGTTCGAAGCCGCGGGCACGCTTGCGCCTGCCTCTCTTCAGCGTTTCATCTACGTCATCGACGGCTCCGTCCGTGTCGACGGGCGGACGCTCGGCACCGGCGACTTCGCCTACCTGCCGCCAGGCGTGGGTGTGATTGAAGCCACACAACCTGCCCGCGCTGCGGTGATCGAGAAACCGTATCAGGCGCTCACCGACGTGGCCCCCTCGGAAGGCCTGGTCGGACGGGAACAGGACGTAGCCATATCGCTGATTGGCGATGAGCCGACCATCGAGGTGAAAAGCCTCATCCCAGACGAAGCGGCATTCGACTTCCGCATGAGCGTGCTCACCTATCAGCCGGGCGCCGCACTGCCGCAGGTCGAGATTCACGTGATGGAGCACGGCCTCATCATGCTTGCCGGTGGCGGCATCTATCGACTCGGCCATCACTGGTATCCAGTACAGGCTGGCGACTTCATCTACATGGCGCCGTTCTGCCCGCAGTGGTTCGGCGCCCTCGGCAAAGAGCCAGCCCGCTATCTCCTCTACAAGGACTGGGCGCGCCATCCGCAATGACGCCAGCAGTCAACCAACAGCGTCTGGCGCAGACGCTCGATGAGCTTGCGGCCTTCAGCGACGCCGCTCCTCCCGCGGTCACGCGCATCGTCTTCACCGAATCAGACCTGCGGGCCCGGGCATATGTGAAGGCGCTGTGCATCGATGCGGGACTCGTTGTGCGCGAGGATGCTGTTGGCAACACGTTTGCGCGGTGGGTGGGCAGCGACCTCTCGCTTGCGCCGGTCGCCACTGGTTCGCACATCGACGCCATCCCCGAGGCCGGACGCTTCGACGGAACCGTCGGGGTGATGGGCGGCCTCGAGGCAATCCGGGCCCTGCACGCAGTCGGCTTCACGCCTCGCCGCTCAATTGACCTCATCGCGTTCACCTCAGAAGAACCGACGCGCTTTGGCATCGGCTGCCTGGGCAGCCGCCTGCTGTCAGGCGCCCTGGACGCGTCGGCGGGCTCCCGGCTGAGGGATATGGACGGGCGCCAGCTTGACGACGTGCGCCGCGCGGCCGGGTTCTCTGGCGAACTGGAGTCAGTGCGGCTCCTGCCCGGAGCGTACAGCTCGTTTGTCGAACTGCACATCGAACAGGGCCCCCTGCTCGAACGGGGAGGCCTCGACGCCGGTATCGTCACCGCCATCGCGGCGCCGGCCGGCCTTCGAGTGACCGTCGAGGGCGAGGGCGGCCATGCCGGAGCCGTGCTGATGCCGGAGCGACGTGACGCGTTTCTGGCTGCCGCGGAGATCGCGCTCGAGGTCGAGCGCGCCGCCAGGGCGACCGGGGCGATCGATACCGTGGCAACGACCGGCGTGTGCCGGGTCTTCCCGGGTGCGGTGAACAGCGTGCCAAGCCGGACCGTGCTGGAGATCGACGTGCGCGACATCGACGGTGATCGTCGTGACTGGACGATGGCGCGCATCCTCTCGCAGTGCGAGGACATCGCTGTCCGCCGTGGCGTCACCGTCACGCACGACATCATCAACAGCGATCCTCCCGCACAGAGTGACGAGACCATCGTCGAAGTCCTGGAGGGTGTCTGCAAGGAACAGCAGGTACGGTATCAGCCGATGATCAGCCGGGCGTACCACGACTCGCTGTTCATGTCCCGCATCGCCCCCACTGCGATGGTGTTCATCCCGTGCCGTGGAGGCATCAGTCATCGCCCGGACGAGTACTCATCTCCATCGGCGATTGCGCGCGGTACGGAGGTCCTCGCCGCCGCTCTTGCCAGGCTCAGCACCAGGCCTTAGCGGGACGTCACCACCCCGTTGAAGGGCGAGAGAGTCGCTCGGGGTCCGCTAGACCGCGAAGGTGGCCGCCGTCACGATGGCCGCAGCGATGGTCGCCCGCATGTAGACCTGTTGAGACTGGGAGCGGATGCGTTCGAGGAGGGCGTCATCGGTGACCACTTCATCTCCGCCATCCATGTTCCGTTTACCGCGCGCAGCCAGTGCGACGCACGTCTGCGCCTGCGCCTGGAAGACACCGAGCGCGGCCATCCAGGCGGGTACGAAGACCAGGACTCGCCATGGCGTCCCGGCGTCGATTGAGGCCAGCCAGGCGGCGATCGCGAGCGTCAGCGCAAGCAACGCCAACCCGCCACGCAGCCGCTTTCGACGTTCCGCCGGCCCGATGTTGGGAATGCAGACGGCGTGCTCGGCCATGCCGAGACTACTTCGCCGCCGGCGCGGCGACGGTGCCGAGCTTGATGGCGCGGGCCATCAGCATCTTGCTCTCTTCCATGTAGTCCACCGACACGCGCTCACCGACCTTGAGGGCGGCGGCATCGAGCTTCTCCTTACCGCGTGTGACGGTCGTCTTCTTGTCGAGCATCACGGTGATCGTCTTGCCTTCGGTGGTCTTGACGATCACGTGCACGCCCTCGATGCTCGACACAGTGCCGAGCGCCTTGTGCAGGTGCCCTTCGTGCGCCCTCGCAACGGTCGGCATCATCACCGCCACAGCCATCACCACCGTCAGTATCCACGTCTTCATCACTGCGCTCCCTGATTGAGAAACCGTTCTTCTTCGATTTCCTGACGGACGTCTTCCGGCGACCGAGGATTCACGGCCTTCATGGCTTCGATCTCCGATTCGGTCAGTCGGGGAAGGTGCCGTATGAACTGTACCAGCTTCCAGCTCGAATCCTCACCGGAGGCGGTTCCCGTCCGCCACCCGGGCATGCCCGTGAACCGGATCCCCTGCTCGATCGCGTGAAATAGTTCACCGTCGGTCAGATCCTGGGTCGCAGGAAGACGCATGTCCGGCGCTTTCGGATAGAGGCCCCTGCCAATGGCGGTATCGCCGCTGCCGTCGTTGGCGTGGCAGTTGGCACAATGGTCGGCGTAGTGGGTCATCCCCTCGACCAGGGCCTCGGGCGATGCGGGCACGGGGTTGGTCCGGTTGCGAACGACCGCCGGCAGGGCGAGTCGGCGAGCTGTCCGTGCCACGCGTGACTCGATCGCGCCTGGCGTACTGAGGCTCTCCAGATTCGTGACGCGAAGATAGGTAACTATTCCAGCCGCGGTCGCCACCATCGCGATCACCCCGCCCAGCACGAGCATCTGCAGTCGGCGCATCGATTGCATCAACCCGAACAGTATAGACATCACGGACTCAGCAGTGGCCCAGTAGTGAAGGCTCTATACTTGAGCCTTATTCTGCTTTCCTGAGCACTGCGGCGTCCTCCCAGCCCTCACCAAAGCACAGCCATGGGAGGCTGCTTGATCGCGCGTCTGCAGGTTTGCCTATGATGTCGCGCGCGGGCTGGAGCCTGCGGCGACAAGTGTCGGCGCCAGAGCCACCCCTTCGCGACGAACTGCTCAGCAGTGACCGTCTCGAGGAGCGTGCCCTTGCGCTTGCCGCGACCCTCACGGTCGATCCCAACCCCCGCCGTCTGGCGCTCGATAACTACCCGCGGTTCGAGGACAACGTCCGCGTTCTGCGGAAGACGTATCGGACATTTGCCGAAGACGTTCGCCTGGGCGAGTTCGTCCCGGCGGCAGCCGAGTGGCTGCTGGACAACTTCCACCTGATCGCGGCCGAAATTTCCGACATCCGCCGCAACCTGCCGCGCACTTACTCCCGCACGCTTCCGGCACTGGCCTCCAGAGAGCACAACGGCTGTGCCCGTGTGTACGCCATTGCAGTCGAACTGATCCGCCACAGCGACAGTCGTCTCGAACTTCCACAGCTCCTGCAGTTCCTGAACAGCTATCAGCGCGTCGCGCCGCTGACGATCGGTGAGCTGTGGGCGTGGCCGAGCATGCTGAAGGTGGCCCTGGTTGAGAACCTGCGTCGCCTTGCCGAGGAACTGATGACGGCGCGAACGGCGAGACGTGCTGCCGATCGTTATCTCTCCGTCCTCGAGGCGGTTGGCAAGAGCCACCTGCCCGACGACACCGGGCCGACCTTCATCGTCCAGCTCCTCCACCGGGCCCGCGAATTCGGCCTCGGCCTGTCGACGATGCGCGCAGTCGTTGACGAACGCCTCTCTGCCGGGGAGACAACTGCCGAGGAAGCCATTCGCGCCGAGCACCAGCGCCAGGCGGTCGCGCAGGTGTCGGTGGCCAACGCCGTCACCAGCCTGCGGCTGTGCGCCACGCTCGACTGGCCGGATTACGTCGAATCCATCAGCCTGGTCGAGCACGTCCTGCGCCGCGATCCGGCCGGCGCCTACAGCGACATGGACTTCCTCAGCCGCGATCAGCAGCGGCGGGCAGTCGAAGAGATGGCCCGGACCAGCGGCGAGGGGCAGGTGCGCGTGGCCCTCAAGGCGATCGAGAACGCACGCCAGGCAGCGGTCCGCGGTTCGACGGCTGACCGCGCCGCACACGTCGGGTACCACCTGGTCGACCGGGGACGACGGGACCTCGAGATCGACCTCGGCCATCGACCCAGGCGCCTCGAACGCGCGCGCCGAGTGGTGAGGAACCATGCTCCCCTCTTTTACCTGGGCAGTCTTGTCGTCGGAACTGCCCTGTTCATCGCCGGCACGGTCGCCTATGCAATGCGTGAAGGTGGCGCCGGGACCTCGGCCCTCTGGCTCGCGCTCCTTGCTCTCCTGCCTGCGAGCGACTTCGTGGTTGCCTGCGTGCAGCGCGTGGTGGTGGAGGTGTTTGGACCTCACCGCCTGCCCCGGCTCGATTTCTCCGATGGCGTCCCCGCGAGCGCGCGAACGATGGTCATCGTGCCGACGATGCTGACGACCGAGTCTGGCGTCGACGGGCTGATTGAGCACATGGAAGTTCTTGCGCTCGGCAACCTGGACCCGTGCATTCACTTCGCCATCCTGAGCGACTTCGCCGACGCCGCCGACAAGACGCTGCCTGAAGATGCCGCACTCCTCGAGCGCGCCCGCGCGGGCATCGAAGCCCTCAACGCACGATCGGACGCCCACGGGGGCCGCTTCTTCCTGTTCCATCGTGACCGGCTCTGGAATCCAGGCCAGCAGGCGTGGATGGGATGGGAGCGGAAGCGCGGCAAGATCGAGGAATTCAACCGCCTCCTGCGCGGCGCCACCGACACCAGTTTTGCGGTGCAGGTGGGTCCGCTGGAGATCCTCCCTGACGTCCGCTACTGCATCACGCTCGACTCGGACACCCGGCTCCCGCGCGACGCGGCGAAGCGGCTGATCGGGATCATCGCCCACCCGTTGAATCGACCGCGGCTGGACCCGCGGCTCGGCATGGTCACCGAGGGCTACGGAATCCTGCAGCCCCGTGTCAGCGTGACGATGTCGAGCGCCTCCGGGTCACTGTTTGCCAGGACCTACGCCGGACACACCGGGGTGGACCCGTACACCACGGCAGTGTCAGACGTGTATCAGGACCTGTTCAGCGAAGGTCTCTTCACCGGCAAGGGCCTGTATGACGTCGACGCCTTCAACGCCGCACTGGAGGGTCGGGTGCCCGAGAACGCGCTGCTGTCACACGACCTGTTCGAAGGCCTCTACGCTCGGACCGCGCTCGTCAGCGATGTCGAACTCGTCGACGACTATCCGTCGAGCGTGCTCACCCACGCCCGCCGTCAGCACCGCTGGGTACGGGGCGACTGGCAGCTGCTGCCGTGGCTCCTGCCGTTTGTCCCCTCCCGACGCGGGTGGATCCGGAACCGCCTGCCAGCGATGGCACAGTGGAAGATTCTCGACAACCTTCGTCGGAGCCTCGTCCCGCCGGCCACCCTTCTGTTGCTCGTGTTCGGATGGACGGTGTTGCCGGGTCGCGCGTGGGTATGGACCGCGGTCGCGATGGCCGCGATGTGGGTGCCGCTGCTCTCGTCCTGCCTGGACATCATCATGGGACCGCGCCCGGGGCAGGGCTGGCGTCTTCACCTGCTCGCGTCGGCAGAAGAACTACGGATGACCGTGGTACGGACTGCGGTGCAGATGACCCTTGTCGCGAGCGAATCGTGGGAGCGACTGCACGCCATCGGCGTCACCCTGGTCCGCCTGGCGGTGACCCAGCGGCGGCTGCTCGAGTGGGAAACGATGGCCGCGAGCGCTGAACGGGGCGGCCAGACCCGGCTGTCTGGCTTCGTCAGGGAGATGGCAGCCAGCCCCGTGGTGGCCGTCGCCGCCGCCCTGGCGATCGCCACGGTGCGACCGTCGTCGTTGGGTACGGCGGGACCGTTCCTCGCCCTCTGGTTTGCGGCACCACTCCTCGCACTGGTCCTCAGCCGGCCTACGCCCGATCGTCGCGCCGAGGTGTCGGCTGCCGATCGCGCCTACCTGCACGGGCTCGCGTTGAAGACGTGGCGGTATTTCGACCAGTTCGTCGGCGCCGAAGACAATTTCCTTCCCCCTGACAACGTGCAGATTCGTCCCGAGATGATCGTGGCGCACCGCACCTCGCCCACCAATATCGGCCTCAGCCTCCTGTCGACGCTCGCCGCGCATGATCTCGACTTCATCGACACGGCGACACTGCTGCGTCGTACCGATCACACGCTCACCACTGTTGAGCGCCTCGACAAGTTCCACGGCCACCTGTTCAACTGGTACGACACGCGCACGCTGACCCCGCTGCATCCGGCCTACGTCTCGACGGTCGACAGCGGCAATCTGGCGGCGGCACTGGTGACGCTGGCGATAGGCCTGCGCGACCTGTCACCGGAGATGTCGCAGCGCGCCAGGGATCTCTTCGAAGCCATGCACTTCGGCTTCCTGTTCGAACCGAAGCGTCAGCTGTTCTCCATCGGCTTCCGGATGCCCGACAGCGAGGTCGCGGGTCGCCTCGACCCGTCCTACTACGACCTGCTCGCGTCGGAGGCACGGGTCGCGAGCTTCCTGGCGATCGCGCGGGGCGACGTACCGGAGACGCATTGGTTCCATCTCGGTCGAGCTGTCACCAGCGTGCGTGGAGCACCGATCCTGCTGTCGTGGAGCGCCACGCTTTTCGAGTACCTGATGCCGCTGCTGGTGATGCGCAGCTACCCGAACACGCTGCTCGACGAGTCGTGCCGGCTGGCCGTACGCCGGCAGATCGACTACGCCGCCGAACACCGCGTGCCCTGGGGGATCTCGGAGTCGGCTTACAACCTGGTGGACCGTCACGGCACCTATCAGTACAAGGCCTTTGGCGTTCCGGGACTCGGGTTGAAGCGCGGCCTGGGCGACGAGCTCGTGGTCGCACCGTATGCGACGGCGCTCGCCGTGATGCTCGATCCTGCTGCCGCAGCCGCCAATCTCCGGCGACTGGGCGAAGAGGGTCTCGAGGGCGAGTACGGATTCTTCGACGCCATCGACTACACGCGTCGGTCTGCGGATGGCGGCGAAAACGCCTCGAAGGGCGCGGTGGTCCCCACCTACCTCGCTCACCACGAGGGCATGACGCTCGTGGCACTTGCCAATGCGCTCCTGAACAACCGCATGGTCGACCGGTTCCACGCCGATCCACGCGTGCAGGCCACCGAACTCCTCCTCCAGGAGCGCGTGCCGCGTGCCATCGGAACGATCGAACCTCGACCGCTGGATCACCTGCGTATCAGCGCACCCGACGCCGCCGTGCCGGTTCGTCGTTTCCGCACCGCCCGGACGGCGTTCCCGCACACGCAGTTCCTGTCAAACGGCAACTATGTCGCCGCGGTGACCCACGCCGGTGGTGGCGCGAGCACATGGCGCGGTCTCCCTGTGACCCGGTGGCGCCGCGACGCCACGCGGGACGCGCATGGGCAGTTCATCTACCTCCGCGACGTTCGCAGCGGCATGGTCTGGTCGGCTGCCTACCAGCCCACCTGCCTCGAACCGGAGGAATACAAGGTCACCTTCTCCGCCGACCGGGCGATCTTCCGGCGGCGAGACGACGACCTCTCGACCCGGCTCGACATCACGGTGTCGACCGAAGATGACGTCGAGGTGCGCCGCGTAACGGTTCGCAATCACGGTCTGCGCATCCGCGAGATCGACGTGACCAGCTACGCCGAGATCGTGCTGACGTCGGCGGTGAACGACCTTGCGCATCCGGCGTTCGGCAAGCTGTTCGTGGAAACCGAGTTTCTCCCCGGGAGCGCTGCACTCCTCTGCCACCGACGGCCTCGCGATCCGGGCGAAGCGGGGCTCTGGGCCTTCCACTCCATGAGCCTCGAGGGGCCGCCTCAGGGACCGGTGGAGTTCGAAACCGATCGCGCCCGCTTTCTCGGCCGCGGAGGCACCCCCGCTCGTCCCGCGGCGCTTGATGGGCGCGCCCTCTCGGGCACGACTGGCATCGTCCTCGACCCCGTGGTGAGCCTGAGGCAGCGCGTACGACTGCTGCCGGGGTCGAGCGTGCGCCTCTCGTTCGCCACCGGCATGGCCTCGAACCGTGAGGTCGCGCAGGCACTGGCGCAGAAATACCATCAGGCCGGCGCCGCGGCGCGCGCGTTTGCGCTGTCGCTCACGCACGTGCAGAGCGATTTCCATCACCTCGGCATCTCGGCTGACGACGCGGTTCTGTTCGAACGCCTCGCCTCACGCGTGCTCGGCACCGACGGCAGCCTGCGAGCGCCGGCATCAGTGCTCGCCGCCAACGAGCTCGGGCAACCTGGACTCTGGCCACACTCGATCTCGGGCGACCTGCCCATCCTGCTCGTCAAGGTTTCGGGCGCCGACGATGCCGCGCTGGTGCGACAGGCGCTGCAGGCGCAGGAGTACTGGCGCCTGAAGGGCCTGAGCGCCGACGTCGTCATCATGAACGAACATCCGGTGACGTATTTCGACGAGATGCACGCGCAGCTGACAGGCCTGCTCGACCAGGGCCCGTGGAGCACGTGGCAGCACCGCCCCGGCGGCGTCTACCTGCTCCGCGCCGACCGTATCGGACGGGCCGAGCGCGTGCTCATCGAAGCGGTGGCGCGCGCGGTGCTGCGAGGAGATCGTGGCGAGCTGCGAGCCCAGCTCGACCACCCGCACACCCCCGGGCTGGAGGCGGAGCGGCTGGTCCCGGCGTCCCCGCCCCGCAACGACAGTCCGGTGCTGACGCCGATTCCCGAGCTGGCGTTGAGCAATGGCCTCGGCGGCTTCACGCAGGGCAATCGGAGCTACACCATCGAACTCCACGGCCGAAGGGACACGCCGATGCCGTGGGTCAACGTCATCGCCAACCCGCACTTCGGCACGATCGTCACCTCGTCGGGCGCAGCCAACACGTGGTTCGGCAATAGCCGTGAGAATCGGTTGACGCCGTTTGCCAACGATCCGGTCAGCGATCCGACCGGAGAGGCGATCTTCATCCGCGATGAGGATACCGGCGAGTACTGGTCGCCAACGCCGGGGCCGGTCGAGCGACAGTCCACCGACCACGCCGTCATCCGCCACACGGCCGGAGCCACGCACTTCGCCCGCACCACGCACGGCGTCCAGCACGAGCTCGAGGTCTTCGTCGACACGACCGAGCCGGTGAAATTCACGGTGCTCACGCTGACCAACCCGGGTGCGGAGTCTCGAACGATCAGCGTCTTCGGCTACACCGAGTGGGTGCTGGGCCCACCCGGCGAGAGTACCCACCTGCAGGTGGTCACCGACATCGATCCTCTGACGGGTTCGATCCTCGCGACCAATGCCTACAACCCGGAGTACGGCCGACACGTCGCCTTTTCGTATATCAGCGAGGTCCCGCTCTCGTTCACGGCCGATCGGTGTTCGTTTATCGGGCGCAACGGCACTCTGGCGCGTCCCGACGCCATGACTCAGCGCACGTTGTCAGGGCAGGTCGGCGCGGCGCTCGACCCCTGCGCCGCGCTTCAGGTCCGTTGCGTGTTGCAGCCGGGTGAACGCCGGCAGCTGGTGCTCCTCCTTGGACAGGGCACCGATCGTGAACACGCGCACGACCTCATCGTGCGTCTTGGAACAGTCGAGGCGGCTGCCTCGGCCCGCGATCGGGTGCACGCCTCATGGAACGACATCCTCGACGCGATCACCGTCAGCACCCCTGATGATTCCTTTGACGCGCTGATGAATCGATGGCTCTTGTACCAGGCCATCAGTTGCCGCCTGTGGACACGCGGCGGCTACTATCAGCCGGGCGGCGCGTTCGGCTTCCGCGACCAGCTGCAGGATGTGCTGGCGTTGACGTTCACGCGGCCAGCCATGGCGCGGCAGCACCTGCTCCGCGCGGCGGGCCGGCAGTTTGTCGAGGGTGATGTGCAGCACTGGTGGCACGAGCCCACCGGGCGCGGGCTGCGCAGTCGCTGTTCAGATGACCTGCTGTGGCTCCCGTATGTCACCGCGGAGTACGTGCGGAGCACCGGTGATCGCTCGGTGCTCGACGAGCGCATACCGTTTCTGAGAGCGCCACTCCTGACCGAGGATCAGCACGAGGCGTACGGACTGCCGACGGTCTCAACCGAAGACGGCACGCTGTTCGAGCACTGTATACGTGCCATCGAGCGGGGACTGACGGCCGGCATCCACGGCCTCCCACTCTTCGGAGCCGGTGACTGGAACGACGGGATGAACCGGGTGGGTCAGGCCGGACGTGGCGAGAGCACGTGGCTCGGGTTCTTCCTCCACGGCATTCTGGTGGAATTCGCAACCGAGAGTGAGACGCACGGCGACCAGTCACGCGCCAACCGGTATCGCCTCGAAGCGCGGAGACTCGCCTACTGTCTCGAGGACGCCTGGGACGGTGAATGGTTCAGGCGCGGCTACTACGACGATGGCATGCCGCTCGGGTCGGCACAGAATGATGAGTGCCGCATCGACTCGATTTCGCAGTCGTGGGCCGTACTGTCCAACGCGGTCCCACAGCATCTCGCTGAGCGAGCGATGGATTCGGTGCGCACGTCGCTGATCGCGCGCGGTTCCCAGCTGATTCTGCTCCTCGATCCACCGTTCGACAAATCAACGCAGGACCCCGGGTACATCAAAGGCTACCCGCCTGGACTGCGTGAGAACGGCGGTCAGTACACGCACGCCGCAGCGTGGGTGCTCATGGCGCTGGCGCGGCTGGGCGGGGGGGACGAGGTCGCGGAGATCTTCCACATGCTCAACCCGATCAACCACACGCGTACGCCGGGCGACGTCGACTGCTACAAGGCCGAGCCGTATGTGGTGGCCGGAGATGTCTATGGCCGCGCGCCGCACGTCGGTCGCGCCGGGTGGAGCTGGTACACCGGGTCAGCCGCGTGGATGTATCGCACCGGCATCGAGAGCATGCTCGGGCTTCGGCGTCGCGGGCAGTCGTTCACCATCACGCCGTGTATTCCGGCGTCGTGGCCTGAATATCAGATCACCTGGAAGGTCGATGGGACTCAGTACCTGATCTCGGTCAGCAACCCGGACCGGCACTGCTGCGGCGTTGCCAGCATCACCGTAGACGGTGTCGCCGTGAGGGGGGCGATTCCCCTCCTCCACGACGGCGGGACGCACCGCGTTCAGGTCGTCCTGGGCGCGCCGCGCCAGCGCACGTAGGCGAGATCAACTACAGCGCGCGCTTGATGAGCTCGACGATGCCAACCAGGACGGCGAGGGCCAGTGGCAGCGCCAGGACGACCGCGATGGCGAGCAGGAGATCGGCGACCGCGCCGCGCGCGCGTGTGAACCAGGATCCGCTGCCGAGGGCAGCGGGAGCAATGAGAGGACCGCCGTTGTTGGACATCACTGTGATCAGCATGCGCCCTGGCGCACGCCCGACCTAACGAATTCGCCGCGGGCGGCCGGCGTCATCCAGAAGACGCTGCGGGTTCTCCACGCGTCATCGGCTCACGTCGGTACCGGCGCGACGATTGATCCTCGCGAACAACTTCACGAACGGCTTGATCGGGATGAGCCGGATGACCACTTCGCGAAGGCAGCATGCGGCAGGATTCATCGTCCGCATCACCGCGGCGGTGCGGCGTCCCTGGCCGAGCAGCGCCGTCGTCTTGTCGCGCCGCTCTCGCTCGTAGCGCTTCAGGCGGTCCTCGACGGCACCCTCGGCGCGCAGGACGTTGCCGAGCGTGACGGCGTCCACGATCGCCTGCGCCGCACCCTGGCCGGTGTGTGGCAACACCGGATGCGCCGCGTCCCCGAGAAGCGTCACGGCTCCCTTGCTCCAGAACGGAATCGGATCACGATCGAAGAGCTCATCGCACCGCATGTCCGTGGTGGCCGACGTCACCGCGCGGAACGCCTCATCGAACCGGGGCGACATGTGCGCCAGGATTGCGGCCGGATCCCGCACGCCCGGCGGAACCAGTTCGCGCGCCAGCGACAGTGCCCAGTAGATGCCCGTCTCGCTGGCGCGGACCAGAAAGGCCTCAACACCTCGGTCGAGGTAATAAATGCCCGAAGCACCACCCAGGTGACCAACGACGCCGTGCACGCCTCCCCGCACAGCGATGATGCTGCTCGAACGCGGCGGCGGCTCGGACGGATGGAGCGCGCGCCGGACGACGGAGCCGAAACCGTCAGCGCCGACCAGCAGGTCACCATCGGCGCGGTCGCCATTCGCCAACTGCAGGGTGATGCGGTTGGCCTCAACCGAGAATCCCGTCGCCTCGGCGTCCAGGGCGATGGAGTCCATCCCGACCGCTTCGAGCAGCGCACCGTGCAGGGCGGGCCGCAACGCCACCACTGTGGGACCGCCCATGGCGTCGGGCGGCGGAAACTCGGCGCGTTTCAGGACGGTGCCGTCCATGCGCCGCACTTCTCCGCGTGTCGGCGCGAACCCGCGCGCGAGCACGACATCGGCGATCCCCAGCTCGCGCAGGGCCGCAATCGCGTTCGGCGCCAGCAGCAGCCCGAACCCAAGCTCGCGCGCGGACGGCGCCTGTTCAAAGATGCGAATAGTCCAGCCAGCCCGGCGCAGCGCAATGCCGGCGGACAGGCCCCCGATGCCAGCGCCGACAATCAGCGCGGTTCGTGTCACGTCACGACTTGATCGGTGATCGTCAGGCCACGATCGATGATGTCGAATGCCTCGCGCAACTGCGCGTCGGTGATGATGAGCGGCGGATTCGTGAAGAAGTAGTTCCAGCGCACGAAGGTGTAGAGACCTTCGTCTCTGAAGAACTTCCCGAGAGCCACCATCTCCGGCGACGTGCCGTTGAAGGGTGCCATCGGTTCCAGCGTCGCCCGGTTCCTGACCAGCTCAATGATCCCGAAGAGACCAATCGAGCGGACCGCACCGACAGACGGATGCCTGGCGGCGAGATCGGCGTGGAGCGAGCTGAGCAGCTGTCCTCGCTCGCGTGCCCGCTCGACGAGGCCGTCCTCTTCGATCACCGCGATGGCGGCCAGCGCAGCGGCGCAGGCAAGTGGATGGCTGTTGTAGGTCAGGCCACCGGGGAAGGCGGTCTCCCGGAAGTGATCGGCGATCTTCTGACGCACCCCGACGGCACCGAGCTGCACATACGCGCTCGTCAGGCCCTTGGCCATCGTGATGATGTCGGGCACCACGTTCCAGTGGTTGATCGCGAACCAGGCCCCGGTGCGCCCGAAGCCAGCCATGACCTCGTCGGCAATCATCAGGATGCCGTACTTGTCGCAGAGTGCCCGGACGCCCTGCATGTACCCGTCGGGCGGCACGAGGATGCCGTTGGTGCCACTCACGGTCTCGAGGATGAACGCCGCGATGGTGTGCGCGCCTTCGAGCTGGATGACCTCCTCGAGGTACTGCAGCGACTGCTCTGCCGTGTCCCAGCCTCGTTGCACGCCGTGATACGGATCGAGGACGTGGATGACCCCGGGCATCGCCGGTTGCGTCCACCGCCTCGGATCGCCGGTGGCGGCAATCGCCGCGGCCGTGCCTCCGTGGTACGACCGGTAGCGCGCCATGATCTTCTGTCGTCCGGTGACCGCGCGGGCGATCTTGAACGCGTTCTCGTTGGCCTCGGCCCCGCCGTTGGTGAAGAAGAAGACGTCGATGTCACCGGGCGTCAACTCCGCCAGCTTCGCACCGAGCCGCGCGCGAGGCTCGGTGGCCATGAACGGGTTGGCGTAGGCCAGCGACGCCGCCTGATCCTGAATGGCCTTGATGACGCGCCGGTCGCCGTGACCGATGTTCACGCACATCAGCTGGCTGTTGAAGTCGATGAACCGCTTGCCTTCGGGCGTCCAGAAGTAGATGCCCTCGGCACGCGACACCGGGATTGGATCGACCGTCTTCTGCGCGGACCACTCGAAGATGGTGTGCTTCTTCGAGAGCGCAACGATCTCGTCGCCGGTCATCGCGTGCCTCTCTTGAGGAATGACCCGGCGC
Source organism: Vicinamibacterales bacterium (assembly GCA_040081265.1). Classification (GTDB taxonomy): domain Bacteria; phylum Acidobacteriota; class Vicinamibacteria; order Vicinamibacterales; family UBA2999; genus JBEBGV01. The sequence goes on from JBEBGV010000002.1 coordinate 91,005, forward strand.
CCGCCTTGCCGGTGAATCGGCCGCCGTCGATGATCACTCGGCCTCTCGAAATGACCGTGTCGGTGGCGCCGGTCACTTCGCGACCCTCGTACGGGTTGTAGTCCACCTTCATGTGCAGCGTACTCACCGACAGTGTCAGCTTCCGCTCGGGGTCAAACACCACGATGTCGGCGTCGGATCCGGGCGCGATCGTCCCCTTGCGTGGGAACAGGCCGAAGATCTTCGCAGGCGACGTGGACGTGAGCTCGACGAAGCGGTTCAGCGAGATCCTGCCGGTGCGCACACCACCGTCGTAGACCAGACTCATGCGAGTCTCGATGCCGGGTGCACCATTGGGAATCTTCGAAAAATCGTCCTTCCCCAGTTCCTTCTGCTCTTTCATGCAGAAAGGACAATGATCGGTGGAGATCGCCTGGAGGTCGTTGTAGGCCAGGCCCCGCCACAGCCGGTCCTGGGTCTCCTTCGCGCGCAGCGGCGGACTCATCACGTACTTTGCACCGGCAAAGTCCGGCTCCTCGTAGTTGTCGTACGACAGGAACAGGTACTGCGGGCAGGTCTCGGCAAACGCCGGGATGCCCCTGTCGCGCGCCTCTGTCACCATCTCCAGAGCCTCGGCCGCCGACAGATGCACGATGTAGATCGGCACCCCGGCAATCTCTGCGAGCGCGATCGCCCGATGCGTGGCCTCGCCCTCGGCGCGCGCGGGCCGCGTCAGCGCGTGATATTTCGGGGCGGTCTTTCCGGCCGCCAGCGCCCTCTGTACCAGCACGTCAATGACGCCGCCGTTCTCCGCGTGCATGCAGATCGTCCCGCCGTTGTCCCCCGTGCGCAGCAGCGCCTTGAAGATGCTGGCATCGTCCAGCATGAAGACGCCCGGATACGCCATGAACAGCTTGAAGGACGTCAAGCCCTGGCGAACCAGTGCGTCCATCTCGAGCTCCACCTGATCGTTGAGCTCGGTGACGATCATGTGGAAGCCGTAGTCGATCGCGGCTTTGCCTTCGGCCTTCTTCAGCCAGGTTTCCCAGGCGTGATGCAGCGTCTGCCCGCGGTATTGAATCGCAAAGTCGACGATGCTGGTCGTACCCCCGTGGGCGGCCGCGATCGTCCCGGATTCGAAATCATCGGCGGACGTCGACCCCCCGAACGGCATGTCGAGGTGCGTGTGCACGTCGATTCCGCCCGGCAAGACGTACTTTCCGGTCGCATCGATCACGCGATCTGCCTGCATCGTCAGGTTGCTGCCGATCACCGTGATCTTCTCGCCCTCGACGAGCACGTCGCCCTTGTAGAGGTCGGTGGCCGTCACGATGGTCCCGCCCTTGATCAGCACACTCATGGGGTGTCCTCTGCCTACCGCCTACCGCCTACCACCCACTGCCCACTGCCCACTGCCCACTGCCGACTACTATTCCGTCAGTCCCCCGTACGTCTCAGGACGACGGTCCCTGTAGAACTGCCAGACGCGTCGAACCTCCTCGATGAGATCCATGTCCATCTCAGCAACGATCAGCTCGTTCCTGTCCTCAGAGGCCGTGGCGAGGAAGTTGCCGCGGGGATCGACGAAGTAGGACGACCCGTAGAAGCGCCCGATGTTCCAGGGTGCTTCGGTGCCAACACGGTTGCTGCACGCCATGAAATACCCGTTGGCCACGGCGTGGGCTGGCTGCTCCAGCTTCCACAGATACTGCGAGAGTCCCGCCACCGTCGCCGACGGGTTGAAGACGATCTCCGCGCCATTCAGTCCGAGCAGGCGCGCTCCCTCGGGAAAGTGGCGGTCGTAGCAGATGTAGACGCCCACCGTGGCGTAGCGTGTCTTGAACACCGGGTAGCCGAGATTGCCCGGCTTGAAAAAGTACTTCTCCCAGAAGCCTGAGGTGTGGGGGATGTGGTTCTTCCGATACTTGCCGAGGTAGCTGCCGTCGGAGTCGTAGACCGCAGCGGTGTTGTAGTAGACGCCGGCCTGCTCCCGTTCGTAGACGGGCACGACCATGGCCATCTTGTACTTCTTCGCATACTGGGCCATCAGCTCGGTGGTCGGCCCAGGTACCGACTCGGCGATGTCGTACCAGTGCTGATCCTGGCTCGGGCAGAAGTAGGGGCCGTTGAAGACCTCCTGCAGACCCAGGATTTGCACCCCGCGCCTGCCGGCCTCTTCGATGAGAGGGATGTGCACGTCAATGGCGGCCTGGCGCACCTTGTCGATCGGCACCGAGGGATCGGTGAGCGGGGCGGCTGTCTGGATGAGGCCGCCGAGGACTTTGCGAGGCATGTTGGTCTCCGGCGGACCTGAAGGTCCGCCCTACGAACGCCTATCGGACCCACGTACAACATTCCTGTACGTAGGCCGCACCTTTAGGTGCGGCACTCATCGAAAGGCGTCATTATATGGCGTCAAAGGACACCACCATGGCCGTGCAGCTGGACGTCACGTTCACCGGGCTCCGTTTCGAGAATCCCTTCCTGCTCGCCTCGGCGCCGCCCACCGAATCCGACAGCAACATCATGCGCGCGTTCGATGCCGGCTGGGGCGGGGTGGTCACCAAGACCATCGGGCTTCACCCGGTCGTGAACGTCGCAGGGCCGAAGACCAAGTTTCTGCGCGCCACGCCCGACACCGGGCATCTGTCGATGCGCAAGCAACCGGGCTCGGCCCTTCATTCGTCGTGGAACTGGGAGCTCATCTCCGACAAGCCACTCGACTGGTGGGTGCCACGCATCGCCCGGATCAAGCAGGCGCACCCCACCCGGATCCTCGTCGCCTCGATCATGGCCGGCTCGGGAAGCGACGAAGAGTTGAGGCACTGGCAGACGCTCGCCAAAGCCTGCCAGGCCGAGGGCGCCGACGCCCTCGAGCTGAACCTGTCCTGCCCGCACATGGACCGGAAGGATATGGGGTCGAACATCGGCAAAGACACTGAACTGGTCTCAATCGTCACCGAGGTCGTGAAGGAGGTCGCACGGGTACCCGTGTGGGCCAAGCTGACCCCTTCGACCACCGACATCGTGATCGAGGCGCGCGGTGCTTTCCTCGGCGGCGCAGACGCCATCACGTCGTCCAACACGTTTCCGTCGCTGCCGCTGATCGATCCCGAGACGCTCGAGTTCGAGATGAACGTCGACGGCCTGGTGTCCAGTGGCGGACTCGGCGGTCCGGCGATCCTGCCGTTGTCGATGGCCAAGATGTCGCAGCTGACGCAGGCGTTCCCGGACAAGTCGTTCTCGGGCATCGGCGGCGTGGCGGAGTTCGCCCACGCGCTCAACTACTTCCTGCTGGGCTGCGGGACGGTCCAGGTCTGCACCGCAGCGATGCTCGATCACGCGATTGGTCCCAACGTCATCAAGGGACTGCTGGCTGGTATGCGCGAGGTCATGGAGCGCAAGGGCTGGACCTCACTCGACGACTTCCGGGGTGCTCGCCGCGACCGCGTCGTGGTGCACTCGCAGATTCGTCGTCCGGAGGACAGCGACTATCACGGCGGGCACGAAGCTGAAGGCTATGCCTGAGGAGCTGTCGAGCAGCCCACTCTGGAACGCCGACCTCGCGCCCACGACCGCTGCCCAGCGCACCTGGTCGACTTACCACATCGCCGCGTTGTGGATTGGGATGAGCGTGGTGATTACCACCTACACGCTCGCATCCGGCCTGATGCAGCAGGGCATGACGTGGTGGCAGGCGATGACCACCATCCTGCTCGGCAACGTCGTCGTTCTGGTGCCGATGGTCCTCAACGCCCACGCGGGAACGAAGTACGGAGTGTCTTTCCCGGTCCTCTGTCGCGCGAGCTTCGGCGTGCGGGGCGCCAACGTCCCCGCCCTCCTTCGCGCCCTGGTGGCCTGCGGGTGGTTCGGCATCCAGACATGGATCGGTGGCCTTGCGCTGAGCACGTTGCTTGGAGCCGCCTGGTCAGGGTGGAGCACGCTGCCGGGCAACGTCTGGATTGCCTTCGCCGCTTTCTGGGTCGTTCAGGTGGCGATCATCGTGCGGGGGCTCGACGGCATCAAGAAGCTGGAGGGCTGGTCGGCTCCGCTCCTGCTGGGGGGCGGCGTGCTGCTGCTCGGCTGGGCGATCGCGCGCGGGGGAGGGCTGGGTCATATCCTCAGCGAATCGACACGGCTGCAGACCACGCACACGCCATTCTGGACGCTGTTTCCCGCTGCCCTCACCGCAAACGTCGGCTACTGGGCCACGCTGAGCCTGAACATCCCCGACTTCACGCGCTATGCGCAGAGTCAGCGATCGCAGATGCTGGGCCAGGCACTGGGCCTGCCGACCACGATGACCGCCTTCGCCTTCATCGGCGTGGCGGTGACCAGCGCAACCATCGTCATCTTCGGGGAGGCGATCTGGGATCCTGTCGCGCTGATCGCGCGCATCGGCAGTCCTGCCGTCATCATCCTGGGCGCGTTGATCGTGCTCCTGGCCCAGCTGACCACCAACATGGCGGCTAACGTTGTCTCCCCCGCCAACGACTTCTCGAGCCTCGCCCCGAAGCACGTCAGCTACGTGACAGGCGGGCTCATCACCGCCGTCATCGGCATCCTGATGATGCCGTGGCGCCTGTACCAGGACGCGGCGGCCTACATCTTCACGTGGCTGGTCGGGTATTCGAGCCTGATGGGAGCGATCGGTGGCATCCTGATCGCGGACTACTGGGTGCTGCGACGGTGCACGCTATCGCCGGCGGACCTGTTCAAGACCACCGGCGCCTACAGCTACAGCGGCGGCGTCAACCAGCGAGCCATCATTGCGCTCGTTCTTGCCGTACTCCCGGTCGTCCCTGGATTCCTCCGGGCAGCGATGACACCGGGAGGCACGGTCGCTGACCCGACGATCTTCGACACCATCTACACCTACGCGTGGTTCGTCACCTTCGGTCTGAGTTTCGTGATTTATCTGGCGCTAGTACCTTCAAAGGAGAAGCAACGGTAACAAGAGCAACATCCTGCGTTCGGCCGACAAGATGCCTGGGGAGTTCTACGGACTACGCCCGGGACAGCAGCTGGAGGTTCGCACCTTCGGACTCCCGCCATCGGAACCACGCCCGCAGGCAGCACCGCCGCGCTAGCCATCAGGGTTCGAACGTCGCCTTGTTCGTGGTGCGGGTCTTGTCCGCCGCGGCTTTGGCTGCGGCGGCTTCGTCCTTGACTCGCGCCGCTTCGCGCGCAGGCGCCTCGCGGTTGTCGAGGGCGACGGCCGAGGCCAGGGCTTCCCGGGCTTTCGATTCGGCTGCCAGCCTGGTGATCACCAGGCTGAACCCACCACGATAGTCCGACTCCAGCAGGGAGACGAGCGTTCGATCGTCGCGCCACTGCGCGACCACGACCGCGGCGTCGAGCTGCTGGTTGGCAGGCATGCGCGACTGGGTCGCCAGCCTGGAACGCGGCCCATAGGGCACTGAGAGCGACGTGATCAGGTCTTCCCTGGTGAGGCCCTCGGTGCGGTTCGTGTCGTACTCGATCACGATCTTGAACAGCTCGTCATTCATGAAACTGAACGTCAGGCCGCGGACCGAATCGAAGTCCGACATGTCTCGACCAAACGACGACGACGGCCGCCATGTCAGCTCCTGCAGGAGCGCGGGCCGTTCGTGGAGGGTCCGGATATTGGAGACGGGCAGGCGCGCGAGCGTCAGCACGTCGGCGGTCGTGGCGCCGAGCTTGAACTCGCGATACACGTCCAGGTCGGCGGCGGAGGCCGTCGATACGCCGAGCACGATCAACGATAGACACGTCACCGTGCGAAACACGTGATGAAACACTGGCGCCCAACTTTCTGGAGGGCTTTGATGAGAGCTGACCGCGTGGCGCGGACGGGCGGAAGGATCCAGTACTCAGGAAAGCGGTAGATCTTCAGTGTGCGCCTTGAGCGACGCACATACAAGGCAATTCAGTTGCGCGATGCGCTTCAGCGCTTCGCCTCGCAGCGCGGCCGAGTCGCGGGCGATAGCTCCTTCGCCCTCACGGTCGATGCGGGGCACGCGTCGATCGAGTGCCGCGACCAGTTCACGCAAATCCGCGGTCAGCGTTTGCCCGATACATGGGGTCATCGACGCCAGCTCGGCCGCGGAGGCGACAAACGGGCAGGATTCCAGATCTGCCCGCAGCCCCCGCATCGCCAGTACGAGCTGGCCGTCGCCGCCTTGGATGTGGTGATGACGTTTGCGGAGCGACAGAAGGGACAGATGGCTGGAGCGGTCGCCGAGGACGATAGCGGATGAAGAGCTGGACTCATGGTGAACCGCACTCATCATGACGCAAGTGACGACGATCTGCTTGTTCACTTTCGGACAGACACAGATAGGTCATCAGGGGTAAGGTACGCTCATGACTCTGCTCGAGCGTCTCTTTACAGTCTGGCGCAGGGTCGTTCCTGATGCCGGCCCACACGACTCGATGCGCTTGCGCGAGTCCAAACCACATGTGCCGGCAGAGTATCTGCCGCTCTACGCCCACCTGCACGGCCGTTTCTCCTCGAACGTCGTGTTGAGCTTCGGCGAGATGGAAGCGCTCCTTGGCTTCACGCTCCCTGTGCTCGCGAGAACCACGAAAGAGTGGTGGACAGACCCGGCGGTCCGCACTGCCCGTCAGTCCGATGCCTGGCTCGCTGCCGAGCGTACAGCCACTCCCAACCTTCTGGCGCGTCACGTCGCCTTCGAGCGAGCACTATGACGGCGTTCTGGCTGGGTGTCCTGGTCGCGGTGGGCATCGTCGCTACGCTCGTGCTGACGTCGTGGCGCAAGCGTGCAACCATGGCCGAACTCGGCACGGTGAGCGACCAGTGGCTGTCCGAACAGCGCGGCCAGCATCGCAATAACTCACAGCAGTGACCAGTCCCCTTCGCGCCCGCCGCGCACCACTGGCTCACGTGCGGAATGCGATCGTCGCTCTGGCGACAGTGGCGGTGGTGGCGGGTGCTTCGCATCGCGCAGAGGCGGCCTCACCCGATGCGTCGATCCTCGAGACCGCGCAGGCGATGTTCTACAACGGCCGCTACGCGGACGCGGCGACGAGCACCGCCGACGGATGCCAGCCCGAGTCTGATTCCCTGACCGCGTGTGAGCTGCGGACCTCCGCGCTGCTGTTCCAGATCCGTCGTGGCATGGGCAAGGAGAAGGACAAGGACAAGGCATACGCCGCATGCGTGCAGTGTCCTGAAATCTTCGCCACCTTCATTGCGGAGACGCGACGCGGCCAGGCGATCGCCAGGGCCAAGCTCATGGCCGACCCCAATGACGACGAGTCCCTGTTCCTGCTGGGGAAGCTCGACCTGAACTACGTCTGGCTTCAGCTGGGCACGCTCGGTAAGAAGACGGGCTGGGACGAATACTGGGAAGCTCGGAAATCGCTCGACAAAGTTCTCAAGAGCAATCCCAGCCACGTCAGAGCGATGGTCGCGCGCGCGTGGATCGACTACATCGTCGACACGTCGATGCCTCGCGGCACGAAGTGGCTGCTCGGCGGCGGCAACAAGAAGCGCGGGCTGAAGGTCGTGCGTGATGCCGCCGTGCTGGACGCCGACACCTACGTGCGCGCTGAAGCGCGGTTCGCGCTCTGGGATATGCAAGTGCGTGAGAAGAACCTGCCGGGCGCCATCGAGACGGCCCAGGGACTGGCGATCGACTTCCCCGCCAACCCGGAACTACGCACGTTCCTCGACACCAACGCCAGCACCGCCACCGTCCGCTGACGTCCCTGCCGGCGGACCTGAAGGTCCGCCCTGCGTGGAGAAACTACCGCGTGGCGGTGAAACCGCGCTTGAGCAAGGCGGCCTGGAGAGTCAGCAGTGTTTCCTCGCAACGGGCGGTGAGCCCTCGCTTCTGCCCAAGCGTCAGCGCCAGCGACCTGACGTTGGTGTTGCGCCGAGATAGCGTCACGATCTCGGCGTTGACGCCCATGAAGCGGTCGAGCGCTTCGGTCGCCGCCGTGAGCCGGGGCCGGACTGCAGGCGGTGCCAGACTGAGCAGCGTCTGAACAGAGAGCCGGGCCGCGGCTTCCGACTCCGCCATCTCCTTCTCCATCCGTGTCATCTCGGCATCGTCGGCTTCAGCGATGTGCGGCGCCTGCAACACCTGGATGCGGCGCACCGCCGACAACGCCTCGGCGGCGAGCGCTTCGGCGCGCCATTGGTCCTGAGATGACGTTGCCCGCTTGAGGGTCTCGAGCGCGTCACGAAAGGCGTCGGCCGACTGCTGGGCAGATCCGAATGACAGTCGCTGGGCCTTGAGGTTGGTGTTTTCGACCGCCATCCCCAGAATGTCCTGGTCGAGCGCGCGGTAGCTGGCGAATCGATCGGCGAACTCGGTGAGCAATCCTGATTCAGTCGAATACTGAAGGTTCCTCAGGAGCGGAGCGAGAACCTCGATGTTCTTCTCGACCGCCTGCGTCGCGTCTCCGGATTCTCGCGCGAACGCGACCGACGCCTCATCGGTGTCGGCCATGACCGCGCGATTGCCTGCATCGGCCGCCTTGGTGAACTGCACGAGGAGGTCCGAAGCGATCGTTCGGGCCTGAGCCAGTTGCTCGAGCGACGTCGCGGGCCGGCTGCAGCCGGCCACCGCCGTCAGCGTCATTGCGATCAGCAGTGCGGGAACCTTCGCCATTGGATGTCTTTTGCCCTCGAACTCTGACGTTACTCCCCCGCGGGCAAAAAAGCTGTAAAGAGTGCATAAAGACTGCCGGCATCGCGCCATCCGCGACCGGCAGGGATGTCACAATGGCCCCATTGTGAGGGGGATGCATCGAGACAGCCGAGCACGGGACGTCACCGTTCTTGCCGGGTCACTGCTCGCGACGATGGTCGCCGGGCTGACGCTGAGGCTGCTTCCTGACGTGAGCGCAACGACCGTCGCGCTGGTGTTCCTGCTCGTCGTCCTCGCCACCGCCACGCTGGCCCGGCTCTGGGTCGCGACACTGGTGGCCGCAGTGGCGATGCTGGCGCTGAACTTCTTCTTCCTGCCACCTGTCGGCACGTTCACGATCGCCGATCCACAGAACTGGGTCGCTCTGTTCGCGTTCCTCGTCGTCGCCGTCATCGCGAGCAAGCTGTCATCGGCGGTTCAGGCGCGTGCGCACGAGGCTGTTGCGCGCCAGAACGAAGTGATGCGACTGTTCGACCTGACGCGGGACGTGCTGCTGACAACCGAGACTACCGGGGCCATCGACGCCCTGGCCCGGCACGTAGCGCGACGCTTCGAGCTGTCGGGCCTGGCCATCTGCCTCCCGGGCGAACACGGGTGGGACGTGTACCAAGGCGGACGCGAGGAGGTCCAGGTCGATCCCACAGCACTCGACACGGCACTGGTCAAGGCACGGGGCACACTCGAGTTCGACGCCCGCCAGCGGGCCTACGGAGGCCATGTCCGCGTGGGTGACGGTGATCAGGGCACACTGATCGTCCCGCTTCGACACGGGACCAAGGCCGTGGGGCTGCTGGCCGCGGTGGCACCCGCGCTCGACCTCGGCGCGCTGGACGCGGTCGGCGGAGTCGTGGCGATAGCCATCGAACGCACGCAGTTCCTCGCCGAACGCAAGGCTGGCGAACTGGTGCGCCAGAAGGCCGACCTGGCGGCAACACTGCTCGCCTCGCTCAGCCACGACCTCAAGACGCCCCTGACCGCGATCCGCGCCGCCGTCGAGAATCTGCGCGGCGGGCTGGCGCCTGAGGAACGCGAGGTCCAGGCTGCGGCAGCCCTGGTGGAGCTCGATCGCCTGACCAGGCTCTTCCAGGACATTCTGGACATGGCGCGAATCGACGCTGCGGCGATCCATTTTGAGCCGCAGTGGGTGACTCCGGCCGAGATCGTCGATGCAGCGTCGGCGCAAGTCCGACACGCGCTCGACGGACACGCCCTGCGGGTGGACGCGGACGAGCAGGCCGAGGTGGAGGTCGATCCCCGCGTCGCCTCAGTGGCTCTGTCCCACCTGATCGAGAACGCGGCGCTCTATTCGCCATCGGACCGCGAGATTGCCATCGACGCGCGGGCCCAACCTGACGGACTGCGGGTGGCCGTCACCGATCACGGCCCGGGCTTGGATCCGGGCGAACTGGACCACTTGTTCGAACGCTTCTACCGCGGCCGCTCGGCCCGACAGGTCGTGCCGGGCACGGGCATGGGCCTGGCCATCACTCGGGGCCTGTTGAGTGCTGCAGGCGGTCGCGTGTGGGGTGAAAACGTGCCCGGCGCCGGCGCCCGATTCACCATCATCATTCCCGGGCGCACTCGCGCGGCGACCTAGCCCTCAGGCAACTCATGGCAATGCGCATCCTGGTGGTCGATGACGAACCGAACATCCTGGCCACCGTCGCCCCTTTGCTGCGCTCTCGCGGCTACGAGGTGCACACGGCCATGAACGGACGTTCGGCGATTGAGGCGGTTGACCGCGACAAGCCAGACCTCATCCTGCTCGATCTCGGGTTGCCGGATATGGACGGCGTGGAGGTGTGTCGCCTGATCCGTCAGGACACCACCACCCCCATCGTCGTGCTCTCGGCGCGCGGCGCTGAAGATGACAAGGTCCGCGCACTCGATACCGGCGCCGACGACTACGTCACCAAGCCATTCGGCGCCGAGGAACTCGTCGCCCGCATCCGCGCCGCACTCCGGCGCGCGGACACGCCTGTTCCGGCGTCAGCCTCAATGGTGCGCGGGGACCTGGTGATCGATCGGGAGCGGTTCCGTGTCGTTCGCGCCGGAGACGAGATTCGACTCACGCCCAAGGAATTCGAGCTGCTGGTGTTCCTCGCACAACATCCGGGCCGGGTGCTCACACACCGGACGATCACCAAGGCGATCTGGGGACCCAACGCGGTGGATCAACCCGAACACCTGCGCGTCCTGATCGGGGCGCTGCGCAAGAAGATCGAGCCCAACCCCTCGGTGCCGAAGTACATCCTCACCGAGCCGTGGGTGGGCTACCGCTTCGCGGAGACGGCGTAGCGGTCACAGCCAGCCGGAGCGGCGGAATCCAAAGAACAGGCCGACACTTGCCAGGCCCATCACCGCCAACGAAACGTAATAGCCGTACGACCATTGCAACTCGGGCATGTACGAGAAATTCATGCCGTAGATTCCGGCAATCATCGTCGGCACGGCGATCATCGCCGCCCAGGCGGTGATTCGCTTCATGTGCTCGTTCTGCGCCACCGACATCAGCGACAGGTGCGCTTCAAGCGCCGTGGTCAGCAACTCCCGCTGCATGTCGATGGTCTCGTTGAGCCGCAAGACGTGATCGTAGATATCCCTGAAATATGGACGGATGTCGTCGGGAATGTGCGGCAGGTCGGCGCGGGTCAGGCGGTTCGCCACCTCGGCGAGCGGCGCGACGGCGCGACGCAGTGACAGGAGATCGCGCTTCAACCGGTAGATGCGGTGCGTGGCCTCAGTGCTCGATGGGTTGTCGAGCAGCGCGTCCTCGAGTTCCTGTACCTCCTCTTCGATTTCGGCGACGATCGGCAGGTACTGATCGACGACGAAGTCCATCAGGGAATAGAGCACATAGCCCGGACCCTTGGCCAGCTGCTGCGGGGTTGATTCGCAGCGATGGCGAACGCCGACGTGCGACTGCAGCGACCCGTGCCGCACGGTGATGACGTAGTTCGAGCCGATGAAGAGGTGGGTTTCGCCGAATTCAATATGCTTCGGCGTGCGGATGACTTGCGCCGTCCGCAGGACGACGAACAGCGAGTCTTCGTAGAGTTCGAGTTTCGGCCGCTGGTGCGCATCGTAGGCATCCTCGATCGCCAGATCGTGGAGCTGGAACTGCTGCTGGATTTCACGGAGGATCGCGCGGTCTGGCTCGTACAATCCCAGCCAGACGAACTGGTCGCTTCGGGTCAGTGCCCCGCGAATCTGGTCGATCCCCAGATCGGCGACTCGCCGCCCACCGATGTAGGCGGCACAGTCGATCACCGGAGCCGACAGCGGCAGGTCCACTGAATCTCTATCCATGAGCGAGGATTGTATCGGGCGTCAGGCTACACCATACGTCTTCGTGCAAGAATGCAAACCTACGATGAAGCGGCGAATCATCGCGGGCGTCCTGGTGCTGGTCGTCGTGCTCGTGCCGGTGGTCTTCGTCCTCACCCAGGCGCTGCAGACGCTTGACACCCTGGCGATCGTCGAGCGCGAACGCGATACGTGGCAGCGCCCCGACGACATCCTCGCGCAGCTTCAGGTCGGGCCGGGTGCCACGGTCGTTGATTTCGGCTCGGGCGCGGGCTACTTCGCGCTGAAGATTGCGCGGCGCGTGGCACCCATAGGCAAGGTCTGGGCGGTCGACCTGCGCCGGCAGTCGCTCGCCTTCCTCTGGTACAGAGCCTGGCGCGAGGGTCATCCCAACCTGCAGGTCATCCGCGGCGAGGTCAACAATCCGAAGCTGCCTGCAGGGCCAGTTGACGCCGTGCTCATCGCCAACACCTACCACGAGCTGACCGAGCCCGGACCCATCCTGGACGCCCTGTTCAGGGCGATGCGTCCAGGGGCGAGGCTGGTGGTCGTCGATCGCGGTCCGCGCGTTGGCGGCGAACCCCGCGCTGAGGGGGTCGAGCATCACGACATCACGCTCGCGACGGTCACCGAGGAAGTGGCACGACACGGATTCGAGGTCTCGACCACCGACACCCGGTTCATCGACCGTTCGGGCGAGGAAGACATCTGGTGGCTGATCGTCTTCCGCAAGCCCTGACGGCCTGCGGAAGATCGATGGTCCGCGCGCTACTTCGCGATCGGACGCTGCGAGTCGAGCGCCAGGTTGAGTTCGAGGACGTTCACGCGCGCTTCGCCAAAGAAGCCGAGCTGGCGACCTTCGGTATGGGCTGCGACGGCACTCCTGACGTCGGCTTCGGACATGCTCCGCTCACGCGCCACTCGCGGCACCTGGAAGTCGGCCGCGGCCGGCGAGAGGTGTGGGTCGAATCCCGACGCGGACGTCGTGACCAGGTCGATCGGTACCGGCACGTTGGGGTTCTCAGCCCGGGCCGCCTCGACGTTCGCCTTGACGTTGTCGATCAGCTTCTTGTTCGTCGGACCGAGCTGGCTGCCAGCCGAGTTCGCGGCGTCATAACCGTCGGCTCCAGCGGCTGAGGGCCTCGGCCGGAAGTACCCTGGCGAGGAGAACTTCTGACCGATGATCGCCGAACCGACGACGGTTCCGTTCCGCTCGACCATCTGGCCATTCGCCTGGCTCGGGAATGCCACCTGGGCAATCCCGGTGATCACCAGGGGATAGATGATGCCGAGAAGCAACGTGGTCACAATCGTCATCAGGATGGCCGCCACGAGATTCCGTGTGATGTTCATGATGTCCTCCGGCGGGCCCGCAGGCTCGCCCCTCTCTTACGCAAGACCAAGAGCCGTGATGACAACGTCGATTGCCTTGATGCCGATGAACGGCACGATGACGCCGCCGACGCCATAGACCAGGAGACTGCGCCTCAGCAGCGCCGCCGCGCCTTCCGGCCGATACTTGATGCCGCGCAGCGCCAGCGGCACCAGCAGGACGATCACCAGCGCGTTGAAGATCACGGCCGACAGAATCGCCGACTGCGGCGTGCGCAGCCCCATGATGTTGAGCGCCCCGAGCATCGGGAACGTCGCCAGGAACATCGCGGGGATGATCGCGAAATACTTCGCCACGTCGTTGGCGATCGAGAACGTGGTGAGCGCCCCGCGGGTAATCAGCAGCTGCTTGCCGATCTCGACGACCTCGATCAGCTTGGTCGGGTTCGAGTCGAGATCGACCATGTTGCCGGCCTCTTTCGCCGCCTGCGTGCCGGTGTTCATGGCTACGCCCACGTCGGCCTGCGCCAGTGCCGGGGCATCGTTGGTGCCGTCGCCGGTCATCGCCACGAGCTTGCCGTCGGCCTGCTCGCGCTTGATGAGCGCCATCTTGTCCTCGGGGGTGGCCTGAGCCAGGAAGTCGTCCACACCGGCCTCGGCGGCGATCGCCGCGGCGGTGAGCGGGTTGTCGCCGGTGATCATCACCGTCTTGATCCCCATCGCCCGCAGGTGGGCAAACCGCTCCTTCATGCCCCCCTTGACGATGTCCTTGAGGTGAATCACGCCCAGCGCGGTGCGCCCCTCGGCGACGACCAGCGGGGTGCCGCCTTCGCGCGCGATCTTCTGTACGAGCGTACCCAGTTGTTCGGGGATGGTGCCACCGTTGGCGACCACGTACTTCTCGATCGCGTCGGCGGCGCCCTTGCGGATCTCGCGCCCGTCGAAATTGACGCCCGACATCCGCGTCTGTGCCGTGAACGGCACGAAGGTCATCTGCTGCTGCCCGACGTCACGGCCGCGAAGCTGGTACTTTTCCTTGGCAAGCACGACGATCGATCGACCCTCGGGCGTCTCGTCGGCCAGCGACGCCAGCTGCGCCGCGTCCGCGAGCTGCTCGTCACTGATGCCGACCAGCGGCCGGAACTCGCTCGCCTGCCGGTTGCCGAGCGTGATCGTGCCCGTCTTGTCGAGCAGCAGCGTGTGCACGTCGCCGGCGGCCTCGACCGCTCGACCCGACATGGCGAGCACATTGTGCTGGACCAGGCGGTCCATGCCCGCGATGCCGATCGCCGACAGCAGGCCGCCGATGGTGGTCGGGATCAGGCACACCAGGAGCGCAACCAGCACGAACAGCGACTGCGGCGCGTTGGAGTAGATCGCAAATGGTTGCAGCGTGACCACGGCGATCAGGAAGACGATCGTCAGGCCGGCGAGCAGGATGTTGAGCGCGATCTCGTTCGGCGTCTTCTGCCGCTCGGCGCCCTCGACCAGCGCGATCATCCGGTCAAGGAAGGTCTCGCCCGGGTTGGCCGTGACCTGCACCCGGATCCAGTCGGAGAGGACTTTGGTGCCGCCCGTCACGGCCGACCGATCGCCGCCAGACTCGCGGATGACTGGCGCCGACTCACCCGTGATGGCGCTTTCGTCGACCGAGGCCACACCTTCGATGATTTCGCCGTCGGCCGGGATCACCTCGCCGGCTACGACACGGACAACGTCGCCCTTGCGCAGGGAGGTCGCCGCCACCCTTTCGAAGACGCCACCGGGACGCTCGCGGTTCGCTGTCGTTTCGGTCTTGGCCTTGCGCAGGGTGTCAGCCTGCGCCTTGCCACGGCCTTCCGCCATCGCCTCGGCGAAGTTGGCGAAGAGCACCGTCAGCCACAGCCAGAACGTAATCTGCAGCTCGAAGCGGAGGTCGCCGCCGCCGGAGACCAGATGCTGGACCAGGCTCAGCGTCGTCAGCACGCTGCCGATCTCGACCACGAACATGACTGGGTTGCGCGCCATGGTGCGCGGGTGGAGCTTGCGGAACGAGTCACCGATCGCGCGCTGGACGATCTGCGGATCCCACATCGAACGTGCAATGGTGGCCATCAGAACACCTGACCCGCGTTCATCAGGAAGTGCTCCACGACGGGGCCCAGGCTGAGTACGGGGAAGAACGTCAACGCGCCCACGATCACGATGACGCCGACGAGCAGCGCCGTGAACAGGGGCGTGGTGACAGGGAACGAACCGAGTGACGCGGGAATCTGCTTCTTGCGGCCCAGGCTGCCGGCAATCGCCAGCGGCGGGATGATCATGAAGAACCGCCCGAACAGCATCGCCAGACCGAGCGTGGTGTTGTACCAGTTGGTGTTCACACTGATGCCGCCGAACGCAGACCCGTTGTTGGCCGCGGCCGAGGAGTAGGCATAGAGCATCTCGGACAGCCCGTGCGGGCCCGGGTTGAACACGCTCGAGGTGCCAAACGACGGTGACACCGAGGAGATCGCCGTGAACGACAAGATCACGAGCGAAAAGATCAGGACGGTCAGCATCGCCATCTGCACCTCGAACGCCTGAATCTTCTTGCCGAGATACTCGGGCGTCCGGCCCACCATCAGGCCGGCGATGAACACCGCCAGGATGATGTAGACGAGGATTCCATACATTCCCGCGCCGACGCCGCCGAAGACCACCTCGCTCAACTGCATGTTCGCCAGCGGCACCAGGCCGCCGAGCGGGGTGAACGAGTCGTGCCAGCCGTTGACCGCTCCGCAGCTGGCGTCGGTCGTCACGGTCGCGAAGAGTGCCGTGTTGGCGATACCGAAGCGGACTTCCTTGCCCTCCATGTTGCCGCCGGGCGAGGTCGCCGTGACGCTCTGATCAGCACCGACGGCCGTCAGCATCGGGTTGCCGCGCGCCTCCGCCCAGTAGGCGACGGTCACGCCGGCAATGAACAGGAACGCCATCGCCGCCCATACCGCCCAGCCGTGTTTTGGCGAGCCCGTCATCTTGCCCAGCGTGTAGGTCAGTCCTGACGAGATGGCGAAGATGCCAAACATCGCCAGGAAGTTGGTCAGCGGTGTCGGGTTCTCGAACGGATGGGAGCTATTGGCATTGAAGAAGCCGCCGCCGTTTGTGCCGAACTGCTTGATGATCTCCTGCGACGCCGTTGGCCCCTGTGCAATCGTCTGCGTGGCGCCCTCGACCGTCTGCACCACGTCGTAGGGCTTCAGGTTCTGCACGACCCCCTGCGAGACCATGAACAGGGCACCGACGATGGCGATCGGGAGCAGCACCCAGAGCGACGCCCGCACCATGTCCACCCAGAAGTTACCAAGTGAGTCCTTCTCCTTCTGCGCGATGCCGCGGATGAACGCAATCGCCACTGACATGCCGACCGCCGCCGACACGAAGTTGTGGTAGGCGAGCCCGGCCATCTGGGTGAAGTAGCTCATCGTCGATTCGCCGCTGTACGCCTGCCAGTTCGTATTGGTGGTAAACGACACAGCCGTGTTGAAGGCCAGCGCCGGCGGCACTCCTGCGAAACCCTGCGGGTTGAACGGCAGCACCGCCTGGAGACGCTGCATCGCGTAAAGCACGAGCATCGAGACGATGCTGAAGAGGAGCAGCGAGACGGCGTATTCCGTCCAGCGCATCTCGCGAGCCTCGTCGACACCGGTCACCCGGTAGATCAGCCGCTCGATGGGTCGCAGCACCGGATCGAGCCAGGTGCGTTGCCGCGCGAAGACGCGCGCCATGTAGCCGCCGAGGAGCGGGGTGACCGCGAACACGGCGAGCAGGAAGAAGAGAATCTGCAGCCAGCCATTGAGAGTCATGTCAGAACTTCTCCGGTTTCAGCATCGCGAGGATCAGGTAGCCGAGCATCCCGAGGCTCACGAGCAGACCGAGTGTGTATTCCAGGGCCACAAGTCACCTCACTTCATCAGTCGGTCGCACGCGGCCACGTAGCCGATGCTGACGACGAAGAAGAGAACCGTTACGGTGATGAAGACGATGTCGAGCATGGATCCCACGCTACAGGCGTTCAGGGTAATGAGGCGGGCAAAAAGGCATAAAGAGTTCATAAGGACCCGCAACCGGCCGGATCCGGCGCGCTAGGATGGGTTGTGCCCGAGCGACCTCGGCCGACTGGCGAACAGATGCTGGCGAAGCTGCAGACCGAGCAGCGGGCGCGGCTGCGCGTCTACATCGGCGCCGCTCCTGGAGTGGGCAAGACCTACGCGATGATCGAGGATGCCCACACCTTCCGCCGCGACGGCGTGGACGTAGTGATCGGGTTCATCGAAACGCACGGCCGGACGGACACAGAGGCGCGGATCGCCGATCTCGAGATCGTGCCGCGGCGCACGATCGACTATAGAGGCGTCGTGCTCGAGGAAATGGATGTGGAGGCCATCCTGCGCCGCAGGCCAACGCTGTGCATCGTGGACGAACTCGCCCATACCAATGTCGCCGGCAGTCGTCACGAGAAGCGTTACCAGGACGTGATGGAACTGCTCGACGCCGGCATCGGCGTGATGACGGCGGTCAACATCCAGCACCTGGAAACGCTGAACGACGCCGTCAGTCGTGTCACCGGGGTGCGGGTGCGCGAAACGGTGCCGGACACTTTCATCGACCGTGCGGACGAAATCGTCAACGTGGACGTCACCGTCGAGGAGCTGCACAGCCGACTGCGACAGGGCAAGGTCTACAAGCCCGAGAAGGTCGAACAGGCCCTGGCCAACTTCTTCCGCGAGACGAACATCTCGACGCTGCGCGAGCTGGCGCTCCGGGCTGTCGCCGACGAGATCGGCGATCGTGCGGCGTCGCGTCGGCAGCGCGAGGGCATCGAGCCGGCGCTGCTTCCGGAGCGGGTGATGGTGTGCCTCAGCTCGAGTCCTGATGCACCCCGGGTATTACGTACCGGCGCACGCATCGCCGGTCGCCTTGGCGCGCGCTGGTACGCCGTCTACGTCGAGACGCCACGCGAGGCGCCCGGCCATATCAAGCCCGAATACCGTGATGCGCTGCAGAAGAACATCGCGATGGCGGAGGAACTCGGCGCCACGGTGGTGCGGGTCAAGGCCGACCGGCCATCGGATGGCCTGATTGCCTTCGCCAAGCGCGAGGGGATCACGCATGTGATCTTCGGGCAGTCGGCGCGCACGCGATGGGAGATTCTCATGAAAGGGTCGACCCTGAACCGCTTCCTCGAAGAGGTTCGGGACGCAGCCATTCAGGTCGTCCCGCTCGGGGAACCTGCCTCATAATGGAACCTTCTAATCGAACCTCGAGCCCGTCAGCTGACGCCGGCGGCACCTGGAGAACTCTTGTCCGATCCGGCTTCATCATCACCATCTCCTGGCCAACCCGCCGAACACTCCCACCAGCGCCGCCTGCTTCCGCTGGCGCTGACCGCGCTCGGCGTGGTCTACGGTGATATCGGCACCAGCCCGCTCTACGCGCTTCGCGAGTGTTTCTTCGGCCCGCATTCGGTTCCTCCGACCCACGAAAACGTCCTCGGCGTTCTCTCGCTGATCATCTACGCGCTGGTGATCATCATCTCGATCAAGTACGTGGTGATCGTGATGCGCGCCGACAACCAGGGTGAAGGCGGCATCCTGGCGCTGACCGCCCTGATCCCGGGTCGGGTCGGCGCATCGGGAGGTCCGGCGCGACTGGCCGTCGGCCGACCACTCCTGATTGCCCTTGGCATCTTCGGCACGGCACTGCTCTACGGCGACGGCATGATCACCCCCGCCGTCTCGGTCCTCGGCGCCGTCGAAGGACTCGAGGTGGTCACGCCGCTGTTTCGTCCCTATGTTGTGCCGGCGACCCTGGTAATCCTGGTCGGGCTGTTCCTGATCCAGAAGTACGGCACCCACCGCGTGGGCGTTCTGTTCGGCCCGGTGATGGTGCTCTGGTTCGTCGTCATCGCCGCACTCGGAGCGGTGTGGATTGCGGAGGTCCCTGCCGTGCTCGCGGCGTTCGATCCGCGGCACGCGGTCACGTTCTTCGTCACCAATGGCTTCACCGGGTTTGCAGTTCTCGGCGCTGTGTTTCTCGTCGTCACCGGCGGCGAGGCGCTCTATGCGGACATGGGGCACTTCGGAAAGCACCCGATTCGGGTAGCGTGGTTTGCGTTCGTCCTGCCCTCCCTCGTCCTCAACTATCTCGGACAGGGCGCGCTGCTGCTGAGCAATCCGACCGTCGAGCATCCGTTCTTCCTGCTCGCCCCCTCCTGGGCGCTGCTGCCACTGGTCGCGCTTGCCACGGGCGCCGCGGTCATCGCCTCGCAGGCGTTGATTTCGGGGTCTTTCTCAATCACGCGTCAGGCCATTCAGCTCGGTCTGGCGCCCCGTCTCGACGTTGAGCACACATCGGCCCGCGAAATGGGGCAGATCTATGTGCCGCAGATCAACTGGGCGTTGATGGTCGGGACCCTGCTGATCGTGGTTGGCTTCGGTTCGTCGAGCGCCGTGGCCGCGGCCTACGGCATTGCCGTCACGCTGACGATGGTCATCACCGTGCTGCTGCTCTACATCATCATGACCGAGCGGTGGCACTGGCGGAAGGCCGTTGCCATTCCGGTCGTCAGCATCTTTTTGATCATCGACCTGGCGTTTTTCGGGGCCAACGCACTGAAACTGCTGCAGGGTGGCTGGGTGACGCTCGCCGTGGCTCTCTTCCTGTTCACGCTGATGACCACGTGGAAGACCGGCCGGCGACTGGTCGGAGAGCGCCTCACCGCCCGCGCCGTCCCGCTCGACGCCTTTCTCACCATGGTCGCCACCACGCATCCCATGCGCGTGCCGGGCACCGCCGTCTTCATGACCGCGCAAGCGACGGGGACACCGCCCGCGCTTGCCCACAACCTTCGCTACAACAAGGTGCTTCACGAGCACGTCGTGGTGCTCAGCGTCACGACGGCGCAGAAACCGCACGTGCCGCTGGCCGATCGTGTCCAGGTGGAGCCGCTCGGACATGGCCTCTTCAACGTGCGGGTTCAATATGGCTTCATGGAGGACCCCGACGTGCCGTCCGCGCTGATGCAGGCGCGATCGCTCGGCCTTCCGCTTGACGTCGACGATGTCAGCTACTTCCTGGGACGCGAAACGATCATCGTCACGCGGCAGCGCGGCATGGCGATCTGGCGGGAGAAGCTGTTCGTGCTGATGTCGCGCAACGCGGTTCGGGCCACCGCGTTCTTCAGGCTCCCGCCTGAACGCGTGGTGGAGTTAGGCGTGCAGGTGGAAATGTAGAAGGATGGCGGAGAGAGCGGGATTCGAACCCGCGGTAGAGTTTCCCCTACACACGCTTTCCAAGCGTGCTCCTTCAACCACTCGGACATCTCTCCGTTCGACTCGCTGGACTCGCCCGCCCAAGTCTGACTGAGTGGAACCAGCAGCTTAACGCGAAGACGGCACCCCGGCCAAACGACGGGACGGGCCTGACCGACTCCCGCTAGGTTCGGCGCGGTGAATCCGCCGCGGTCGTTCGCACACATTCGCGCAACCAGGCGTGGACAGGATCCGCATGCATGCGCGGATGCCAGAGCATCGACACCATGATCGACGGCAGCTTGAACGGCATTGCGAACGTGTGCATGCCCGTACGGAGGGCAGCCGTGTGCTGCTCGGGGACCGTCGCCACCAGGTCTGAGGCGCGCGCGACCGCTATCGCCGTCGCGAAGCCGCTCACAGTCGTCATCACGGTACGTTCGAGTCCGAGCGCTGCCAGCGCTTCCTCAACCCACCCCTGATCGACGGTCTGGCGCGAGATGCCGATATGGGCGGCAGCGGCGTAGTTGGCCGCGGTAACCCGCGCCTGGCGAAGCTTGTGACCTGCGCGCACCACGCCAACCATTCGATCGGCGAACAGCGACACCTGCCGCAGCTCCGGACTCGTCGTCGCATCCACCACGCCGGTTTCCAGGTCGACGCTGCCGTCCCGCAACCCTGCGGCGTCTCTGGTCTGCCTCGCGACGAATCGCAAGCGAATCGCGGGCGCGTCTTTCATGACGCACTTGAGCAGGTCGGGACCGAACGTCTCAACGAACCCCTCGCTCGTCCTGAGCGTGAAGGTGCGGACGATGCGGCGCAAGTCTGGTGCCGTGCTGGGCAGCAGGACGGCCTGCGCCTCCTGAATCAACTGGTCGACGCGGTCGCGCATCTCGGTCGCGCGGGGCGTCGGTACGAGCTTCCGACCCGCCTTGACGAGGATCGGATCGCCCACCGTCTCGCGCACCCGCGCGAGCGCCCGGCTCATCGCCGACGGACTCAGGTGCAGGCGCTGCGCCGCACGGACGACGCTGTTCTCGCTCAAGACCGCGTTGAGAACGAAGAGCTGGTTCAGGTCAGGTCTCGGCATGGGTGACGATGGCACGCGCCGATGACTGGCGTCAAATGCACGCCTCAAGTGCAAACGTTGTGTCTTCCGCCATACCTGAACGACCGCTACGCTGGCTCCCATGTTCGCGGTTGTTGAGACCACTCACGCACAACGAAAGGAACTTGCCATGTTGAAGCCAACGGCGGTCCAGCTCTCCTATGGACTGCGCCCGGACCTGGTGCTGACCTCGACGGTAGGCTGGGCGCGGGCGACTCCGCTCGGCCTCGGCCCTGAGGCCAAGCTCGACCTGTTCACGTATGACGCCGGCGTCGAGTGACCCCGTTCGGAACCTCGGACACCACCCGCCGAAACGACGTCGCGGTGATCGCCGGTCTGCGGCTTGCCCTGCGGTGACCCCGATGACTTGCATTCATCGCACGAGGCGCACCCGTCAGACCCTGCGTATACTGCTCGTCCCAGCGTCGCTGCTGGCTCTCGGCATCGTCCCGGTCGTCGCTGGCCTCGTGCGCCTGGCTGGTCTGATGACCGGACAGGCATCCGCCGACGCTGCGCGGTTCTTCGAGGACCCGCTGCCGGTTGCGCTCCACATCCTGGCGGTGATCCCGTACTCGCTGCTTGGCGCGCTGCAGTTTGCGCCAGCGCTGCGGCGGCGCGGCTGGCATCGCGCGGTCGGAGTGGCGCTCGTGCCGCTCGGCCTGGTCGCCGCGCTGACCGGACTCTGGATGGCGCAGTTCTACGCGTGGCCGAAGGGTGACGGCGAGGCGGTGTATTTCATGCGATTGATCGTTGGTGTGGCGATGACCTTCGCGATCGTGCGTGGGGTGGCGTCACTCTGGCACCACGAGTATGTCGCGCACGGCGCCTGGATGCTGCGGGGCTACGCGCTCGGCATGGGAGCCGGCACCCAGGTGCTCACCCATCTGCCGTGGTTTGTCTTCGTCGGCGGCACGCCTGGAGAGGCCAATCGCGCCGTCATGATGGGGCTGGCCTGGATCATCAATGCGATCGTTGCGGAGTACGTTATCCGCACACGCCTGGCCGCGCCCGCCGGTGTCACGTCCGATCAGCCACACTCGGTGCTGGTCTCACCCGTCTAAGGAGCAGGACTCATGACCAAAGAACCCCTCGCGGACTGGGCTGCCGCGCGAAGCGACAAGTGGCGCCGCCAACTCGCCGGGCTGGAGGCGATGCTGGCGCCCATCGACGAGCCGCTCATCAAGGCGCTGGCGTTGACCACAGCGGTCCGCATCGCAGACGTCGGCTGTGGCGGTGGGGCGACGACAATAGCGGTCTTGCGTCGGGCGCCCGCCGGCAGCGTCGCACACGGGCTCGATCTGTCACCGGCGCTGATCGAGGTCGCGCGACGACGGCATGGCGCACACGATTCATCGGTCGCGTTCGAGGTCGCCGACATGGGAACGATGACACCGCCGGGTCCGTCCTACGACCGTCTGGTCTCCCGGCTGGGCGTCATGTTCTTCAACGATCCGCCGACTGCATTCGCGAATCTGCGGCGCTGGCTTGTCCCCGGTGGTCGCTTCGCGTTTGCGGTGTGGGGACCGGTCGTAGACAACACGTGGATGACCGCCACACGAGCAGCTGTCGCTGAAGCGATCGACCTGGCACCGATCGACCCGTCAGCACCAGGTCCGTTCCGATATGGAGACGTCATGCTGCTCTCGTCGCTGCTCGGGCGGGCCGGCTTCGTCGACGTGACGGTGACCGACTGGCGTCAGGCGCTCCCGATCGGCGACAGGCTGGCGGCGCCAGACGCGGCGCAGTTTGCGCTCGCCTCGTTCTCCTCATTCGCGGAACTCCTGTCGAATGCTGGAGGCGACGCGCCGACCAGAGCGCACCGCGCGTTGGCGACGCGGTTCACCCCCTATGAGCAGCGGGGCGCCGTCATGATGCCTGCCCGAGTCCACATCATCACGGGACGAGCCGTCCCCTCAGATTCACCGCCGTGGCGGCAGCCCGCCGAGTGGGTTTCTGTGCTCAGTTGACGGCACGTCCGGCCATGCCAAACCAGTTGCTGAAACTCTGGAAGCCCTGGCTGGTAGCAAGCGGCGTCAACGTCACGTGCATCACGAGATAGTAGCCGAGCAGAACCGGCATCGGCCAACGCACGCCACCGGAGCGCCACTCCAACCAGACGATGGCAGCGGCGGTGACTTCCAGGACAATCAGGGACGCGTAGAGGGCTGCGTCGAAGTCGGAGGCGAGGAAGGGCAACAGATTCACGAACACTCTCTCGAGGGCCGCCTCGAGTGGAATGAAAGCGCTTGCGGCAAGAGCGGTGACGTGCAGGCGGATGTCGCGCCGGCGTGCCGCCGAAATGGCGAAAGCGACGTAGACACAGAACAGGGCGATTCCGGTCAGGTCGAGCCAGACGAACTTCACACTCGCCAGCCGGAAACTGGTGATGTTGGCATAGGCCATCATCCGGACCACGTAGACGCCGCTGACCGCCACGATGGCGGCAAGCCCGAGAGACGCATTGCCCACGAGACGGTGCAGACTGCGCCGGCCGCTCCGAATCAGAACGTACTGCAACAAGGGGAGGAGCATCCAGGCTGTCGCCGACCACCCGTGCACATGATGCGGCAGGGGCGTGTCCGGCAATCTCGCGAAAAAGCTGGGCCAGAATCCGACCACCGCCAGCGTCAGGGCAGCTGCAAAGATGGGCCACGGATGCCGCCACGCCTGATGAAACAACCGGGCAGTTGGCATTTTGCGGCTACTGTAGCGAACTCCGCCGAGGAAGTCAGCATGTCATCGTCTGGAGCTGTCGCGCACACAGCGCCGCAGTGCGCGAAACGCAGCCAGCATCTCTGCGTGCGTGAAGTTGGCATTTCGACCGCTCGGATTCGGCAGCACGAACACCGCCGAGCCTCCGATTCGCTCTTCCTGCAACCCCAGGGACACAGCATTCTTCCTGTCAGGGAAGAGGGCGCGAAACACGGTCACGCCCACCGCCGCGACAACAATGGGCGTGTGGCGCAGCACCTTCCGTCTCAGCGCGACCCGTCCAGCGACGTACTCTTCACGGCGCAGCGTGTCGATCCCCGGGGTGGGCCGGGGCACGATGTTCGTGATGCCATAGCCCCACTCGGGCAGGCGATCGTCGTCTTCATAGCCGACAGGTTCCGGAACGAGGCGCGACTCGTAGAGCAACTTCCAGAACCGGTTCGAGAATCCTGCAAAATGGTGCCCCGTCAGGGCCGAGCGCACGCCTGGATTGATGCCCACGAAGAGCACCTGGACGCCGGGACGAAGCCGGTCTTTGAGGGGAGGAAGTGTCAGCGGACGCATGTCCCGACGCGCCAGGCTGGCAGGGATCAGCGAGCCGAACAGGTACCAGCCGAAGCCTTGATCGACATCACCTCCAACTCCGCCAGCGAGACTGTCGCTGCCGGCGGCGCGGGGGCCGCGTTCACCTGCGCAACCGGCACCGGACCGGGAGCGGAAGGCGCGTGGGTCGACCTCACCGGATTGGCTCGACCGGCAATCTCGACACGACGCCCGAGAAACTCCTGGGCCTGGCTCTCGTTGGGTCCGGTGAGCTGATAGGCGACCTCAACTGCGGGAACAGGCACCGGCAGTGGGGGGCCCGGAGTCGGCGACGGCGCCCCGACGACTGCCGTGTCGGTGAGCACGAACTGATCGGTGGGCTTTGCCTCCACGCCACCGCTGCCGGCCCGTCCGGGTGCCTGTCCGCGCCGGAAGTCAGACTCCCGCTGGATGCACCCCACGACCGTGACCGACTCGAAGGCATTGGGCGTAGACCCGGTGGGCACCTGCGCCGGCGCCGGCGCGGGTGACTGGGCGAACGCGATCATGTTCAGCGTGGTGACAGCAACGAGTGTGAGCAGAGTTCGCATCGCAACATCCTCCAGCAGCAGGGGCTGAATGCGTGAGTGCAAGCACCGCGCCTGAGTGAGGTGCTGTGTTTGTCGGTATGCCGGCCATGCTGAACAGAACTCTTGACCGATTACCTTGCGCACATGGCAGAAGGATGCCGGTCATCGCTGAGCTGCAGCGCCGGCATATACAATCGCGGACGTGGACGCAGTTCGTTTCATGCTCAACGGCGAGACGGTTGAGATCACGCCGGAATCGCCGGAGACGACCCTGCTCGACGCCATCCGTGCCCACGGCCTGACGGGAGCCAAAGAAGGGTGTGCCGAAGGGGAATGCGGGGCCTGCACGGTCATGGTCGTCGGCAGCAGCGGGGGGCGCACGGCGTATCGGGCGATCAACAGCTGTCTGATGCTGCTGCCCATGGCCGCCGATCACGAGGTCGTGACGTGTGAGGGTCTTGTGGAGAACGGCGAACTCTCTGAGGCTCAACGGGCCATGGCTGCGGCAGGGGGATCTCAGTGCGGCTACTGCACGCCGGGGTTCGTGATGAGCCTGACCGCTGAGCAGTACCGCCCAGGACGCACCGGGCCGTGCGACACGATGGCGCTGGCGGGTAACCTGTGCCGTTGCACTGGTTACCGGCCTATTCGCGACGCGGCGCTCGCTCTCGGCAGCCCACCTGCCACCCAGGGGGCACTCGACACTGCGCCGTATGTCCGGCGGAGGCTCGCCTCGCCGGCTCCGACCCTGAAGGGCAGATCGTCGGCGACCTTCTCACGGCCCACCGGACTCGCCGAGTGTCTTCAGCTGCTGGCCGCGAGGCCCGACGCCCGCGTCGTCGCGGGCGCGTCGGATCTGGCCGTCGAGTCGAACCTGCAGGGAAGACGATTTCCGCATCTGATCAGCCTGGAGGCCATCGAAGAGTTGCGCCGGTTTTCGCAGGCCCCTGACGGCGCGGTCCGCATCGGCGCAGCGCTGACCCTGACCGAACTCGGGGAGCAGTGGATGGACGCGCCGGGCGCGGTCACCGAGTGGCTGTCGCTCTTTGCATCGCCGCCGATTCGTAACCGCGCAACCCTCGGCGGCAACCTGGCCACGGCGTCGCCGATTGGCGATGCCGCTCCACTGCTGTTGGCCATGGACGCGCGCGTGCACATGCCGACGCGGTCGGTCGAGCTGGCGTCGTTCTTCACCGGCTACCGGCAGACGCAACTGCAACGCGGGGAGCTCCTGACGATCATCGAGATCCCCGCACCGCTGCCCCAGGCTCTCAGGTTCTACAAGATCGCGAAGCGGAGACTTGACGACATCAGCACCGTCGCGGCCGCGATGGCCATCGACCGCGATGGCAGCGGGCGCATCACGCGCGCACGCTTCTGTTTTGGCGGCGTCGCCGCCACCCCGGTCAGGCTCACCGAGGTCGAGCCCCTTCTGCTCGGCGCGGCCTGGACCCCGGCAACAGTCGCCCTCGTGCAGACCGTTATCGAACGTACGCTCACGCCCGTGAGCGACCACCGCGGGTCCCGCGAATACCGGCTGGCGGTCGCGAAGAGCCTGGTCGAGAAGTTCTTTGTGGAGACCAGCGCGTGAGCGGCACACCCAGCCCCCGCCAGCCCCATGAGAGCGCACGGGGCCATGTCACCGGCGAGGCGTTGTACACCGACGACCTCGCGTCGCGCTTCCCTCACGTCCTGCACGCCTGGCCTGTACTCGCACCGCATGCGCACGCGCTCGTCGTCCACGTGGATGTGCAGGCCGCGCTCGCTGAACCCGGCGTCGTCACCGTGCTCAGCGAGTCGGATGTTCCCGGTGAAGGCAATACGGGAGCCAACCGCCATGACGAGCCGCTCTTTCCCCGCGAGGTGATGTTCCACAGCCAGCCCGTGGCGTGGGTGCTTGGCGAGACGCTTGATGCCGCAAAGCGCGGCGCGGCGCGCGTGTATGTCGAGTACGAACCCCTGCCAGCGATTCTGACCATCGAAGACGCCATCGCAGCAGGCAGCTTCCTCAATGACCCGGTGCACATCGCCCGAGGCGATCTCTCGGCGCTGGCAACAGCCGCCTTGCGCCTGGAGGGCGAGATCTCGATCGGCGGCCAGGAGCACTTCTACCTGGAGACCAACGCGGCGATTGCCGCGCGCGACGACTCCGGGGGATATGTCGTTCACTCATCCACACAGCACCCATCGGAAACGCAGGAAGTGGTGGCGCGCGTGCTCGGCCTCCCCCGCCACAGCGTCGCGGTGGAGTGCCTGCGGATGGGCGGGGCGTTCGGAGGAAAGGAAGTCCAGGCCAACACGTGGGCGGCAATTGCGGCACTGGGTGCGTGGAAGACTGGTCGCCCCGTGCGCGTGCGATTGACGCGCGCACTCGACATGGCGCTGACCGGCAAGCGGCATCCCTACTACGCTCGCTACTCAGCCGGGTTCTCGACCGACGGCCGGGTGCAGGCCCTGCGACTCGAACTGTTCTCGGACGGTGGCTGGAGCCTCGACCTTTCAGAGCCGATCATGTGGCGGTCGCTCTTCCACTGCGACAATGCCTACCACCTGCCGGCGGTAGACGTGACCGGGCGCGTCTGCCGGACTCACAAGACATCACAGACGGCCTTCCGTGGCTTCGGTGGTCCCCAGGCCATGGTCGTGATCGAAGACATCATGTCGCGCGCCGCACGGCACCTGTCGATCCCGTCAGACGTCATCAGGGAACGCAACTTCTACCGCGACGGTGACTCCACACACTACGGCCAGCGCGTTGACGATGCGTCGCGCATGCCTCGGATCTGGTCCGACCTCAAGGGCAGCAGCGCCTTCGATGAGCGGCGCACGACGATCGACCGCTTCAATTCGACCAGTCCGCACATGAAGCGCGGCCTGGCCATCACTCCGGTCAAGTTCGGTATTTCATTTACGGCCACCTTCTACAACCAGGGAGGCGCGCTCGTTCTGCTCTACCGCGACGGCAGCGTGCAGGTGAACCACGGCGGCACGGAGATGGGCCAGGGCCTCTTCACCAAGGTCCTGCACATAGCGGCCGCCGGGCTGGGTGTTTCTCCAGAGCGCGTTCGCCTCATGCCCACGCGCACAGACAAGGTTCCGAACACATCGGCGACCGCGGCCTCTTCGGGCACCGATCTGAACGGTGCCGCCGTCGCCAACGCGTGCGCACAGCTGGTGTCACGGCTGACTCCTGTCGCCGCCGGCCTGCTCGCGTGTGAGGAGTCGGAAGTGCGATTCGAAGCTGACAGGGTCACAGGTGGCACTGGTGCCCTCCCGCTGGCCGCGGTGTGCGAAGCGGCCTACAAGCAGCGGATTTCTCTCTCCGCTCAAGGTTTCTACACAACACCACAGATTCACTTCGATCCGGCCACTGGACGCGGGCAGCCGTTCTATTACTTCGTCTGGGGCGCTGCCGTTTCAGAAGTCGAGGTCGATGGCTTCACGGGACAATACCGTCTGCTGCGCACAGACATCCTTGAAGACGTCGGAGACTCAATCGCTCCGATCATCGACCGCGGCCAGATCGAAGGCGGGTTCATACAGGGGGTCGGCTGGCTGACGATCGAGGAACTTCTCTGGGACAGCACGGGACGCATCGCCACTGGCGGGGCTTCCACCTACAAGCTTCCGTCCTGGTCGGAAATGCCCGAGATTTTCAACGTGAGCTTCCTCGAACGGGCGACACAGCCAGGGGTCATCCTCGGGAGCAAGGCCGTCGGCGAGCCACCTTTGATGCTCGCGATCTCGGTACGCGAAGCGATTCGCGACGCGGTGGCTGCCTTTGGCGAGACTCCAGACGTCGATCTGCCAAGTCCGGCCACGCCTGAGCAGGTGTTCTTTGCCATCAGTCGGGTCCGCGCATCCCGTACTGCCTCGACGCGGGCTGTTCACTCATGAGCCGCGGGCTGATCGTACGGGCGCCACTCATCCACACTCCCGCCAGTCCATTTCAATCGTCAGATGCGCTTCGCGCTCATGAGGACGGGGGCCTGCTCATCGTCAATGGGCGCATTGCTGCAAGCGGCAGCTATGTCGAGGTCCGAAGTGCAGCCGGAGAAACCGAGACAGTTGACTACCGAGGCGGATACCTCCTGCCTGGCTTCGTTGATACGCATGTGCACTTCCCTCAGTTGCGCATCATCGGTGGACTAGGACGCACCCTCCTCGACTGGCTCGAGCACGTCGCGCTGCCTGAAGAGGTGCGCATGGGCGATCCTACCTGCGCATCGGACACCGCACACCGCTTCGTCCACGCCCTCGTGTCGCATGGGACGACGACCGCGCTGGTCTTCGGCGCACATTTCGCCGGCGCCACCGCGGCTCTCTTCGAGGCGGCTCACGGCGCCGGGATCCGTCTTGTGAGCGGCCTGGTGGTGTCGGACCGGGCTCTCCGCCCTGAGCTCCATCAATCCGCCGCTGATGCGTACCGCGACAGCACCGCACTCATCGAGCGCTTTCACGGCAAGGGGCGCTTGCGGTACGCGGTGACACCGCGATTTGCCCTCTCGACGAGCGAGGCGATGCTCGAAGCCTGCCAGACCCTGGTCCGGGAACATCCGGACGTCCATGTACAGACACACATCAACGAGCAGCCTGAGGAGATCGCTGCCTGCATGACGGCGTTTCCGTGGGCGCGCGACTATCTCGCCATCTATGAGCACTACTCGCTGACCGGCGCACGCGCCGTGCTGGCGCACAACGTACATGGCACGGCGGCAGAACTGGAGCGAATGGCCGGCACGCGTACGTCGGTGGCCCACTGCCCGTGCAGCAATGCCGCCCTTGCGAGCGGCATCTTTCCGATGCGCCGACATCTCGAGGCTGGCGTACACGTCGCGCTCGGCACCGACGTCGGCGGGGGCACGGGCTTCGGCATGCTCAAGGAAGCGCTGCAGGCCTACCTGATGCAGCGTGTGGCGCCGGACGGCACCAGGCTTGGCCCTGCTCACCTTCTCTATCTGGCCACGCTCGCCGGAGCAGAGGCCCTGGGACTCGAGGCTGACACCGGCGACCTGTCACCGGGCAAGAGCGCCGACTTCGTCTACCTTCGCCCCCCGCCCGACAGTCCGCTCGCAGGTGCGCTCGAGCGCGCGGACACCATGGAACAGGCCCTCGCGGCCATCGTCACGATGGGCGATGCCGCAGCGATACAGGAAGTGCGGATCGGCGGTGAGGTGGTAGGCGGTAGGCGGTAGACGGCGAAGAGGCTCGCATGATGGCATGGAGCTCGCACGAACAAAGCATGTGCCTTCGAAGAATTATCAGGACTTGCTTGCGTGGCAGCTAGCGATGGAGCTTGCGGAATTGGTCTACAAGGTCTCGGCCGTGCTTCCTGTCGAGGAAAGGTACGGCTTGGTGTCCCAGATGCGACGCGCGGCCATTTCAATTCCTGCAAACATTGCCGAGGGACAGGGTCGCAGAACCTGCGGAGAGTTCCTCAATCACTTGTCGATGGCTCATGGGTCCGTCCGAGAACTCGGAACCCACGTCATCATCGCTCGCCGCCTGGGGCTCTTGCCTCCAGTAGCCACGGAAGCTGTCCTGACTGGAGCCTCTATAGTCGGACGCCTCGTCACCGGACTCGCGAACTCGCTCAAGAGCTGATTCGGCGCATCGCATGCGCCCACATACCGCATACGGCCTACCGCCTACTGTCTTGGTTCTCCAACAGCGTCCGTATCCCGCCCTCGAGTTCCAGCAGGCGCTGCTTGCGCCACAGGCCACCGCCATAGCCGACGAGCTTGCCGTCTGAGCCGATCACCCGATGGCACGGGATGACGATGGCCATGCGGTTGTCGCCGTTGGCACGGGCAACCGCTCGAACGGCTTCGGGGCGACCGATCGCCTCGGCGATGTCCTTGTAGCTGCGCGTGGCACCGCTCGGAATCTTCAGCAGCGCGTTCCAGACGCTGACCTGAAACGGAGTCCCGGTCATGGTCATCGGAACGTCAAACTCTCGCCGGCGACCGGCAAAGTATTCATCGAGCTGACCGCGCACGCGCCGCAGCACCGGCGTCTCACCCGGGGCGAACACACAGTCAAGGGCCTTCGCCACGCGCGAGATCTGTGCGGGCAGGAGCCGCCGATCGACAAACTCGAGCAGCACCAGTGCCGTGTCGGTGGCACCGAGCAGCAGGGGTCCCACTGGAGATTCGATGCGGACTACGTGCACGACAGCGCGGTCGCGCGCCTGCCTCGGCGACTCACCCGCAAACTTCAGGAACGCCTCGTTGAACGCGCTCAGCGACTCGTATCCGGCATCTCCCGCGGCCATCGTGACACCCGTTCCCTTCTTGATGTGGCCCAGCGCACCGCCGAGCCGACGCAGTCGGCTGTAGGCATGAAACGTAACGCCATGATGGGCCTTGAACCATCGGGCGATACGCGACGGCGACAGGCCGAGCCGCCGGAGATCCTCATCGCGCCACCGACGCGCGGGCTCACGCTCAACGGCGTCGAGAAGCGGTGCAAGCCAGGACGGGGCGCGGCCAGCCGGACTCAGCGGCACGCAACGCCGGCATGGTCTGTATCCCGCCGCGAGCGCATCGCGGCTGGTAGCGAAGAAATCGACGTTGGCGGGCTTGGGTCGCCGGGCAGGGCACGTCGGGCGGCAGAAAATGCCCGTCGTCCGCACGGCGGTGACAAAGACCCCTTCGTAGGACTCGTCGCGACTGTTGAATGCGCGAAGCAGTTCGCGCCGGCTTGGAAGCAGTCCTGTCGTCACCCCGGCAGTGTGGCACCGTGGTCGCGGCTGCGCTACCGGAAATTGGACGTGGAATCTCAGTAAGCGGTAGGCGGTAGGCGGTAGGCGGTAGGCGGAGAGCGCAAGAATGACAAGCGTACAGACAACGGGCCAGTCCGTGAGGACTGGCCCGTTGCTGCGGCATACCGCTTACCGCCTACTGCCTACCAATCAGAAGTCAAATTGCACGCTGAACTTCATCAGGCGCGCGTTCAGGATTGAAGTCGGGGTCAACCATGCGGCGTACGAGTTGTTCACCGTGATCCTCGCGTCGGAGTTCAGGAAGTTGAACACGTCAAGGCTCACGACCGACTTGGTCCGTCCGAAGCGCAGCACCTTGCCGAACCGCATGTCGAGTTCCTGACGACGGTCGAGGTACTTGGTGTTCTCGGGCAGCAGTGCCACCGAGATGTTGGCCGCGCCGCCCGAGAGCGGACGTCCAAGCGTCGAGTTCGCGTTCAGGTACGCCTGGGTCGCCGTGTAGTTAGCGTTGATCGCCGCGCCGGGGATGCTCCGGAACGTTCCGGACACCTGCACGTCGACCTTCGGCACGGTATAGACGCCGTAGCCCTTGATCTGCGTCATCATCGGCTCCTCACGGTGGCAGTAGCCGAGGGGCCGCATGTTGGCGCCGCTGTTGAGTTCCGGCAGCTTGGCGACAACTTCACAGTCGTCTTCGATCTGCTTACCCGAACTGATACCGAACTGGAAGCTCGCACCCTGCTGGAGGCGTGCGTTGATGCTGACGTCGAAGCCGTTCCAGTGATCGATCTGTTTGCCGAACTTGTCGGACAGCGTGTTGTAGTTTTGTGTCTGCCCGAACTTCGCGGTCGAGACGTTGCGAAGGCCGGTGATCGTGGTTCCGCTGGCGTCTCCCAGTCTCGAGTCCGTGGGGGCCACCAGGTTGAAGTAGGTGTAGTCGCTCGCCTCAACCAGCAGGTTGTCGGTCACCTGGAAGTTCTTCCAGATGCGGCGGAAGTAGCCCACGTCCACCGCAACGCCGCGCATCAGCTCGTGCTGCACGCTGGTCGAGAACTCCCAGTTCGCAGGACGATGGCCGAAGCCCGTGGTCAGGTCTTTGTCGTAGAGATCACCCGGGCGGGTGGTGCCAAACGAGCTGTCAGAGAACGCACCACACGAGTCCACGGTCCCGGTCGCCGGACTCTGTGCCAGCGGGTTCACCAGGTCGCAATCGACGACGAAGTCACGATCGTTGTCCGTCCACGAACGCGTGGTGGAGGTGGCGAGCGCGAGCACGGGATTCGGGTTGCGACCGATGCCGTTCAGCGTCTGTCCGAGGAGGTACTTGTTGAAGGCAACCTTGAGGGCGGTCCTGCCGTTGCCAAACAGGTCGTAGGCCATGCCCGAACGATAGCTCACGTCCTTCCACGACAGATTGTCGGCCGCCGGGAAGGTGATGTTGCGCGTTGGCGTGAAGGTCGTCGCTCCGAGCGTCTGCTCCGGGAAGCCGGTGGCAAAGTAATCGTAGCGAATCGCCAGGTTCACCGTCATGCGGTTAAGCGACCAGCGGTCCTGTGCGAAGAAGCCGAGGTCCGCCTGCTGGTCCGTGATCGAACGATAGGGACGAGCCTGCAGCGTGACCTGGTTGGGAACGCCGTTGTTGAACCGGTAGCTGAGCGGGTTGGACGCGTACTGATACTCGTTGAGGAAGCCGGTCGTGTTGTTGAAGCCGGTCTTGAACGCATGCGAACCGGTCACATACGACACCGCAGCGCGGTAGGTCCAGCTGGGCACGAGCGTGTTGTTGTTGGTGGCGCGGCCGCGATAGACGAGACCGCTGCTCTGCTCCGTCACCGAAATCATCTGCGGGATGATCGCTTCCTTGGCTGCATCGTCGAGTGAGCCACCGTTCACGCGCAGGTGCATGTCGCCCCAGCGTTCGAACAGGTGCATGCCCACCGCTTCGAAGAGCAGCTTGTTGGTCAGCGGCGACGTGATCTCACCGTGTTCCTGACGCAGGCGCGGAAAGCGGCGGTCGCGGCCCGCTTCCGGTGCGCGTGTGGCCGTGATGTCGCTGGGACAGTTGCACCACTTGTCGGCTTTCAGGGTGCCGGCCATCTTGATTTTCGGGGTCGCCTGATAGGTGACGCGAATGCTGTTGTTGTACTGCTGTCCCTTGGCAACCGCCTGCTCAGTCGAGGGTCTGTACAGCCATTCGTTGGGGTTGAAGGCGTTCAGGTTATTGAAGACCGGCGCGTAATTCTTGTTGGTGTTGATGCGGGTGGAAAACCAGAACCACACCTTGTCCCGCTTGAATGGCCCCCCGAGCGCCTCGTTGAGGTCGTAGTTGTTGATGATCTTGTTCGGAGCAGAGAATCCGGCAGCCACCAGTTCTTTGGAGAGGTTGTCGCCCTGGAGCGACTCGTTCGACATGCTGAAGAACGCGGAATCGCTGAACCGATTTCCGCCATCCTTGGGCACGAAGTTGATGCGGATGCCGCCGGTGGGGAGGTCCGCTCCGAGCGACGTGGTGTCCACCGTCACCTCCGCAGCCGACCCGAGGTCTGGCGTCTGGCCGCCGATGTTGCCGCCGGCCTGAAGCGTCATCGTGTTCACGCCGTTGGCCGTGACGCGCTGGTCGGTGTTGCGGCTGCCGTGCACGGTCACGCTCTGGCCGACGTCCTGAATCAGCGAGCCACCGACGTCGTTGCCGCCGCCAGTGGTGCCCGGAATCATGCGGGCCAGGCCGAAGTAGTTGCGAGCCGTCGGCAGGGAGTCGACCAGCTCAGAGTTGAGCACCTGCTGCTTGGTCAGCGACTGGGTGTCGACGACGGGCGCCTCACCAGTGACGGTGATGGTTTCCTCGAGCGCGCCGACTCGGAGATCCGCATCGACGGTCTGTACACCAGATCCGCTCAGCGTGACCCCGTCGCGCTTCGTGGTGTTGAAACCGGCCAGGGTAAAGGTCACGGTGTACGCGCCAGGGCGCAGGTCGACAATCTGGAAGCGCCCAGAACCGTCGGTGACGGCCGAGCGGACCTTTTCAATGAGTACGGGGCTGGCAACCTCGACGGTCACCCCCGGGAGCACGGCACCCGAGGTGTCCTTGACGGTGCCGGTGATGGTGGCTTGCGCAAGCGCAGCCACGGGAAGCAGTACGACAAACCCAAGGATCCCGAGGGTCCGGACGAATCTAGCCATTGCGGCTCCTCCTAGAGGGCAGTTTCCAAACGTCACCTACGAAACGGATTCAGCGAGACAACAAAAAGCCGTGCCGCCGGAATGATCCGAAGTGCGAGAAACGACCCTGGAGAACGCTATGACTGACGAAGCGAGGAAGAACCCACCGAAATCAGAATGTTAAGAAACGTTAATAACGGAATGCTTATACCCCTGTCCAGCCGGCCCGTCAATTGAATAGGGTTGGCGGGCCGACTTTGACGTGAAGGCGCGGGCAGCTACTGCAGGGTGACGTAGCGCTCGAACCGCGCCACCTCTTCCTTGCTGACGTATTTGCCAATCTCGCGGCGGAACTGCTCGATGTTGGTATAGGGACGATATTCCTTGAACTCGCGCAACATGCGATTGCCAAGTGCGGGAATCGTCAGGATGTCGGCGTCGCTCGCGCTGTTGAGCTTGATCGGCACGAACACATACTGCTCGAGCCGGGCGAGTTCGGTGGCGTCCACGTATTTGCCGATTTCACGGTGGAACTGCGCGAGGGCGGCGTAGGGCCGGTATTCCTGGAACTCCCGCACCATGCGCTGTCCGGCTCGTGGGATGAGCAGGATCTGCTCTCGCGTGGCCGTGTTGAGGTTGAGGTGCACGAACAGACGCTCGTAGAGGGCGTCGGCCTGGGCACGCGTCATGCCCTGCCCAGTCAGAAACTGATCGAACGCGGTGATGTCGGCAAACGGCCGCTTGCCGACGATCGCCTTCGCACGCGTCGCGGTGAGGCCAGGCAGGGCCGACAGCTCGGCTTCCGTCGCCGCGTTGGCATCGACGATCGTGACCGGCTTGCCAACCTGAGCCCAGACCAGACCGCTCGACATGACCAGTGACACAACGGCCAGCGCGGCTACCTTCGCAATGCGTCTCATGACGTCCTCCACGTTATCAGCCACCCCACGACCCCGAGGAGCGACATCGCTCCAGGAGCCAGCACAGGCGTGGCTCCGGTCGCAACCTTTTGAATCAATTCCGCTCCCGCCATCGTTGGATACATCTCGAGCTCGAACTCGAGATTGCCTCGATAGTGCAGCCCGATGCCTAGCACGCCGGCGACCACACAGAGCGCCATCACTCCCCGAAGCACGCGCCCGCTGACCGGCGACCTTGCCCACGCGTGCCAGAGGGCGACGCCGATGGCAAGCGCGATGAGCACCAGCGGAATGAACTGCGTTGCGCCTTCAATGTGACCGAGCAGCAACAGTTCGGCGCCGGTACCGAGAAGACCCGCCACGAGCGTCCAGAGCAGGCCACGGCGCAGGCGATTGAGAGTGTCTGAGGCGGGTTCCACCGGCACGTCCTGAATCAGACGCTACCACCGAGCGTCCGGTTGCGGGTGTTAAAAGGAGCGCGGGTTACTGCAGCTCGATCATCAAACCGTCGACGGTTCGCAGCTGGAACTGGTTCCACTTGTGGTCCTTCTGCAGCATCGCCCAGATCTCATCCTTGGTCTTCTTCTGCACGAGCATGTCGTGCACCTTGGTGCGCACCGCCATGGTGTCGTCGCGGAACGCGCGCATGTCGGCCTTGGTGACCACCGTCCCATGCCCCGGCACCACGGTGTCGAAGTCGAGTTGAAGGGCCCGGTCTATCGTGATCGGCCAGTCCTTTGCACTTCCTCCTCCGGCGTAGTCCACCAGCTGCGGTGTATCGGGAGCGAGGGTGTAGGCGTCACCTGTCGAGAGCACGCGATGCTGCGGGAAGTACACGAACGTGTCTCCGCCGGTGTGCGCACGTCCGAACTGATAGAGCTCGACCGTCTTCCCGCCGAGGTGGATGAACCCACGTCCCTCGTAGGTCACGACGGGCTGTCCTGCCATGTTGGCGTCTGCCATGTACCTGCGGGCCTGTTCCGACGCGATGATCTGCGCGCCAGCACCAATCATCCTGGCGTTGCCACCGCTGTGGTCCCCATGGTGGTGGGTGTTGACCACGTACTTGATAGGCTGCGGCGTGATCTTCTTCACCTCGGCCACGATGTTGTCGAAGTCGATGGCGAACTTGTCGTCGACAATCACCACGCCCTCGCTGGTCACGAGCACGGTGACGTTGCCGGGGACGAGCAGGTTGTGAATGACGAAGAGGTCATCCTTGAGCTTGACCACGTCGAGCTTGGAGGGTTGCGGCTGTCCCTGGCCGCGCACATAGGCGCCGGCCAGCAGCAGGCAGAAGCCTGCGACGAGCATCAGTCGGGTTTTCATGACCCTAGAGTATATGCCGCGGCGATGGCGTCGCACCCACTCGCTATAATCGGTGTGTGGCATGCTGGCTGGTCAAGGAAGAACCTGAGAACTACTCCTATGCTCAGCTCGAACGCGACGGGTCCACGGTGTGGGCCGGCGTGAAGAATCCCCTGGCGCAGAAGCACTTGCGCGCCATCCGCAAGGGCGACCGCATCCTCTACTACCACACGGGCAAGGAGAAGGCGGTGGTGGGCGTCGCCCGGGCCGCCAGTGATGCCTATCCAGATCCGGCCGACCCCGCCAGCAAGGCGTACGTGTTCGAGGTCGCGCCTGGCACACGACTCGCCCACCCGGTCACGCTCGCGGCGGTGAAGGCCGACCCTGCCTTTGCACAGTTCCCACTGGTGCGGATGGTTCGTCTCTCGGTGATGCCTGTCTCAGACGATGAGTGGGCCCGGATCGAGAAGATGAGCCGCTGAACATGCGAGCCGCAATCCTCACCGTCCTCCTCGCCCTGATCACCGCAGGATCTGTACTTACGCAGTCCACGCCGGCCATCAGTGACGGTGCACCGCAGCCGATTCTGGTCGCCCGACAACTTGCGGAGAGCGAGGGCCTGCAGGTGGGCCAGGTCATCCGGCTGTCACCCCGAGCCAGCGGCGAGACGCCGCACGCATTCCGAGTCGATGGCATCTTCGAACCGACCCCGGATCCTGCCCGTCTGGGCACGGTTCCCCGGATCGTACGTATGCACCTGCCCGATCTGCTGGCGCTCACCGCCGAATCCGGGCGTCGCCGATCGGCCGAAGCAGTCACCGTCGGGTTGAACGCGCCGGAAGAGGCCGCGCAGTTTGCCCGGGACCTGGCCTCACGCGTACCCGGCATCTCGGTCAGGACGACGAGCGACCCAGCCGACGCCGGCCCGTTCAGGGTGCTTCAGCGCTT
Source organism: Vicinamibacterales bacterium (assembly GCA_040081265.1). Taxonomy (GTDB): domain Bacteria; phylum Acidobacteriota; class Vicinamibacteria; order Vicinamibacterales; family UBA2999; genus JBEBGV01. The sequence goes on from JBEBGV010000002.1 coordinate 129,547, forward strand.
TCACCTCGCCATCGCGATCGTCACCATCATTGCCGCCACAGTGTTTCTCCTCGCGCTCACGATCATGCTGGTCGATGAGCGGCGTGCGACCGTCGGCGTGCTGCGACTCATTGGCCTGCCAACGAGTCGCATCCTCGTGCAGCTCTTCATCGAAGGGGTACTGATCGCGGGCCTCGGCGCGGTGATCGGCCTGCTGATGGCCGTGGGCTCCCAGAGCCTGATCAACACCTTCTTCCAGTGGCGCTACGACACGGTCCTGCTGTTTGTCCGAATCACACCGGCCGTGGCCGCACGGTGCGTCGCCATCGCCGTTCCCCTGGGCGTCACCGCCACGGTCGTGGCGTCCTGGGCGCTGCTGCGCCGCAACGGGCTCGTGCTGGCGCGCCGATGACACTCGGTGCGCTGGGATTCGCGTGGCGCAGTCTGCGGCGTCAGCCGGCGCGGGCGACGCTCGGCATCCTGGGCGTGGCGGCTGTCGGCGCCCTCCTCTTCGACATGTTGATGCTGTCAAACGGACTCGTGCTGTCGATGCGTGACGTGCTCGACCGCGCCGGCTTCGACCTTCGGGTCACGGCAACCGACGCGTTGCCGGGCCAGGGGCCCCGCCTGCCGAGAGGCGTGGACACGGCACAAACGCTGGCGGCACTCCCGGCCGTACGGTCGGCCATCGCGCTGCGGTTTGCGTCGGCAACCCTCGATCAGTCCAACGGGGAAAGCCTCGATGCGTCCCTGCAAGGGATCGGAGGGACCGGCATTCGTCCCTGGACCCTGCTGACCGGTCGTGACGTGAACGGTCGCGGCGAGGCGCTGATCAACGAAAGTACCGCACGCACGTTGAACCTGAAGCCGGGCAGCATGCTGCCGCTACACCCGACGTGCGGCGGCGCATCGGCCCTTCCTGTCGCCACCGTGGTGGTCGTGGGCGTGGCGACCTTTCCGTTTGACAGCCTGTCGTCGGCGACGATCGTGACCAGTATGGAGACGCTCGGCCAGATTTGCGGGAATGTCGACGTGGCCGACGCGGACCTGATCATGGTGGCGTCGAGCGAAAGCGCGGGAAGCCAGACGGCCGCTGAGGCGATCAGGAACGCGGTGCCAGAGCTGCAGGTGCTGACCAACGCGCAACTGGTCGGCCGGCTCGAACGTGGCGGGTTTTCCTACTTCCGACAGATCTCAACGGTACTGACCACCGTCACGCTGGCCTTCGCGGTGCTGCTCATCACCGTGCTCCTGACCGTGTCGGTCAATCAGCGACTCGGCGACATCGCGGCCCTTCGGGCGCTCGGGTTCACCCGCGGCCGGGTCGTGGCGGATGTGCTGTCGGAGTCTGGCCTGATCGTCGGCATCGGGGGCGCCTTGTCGATCCCGCTCGGCCTGATCCTCGCCCTCGGACTCGACGGCATCCTCAAGCGCATCCCGGGAATCCCCTCCGACGTGCACTTCTTCGTGTTCGAAGGCCGCGCGCTCGGCCTGCAGGTCGCGCTCCTCGCGGGCACTGCCCTGGCTGCGGCGCTCTATCCGGTCTCGATCGTCGCGAGGCTGCCCATCGCCGCAACGCTGCGAAACGAGGTGGTCGGGTAATGTCCGCCGTGATCGACGCGAGAAACGTCAGCCGTGTGTTCACGATGCCCGCCGGCCCGGTGACCGCAGTCGCCGACGTGAGCCTGACCATCGAGGCGGGCGATCACACGGCAATCCGCGGGCCGTCGGGATGCGGCAAGTCCACGCTGCTGCACATGCTCGGCTGCGTCGACACGGCCTCGTCGGGCACTCTGCTGTTCGGTGGACGCGACGTCGCCACACTGTCGGACCGCGAGCGGAGCCTGCTCCGCCTGAGGCAGATTGGCTTCGTGTTTCAACGCTTCTTCCTCCTGCCCATGCTCACTGCGCGCGAGAACATCGAGCTGCCCCAGGCCGAAGCGTCGGTGTCTCGAGCGGAGCGCCGCGCACGCACCGATGAACTCCTCGATTACGTGGGGCTCTCGGCTCGCGCCGACCACCGGCCCTCGGAACTCTCGGGCGGGGAAATGCAGCGTGTGGCCATTGCCCGCGCATTGGCCAACCGGCCACGGCTGCTGCTCGCCGACGAACCAACCGGGGAGCTTGACCGCGCCACCGGCGATCAGATCGCCGAGCTCCTCGATCGCGTCAACGCCGACGGCACCGCGATCGTGATCGTCACCCACGACCTGGCACTGGCTGAACGCTGCCGCCGCGTGCTGACGATGCGCGATGGCCGGGTAGAGAGCGAGGTCACGCGGTGATCGGGCGACTCGCGGTCCGCACACTCACCGCCCATCCAATCCGCAGCCTGGTACTGGCCGCCGGTTTTGGCGCCGGCGTGTCCGTGATGGCCATCCTGCTTGGCGTCGCCGAGGTCGTGCTCGATCAGGCGATCTCGCCGGCGCTGGTCGGCGGGGGCGATGTCCTGATTCGACTGACCCCGCAAGTGCCCGCCGCAGCCGTGATGGCCGGCGCGCTTGCGGCGCCAGGTGTGCGCGATCGCGTCAAGACTGTGTCGCCATGGCATACCTCCCGGTTGTACCTCGTGCGCGACGATGGGAGCACCGTGCAGGTGGACGCCCGCGGCGGCGTGCCGAGCCTCGAGCGGGCGCTGGGCGACAACGAAACCACCCAGGTGGCGGCCTGGCAGGATGCACCCGGAGACGCAGCCTGGACCCGCATTTCGCCCGAAGACGGCCTGCGCGAGATCGATCGCTTTCACGCCATCCCCGACGCACCGGCCTGGAAGGATTCGTGGGCCGAGTGGCTCTACTTCAACGGACGCACGGACAGCGCGCGCTTCTACCTCACGTTTCTCGCCGGTCCTGAGCTCCCAGATGGACGCCGCGCCGCCGGCGTGAGACTGCAACTCGAACGCAACGGACAGATGGAGTCCTTCAGTGCCGGCACCACCGTCGACGCGGCCGCACTGGAGCAGGCTCCGGACCTCACCTTTGGCGCGAACCGCGTGCGGTTGAACGGCCTGCGCTATGAAATCGACCTCGACCTCCGGAGCCGGGACGGACGGCGCGTACGAGGTCGCCTCTGGGTCGAAGGTGTCGCGGGCCGCATTCTTCCGCCACTCGAGATTGCGGGCGCTCGCGGCTGGCGTTCCGGCTACGTCGTTCCGGTCATGAACGGAGCCCTCGGTGGAACGGTGGCCGTGGGCACCGACACCGTGGCATTCGACGGTGGCGTCGGGTACCACGATCACAACTGGGGATTCTGGAAGGACGTGTCGTGGCAGTGGGGCCAGGTCCAGCAGGGCGAGTTGTCGTTCCTGTATGGACGTGTGTTTCCCCCGAAAGAGGCGGCCGACCCCGATCGGTTGCCGGCATTTGTCGGAGCGCTCGGACCGAACGGGCCGCTGGGCTACGCCACCAGCGTCCGTATCAGCGAGGAGAACGACCCGCGTGGACAACCCACGCGCATCACGATTCAAGGTCTCGGTCCCGCGATCGACCTCCGCATGACGTTCACTGTCGACTCGATGGAGACGACGGCCATGACTGAGGGGCCGATGGCCAACGGCGTGAACTTCCTCCAGATGCGTGGAACCTACGATGTGCGTGGGCGGGCCGGCGGAAAGCCGATCGCCTTCACGGCTCCGGGGTCGGCCGAGACGTTCAGGGGCACGACGACCGACCGCTGACGCGCTACCTGGGCTTGTCGATCACCTTGCCCTCGGGGTCGAGGGTGAGCGTGCGCCCGTCAGGGCTGATGGGGTTGCGGTTGTTCTCCGCGCACGCGTAGTCGTAGACGGTTGCACCTGGCGCCAGCCGGGTGAAGGTGAACGCCACGGGCCAGGGACGCGTCAACGCCTCTGCATCCACGAGGGTCAACGTGACGAGCAACCGGTCTTTTTCCATGAGACGAATGCGTGTGGTGACTTCGAGCGTGTCGCTCATCACCACGCCAGCACGCCCCAGGATGGTGGACCCGACACCTTTCAGTCCTGTCGAGTGGAACACGAGGGTGTCGCCTTCCCAGCGGCCGACGTTGTGACCGGTGTAGGTCGGCCACATGTCCTCTGGCGCCGGATGCATGCGCCCGTCGGTGTAAATGCGCACCGTGTTCGGCCCGTTCTCTGAGAGGAGCCACGTCTGTTCGGGGCGAACCACGAACTCGTAGGCGTCGGGCAAGGCAAACACGCGTGGGAATCCCGCAGGCGTGCCACAGATTGAAATCGGATCCGGATACCGGTCCGCGGCAATCTGCTGCAGATTCCTCTGATAAATAGCCTCGAACTTCGGGGTGTACGGAGGGTGCTGCCGTGGTGACCCCGCCGGCGGGGCCGGCAGGAGCGCCTGGTCTGGCGTGGACTCGTAGAAGCCACCTGTGGCGCGCGACCAGGCCCCGCTCCAGTCTGGAAGCGATGGGCCACCGGTTCGCTGCTGCGACGACTGGATGACGCCTGGAATCAGCGCCACCAGCAGGACGAACGAGACGCTCCACCTGATGACAGCAGTCACGGGCCAGCCTAACTGCGAGCGGCGGGAGGTGGATTCGCGCCAGGCCCGAGCACTCGCCCATCCGCGAGGGTCACCGTCACCAGCAGACCGGCATGGGTGCCATCTTTCATCGGATTGGCGACGATAGACACCTTGTCGCCGAACTTGAGCACCGAAGGCTTCCAGCCCTGTCGAGACAGGGTGTTGGGACTCCCGCACTCAATGCTCCACTCGACCGGCGTGCCGTCAGCTGCCGGCGAGATCACCTGAATCCAGGCGTGCGGGTTGGCCCATTGAAATTCCTTGATCGACCCGGTGAGCGTGACCCGCGCACCCTGGTCGAACATGGCCGTGGAATGGTGAGCGGCAGCGAAACGTGGCGCCGACGTCACGCCGAAGGCGAGCACGGAGAGGAACAGACGTCTCGTCATTCGTGTCTCCTGGTCGGGGCACGGTTCCGACAGGAGGGGATTGTCGCGCGAACGCGCGCAATGTCAACCGCATTCCTCCCCGGGCTTAGAGCCCCAAGGCGTGACGCGCGGCGATCTGCGCCCGGCGGCGTTGACGATCGGCACCGGCAAGCTTCTCGGCCAGCGGAAGGTCCGCCTGTGTTCCATTCCAGCCCCTGGACAGGCGTTGAGCAATCGCTTCGCGATAACTCAGTTCCATCCGGAAGCAGTCGAAGCACAGGGTGCGCGGACGATCCGCCGGGCCAGCCTCCTCACCAGAGCGGAAGCCGTATCGCGCTTCCTTTGCCCGGCATCCGGCACACAGCGTCCGTGCCCGTCGAGGTCGTGCCTGTCGCGGCTCCGTCGGACGAGCGACGGGTGCGGTAGATGTGCGGTGTGAACCCCGATAGAGCGCGAGCTGTTGGGCCATGCAGTGCCTCCTCTGAACCGAGCCAGTGAGCGACGCCGCGGTGGTACGCGTCCTCATGACGCAAGTTTCAGGCCGGGGTGTGACAGACTAGGTCAACCCTTGTAACGATGAAGAAAAAGGACCCGCCGCCACCACTTGAGCCAAGGCCCGGAGATGACCTCTATTCCCTTCCTCTTCAGCAATTTACGCCTGCCAGGAACGCGCTCGCAGCCTCGCTGAGGAAGGCCGGAGAGACCGCTGAGGCCGAACGGGTCAAGAACCTCCCGCGACCCTCCCTTTCCGCCTGGACGGTGAATCATCTCTACTGGTTCGAGCGCCCGCTGTTTGATGCCCTGCTGGATGCCGGGGAGCAATTTCGGGTGGCGCAGCAAGGCCAGCTGGCCGGCAAGAGCACCGACATGGTGGCCGCCCTGGATGCCAGACGGACCGCCATTACCGCCCTGACCCGAAGGGCCGCCCAGGTGCTGCATGATGCCGGGCACAGCCCGACGCCGGACATGATGCGTAGGGTGACCACCTCGCTCGATGCGATTGCGGCCCACGGTCGCAGCCCAGATGCGCCGGCGCACGGACGCCTGATGGCAGACGTCCCCCCGCCGGGTTTCGAAGCGCTCGCCGCCCTGGTGCCCCGCGTAGGCAGTCAGACGGTCGCCGGCCACGGGACCCGTCGCGTGCTGACGTTCGGTGAGCGAAGTGACGATTCCTCCGCACCTCGGGGACGCACCAAGGACGCCGAGGAGATGCGCCGACGTGACCTCAAGGCGCGCAAGGCTCAGGCGACGGCAGCGCTGAAGAGCGCCGACGGCGACCTTCGAGACGCCAGGACCGCAGCGCAGAAGTCGCGAGACGGCATGAAGGCGGCGGCAGCGAAGGCAGCGACACTCGATCGGGCCGCAGCCAGCGCCTCGGCTCGCGCGGAGAAGGCCGTGGCCGAGGCCGAAGCCGCTCGCCGCGAGGCCAGGAAGGCCGCAGCGGATGCCGAAACAACCGTCCAGGCGCTTCAGGATGCCGAGGCCGCGTTCGAACGTGCCAGGGAACGGGCGAAGGGGATTGAGTAGCTAGTCTTCGCCGACGCCCATGTCGCCTGACCATCTCGCCGTACCCGGCGCCTCGAGCCCGAACTGATCAAGGATGCGCGCGACGGTGTGATCGACGATGTCGTCGATCGTCGTGGGGCGGTGGTAGAACGCCGGCATCGGGGGAAGAATGACAGCCCCGGCGCGAGAGACCTTCAGCATGTTCTCGAGATGGATGTCGCTGAGCGGAGCCTCCCTCACCACAAGGACCAGCTTGCGCCGCTCCTTCAGCACGACGTCGGCCGCACGATGCAGCAGGTTGTCACCGTAGCCATGCGCGATCGCCGCCAGTGACTTGGCGCTGCACGGCGCGATGACCATCCCGTCGGTGCGGAAGGAACCGCTCGAGATGGCGGCGCCCATGTCGTTGGGCGCATACGATGCGGTCGCCAGCGATTCCACCTGCTCCCGGGTGTGAGACGACTCGTGGAGCATCGTGCGTGCGCCCCACCGACTGAGCACCAGGTGGCTCTCCGCGTTGAGTTCCCTTAGGCGTTCGAGCAGGCGGATCCCGTAGATCGTGCCCGTTGCCCCGCTGATTCCGACGATAAGTCGCATCCGATCGCTCACGCTCCTGCCCGCGTTCAGATTACCATCGCGGGGATGTGGAAGCGTCAACGGAGCGGGTCGGTACTGTGCCCGTCGTGCGGCCTGCTCGTCGGGGTGAACGACGAGAAGTGCTACAACTGCGGGCGCCTGCGCCCGGGCATGTTCGGTCTGGCGCAGTTTCTCCGGTCCTTCGGCAAGGATCAGGGATTTGTGCCCTTCGTCATCGGCACCTGCGTCGTGGTGTACGGGCTCACGCTGGTGACGACGATTTTTCTGGGCGGCGGCATCTTCGGCGGCGGGGGGCTCTTCTCGATCCTCGGACCATCAGACGCCGCGCTCTTCGTCTTCGGTGATACGGGCTACGTGCCGGTGATGCGCTTCGGGCGGTGGTGGACGGTTCTCAGCGCGTCGTGGCTGCACGCCGGGCTCCTGCACATCCTGTTCAACATGCTCGCGGTCAGACAGCTGGCCCCTCAGGTCGCGGACATGTATGGCGCGGCGCGGATGGTCATCATCTACGTGCTGGCCGGAGTCGCGGGCTTCCTGCTCAGCGCCGTGTTCGGCCTCTTCCTGCCGCAGATTCGCATCGGTTTCGGGCAGCTCGCCCCGAGTGCCTTCACGGTGGGTGCCTCGGCCAGTGTCTCCGGCCTTCTCGGCGCCATCCTCTACTACGGTCGGCGCAGCGGCAGCAGCATGGCCACCGAATACGCCAAGCAGACCGCCCTGATGCTGGTGCTCTACGGGCTCTTCATGCGCGGCATCGACAACTACGCACACCTCGGCGGCTTCGGTGGCGGGTACCTGATCGGACGCATCCTCGATCCGCTGATGCCTGAACGCGGCGATCACACGGTCATCGCACTCTCCCTCCTCGGTGCCTCCCTGCTCTCGATCGTCGTGTCGGTGATTACGGCGTTCCTGTAGCATTCCCCTGTGGCCACTGACCCAGCCTGGACGGAATACTACCGCGACGAAATGGACGCGGCCTGGCTGTACAAGGCGCTGGCCCACACCGAACCGGACAGCACCCGGCGGCGCGTCTTCGAGCGCCTGGCACACGTCGAGGACGCACACGTTCAGCGGTGGAGGAGCCTGTTCACCTCCCACGGTGGCGAGGTTCCGACGCACGCACCAGCGCTGCGCACGCGTGCGCTGGCGTGGATCGGCCGGCGCTTCGGTTCGTCCTATGTGCTCCCGGTGATCGTGGCACAGGAATCGCGCGAGGTCGGCACCTACCTCCAGCTCGCCCGCGGCACCCGCAACCAGTCAACCCACGACACGGCGATGGCCATCGCCACTGAGTCGGCCGAGCACGCGCAGGATCTCTCCGACTCGCTCGGTCGCGAAGGCGAGCCGTGGCACATCCTGCCCGGCGGCGGCTACCTCCGCAGCGTCGTCTACGGTTTCAACGACGGGCTGACCGCGAACTTCGGGCTGGTCGCCGGTGTCATCGGCGCCGATGTCGCCCCGCACCTGGTCATCGTGACCGGTATCGCCGGCGCGCTGGCCGATGCCCTCTCGATGGGGTCGAGCGGGTATCTCGCAGCGAAGAGCGAAGCTGAGGTGTCGGCCCGGCAGGTCGCGATGGAACGCGAAGAGCTGCGCATGATGCCGGACCTCGAGGAAAAGGAGCTGGCCATCATTCTCGAAGCCAAAGGCCTGACACCGGCGCGTGCACGCGAGTCGGCGCGGGCGATGATGCACGACCCTCAGAAGGCCCTGGAAACCAAAGTGCAGGAAGAGCTCGGCATTCAGCCGCCGACGGTGACGCCCCTCGCCGACGGCGTGACCACCGGCGCGGCCACGGCGGTGGGCGCGCTGATTCCACTGGCGCCGTTCCTCGCCATGCCTCCCGAGTCGGCCATCTGGGTGTCGCTCGTGGTGAGCATGAGCGCACACTTCGCCGTGGGCGCGGCGCGAAGCATCTTCACTGGGCGAAGTCTGGCTGCGAGCGGACGCGACATGTTTCTCGTCGGATTCGGCGTCGCCGCTGTGGGCTATGTCATCGGCGACCTCCTGGTGCGGCTGTGGGCCTGATCCGGGCGATCGCCGCGGTCATCGTCGGGGTCCTTCTCGCCTATGGATTTCCTTGGCTCCTCGAAGGAGTTCTCGTCCAGACGTACGCAGGTGGCCGGCCCATGGGCTCGGCTGCCTATTTCAATATCAGAAACACCTTGGGCCTCATGGCGGCACGTGTAGCGATGGCGTTCTTCCTGAGCGTGCTCGCCGGTCACATCGCGGCACGCGTGGCGAAGGAGGATGCCCTCCGCACCGTAGCCATTTCGGCATCGGCAGTCTCGATGGTCTTGCTCTGGGACTACACCGGCGGCGAACTCGCTTGGGGTACTCCGATCTGGCTGCGCATTGCCATCGTCGCAATCACCGGTCCCTCGATGATGCTCGGCGCCTACGTCAGAGCCGCAGTTGCGGAACTTCGCGCCGAACAATCCGAACCAGGAGAGTGATGTGAAGCTGGCGTATCAGGGCGAGCCGGGTGCCTACAGCGAGGCAGCGGCGCTGCTCTATGGCGGTCCGGATGTGGAAACACTCCCCTGCCGGTCCTTTGACGATGTGTTCGAGGCAGTGGTCAAGGGCGTGGCCACGAGCGGCGTGGTGCCACTCGAGAATTCCATCGGCGGCACCATTCACCGCAACTACGACCTGCTGCTCGATCACGAGCAGCTCGCGATCACCGGCGAAGTACAGCTCGACGTCGTGCATTGCCTGCAGGCGCTGCCAGGTACGAAGATCGGCGACATCACGGTGGTGTACTCGCATCCGCAGGCGCTGGCACAGTGCGAGAAGTACCTGCGCGGACTCGGGGTCACGGTAGAAGCCGTCTACGACACCGCCGGAGGCGCCAAGCTCGTCAGCGAGCAGAAGCTGAAGGGCGCCGCGGCCCTCGCCTCACGACGAGCCGCCACGGTGTTCGGCCTCGAGGTGCTCCAGGAGGCGGTGCAGGACTACGAGTTCAACATCACCCGCTTCGCCATCATCGGCGGCACAACGCAGCCAGACGCGAACAAGACCACGATCGTCTTCGCGCTGCCGAGCACGCCTGGAGCGTTATTCAAGGCGCTCAGTGTGTTCGCGCTGCGCGACATCAACCTCAGCAAACTCGAGAGCCGGCCGTTTCGCGGCCGTCCCTGGGAATACCTGTTCTACGTCGAAGTCGATGCCAAGAGCGACGATGTGGCGTGTGCACGGGCGCTGACCCACCTCGGCGAGTTCGCCACGTGGATGCGGGTGCTCGGCACCTACAAGGGGTGGGTTCGCACCCCGCCCGCCGCCCGTGCGTGAGCCCATCGCCGACTTCAGCGATCCCAGGCTCGACGACTACCGCAACATTCCCGATTCCCGGCTGCGGGTAGACGATCGCGTCTTCATCGCAGAGGGCCGGCTCGTCGTCCGCCGACTCCTCGAGTCGCACCGGTTCCCCGTGCGCTCGCTGATGGTCACAGCGGTTGCCGGCGACGCCGTTGCCGACGCGCTCGCCGCTCATCCAGGCCTACCTGTTTACGAGGTCGAGCAGGAGACGATGAATCGCGTCGCGGGCTTCGATGTGCACCGCGGGTGTCTCGCCATTGGCGAACGAATACCCTGCACCGATCCGGAGCCACTGCTGACCGCGCGGCGGCTTGTCGGCCTCGAGGCGGTGGGAAACGCCGACAACGTGGGGAGCATTTTCAGGCACGCCTCGGCATTCGGCGTGGGCGGAGTGTTGCTCGATGGGGCCACTGTGGATCCGCTCTACCGCAAGTCGCTCCGCACCTCGATGGGCGCGGCCCTCACAGTGCCATTTGCACGCATAGACGACTGGCTTGGAGCGCTCGCCCGGTGTCGCCGCGCGGGCACGAGCGTGATTGCGCTGACACCCGCACTCGACGCAGAACCCATCGAGTCGGTCGCCAGTGTTCTCCGGCGTGAGCCCGCCATCCTCATCGTCGGCAGCGAGGGCGAGGGACTCAGCGCCGCGGCCCTTGACGTCTGCACCGTCCGCGCGCGCATTCCGATGCAGGCCGGAGTGGACTCGCTCAACGTCGCCACTGCCGCAGCGATCGCGATGTATGAGATGAGTCGGGTAGTGGGTAGTGGGTAGTGGGTAGTGGGTAGTGGGTAGTGGGTAGTGGGTAGTGGGCCGGGTCTGAAAGACCCGGCGTGCACGGCGGGTCCTCCGGACCCGCCCTACTGCCTACTGCCGACCGCCGACTGCCCACTGTCTACTGCATACTGTCTACCCCATGTCTCTGTTTGACGTGATCGGTGTCGGGGCCAGCTCGATCGACTTCGTCTACCAGCTTCCCGCGACGCCGGTGCCGGACTCCGATACCGCCAAGCTGCGCATCACGCGGCACATCATCTCACCGGGGGGACAGACCGCAACCGTCCTGTGCACGTGCGCATCGCTCGGTCTTCGAACGAAGTACATCGGAACCGTCGGGAACGACTCGCATGCGGGCACCCTTGTCAGCGCGATGCAGTCCAGTGGCATCGACACCTCAGGAGTCATCTCGCGGACTGCGCCCACTCCTTATGCGGTGATCCTCGTAGACCAGCGTCACGGCGAACGCGTCGTTCTCTGGGACCGGCATCCAGATGCCGCCCTCACGCCGGACGACCTTCGGCCGCACGAGTTCAGTGGCGCGCGCCTCGTGCACGTGGACGATGTGGACATCGAGGCGGCGCTGGAGGCGGCGACGCTGGCGCGCAGGGCTGGCGTTGCCGTGACCAGCGACATCGAAGCGATCACACCGCGGACCGGCCACCTGGTGGAGGCGGTCGACGTCGCGATCTTCGCCGAGCACGTCCCGCCGGCTCTGACGCGCCTGCCCAGCCTCGAGGCTTCCCTTCGCTTCCTGCGGGCACGCCCGGACCAAATGCTGTGCGTGACGCTGGGAGCCCGTGGAGCGATGCTGCTGGTGGGTGGCGAGACCTATGCCGTGGAAGGCCACCGAGTCCCCGTGGTGGACACCACGGGAGCCGGCGACGTGTTCCGCGGCGGGTTCATCACCGCGCTCCTGCGGGGAGACTCACCGCCCTCTGCCCTCCGATTCGCGAACGCGGCGGCCGCAGTCAGTTGCACGAAGCTCGGCGCGATTGCTGGAGTGCCAACCATGGCCGAGGTCGAGCGCGTGTTGGTCTCAGACCAGGTGGTCGCTCAACAGGGCAACGACTTCGACTGAACCCACTTCGGCCACCGCTGTCGTGAGCGTGCGTCTTACGGCATCGGATAGGGCCTCGAGATCGCCGTCGCCGAAGTACGAGAGCGCCTTGAGCGACACGAGCGGTTCGAACTCCGGGTACAGCGCCTGGGCGGCCCCCAGCGCGCGGGCCAGCGTCACACCCTGTCCCAGGAGGGTCGCCAGGTCGAGGTAGTCCTTCCGCTCCGCGCGCACCTGGACGACCCGAACCTTCTGTGCCGCGAGATCGAGCAATGAGGCCACCTGCACCCCGGTGTCGGTGGCAACCGATGGTTCTCCAACGCGCCCAAGCACGAGCCCACCGAGAAACGACACCTTCACCGGCTCGACGCGCTCCACCAGGAAGGTCGCCGTCGATGGTGCAGCCTGGATCAGGCGGGCCCCGGCGAGAAATGACAGCGACGCCGACAACTGATGTGCGTCGACAGGGTCGTTCGTGAAGAAGTCGAAGTCCTCGGACTGCCTGCTGCCCGTGCGCAGTGCGAGAGCGGTGCCGCCATAGAGGACGAACGTCCTGGGCAAGGTGCCACGGAACTCAGACCACAGCCGGAGCTGCGAGGGGGGAAGCACATCTAGACGCGGAGAGAACTCCCTCATGCCAGCCGGCGGACGGGACGAGGTTCAACCTCGAGGCCGAGGCGCAGGTGCCAGTAGCACCACGATCGCGCGTCGAACACGCCTGGCGGAGCCGACCGAACGGCCTGTCGCAGGCGCTCGGTTCCGTAGGCCGCCTCGACGTACTGCGCGTCCGCGAAGCCACCGAACACCATGACTCGACACAGGAAGTCGTCCACCCGCGCCAGCGCGACCTCGGGCGATGCCCACCACATCACACGTGCGGCGATCTTCCGGAGTTCGTGGTCCACGGCGACAGCATAACAGTGCGCGGGCCGGCGCGCCGGAGCTACTGCCGCTTCGGTTTCCAGTTGAGGATGACGGTTAGAGGTGTGGTGACGGCGTCCTCGAGCGGAGTGTTGAGAAGAAAGCGCTGACCGTCGGGAGAGGCCACGACGACAGCGCTCGGCCGCATGGTGAAGAACGCCACCGGCGTGCCCACGTCGAGGGTCCCGTTCGCACGCACGGTCACAGGAGCGGACATCAGGCGATTGTCGAGAGCGCGGTAGAAGATCTGCTTGCCGTCATTGCTCCATCGCGGCGTCGTGCCTCCGCTGGCAGAAATCCGCGCTGTACCACCGAGCCCTGGAAACGCCTTCACGAAGACCTCAACCTGTCCCGTCTCGTCGGACGTGTACGCGACCCACCGTCCATTTTTCGAGAACCGCCCCTCTGTCTCTTCGACAATGCCAGCGCTCTGCGCGACGACGAACGGCTTACGATCACCGTCGAGCGGCAGGGCCCACAGGTCGCGCCGCGTCTGCGGGCTCTGGACTTCGTACAGGATGAACCGGCCGTCCGGAGACCAGTCCCAGACGTTCTTGTTGATCGGCGATTCGAGCAGCAATTCTTCCGGGGCGGCACCACTGGCCAGCTTCACGTAGAGGTCGCCCGGCCCCTTGCGCATCGACACGAACGCGATACGGCTCCCGTCCGGTGACCAGATCGGCTCTCGATCGATCCCTGGATCCGACGTCAAGCGCCTGAGCACGCCCCGAGCGGTGTCCATCAACCAGATATCGGCGTTTCCGTTGACCGACCGCTCCAGCGCTACGGCGCTTCCGTCTGGCGACACGCTTTGTTCATTCCCCCTCGTCACGGGGTCGCTAGCTCGGGTATCTGGCTCGCCAATCGAACCGATCTGCCTGCCCGACCGGTCGAACCAGACCAGTTGGCGCGACGGTGTGGCGGCGGCGCGGTACACGAGGGATCCCGCTCTCGACGCAGAGAGAGCAATGTTTCCGATCAAGTCATCCGTCGCCGTGCCATCCCCAACGACGATGGGCTCGCCAATCGTGTCGAGCGTCTCGAGATTCAGTCGTTGAGCGAGGAGCGCGTCCTGACGCAGGAACATCAGATAGTCAGGCGGCACGAATTCGGCTCGCGAATCCGCATCGAAAAGACGTCGCGTCTCCTGTGAATCAAGGGTGCCCACATACACGCCACGCGCCTCTGGAGTGCCCATCACGTAGAACAGGAAGCGACGGCCGTCGGGCAGGAACTGCGGAAGGCGGTGGCCGGCCTGCTGTGGCGATTCGACCTGCGTGGCCTCCACGGGTTGGCCGCCGCTGGCCGGGACGCGCGAGAGAGGCCCCGTGGTTCCCGCGCTGAACAGGATGGTGCCGTCCGTACCCCAGGCACTGGCGACGGCCGGGCCGTTGAAGATCGTCCGTGTCGTCGGACCGTCAAGGTCTACCCGCTTCAATCCAACGCCGGCAACCCTGAACCCGATGGACCGGCTATCCGGCGACCAGAAGGGAAACGCCGCACCTTCCGTTCCTGGTAACGGTTGCGCCGTGTCGGAGTCCAGGGAGCGAAGCCATAGCTGCCGAGGCTTTCCCTCTGCAATCCCGACGAAGACGAGTGTGCGTCCGTCTGGTGCGATCGCGAATTGGGTCGGAGAGCCTGGCGGCGTAACCATCTGAAGCCGGACTTCAGGCGCTTCCACGGGCGCGGGGCGGAGCAGCCACGCGCCAAGCGCCGTGACGACAGCTCCCACGACGACGGCCGCCACAAGAGCCGCCGTGAACCGGCGACGTTCGCGACGGCTGCGAACCGGAGCCAACGCCGCAAGCGCGTCTGTCGCCCCGGATGGCGTCGAGGCGGTCGAGAGCGCTTCGAGCGCGAATGCGAGATCGCGCGTGGACTGGAACCGCGCCGCCGGGCTCTTCTCGAGACACCGCTCGATAATGCGCACGAGCGCGGGCGGAATCTTGCGCTCCGCCGCCGGTAGTTCGGGCGGATGGTCCTTCACGATGGCCGTCATCGTGTCCATCGTCGTCTCGCCGCGAAACGCGCGCTGGCCCGAGAGCATCTCGTAGAGCACGGTGCCAAAGGCGAAGAGATCGGAGCGGTGATCCGCCGCCACGCCGCGCACCTGCTCGGGCGACATGTAGCCCACCGTGCCGAGCACCGTCCCCTCTATCGTGTTCGGCGCTGCCGTCGGCAAGGCCGTCGGCAAGGCCGACACGGCCGCGACCATTGGCTCCGCCTGCGTGAGCTTGGCCAGGCCGAAGTCCAGAATCTTCACCCGCCCGTCTTCTGTGACGAACAGGTTCTCCGGCTTCAGGTCCCGGTGGACGATGCCCTTCTCGTGCGCGGCCGCCAGGCCATGCGCGATCTGCACGGCGTAGTCGAGCGCCTTGCGCACGGGGAGCGGGCCGGTGAGCTGATCGCGAAGTGTGCCGCCCTCGAGGAGTTCGGTAACGAGGTACGGGGCGTCAGCATGCGTGCCGATGTCGAAGAGCGCGAGGATGTTGGGATGGTTGAGCGCCGCAGCCGCGCGCGCCTCCTGCTCGAAGCGCTGCAGCCGCTCCGGATCGCTCGCCAGACCCGCGGGCAGCACCTTGATCGCCACGTCGCGCCCGAGCCGGCTGTCTCTCGCCCGATAGACTTCGCCCATGCCCCCGGCCCCGAGGGCAGAGAGAACTTCATATGGGCCGAGGCGCGAGCCGGGTTGCAGGGGCAAGAGGTGACGGGATTATATTCGCGCCTCAGTTTCACACGGCGCCCCGTGAAGGGGCGCCCTACAGCCCGGCGGGCCGTGAAGGCCCGCCCTACGGAAGCACTAACAACCAGCAACTAACAACTGGTAACCGGCAACCAGCAACTATCTCTTGAACATCATGCAGGACAGTGGCGGCAGCGTGAGCGTCAACGTGTGGCTGAGATCATGGCGCGGCTCGGGCGTCGCCCAGACGCCCCCGTCGTTGCCGACGTTGCTCCCGCCATAGACGCCAGCGTCGCTGTTCAGGATCTCGCGATACCAGCCGCCGCCAGGAACGCCGATCTTGTATTCGTATCTCGGCACGGGCGTGAAGTTGGCGATGATCACCACGGCGTTGTCGGGATCCTTCGCCCGACGCAGCAGCGAGACGACGCTGTTCTCGTGGTCGTGACAGTCGATCCAGCTGAACCCGGAACCCTCGTTATCAACTTCGTAGAGCGCGGGCTCGTCTCGATACGCGTTGTTGAGATCGCGTACCCACCGCTGAAGCCCGGCGTGCCCCGGGTAGTCGAGCAGGTGCCAGTCAAGGCTCGTGTCGTGGTTCCACTCGCGCCACTGCCCGAACTCGGATCCCATGAACATCAGCTTCTTACCGGGATGTCCGAACATGTAGCCGAAGAGCGCCCGCAGCGTTGCCTGCTTCTGCCAGCTGTCGCCCGGAATCTTGTCGGCCAGCGATCGTTTGCCGTGCACGACTTCGTCGTGTGAAAACGGCAGCACGAAGTTCTCGGTGAAGGCGTAGAGCATCGAGAACGTGATCGAGTTGTGCAGCCAGCGGCGATACACCGGATCGTGCTCGACGTAATCGAGCATGTCGTGCATCCAGCCCATGTTCCACTTGTAGCTGAAGCCCAGACCACCCGTGTACACGGGTCGACTCACGCCCGGCCACGACGTGGACTCCTCCGCGATCATGATCGTCCCCGGCACCCGACCGTGCGTGACGATGTTGAGCTGCTTGAGGAAGTCGACGGCATCGAGGTTCTCGCGGCCGCCGTACTGGTTGGGAATCCACTCGCCTGACTTGCGTGAATAGTCGAGATACAGCATCGAGGCGACGGCGTCCACGCGCAGACCGTCGAGATGAAACTCTTCGAGCCAGTACAGGGCATTGCTCAACAGGAACGTGCGCACTTCGTTCCGGCCATAGTTGAAGATCAGCGTGCCCCAGTCCTGGTGTTCACCCATGCGGGGATCAGCGTGCTCGTAGAGGGCGGTGCCGTCGAACCACGCCAGTCCGTGTTCGTCCTTCGGAAAATGCCCAGGCACCCAGTCGAGGATGACGCCGATGCCGTTCATGTGGCACTCGTCGACGAAGTAGCGGAAGTCGTCGGGCGAGCCAAACCGGCTGGTCGGCGCGTAGAAGCCGATGACCTGATAGCCCCATGACGCCGTGAAGGGATGCTCCATGATGGGCATCAGCTCCACGTGCGTGTAGCCCATGTCGCGCAGGTACGGCACCAGCGTATCGGCCAGTTCCCTGTAGGTCAGATTCCGCGTCCCATCATCGGCACGCCGCCACGAGCCGGCATGGATCTCATAGGTCGACATCGGACGGGAATGCCATCCTCCCAATCCGGCGCGTCCGCGCACCCATTCCTCGTCGCGCCACCAGTAGGTCGAATCGGAGTCGACGATCGAGGCGGTCTGCGGTGGAAGCTCGAACCTGCGCCCGAACGGATCCGACTTCAGCAGGAGTTGTCCCGCACTGGTGCGCAGCTCGTACTTGTAGCGGCTGCCATCGGGAACGCCGGGGAGGAACACCTCCCAGACGCCACTCGGGATCAGCTTCCGCATGGGATGCATTCGTCCATCCCATCCGTTGAAGTCTCCGACCACCGACACGCGCTGGGCGTTGGGTGCCCACACGGCGAAGTGCACGCCGCTGGTGCCACCGATCGTCCGGCGTCTGGCACCGAGGTGCTCCCAGGCCCGGAACAGCGTGCCCTCGCTGAACAAGTGCAGGTCGTAGTCGCTGAGGAGCTGGCCGAACCGGTACGGATCGTCGATGTCCACCGACGTGCCGTGCGCGTGCACCCTCAGGCGATAGTCCTTCGCGCCGCCCTGTGCCTCGGGCCACGAGGCTTCAAACAGTCCGTCCGGGTGCCGCCTGAGCATCGGCACGACGCGCTCGTTGACCAGAACCTCGACGCGTTCAGCCGACGGCTGCATCGTCCTGACCAGGGACAGGTTGCCGGCGTCGGAGGGGACGCGGTGCCACCCGAGGACGGCGAACGGGTCGTCGCTGACCCCGGTGGCCACAGCCTCGAGGCTCGACTGATCACGCGACGCTGCGATTTCGCTCATGCGTTACGCGATTGTATCGACTTACCCGGTGATATTCTCAGGTGTCTCGTGTTGAACGAATTTCAAAGGAGCTCACGTGGCCGGAGTCTACGCCCAGTTCGTTACCTCGGAAGGCAATTTCACCATTCACCTCTTTGACGAACAGGCGCCGAACACCGTCGCAAACTTCGTCGGCCTGGCCGAGGGCACCAAGGAGTGGACCGACCCGCGCTCCAACAAGAAGTCCACGGAGCCGTACTACAACGGCATCGTCTTCCACCGCGTCATCGACGGGTTCATGATCCAGGGCGGCGACCCGCTCGGCAAGGGCATCGGCGGGCCCGGTTACGACTTCGCCGACGAGTTCCACCCGTCGCTGCGCCACGACCGCGCCGGGATCTTGTCGATGGCCAACCGCGGACCGAACACCAATGGCGGCCAGTTCTTCATCACCCTGGCGCCCACACCTCACCTCGACAACAAGCACAGCATCTTCGGCGAGGTTGTGGAGGGACTCGACGTCGTTCGCAAGATCGGACGGGCGCGCACCGACGCCCGCGATCGTCCCTCTCCTGACGTTGTCATCCAGACGGTGACCATCGAAAGACGATGAGTCAGGACGAGCGGCAGCTGTCGTCGCTCATGCCGGTGGTCTACGACGAGCTTCGTCGGATTGCCGATCGCTACATGCGGCACGAACGACCCGGTCAGACGATTCAGGCGACCGGGCTCGTCAACGAAGCCTATCTGCGACTAGCCGCGGAACGTCCGCGCGAGTTCGCCAACCGGACCCATTTCGTTGCCATCGCCGCGTTGTCGATGCGGCAGATCCTGGTCCAGCGGGCCCGGGCGCGCGCTGCACAGAAACGTGGCGGCGCACCGGAGCGGATGACGCTAGACGCTGGGATGCTCGTCGATGAGGGCCGCTCGGTGGACGTGATCGCGCTCGATGACGCCCTGACCGAGCTGGCGACCTTCGACCCCGAACAGGCGCGCATCGTCGAGCTGCGCTACTTTGGCGGCCTGACCGTCGAGGAGGCCGCCGACGCTGTTGGTGTGTCTCCGGCGACGCTCAAGCGCGAGTGGGCGATGGCCCGCGCGTGGCTTCGACAGCGGCTCGAGCCCGGAACCGTGTAGTCGATGCGATGACCCCGGAGCAGTGGCAGCGGCTCAAAGCGCTCTTTCAGGGCGCGCTCGATCAGGCACCCGACCAGCGTGACGCGTGGCTGACGCAGGCGGCCGGGGATGCCGCGATTGCCAGCGAGGTGCGTGCTTTGCTGCGCGCCGACGCGGAGGGACCCTCGCCCCTCGACTCGCCGCACCCGGACGCCGGCCCGCCAAGGGTCACCGGTGACATTCCGGCGCTCTCCCCAGGCAGCCGCATCGGATCGTTCCGCATTGAGCGTGAGCTGGGCCGTGGCGGCATGGGCATCGTCTACAAGGCGTTTGACGACCGCCTGCAGCGAGATGTTGCCCTGAAGGCGGTGAGCGGCGCCGACGCTGACGACCCGGTGAAGCGGCGCCGGCTGCAGAACGAAGCGCTGCTCGCCGCGACCATCCACCATCCCGGCGTCGCGACGGTCTATCGCCTCGAAGACGTCGACGGGCACCTGCTGCTGGCCACCGAATACATCCCGGGCCAGTCGCTGCGATCGGCGATGGCGGGCGGCCCCATCGGTTTGCAGCGCGCGCTGACCTTCACCCGCGGCATCCTCAGCGCTCTCGCCGCCGCCCACGCCGCGGGAGTCGTCCATCGAGACCTGAAACCAGAGAACGTCATGGTCTCCCCCGGCGACGCCGAGGCGGGCGAGATGGTGACCATCGTCGACTTCGGTATCGCCCGATCTGATCGGTTCGCCATGACCAGGGTCACAAGAGGTGGACCTCCCGGTACGCCCGCGTACATGGCGCCCGAGCAGCTCGCGGGCGCCGATGTCGACGCCCGGGCTGACATTTATGCCGTTGGCGTGATGCTGGCAGAACTGGTGTCGGGACGGCATCCCGGAGTCCCTGAGCAGGCGGCGCTGCCATCGCAGCTGCAGGCGATCGTCGATCGATGCCTGGCGCGCGATCCATCCGCGCGGTTTCAGAGCGCGTCCGAGATGTTGCGCGCCATCGACAACCTTCATGCCGCCAGGGCCAGCGGAGACCCTCACTCGATGGCGTGGTGGCGTTTCCACCAGGTCACCGCGGCCGTGGTCTACGGTCTCATGCTGATCCCGGCGTGGTCCGCACGATCTGCTCTCGAGCCAGCGCAGGGGCGCGTGCTCTTCCTTGTCGTCCTGGCCGCGAGCGTGATCGCGTCGATCCTGCGGCTGCACCTGTGCTTCACGTCGTGGACCTACCCGCAGCACCTCGGGGAACTGCGTGCGAGGGTCCGGCATGCGCTCGGAGCGAGCGACGCGGTGTTCGTCCTCGCGATGGCCGCCATTGGCCTGATGCTGACTGACGGTCACGGCGCGCTGACGTCGCTGCTCGTCTCGGTCGCGATCGGTGCCGGGGTCGCGGCTGTCGTCATCGAGCCCGCGACCACCCGCGCCGCGTTCGGGAGGACTCGCCTAGAATAGAAAGGATATGGAGACCATCAATTTCACACGCGGGGTTCCCGCCAACGAATCGTTCCCGACAGCCGAACTCATCGACGCCGCGACGTCAGCCTTCAAGGCGCACGGTCCGGCCATGCTCCAGTACGGACCGTCGCGAGGCTTTGGACCACTGCGCGAGTGGATCGCGGCCTGGCAGGGCGTGCCCGCTGATCGCGTCATCACCAGCAATGGCTCGCTGCAGCTGATTGAATTCCTGTGCCTGCAGATGTTGAAGCCCGGGGACGTTGTCTTTACCGAATCACCCAGCTACGACCGGACGATCGGGCTGCTGCGCCGGCACGGTGCGACCGTTGTCGGCATCCCGCTCGAAGCGGACGGCCCCAACATCGAAGCACTGGAACGCGCGCTGCAGAAGACGGTCCCGAAGTTCTTCTATGTCATCCCTGATTTCCAGAATCCTGCCGGAGCGACGTGTTCCGGAGCGAAACGGCGGCAACTGGTCGCGCTGGCTGAGCGCTACGGGTTCCTGCTCGTCGAGGACGCCCCGTATCGCCTGCTCCGATATCGCGGCACCGAGGAGCCTACGCTGTACTCGCTCGCTCCCGATCGCACGCTCCACATGAGTTCGTTCACCAAGCTGATCGCGCCTGGCGTACGCACGGGCTTCATGATTGGTGAGCCCACTGCGATTGGCGCACTCGCGAAGGTTGCCGAAGACACCTACATCTCGCCTGGTTACGTAGCGCAGGCCATCACGTTCGAGTGGTGTCAGCGCGGCTTGCTGCCGCCACAGGTCGAACGTCTGAAGGCACTCTACCGTCCGCGCCTCGACGCGACCCTGGCCGGTATCGACAAGTACATGCCCGATGCCTCGGCGACCCGGCCCGACGGTGGGTTCTTCATCTCGCTCACGCTGCCCCAGGGCGTCAGCACGACCGCTGTCAGAGAAAGCGCCGCCACGCGAGCCCTGAATCTCTCGGACGGCCTCGCCTTCTTTCCCGACGGTGGTGGAGAAGGCTTCCTCAGACTCCCGTTCTGCGCGCTCTCGCCCGCCGACATCGACGACGGCCTCAAGCGCCTGGCGGAATCAGTCCGTGCCGTCGGGTAATCCTGCCGACCGCCCACTGCCGACTGTCTACCTGGAGTAGCGATCCTCGTACCACGGCTCGGCGGTGTTCGAGTAGCCACGCTCCTCCCAGAATCCGAGCTGGTTTTCTGAGAGCAGTTCGATGCGGCGGATCCACTTGGTGCCCTTCCATGCGTACAGCCTGGGAGTGATCATCCGACAGGGTCCGCCGTGCTCGAGCGGCAGAGGCTTCCCCTCCCAGGTGTGCACCAGGAGCACGTCGTCTTCCATCGCGCGCGCCAGCTCCAGGTTTGTCGTGTAGGGAATGGTGGACCCCGGCCAGAGGTCGTATCCCGTGCACAGGACGAAGCGCGCCTCGTCTTTCGGCACCGCCAGCTCCGCCAGCGTTTTGAAGCGCACGCCCCGCCACCGGTTGTCGAACCGGCTCCACGTGGTCACGCAGTGGAAGTCGCTCACCTCGTCGGCCTGCGGCAGCGCCATGAAGTCGTCCCAGGTGAGCGAGAGCGGGTTCTCGACCAGGCCGGAGACCTCGAGCCGCCAGTCGCGCAGCGGGATCTCCGGCTGCGCGCCGAGGTCCAGCACCGGCCAGTTACGCACCTCATGCTGGCCGACGGGAAGCTTCGGCATCCCGTGCCGGTTCGCCGCTCCCTGACCGCGCGGGGATTGTCCGGCAAACTTCACGTTCACGGTCTCTTTCTTCAGGACAATCTGGCGCTCGATGAACAGACGCCGACGTTCAACGAGGTCGCGGGGATCTGAGGCCATACTCCACTATAGAATCGCGGTGTCACTCGAGTCACGGCCCATGCGTTCATTCAGGTTGCCCACGACAGTCGCGCTCGTCACGCTTGCCCTCGCCGCGGCCGGCCTGTTGGCGTGCACGCGCCAGGCCCCACCGCCCGCCACCGATGAATCGGACGACAACCGGGTCATCCCCGT